>NZ_JBDFPL010000001.1:0-900456 GCF_039672565.1 Pseudomonas sp. Ps21-P2
ACATCGTTGGGTATTACAACAATGAGCGGCTGCACTCGAAACTGGGTTATCTGCCACCGACCGTTTACGAACGGACGATGGCCTTGAAACCACCTATCGAGGTGTCCGGAATTAGTTGACCACTACATACGCGTTCCAATAGTAGGACCGGCTTCAGCCGGGAAGAGGCCGGTGTGTGCAATATCAATTTTTCAGTATGGCCGCTAACGCCTTCCCGGCTAAAGCCAGTCCCACAGGGACGCAGAGCGTCCGGGGCTGCATTACCACGCAGAGCGTGGGAACGATCAAAATTTCATGCCCGGACACCGTCCCTGTGGGAGCGAGCTTGCTCGCGAATGCTTTGGTTGGAGCGCCTCATTAAGTTATCCAGAGGGTGGTTGGCCCCGTGCTGTGCTCACGCTACGGCGCCTATCAGGAGCTTCAGATCGGTCGGAAGTTGGCGTCCCGTGATTGAAGACAGCATTGTGACCTGCTCGTTTGTCAGCGGCCAGTCACCTTCCGCCATCGCGTTTAGGCTTGCATGGCCGAGCCGCGCTACGATTTCGTCATTCAACGACGGATCTATCTTCATTTCAAATTTCAGCGAGTCGTCTTCGGTGCTGTCGAGCAAAAATCCAAATATATAGAGGAACATAGAACTCTCACTTTTCAATTTTACGGCCGGGCTTGGCCGGCTTGGTTCGCTCGCCGCTCTGAGGATCAAACTCCCCCAAGTGCTTGCCTTGTTTGTCATACATTTCGACAGTCCCGTGCTGACTATCCCACTCAAATATTCGGCCTTTGGGATCTTTCCAGCGTCGTCGCTTCGCTCCACCACCCTGGACCATTGTTTTACTGTCTGCTTTCTTGGCGTCTGGAAAGCCTGGGAGGTCCAGCGGAGGCGGATGATACCCATGATCCCCATTAAACGGCCGCGCATACACCACGTACATCGACCTCAGCCCCGAATCAGCGGGGAAGACCAAGATGCAGTCTTCAGCGGTGATGTCGTCGCCGGGGAGGCCTTCGAGTTGGCTATCGGAGTCTTCCGGGATCGGGTGGACGAGGATGGTGCCTAATCGGGCATCGCTGTTTTCAGGGTAGACCAGCGGTTCCAGTCTCCCGTGTCGGCCCAGGCGGGGCGTCATGAGGATGGTGATGCCGTTGAGATGGGCTTCCATCGCACTTTTGTCGGCGTTCCAGCGGGCTTGCACGGTGCGGACCGAGTCGTCGCCGGATGCTTTGGAATGGATGCCGTAGATCTGCAACTCGCCTTCTGCATCACGGCGCAACTGGAAACGCACCCGCGTTGTCGCCTGGGTCAGGTTGCGCAATTCGTCGTCGGTGTAGAGCGTGCCGTCGCCCATCTTCGCCGGGAGCATGCCGACGATGAACAGACTCGCCGGGCCGCCGGCTCCGCGAAGCAGCCAGGTGTGGCTGCGCTGCATGATGCCGCCACCGGCCATCCGGCCCAGTCCCATGTCTGCGCCGAGTGCGGCGGCAATGGCGTTGGAGGCGGAGGGCAGCATCATGGCGCCCGCCATCATGATCGCGCCGAAGTTGGAGGCGGGCTCTACCTCAGTGCCGGCGTCAGTACTGCACCATTCCCCGGTGCAGGATTTGGAGAAGACCTTGTCCGTGCGCTCCTTCGGGGCCGGCCAGCGCTCTGGCATCGGAGTGGGCACCCGCACGGGTTCGGGAGGCGGATTCCACGGTGTCCATGACGCGCCCCCGTTGGGAAGCCCTTTGAAAATCGAGTCGTCCCCAAAGGGATCTTTTTTGTCGTCCTTGAACATGACCTTGTTGATGCCTGCCAATTTGAGGCGGCGGAGGATGCGGTCGGGTCGACGAGTGGTCAACGGCGTGGGGGTTCCGGGATGTTGCCGGACGGAAAGGCTTTAGATTTCAGTGGGACTGGCTCAGCAGAGAGGGCGTTGTATTGCAAGTCGCATACTTGTTGGCGACTGGACTGGCGTCTTCCCGGCTAAAGCCGGTCCCACTAAAAAAGCATGCGGGGTGTCAGTGGGAGGGGCGGCGATCCCCGTAGGACCGGCTTCAGCCGGGAAGCCCTTGATCTGCTTTTGATCCTCATACACAAACAGTCCAGACACCACAAATCGCGACTTGGGTGCAGGCCGAACGCAGACGACGCGCAGTGGGTCGAGCCGCATGGATGCGGCGAGAGCGCCGTTGCGGACATGGATGTCCGTTCGGCGCGTGCCCACGGAGCGTCGTCGAAGTGAGGGTATTCCGACGGAGGAGGAACCCAACCAGGAGCAAGCACCCTTGGTTACTTGGGGATGGTGCGACTTTCGACTTTTCCAAGTAACTCGCCGAAGGCGAAACCCGAGGCCGTTAGGCCGACGCTTTTGATCTTGATCTGGATCTCAATAGCCCCGGTTTCGATCTATCTGACCTACCATCCGCTCCCCCCGCTCAAACCGCCGAATATTCTCCAGCAACACCCCAAACGCACTCGCCGGCTGCGTCATCGCCGCCACATGCGGCGTCAACACCACCTGCGGGTGCCCCCAAAACGGATGATCAGCCGCCGCCGGCTCCATCTGCAACACATCCAGCACAGCGCCGCCCAACTGCCCACTTTCCAGCGCCTCCAGCAAATCCCCCTCCACCAGATGCCCGCCGCGCCCCATATTCACCAGCCCCGCACCCCGCGGCAGCAACGCAAACAGATTCCGGTCCAGAATCCCCTCCGTCTGCTCCGTCAACGGCAACACACACAGCAAAATATCGCACTGCCCCAAAAACGCCGACAACTGCGCCTGACCCGCAAAACAGTCCACCCCCTCAATCTCATGAACACTGCGCGCCCAGCCCGACAAGGCAAACCCGACCGGCGCCAGCGTCGCCAGAATCTGCTGCGCCTGGGTGCCCAACCCCATCACCCCCACGCGCCGATTTTCTGCCGGCTGCAACAGATGCGCCTGCCAACGCCGCGCCGCCTGCTGCTCGCGGTACCGCAGCATGTCCCGGTGCAGACTCAACACCGCCCACGTCGCGTATTCGCACATGCCTCGCGTAATGCCCGGATCCAGCAGCCGCACTACGGGCAGGTCCGCCGGCAACCGCGACAGATCCAGCTGATCGACCCCGGCCGACAGCGCAAACAGCACCTTCAGATTGGGCAGCAACTGCGTCAGATCATCCGGCGCCTGCCAGGCGGCCAGGTACTCGACTTCTTCGGGATTGCCGATGTCCGGCCAGGCGCGCCATTCGATGTCCGGGGCGTGTTCGGCGAACAGCGTCTGCCAGTGTGGCGCGCGCGCGGGGTCGGCTTTGTAGAGCAAGGCCATGGGCGTTTCCTGCTGAAAGGACATTGAAGGGAAGTGTAGGGAGCCAGCCCACATCATCCCCCAAGCCCGGCGCAGGATCTGTTGAAAGGCGGGGCCAAAACAGTTGATCCGAATTTCTCACGGGCCAAGTTCGGCTAAGTGCGTTGCCCGCACGCCGTAACCTGAACAGCATCGCAACCGCCTCCAGGTTGCCGGACTCACGATGGGAAATGCCATGAACAGCAAAGTCGACGAAACCCCTCTTTTGCTCCGTCAGCGCGAGCAATTTGTGCCCCGTGGCCTGGTGACCGCGCACCCGCTGGTGATCGACCGCGCCCAGGGCGCCGAATTGTGGGACGTGGATGGCAAGCGCTACCTGGATTTCGTCGGCGGCATCGGCGTGCTCAACATCGGCCACAACCACCCGAAAGTGGTCGCGGCCGTGCAGGCTCAACTGCAAAAAGTCTCCCACGCCTGCTTCCAGGTGGCGGCCTACACGCCTTACCTCGACCTGGCCCAGCGCCTGTGCGAAATGATCGGCGGGCAGGAAGCCTACAAGGCCGCGTTCTTCACCTCCGGCGCCGAAGCGGTGGAAAACGCGGTGAAGATCGCCCGTGCCCATACCAACCGTTCAGCGGTCATCGCCTTTCGCGGCGGCTTCCATGGACGCACCTTGCTCGGCACCACGCTCACCGGCATGAGCCAACCCTACAAGCAGAACTTCGGGCCGTTTGCGCCGGAAGTGTTCCATACGCCGTACCCGAACGCGTATCGCGGCGTTAGCAGCGTTGACGCAATCACCGCGCTGAACGAATTGCTCGCCACCCAAGTGGCACCGGACCGCGTGGCTGCAATTCTGATCGAACCCGTGCAGGGCGATGGCGGTTTCCTCACCGCGCCGCCGGAGTTTCTCCAGGCCCTGCGCGCCTTGGCCGACAAGCACGGCATCGTGCTGATCCTCGACGAAATCCAGACCGGTTTCGGCCGCACCGGCACCTGGTTCGGCTACCAGCACGCCGGCATCCAGCCTGATCTGGTCACCGTCGCCAAAAGCCTCGCCGGTGGCTTGCCGTTGTCGGGTGTGGTCGGCAAGGCGCACATCATGGACGCGCCGCTGCCCGGCGGCCTCGGCGGCACTTACGGCGGCAACGCCCTGGCGTGCGCGGCGGCACTGGCGGTGATCGATGCATTTGAGGAAGAACAACTGCTCGCGCGCAGCCAGCTTTTGGGCGAGCGCCTGCGTCGGGGCCTGATCGGTTTGCAGGCGCGTTACCCGCGCATCGGCGACGTGCGCGGCACCGGTTTCATGCTGGCGATCGAGCTGGTCAAGGATGACGCCGCGCGCACCCCGGACGCCGACCTCAATTCACGGGTGATCGACGAAGCCCGTGCCGGTGGTTTGCTGGTCATCAAATGCGGCGTTTACCGCAACGTGCTGCGCTTCCTCGCCCCGCTGGTGACGACAGAAGCCCAGGTCGACGAAGCCGTGCAGATCCTCGACGCCGCCTTGGCACGGGTCTTGAACTCGAATTGAAGTAGCGCCTTGCCCGTAACGGGCCAGATGCATCCGGGAGGTTCGATCCACATGGGGCTGACAGATTTGGGGCTGACAGGATTTGGACTGACAGAGTACCGAGCGTTACTGATCGATTGCGATGAAGTGCTGGTGGATCGCGATTCGGGTGTCTGGGCCGCGCTGCAACCGCTGCTCGACAGCCGCGGCGGGCAGCCGGCCAGGGATGATGTGCTGGCCGAATTCAGCGCGGTGGTTGCGAGCCTGTATCCGCGCTTCGCCGAGCTGGGTTTCAGTGGCCTGTTGTGCTTCGCCCATCGTCAACTGGCGGAAAAGTGGGGCCTGCACGCCAGTTGGGAGGAGGGCATGAGCTTTGCCCGTTCAGCGGGCAACTGGTCGCTGTTCGAAGACGCGCCGGGGGCGATGCTCTACCTGCGCAAGTTCTATCGACTGCTGGTGCGCGGTGATCGCGATGCCGAGGATCGCGGCGTGCTGTGCGAGCGACTGGGAATTGCACCGGAAGATTTCATTTCCCTGGCCGAAGGTCCGCAATGGCTCACGGATCAGGGCGATCAGGTGCAACCGGTCCTGCACGTAACGCGACCGTCGGTCGAGCCCTTCGCCGCGCTGGACCGCTGCCTGATCGGCCGCCACCGGGCGCGTCAGCCTTCGCCCTGCGCGGCGGAGTACTGCATCAACAGCATGGCCGACCTGGTGGCGCAGCATCAGCTGTCTTTACGGCGCTGATTTTGCTAGAAGATTGTCTTACAACGGCAGTCAAGAGGTACGTGATGGAAGGGCTCGTAAAACTGGATCGGATCGACATCAGCATCCTGGTCGAACTGCAAAAGGACGGCCGCATGACCAATGTCAGCCTCGCCGATGCCGTCGGCCTCTCTGCCAGCCCCTGCCTGCAGCGGGTCAAACGGCTGGAGTCGGCCGGTTATATCTCTAGCTACAAAGCGCATCTGAACCTGGCCAAGATCACCGATTCGGTCACCGTCTTCACCGAAATCACCCTCAGCGACCACAAGCGCGAAGACTTCGCCAAGTTCGAATCCAACATCCGCTTAGTGGACGAAGTGCTGGAATGCCACCTGATCAGCGGCGGCTACGACTACCTGGTGCGCTTCATGACCCGCAGCATCCAGCACTATCAGGAAGTGGTGGAAAGCCTGCTCGACAAAAACATCGGGATCTCGAAGTACTTCAGCTACATCGTCATCAAGTCGCCGGTGCTCAAGGATGGGGTGCCATTGCGCAAATTGTTGCGTCACTGAACAGACCTTCGACGGCTTTGTAGGCAATTTCCCAACGCCAACGTTTAGCTTTCACGCAGTTCCTTCAGAACCGCCCGGCAGAGATTTCCTTCGCGGCGCTTCATCCTTTCGCTCCTTGTCCAGCGGCGTGCGGCGCTGGGCAAAAATCTCAATAAGAAGAGTGCGGAGTGGGTGATGAAGGGCAGGAATACGCTGTTATGGGCAGGGCTGGCTGCGTTTAACGCCGAGGCGTCAGCCGAAGCGCAGACGACCCGCGAGGAGCAGTTCCAGCTGGGGGCGGTTGGGGTGAGTCTGGGTGTCGGGCTGTTGAATGGTCAGGCGCGGGAAAAGGTGTACGACGTTGAAAGCGGGCAGAAGATCAGCCAGTTGAACTGGAGCATGAAGCAGGTGCCGACGCTTCATCTGGGCGTGAAGTACCAGCCGATAAACTGGCTGTCCCTTGATCTGAACGGCTGGACGCGGGTGGCGAAGGGCGATGGGCATCTGAAGGATTACGACTGGCTGGAGGAAGATCGCGGCGACTGGAGCCACTATTCCGATCATCCGGACACTCAGGTCAGCAAAGCCTGGCAGGCCGATTTCGCCGCCACCGCGTGGGCGCTCAAGCGTGAGGATGTGGCACTGGGCGTGATGCTCGGTTATCAGCGCAACCAGTTTGGTTGGTCGGCGAAAGGCGGGCGCTACACCTATTCGTCGGACGAAGGGTTCCGCGACGAGTCCGGAGAATTTCCGGCGGGGGAGAAAGGCATTTCCTATCAGCAGACCTACGACACGCCTTATGTGGGGCTGGTCGGTCTCTACCATTTCCGCAACTGGACGCTGGAAGGCAGATTCAAATACAGCCAGTGGGTTCGGGCGCGGGATCACGATCGACATCATGTCACCGGCGTTACCTACGACGGTGACTACGGGAACGACGGCCGCATGCAAAGTCTGGCGGTTGCGCTCAGTTACCGCGTGAGTCCGCAGCTTTCGGTGAGGGCGGGTGTGGATCATCAGGTGTACGCCGAGGCGAAAGGCAACACGCTGATCAAGGACACCCACAGCGGCGATCGCTTCCGTATTGCAGGTGACGCGGGCAGTCAGTCTGCCAGGACGACGATGTCCACGCTGGCGCTCACTTACGCTTTCTGAGCCAAGCCGACAACCGTGCTGGTGCCGAGCGGCCCGGCACGGTTGACGCCTGAATGGGAGCTCCACGGCCCAGCGACGCTACACACGGTGAATTCGGTCAATCACTCCCAGTGATAACACGCCAATCAGCGCCCCGCTGCTTAACAAAAGATAACGTCATGTCGATTGTCATACGTTTCCAAAGCTGACTAGGATGGGGTCGCTTCGGTACGGCCACGTCGCGTGCAGGCTAGAGCGTCTGCGCGGTTAAACGGCCTTCTGGAGCACCCAATAAAAATAAAGAAAGGGGTAGCTTCATGCGTGAGCCCGTCATTCGGCGCACTCGGTTTGCGGTCATTCGGTGCCATTTCAGCGCCCGGATGCTTTTCAAGAGCCTGCCTCTCCACGCTGCTCTGTCGCTATTTATCTCTCCCCTCTTCTGTGGCGCTGCCTTGGCTGCTGACAGCACGTCCGCCGCCGCACCCGGTGACGCCCCCGCGAACGCTGGCGATTCCGCCGTCTACGCCCTCGAGTCCGCGAAAGCCTCCCGCAGCCTGCTGCTGGACGTAACCCATGCCGGCAAGCGCATGGTCGCGGTGGGGGATCGCGGCCACATTCTCTATTCCGATGACCAGGGCAAAACCTGGACCCAAGCCAAAGTGCCGACGCGCCAGATGCTCACGGCGGTGTATTTCGTCGATGAGCAACACGGCTGGGCGGTGGGCCACGATGCACAGATCCTGGCCAGCAGCGATGCCGGCGCCACCTGGACCAAACAGTTCGAAGACCTCAAACGCGAAGCGCCGTTGCTGGATGTCTGGTTCAAGGACCTGACCACCGGGATTGCCGTGGGTGCCTACGGGGCGGTGCTGGAAACCACCGATGGCGGCCAGCACTGGGAAGACATCGGCGACCGGCTGGACAACGAAGACCAGTTTCACCTCAACGGCATTGCGTTCGTGAAGGACGCCGGCCTGTTCGTGGTCGGGGAACAGGGCAGCATGTTCCGCTCCCCGGACGACGGCCAGACCTGGGAGAAACTCGAAGGCCCTTATCAGGGCTCATTGTTCGGCGCGGTAGGCACGGCGGAATCCAACACGCTGCTGGTTTACGGCCTGCGCGGCAATTTGTTTCGTTCGACCGATTTCGGTACCACCTGGGAGCCCGTCCCGCTACAGGGTGAGCGCGGCCCGCTGGAGTTCAGCATCGCCAACGCCTCACTGATGCCGGACAACTCTATCGTGCTGGTCGGCAACGGCGGCAGCGTCATGCGCAGCACGGACGATGGCGAAAGCTTCACGGTTGCCAATCGCCCCGACCGGCTTTCGTTGTCCGGCGTAGCCGAGGACGACAAAGGCAATCTGGTTCTGGTGGGACAGGGCGGCGTTCGCGTCACCTCGCCGACGGGCGCTGACAGCGCTCAACAATAAGAACAAGCAGGCGAGGACACGTTTCCATGAGCAACCTTCAACAACACCACGACAAGCCGACGCGCCTGGAGCAGTTGATTTTCAACAACCGCAAGACGGTGATCGGCATCTGCCTGCTGGTCAGCATCTTTCTGTTCTGGCAAGCGACCCTGGTGCGCCCGTCCACCAGCTTCGAAAAAATGATTCCGCTGGGGCATCCGTTTGTTCAGAACATGATGGAGCACCGCAACGACCTGGCGAACCTGGGCAACACCGTGCGCATTTCGGTGGAGGCCAAGCAGGGCGACATCTTTTCCAAGGAGTACATGGAGACCCTGCGGCAGATCAACGACGAGGTGTTCTACATTTCCGGTGTCGACCGCTCCGGGCTCAAGTCGCTGTGGAGCCCCAGCGTGCGCTGGACCGAAGTGACGGAGGAGGGCTTTGCCGGCGGCGAGGTGATTCCGCAGAGCTACGACGGCTCGCAACAGAGCCTCGACAAGCTGCGCATTAACGTTCTCAAGTCCGGGCAGGTTGGGCGTCTGGTCTCCAACAACTTCAAGTCGAGCATCGTCGATGTGCCGTTGCAGGAGTTCTACCCGGACCCCAACGACCAGAGCAAGCTGCTGCCGCTGGATTACCGTCAGTTCTCCCACCAGCTTGAAGAGAAGATTCGCGACAAGTACGAAGCGCAGAACCCCAATGTCGAGATTCACATCGTCGGTTTCGCCAAGAAGGTTGGCGACCTGATCGACGGCCTGATCATGGTGGTGATGTTCTTCGGCATCGCGTTCCTGATCACGCTGGTCCTGTTGATGTGGTTCACCCGCTGCGCCCGCAGCACCATCGCCGTGTTGAGCACCACGTTGATCGCCGTGATCTGGCAGCTGGGCCTGATGCATGTGGTGGGTTTCGGCCTTGATCCCTACTCGATGCTGGTGCCGTTTCTGATCTTCGCCATCGGTATTTCCCACGGCGTGCAGAAGATTAACGGCATCGCCCTGCAATCCAGTGATGCCGACAGCGCGCTCACCGCAGCACGTCGCACCTTCCGCCAGTTGTTCCTGCCGGGGATGATCGCGATTCTTGCCGACGCTGTGGGTTTTATCACGTTGCTGATCATCGACATCGGCGTGATCCGCGAGCTGGCCATCGGGGCGTCCATTGGCGTGGCGGTGATCGTGTTCACCAACCTGATCCTCCTGCCGGTGGCGATTTCCTACGTTGGCATCAGCAAAAAAGCCGTGGTGCGCAGTAAAGAGGATGCCGTGCGCGAGCATCCGTTCTGGCGTCTGCTGTCGAACTTCGCCGCACCAAAAGTCGCCCGCGTGTCAGTGACATTGGCACTGGTCGCGCTGGTGGGCGGCCTCTGGTACGGCCATAACCTGAAGATTGGCGACCTCGATCAAGGCGCGCCGGAACTGCGGCCGGACTCGCGCTACAACCAGGACAACAGTTTCATCATCAACAATTACTCCACCAGCTCCGATGTGCTGGTGGTGATGGTCAAGACGCCGCCTGAAGGCTGTTCGGCGTACCAGACGCTGTCGGCGATGAACGAGCTGTCGTGGAAAATGGAGAATACGCCAGGGGTGCAATCGGCGATTTCCCTGGTGACCGTGTCCAAACAGGTCATCAAGGGGATGAACGAAGGCAACCTGAAATGGGAGTCGCTGTCGCGCAACAAGGACGTGTTGAACAGCTCGATTTCCCGCGCCGACGGGTTGTACAACAACACCTGTTCTCTGGCGCCATTGCTGATTTTCCTCAACGACCACAAGGCCGAAACCCTGGATCGCGCCGTGCATGCGGTGCAGGAGTTCGCTCAGCAGAACAACAAGGATGGCCTGGAGTTTCTGCTGGCGGCGGGTAACGCCGGGATCGAGGCGGCCACCAACGAAGTCATCAAGCAGGCCGAGCTGACCATTCTGATTCTGGTGTACGTGTGCGTGGCGGTGATGTGCATGATCACCTTCCGTTCATGGGCGGCGACGCTGTGCATCGTCCTGCCGCTGGTGCTGACGTCGGTGCTGGGTAACGCGCTGATGGCGTTCATGGGCATCGGCGTGAAAGTTGCGACGCTGCCGGTGGTGGCGCTCGGGGTGGGGATCGGGGTCGATTACGGGATTTACATCTACAGCCGACTGGAGAGTTTCCTGCGGGCGGGACTGCCGTTGCAGGAAGCGTATTACCAGACGCTGAAGTCCACCGGCAAAGCGGTGTTGTTCACTGGCCTTTGTCTGGCGATCGGGGTGTGCACCTGGATATTCTCGGCCATCAAGTTCCAGGCCGACATGGGCCTGATGCTGACCTTCATGCTGCTGTGGAACATGTTCGGCGCCCTGTGGCTGCTGCCAGCGCTGGCGCGGTTTTTGATCAAACCGGAAAAGATGGCGGGCAAGGTCGGGAATTCGCTGTTTTCACATTGAGTGGCGACATTTAGGTGGTCGGAGCGCGTTTGCTGGCGAACGCGTTATGCAGGACCGGCTTCAGCCGGGAAGAGGCCGGATTGACCGCCATCAATTTAGCGGTGTGACCACCGACGCTTTCCCGGCTAAAGCCAGTCCTACCAGAAACACGCTGTCCCACATCCGGATTCATTCAGTTATAAACAAAAAAGCCACGCCCGGTCTTGCGCCCCAGATACCCCGCCGCGACCATTTCCTTGAGCAGCGGAGCGGGGCGGTATTTGCTGTCGTTGAAGCCTTCGTTGAACGCTTCGACGATCGCCAGCAAGGTGTCCAGCCCGATCAGGTCAGCCAGCGCCAGCGGGCCAATGGGCTGGTTGCAGCCCAGGCGCATGCCGTCGTCGATGTCCTGAGCGGTGGCCAGGCCTTCCTGCAACACCAGAATCGCTTCATTGATCATCGGCACCAGAATCCGGTTGACCACAAAACCAGGCCGGTTGCCGGCGGTGATCGCGGTCTTGTTCAACCGCTCGGCCAGCTTGATCGCCGCAATGTGGGTGGTGTCCGCCGTCTGCAAACCGCGAATGACCTCGATCAGGTTCATCATCGGCACCGGGTTGAAGAAGTGCAGGCCGATGAACCGCTCGGGGTGCTCGACGCTGGCCGCCAGTTGCGTAATGGACAGCGACGAGGTGTTCGACGCGATCACACACTCGCGGTCGACATGGCTGGCGATCTGCTTGAGCAGGCGCAGCTTCAGTTCCAGGTTCTCGGTGGCCGCTTCGATCACCAGTTGCGCGCCATTCAACTGGCCATAGTTCGTGGTGACGCTGATGCGCCCCAGGGCCGCTTCGGCGACATCGGCCGCGACCGTCTGCTTGGTCACCTGCCGCTCGAGGTTCTTGCGCACGGTCGCCATGCCGCGCTCCAGTGCCGTGTCGGAAATGTCCAGCAGGGTCACGTCGAAACCCGCCACCGCGCAGACCTGCGCGATGCCGTTGCCCATGGTGCCGGCGCCGATCACGGCGATGTGTTGCATGCTCATCGACAAGCCTCCTTACACGCGTTCGAAAATGACGGCGATGCCCTGACCGCCGCCGATGCACATGGTCACCAGCGCGTAGCGGCCCTGAATCCGGTGCAGCTCGTGGATCGCTTTGGTGGCGATGATCGCCCCCGTCGCGCCCACCGGGTGGCCGAGGGAGATGCCCGAGCCGTTCGGGTTGACCTTGGCCGGATCAAAGCCTAGCTCACGGGCAACGGCGCAGGCCTGCGCGGCGAAGGCTTCGTTGGATTCAATCACGTCCAGATCCGCCACGGTCAGGCCGGCGCGCTCCAGTACTTTGCGGCTGGCCGGGATCGGCCCCAACCCCATCATCGCCGGATCAACCCCGGCATGGGCATACGCCACCAGACGCGCCATCGGCTTGAGGCCGTGCGCGCGGACCATGTCGCCATTGGCCATGACCAGCGCCGCCGCGCCGTCGTTGAGGCCGGACGCATTGCCGGCCGTGACGGTGCCGTCCTTCTTGAACGCGGTCTTCATCTTCTCCAACTGCTCGGCCGTCACGTCGCCACGCACGTGTTCGTCTTGGGCGAAGGTGACGGTGCCTTTGCGCGTGGCGATCTCGATGGGCACGATCTGGCCCTCGAAACGGCCCTCGGCGATGGCGTGGGCGGCGCGTTGCTGACTGGTCAGCGCCAGGGCGTCCTGATCGGCGCGGGTGATGCCGTAGTGCTCGGCGATGTTCTCGGCGGTGATGCCCATGTGAATATTGGCGAACGGATCGTGCAATGCGCCGAGCATGTAGTCGTACGCCTGCACATTACCCATGCGCGCACCCCAGCGGGCCTGGGGCATGATGTACGCGCCACGGCTCATGGATTCGGCGCCACCGGCCAGCACGGCCTGGGCGTCGCCGAGCATCAGCGACTGCGCCGCCGAAACGATGGCCTGTAACCCCGAACCGCACAGGCGGTTGACGTTCATGGCGGGGGTTTCTTTGGTCAGGCCGGCTTCGAGGGCGATGACCCGGGAAAGATAGGCATCGCGTACTTCGGTGGGGATCACGTGGCCCATGACCACATGGCCAATGTGTTCCGGTGCAATCCCGGATTTGGCCAGTGCGGCGCGGCTGACCTGAGTGCCCAGTTCGATGGGCGAGACGTCCTTGAGGGAACCGCCGAATCCACCGATGGCGGTACGCAGTGCGCTGACGACGAAAACTTCGGGTGTGCTCATGGGGACTCCTGACACGTATTGGAATTATGGGGGCGGCACGGCGAAATGGCGTTTCGGCCGGTGCTGACTGCGGGCAAGTCTAGATCGGCGTTCGGGGCGGGCCTATGCCGAAACTGTCCAGATGGGCTGGCGTTCTTTACCATCAGCGCCTGATCCGTGGTGCACCATTCAAGAAGGGAAAGGCGGTCATGCGGGAAAAGGATTCAGTGTCGATCTACTTCGTCCAGTTGATCGTCCACGCGCTGCGCGACCAGCCGCTGCGTTTGCAGTCGGTTCTTGAGGCGGCGGAGATCGACATGGCGCTGCTCGACGACCCCACGGCGCGGGTTTCGGCCAGCGCGTTTGCGGCGTTGTGGCTGATTCAGATCAAGGAACTGGGCGACGAGTTTTTCGGCCTCGACTCCCACGGCATGCCCCTGGGCAGCTTCGCCCTGATTTGCCGGGGGCTCATTCAGGAGCCCAACCTGGAAAAGGCCCTGCGCCAGTGCCTGAGCAATTTCGGCCTGTTCCTGCGCGACTTTCGCGGCAGCCTCATCGTCCGCGGCTCGCGCGCCGTGCTCGCAGTGGACACCACCACGGACGACCCGGTCCGGCAGCGCTTCGGTGAGGAAACGTTCTTGCTGTTGATGATCAGCCTGCTGTGCTGGCTCGGCGGCCGCCGCATCAGCATCGACCGCGCGCAGTTTCGCCAGCGCCGTCAGCGTCTCAGCGACGACTCACTGCTGTGGGGTTTCAACCTGAGTTTTGGCGAGCAACGCACCGAAATCGAGTTCTCCAGTCACTACCTGCGTCTGCCGGTGGTGCAGTCGTTGCCGTCGCTGAAATTATTTTTACGCACCGCGCCGCAGTGGCTGGTCATTCGCTACCGCAACCAGCGCGGGCTGGCGGCGCAGGTTTATCAGCGCCTGCGCAACAGCCATTACGGCCACTGGCCGACGCTGCTGGAAATGGCCGATGAACTGAAACTCAGTGCCACCACCTTCCGCCGTCGGCTGGAGCGCGAGGGCTGCGCGTTTCAAGGGATCAAGGACGACGTTCGCCGCGGCATCGCCCAGCAGAAGCTGCGCGACACCGAGCTGAGCGTGGTGGAGATCGCGTCCTTGGTGGGATTTCAGGAGCCCAGCGCGTTTCACCGGGCGTTCAAGAAATGGACGGGGGAAAGTCCGGGCGGCTACCGCAGGAAGCAATCCGCCAGCAACTCAATGACGGCCGACTGATGAGCCGCCGCCGGTATCAGGGCAGCCACGCCTCGCGCCAGGCCTGAACAGCCGCGTCGTCGAACATCCCGTCGCGAAGCACCTGCTCGCGCAAGTCGTCGCCGAGCAGCGCCGCGCTGGCCAGATCCATCGTGTGGGCACGAATCAGGTTGACCCAGGCCTCCAGCGTGTTCGGCACCCGCGTCACCGGCAAGTCGCCGGCGTAGGCGCGAACGTCGCTGCAGATCACCGGCACACCGCAGGCGCCCAGTTGCAACAGGGTGATGTTGTTCTTGCAGGCGCCGAACAGGTTATCCACGGCGGGAAGCAGGGCGAGGTCGAGGTGCAAGTCGGCGACGGCTGTGGCGTATTGCTCGGCGGCCGGCCGGTCGTGGAATTCATGGGCATGACTGCGCAGCACGCCCTGGTCATCGCCCATCACGATCCACTCCACTTCTTCTGCCAGGGCCTCGACCACGGCGAGGATCATGTGCAGATCCTGTGGCTGCCAGCGATCGCTGACCAGACCGACCCTTGGCTTGCCACCCACGCCACGGCGCGAGACGAGGTGGCCCCAGACCTGAGGCGACAGGCGCGAAGGTAGCAGCCGCACGTCCGCGTGAAATTCGCGAGCGATATCGGCGAGCACTTGGGTCGAAGCGATCACGCGATGGGCCTGATGCAGGCTCTTCTGCAGCAGGTCAACGCACTCGGCATCAAAGGCGAACGGGTCTTCGCCCGGCGTCCGGGAGCCCAGATGAAGGTCATTGATGTCGAGCACCACGAAGGCATCCGGCAACAGCTGGGCGCGGGCGATGGTTTGCAGGTGGTCGGCGTCGAGCCGGGCCTGAAACACCACGACGTTAGGCTTGAAGCGACCCTCCTGGGGAATCGACAGCGCCTGGCTGCTGAGCATGCCGTCCACAACACCGGCGGCTTGCAGCGTCTCGAACGGTGCGATCACCCGCTCATGGGGCGAGGCCCAGAGGCCGGCGGGGTAGGCCAGCACCACCGGATCGCGGCGCCAGGCCATCGGCCGCCAGACCAACGGCATGTTGAGTTCGAGTTCGACCGATTGCAGGTCGAACGAAAGATTGGGGTTGAAGGCGCTGTCGTTCGCCAGGGTCGGCAGCCATTTGCGGTACATCGCCAGTTGCTCGCCGACGAAGCGCTTGCGCTTGGCCTGCTGCGTGGCGGTGTCGACGTGGGTCTGGCTGACGCTGCCCTCGTGGATCAAGACCGAGTGGGGTGTCCAGACGTTCAGGTAGCCGAGGGCGCCGACTTTCATGCACAAATCGACGTCGTTGTAGGACACGACGAAGGCCTCTTCATCCAGCCCGCCGACTTCCTCGTAAATCGAGCGGCGGACCATCAGGCACGCCGCCGTCACCGCGCTCAAGTCCTGATCCACCTGCACGCGTTGCATGTAACCCTGAATGTGCCCGGGCTCACCGATGTGCTGGTGACCGGCAGGGCCGTCCATGCCCAAGCGCACGCCAGCATGCTGCATGCGTCCGTTGGGGAACAGCAGCTTGGCGCCGACCACGCCGACTTCAGGGCGCAACGCATGATTGAGCAATTCGTCCAGCCAACGCGTATGGACGATGGCGGTGTCGTTGTTCAGCAGCACCAGGTAATCGCCCTTGGCCTGGGCCGCAGCGACGTTGTTGATGCGCGAATAGTTGAACGGGTGCGGGTAACGCAGCACGCGCACCTGCGCCGAGCCCAGGGCGTCGATGCGCGCCAGCCATTCGAGGGCTTCGGGGGTTTCGCTGTTGTTGTCGACGATGAGCAGTTCGTAATTCAGGTAGCGCGTGGTGTGCAGCAGGGTTTCGACGCAGCGCTGCAGAAACGGCAGCTGATCCTTAGTCGGGACGATGATCGACACCAAGGGTTGATCGGTGTGGCCGTAGCGCACGTGGTAGCGGCGGGGCAGGGTGTGTTCGATGACCGCGCGCGGATAACCTCGCACCTGCAGATGGCGCTGCAATGTGGCGATTTCGTCAGGATTATCCACCGCTTCCGGCAGGTCACAGACCAGCAGCGGCTCACTGATGTGAACGATCTGCCCGGCGCCTTCACGCTCATACAACCGCAAGATCAGGTCGAATTCAGCGGCATCGGCGAAGCGCTCATCGAAGCCGCCGAGGTCCACCAGGGTCTGCCGCCGGAACAGCCAATGACCTGCGGTCAGCAGCGGGTAGCTCAGCAGGTAGTCGAGGTTGAAGTCCGGGCGCATGGCTGAACTCAAGCCACCCCGAGGCCGCCGGTGCATTTCGTCGGCGAAGGCGGCGCGGGCGTCAGGGGATGCGAGCAGCTTCAGCGCGCTGGCAGCGAGGCCGAACGGCGTGAATTGGGTGCCGGCGTCAATCACGATCAGCCAGTCAAAACGGTGGTTTTCGACCACCTGATTCAGCAGCGCGGCAGTGTTCATAGCGCCGATGGCAAGGGTGGTCACCCTAGGGCCGACCAAGGTGGCCGGCCGCTCGGTCGCGTCGGTCAACACCACGACGTTCATGGCAGCGTGCAGGGCGCCGTGGAGGGCCAGGCTGTCGAGGCTGCGCTGAATCTTCTCCGGGGCGTTGGCAACATCCTTGATCACCACCAACAGCGAAGGCGCGCCGACGTCGGCCAGGTGCTGGTCGATCTGCGTTTGCTGTTCGGCCGTCGGCACGCGATGACCGAGCCAGGCCTCGACCTGCTGCGGGTTCAGCCGTTGCGGCAACGGCGCGGACAACTGCGCCAGCAGGTTGAAATCGGTAAGCCCCTGGGTTGCGGACAACGGGCGGGCGCCCACCCAGCCGTTGTCCAGCGACGTGCTGGCCCAGCCGGCTTCACGGATCAGCCGATGAAACACGGGCAGATGATCACTGTCCGTGCCGACGATTTCAATGCCCTGTTCGGTCAACTGCTGCGGCGCGATGCGCGTGCCCGTCAGTGTGGCCGGCAGCATGATCAGCTCGGCGGCATGTAGCAATTTGGCGTACAGCGCCAGATTGCCCAGCGGGCCGACAGATTCCCCGTTGAGGGAAAACAGGTCGGCGCCCAACGCCAGCAGGTCATCGCGGCGACACAGCACGCTGCTCAACTCACCGATGAAATTGCAGGTGAACTCCCCCAGCAGCGCAACCACGTCAGGCCCGTTGAATACCGTGGGCTCGGTGACGCGAAAGCGTGTCGCCAGATTTTCCTGCAGCGCCGCACCCTCGGCGTTCAACCACTGGCGGTGCGCAGCCGCCAGTGAGGCCTGGGGATTGACCGCCAGCGCCGCGACCATCTGCTGAATGCAGTCCGGCGCCAGCACGGCGTCACCCGCCATGAACTTGATGTACTGCCCGGAAGCTTCGGCAACGGCGCGGTTGAAACAGGCGTCTGAGCGCTCGGGAAATTCGTTGCGCAGGTAGCGAATCGGCCAGCGGCACGACGCCCGGTACAGGTCTGTCACGGTTTCTGCCAGACCGTCCGTGGCGTCGTCGCAAATCACGATTTCAATGGCATCGTGGGTCTGCCCGATCACGCTGCTCAGCGCGGTTTCAAAAAACTCGGTGCGGCAGACGGCGATGACGACACTGACCAGTCGTTGAGAATCCATGGGGGTATCCGGTAGTTGAAAAACGTGCCTCCAACATCGGCGCATTGACAGCAAAACGGGTGCGCAAGCGACCCGTCATGAAAATGACGCCTCGGGCATGAACATCCGATGAAGCAATATCCCGGCCAACGGATGGGCATCAGGTTTTGCCGTGAAACCTGCACCTAATGGCCAATTAGTGGCCCTGCGAGGGTGACCAGTTGTGCTTGCGTGATAGGTCTTGAGGCCTGCTGGAAAGCGTGCTTGAGTAGATTAATGATCGTCGTATTCATGCCGATACTTGAAAGACAGGCGGCTTTGCTTCACGCCGATCACCTTCCAATCACTGCTCCAGGCAGACAGCGGGACATACCATGGCAACACCTTCGAAATTCGATAACGACACGTTCCAGCTGGCCCGCGATCACTTGCAGCACTTCGTCAAGAAGACCGCCGAGTTGCTCCACGAAGAGACCGGACGGTTGTTGGAAGTCGGCCCCCAGGAGCGTTCGCTGGTTCGGGAAAGTTTCACCCAGTTCGCCGTTGATACCTTCGACATCGTCGACACTTACGGGCCGACCCTCGTTGGCGATATCACCCGCAAGAACGAATTCATTGCCGACAGCGCCTATGACTGCGTCGTTTGCATGGAAGTCATCGAGCACACGCTGAACCCGTTCGACACCATCAAGGAGATTCGCCGCATCCTCAAACATGAGGGTTATCTGCTGATTTCCGCCCCATTGAACTGGCGCATACACGGTCCGAGCCCGGACTGCTGGCGCATTACCGAACATGGCTGGAATGCGCTGCTGCGCGACTTCGATATCGTCGAGATCGATATTCTCGAATCCCCGGACCGTGAACTGTTCCCCATTCGCTACAACGTCCTTGCCCGTTGCAACAAGTTCAAGGAAACCAAAGACAGCGAACTGACGTTCCGTTTCATATGAACGCCGCCATGCACGACAGCGTGAAATCCCTCGACGCGCTGATTCCCCGGCTCTCGTCCGAGGCATTCGACGTTGATGTGTTTCGCAAGACGGGCGTTTTTGTGGTGCGCAACGCCGTGCCCCGGGACGTGGTCGATGCATGGCAGAACGAGTGGCAAAGCTTCTACGGCGCGGTGCTGGAGAAGGGGCGAGACGTCAATCGCGCCAACCCTGTTTCCCTCAACGAACAGTTACCTGAAGGCCTGGCTCACATGTACCGCGAGCCGGTTTTCGCCACTGCCTTGAAGCCGCTGATGGGCGAGCACATTGCATTGTATAACCACCGTTTTGTCATTAAAGACGCGCTGAGTGCCAACAAAGTGTTCCTGCACCAGGACAGTTGTTACCACGCCGGTCACCTGAACAAGTGCAGCGTTTTCGTAGCAATCAGTGCGGTGAACAAAGACAACGGCGGTATGACCTTTCATGTGGGTTCCCACGCCCTGGGGCTCCTCGGCGATGCCGGTGAAATCGATCCGGCCAGTTTCGATGTGCAATGGCCGACCGTCACGCCGGAGCTGGCGCCCGGCGACTTCGTGATCATGGACAGTCGACTGTGGCATGAGTCAGGGCCGAACGTTTCGGGTGTCGACCGGATCATGGCCGACATGATTCTTCAGCCGGCCGACGACCCCACCGGGCAAGAGCTGATATGCGGTGAGTGGCAGACCGATGTCTTTTTCTCGCCCAAAAACATCACGCGTCACTTCGTCAATTCACGCATTCTCAAGATCGTTAAATACGAAAAAGAGCTGACGCAGTTGAAAGCCGACGCCGCACACATTGCCGGTAACACAACAGAATGATTCAACACGCCTGACCTGTCCGCGCGTTGCAGGTATCCGTCGATACCGCCCCCTGAACACTGACCGCGCTGGCGCAACCTGACCACACTGTGCGCCCCAGCGTCTGACAACCGATTTGAGGAGAGAAAAATGGATACCTGTCTCGCGACCCGCACATATGCCCCTTCAGCGCTGATGCACATTCGGCCCTACCGCGTGCTGAGCATTGAGGACGGCCGGGAAGAAGAGGTCAAATTCTTCATGCCCCCCGCCGACGGCGCCGGCAGCCTGACGGCATTTGAATCGGTGATGCTGCTCAAGCTGGTCCGCGCCATCAACCCGGACTTCGTGTTCGAGTTCGGCACCTTCGACGGGCGCACCACCCGATTGGTGCTGGAAGATCTGCCGGACAACGGCGACAGCGAGCCACGGATTTACACGCTGGACCTGCCGGACACCGACGGCGTCGTGTTTCAGGGCGATGACAAGTTGCTCGCCGAAAAGGCCGTGCTGTCGAGCCGCAAGTACAACCAGTCGCCGAAAAAGGCCATGGTCAGGCAGATCCTGCAAGACTCCATGACCTTTGATCCGTCGCCCTATGCGGGCAAGTTCGATTTCATCTTTGTCGATGCCAACCACGAGTACGAATACGTCAAGCGTGACACCGAAAACTCGCTGAAGATGCTCGGTGGCGACAGCAGCTGCATCGTCTGGCATGACTACGGTAATCCGCAGTTTCCCGAGCTGACCCGCTACCTGGAAGACCTGGCCGGCAGCCTGGAGCTGTATCACATCGAAGGCACGATGCTGGTGTTCCACATGCGCGGCGCGAAGATCGGTGAGGAAAGAACTGCAGCGTGATGACGATGGGCGCTGATCCTGCGCGGGCCACCATAGTGGCCCGCAAAGACAGCATTCCGCCGCTGGAGATTGACTGGGTGTACCGGCGTTTTCGCGAGCAAGCTCGCTCCCATAATTGATCGCAGAACGCCTGACCCACGTCGTTGGCTGCAGTCAATCCAGATACAACGGCCTGGTCGCATCTCGAGCGCGCCGTTTTTTTGTCTCCCCTCGATTCTTCCAACTTTCCCGGAAACCCCTGTACCCCATATGATCCGTGGCCTGGCGCCTGCTTTTCGGGTTCTGGTTCGGAACTTGCTTCAGTCCCGCTACGCATCGGCGAAGGCGTCCGATCATGGTCCGTGGAGTGGCGAGAGATGGTAGAGCAAGCAGTGGCACTGGAAGAGCAAGTCGTCGCGTTGATCGAAGAAGCGATGGAAGCCGATGAGGGCACCCTCAAAGTCGACCAGCCGCTGGACTGGGATTCGATTGCCCTGGTGACCTTTATGGCCCTGGTCGACGAGCGCCTGGAGAAAACCATTTCGGCTTCGCGCCTGAACAAGTGCGAAACCGTCCGGGACGTCATCACGCTGGTTTCGGAATAAACCCGGTTTCCGGATAAGGCGCTCCATTACCGAAAGCGCTTCAACATCAGGGCAGCCACGCGGCCCTGGCTGTAGCGCTCTCACGCGTGACCCCGTTTTCTGGACAAACTCATGACGTGCACAGCCTCACAACGGATCGCGCCGGACCTGGTGAAAGCCTACTGGCATCCGCTTTGCCTGAAGTCGCAAGTGGCCGATGACAAGGATTTTGTGCGCTTCAACGTGCTGGATTTCGAAGTCGTGGTGTTCAACGACGCGGGCAATCTGATCGCCTTCGACAACCGCTGCCCCCACCGGGGGACGCGGTTTTTCACCGAAGACGCAGGCCATCAACGGATTCTCTGCCCCTACCACGGCTGGAATTACGCGGACGGTCAGCTGCGCATCCCTGACGCCAAGCGTTTCGTCGGTTGTGACATCGGCAGCGCCAGCCTGAATTTCTTCAAGCTGGCGACCTGTGGAGAGCTGGTGTTTTTCGCCATCGAACCCCGGGCGTCGTTGCCTGACCAGTTGGGCCAGGACATCTTCACCCTGCTTGAGCAGACCACCCCGGATTTGAACAAGCCCTCGGATTTCAATCGGTACGCCTTCGAAGCCGACTGGCCGATTTCCCTGGAAAACGCCCTCGAGCCGTACCACATCCCCCTCGTGCATCGGGACACCCTCGCGACCCTGAAACTGGGCGTCGGCGAGAACGTCTTCTACGGCGAAAACTCCATCTGGTACGCCCCGGTGGAGAACGAGAAAGTCGCCCGACGGCTGGAAAGCCTGTCGCGCTTTTTCACCCCGAGGGAGGCCTACGCGGGGTACGTGAGCCTCTTTCTGTATCCGTTTTCGATGCTGTCCTCGACCTACGGTTATTCGTGGTCGATGCAGAATTTCTTTCCTTCTGCACAACCCGACCGGACCTGGTTCACCAGCCAGCTGTACCCGCTGCGTGCCGCGTCCGAGCGATACGACGAGATCGTGTCCACGTTCATGACGTCCACGGCCGAGAACAACCGGGCCGTGTTCGAAGAAGATCACACCATCTGCAAACGAATTCCTGGCGACACCTGGTCCTGGAATGCCCCGCGTTATCACAGCTCGCTGGAAGCCAAGCTTCTGCATTTTCGGGCGTCCTGCGCGGAGTGGGCACGACAGGCCGGTGCCGTCACAACGGTTGGCGAGGAACGGGTATGAGTAGCGTCACTGGCAGTAGCGCTGACGCAGTGCGCAGCATTGCCAACGTCAAAATCAGGGGCATCGCCTGTGCGCTGCCCAAGGGCGTGTCGGACGTCGCGGACCTGACCGGGCGCTTCGGCGACGAGAGCATCGCCAAGATCATGGCCAGCACCGGCATCGAGCGCCGGCATGTGGTGCAGGACGAATGCACGTCGGACCTGTGTGTCGAGGCGGCCGAGCGTCTGTTGGCGGATCTGGCCATCGACAAAACGTCCATCGACACGCTGATCTTCATCACCCAGACCCCGGACTACGTGCTCCCGGCCACCGCCTGCACCTTGCAACGGCGCCTCGGTTTGCCGGTCACCACCGCCGCGCTCGATGTGAACATGGGCTGCTCGGGTTACGTGTACGGACTGTGGATGGCGTCGGCGATGATCGCCGGTGGCGGCAGCCGACGCGTACTGCTGCTGGTCGGCGACACCATCAGCAAACTGGTAGCGCCGGGCGATCGCTCGGTGGCCGCGCTGTTTGGCGATGCCGGTTCCGCCACGTTGCTCGACCACGATGACACCGTTGCCGGCGCGCCTTTCGTGCTTGGCACCGATGGCCGTGGCGAGAAGAACCTTATCGTGCCCGGCGGCGGGTTTCGTGACCGCAAGGGGGCCGATGGCTCCACCAGTGAAGACGATGTGCGTGGCCCGTTCGACCTGTACATGAACGGCACCGAGATATTTGCCTTCACCCTGGCCCGCGTGCCGGGGCTGGTGCGCACCCTGGAAAAGCACGCCGAGGAACAGCAACGCTCCATCGACAAATATGTGTTCCATCAGGCCAACCGCTTCATGCTCGAGCACCTGTCGAAGAAGACCAAGTTGCCGGCGGAAAAGGTCGTGCTCAATCTGCAGAACGTCGGCAACACCAGCAGCGCGTCGATTCCCTTGGCGTTGAGTCTTGGCGCGAATGCGGCCATGGCCGACAGCGGCTCGACCCTGCACGGCCAGCACTTGCTCGCCGGTTTCGGCGTGGGGTATTCGTGGGCCGGTTGCATCGTCGATCTCGACAACACGTGGATCAGCCCGCTGACGCTGGTCGGCACAGACAGTAGCGAGGCGTAAGTGCAGAGCAATCCTTTTTCCCTGGACGGCATGTCCATCCTGGTCACCGGCGCGTCTTCCGGGATCGGCCGTGAAGTGGCGATCTGGCTGAGCCGACAGGGCGCACGAATCGTCGCCGTGGCCCGTGACGCTCAACGCCTGGAAGAAACCCTGAGCCAGTTGCACGGCGAAGGGCATTCGGTCGAAGTCTTTGATTTTCTGGGTGGCGGCGACGTCTCCGCCTGGCTGAAAGCACTGTCGCGCAACGGCTCGCCATTCGACGGTCTGGTGCATGCGGCAGGCGTGCAATTGCCGCTGCCGATTCGGGCCATGGGCCTGGATCACTGGGAAACCATTTTTGCCACCAACGTCACGTCCGGTTTTTCCCTGATCAAGGCGTTCAGGCAAAAAGGCGTGTGCCGCAACCCGTCGAGCATCGTCATGCTGTCGTCGGTCATGGCTCAGGTCGCCCAGCCCGCGTTGATCGGTTACTGCGCGAGCAAGGGCGCGGTTGAATCCATGGTTCGCGCCGCCGCCCTTGAGCTGGCGCGGGAAGGCATTCGCGTCAACGCCATTGCGCCCGGCGTGATCAAAACCGAAATGGCGGAGAAACTCGAAGGCCTGGTCGGCGAAGACGCCATGGCCGCCATCGAACGCAAACATCCGCTGGGGCTCGGTCATCCGCTGGACGTGGCCTACGCCGTCAATTATCTGCTGTCACCGGCCGCGCGCTGGGTCACGGGTACGTCGCTGGTTGTCGATGGAGGTTACCTGGCCGAATGAACACCAAAAAACTCATTATCGTCGGCGCAGGCGGGCTGGGCCGGGAGGTCCATTCCTGGCTCAAGGACTGGGTCGAGCACAACCCGGATTACGTCATCGGCGGATTCATCGATGACGGCAGCCTGTCGCTCAATCGCTTCAATCATTACGCCGACATTCTCTCGACCATCGACGCCTACGAACCGGCCGACGATGAGCTGCTGCTCTGCGCCATCGGCAAGCCCGCCGACAAGAAATACGTGGTGGAAAAGCTGCTGGCCAAGGGCGCGGCGTTCTTCACGCTGATTCACCCGACGGCCATCGTTGGCGAGAACGTGACGATCGGGCGGGGCGTGCTGGTCTGTCCGTTTTCGGTGCTGTCGGTTGATCTGGTCGTTGGCGATTTCGTCACGATCAACTCGCTGTGCACCGTCGGCCATGACACCGTCATCGGCCAGTTCTCGACCCTCAGCGGGCACTGTGATCTGACCGGCGGCGCGGTGCTGGAAGACGAAGTGTTCCTCGGTTCGCGCGCCTCCGTGCTGCCCAAGGTGCGCGTCGGCAAAAGGGCTGTGGTCGGCGCCGGCAGCGTGGTGCTGCGGGCGGTCAAACCTGGCAGCGTGGTTTTCGGTGTGCCGGCCAAGTGCATCTCAGGATAAGAACGACATGCCTACCTACGCTCGAATCGCCGAAATCGAATACGAATTGCCCGAGGGCGTGCTCGACAACCAGATGCTGGCCGAAGCGTTTCCGGAGTGGGACGTCGACAAGATTTTCCAGAAGACCGGGATCAGCCAGCGGCGCATCATTGCCGACGACGAGACCGCCTCGGACCTGGCGTTTCGCGCCTGCGAAAAACTTTTCGCCAACAGCGCCACGGCGCGAGAGCAAATCGACTGCCTGATCTACTGCACCCAAAGCCCCGATTACATGCTCCCGGCCACCGCCTGCATCCTGCAGCATCGCCTGCAACTGTCCCAGCACTGCGCTGCGTTCGATTTCAATCAGGGTTGTTCGGGGTTTATCTACGGGCTGGGCATTGCCAAGGGCTTCATCGAATCCGGCCAGTGCAAGAACGTGCTGCTGATCACCGCCGAAACCTACAGCCGCTACATCAACCCCCGGGACAAGAGCGTGCGTACGCTGTTCGGCGATGCGGCGGCCGCCACGCTCATCAAAGCGTCGGACGAGGAGGGACCTTGCCTCGATCGTTTTCGCTACGGCAGCGACGGCGCCGGGGCGAACAACCTGATCGTACCCATGGGCGCTGCCCGCCGGCCGTTCGATGCAGAACAGATGCCCGTCGAATACGAAGACGACAGCGGCAATGTCCGTTCGGACGCGGACCTGTACATGAACGGCCCGGCGATCTTCGAATTCTCCATGACCCGGGTCCCGGCCTTGTTCGCCTCACTGTTCGACGAGCAGTTCACGGTCGAGTCTTCCGACCTGTTCGTCTTTCACCAAGCCAACCAGTTCATGCTCGAAGCGCTGCGTCGTCGACTGAAGCTGGCGCCGGAGAAATTCATCACCGAATTCAAACACTGCGGCAACACGGTGTCGTGCAGCATTCCGATTGCGCTGAAAGAGTCCCTGAAGAAGGGCCAGGTGCAACCCGGCAGCGTGATCACGGCGGTGGGGTTCGGCGTGGGGTATTCGTGGGGTGGCTGCGTGATTCGCTGGTGAGCGAAGGCGTCACCCTCCGGCGCGTAAGGTGACTGTTCAGCCGCACGCAAAAAGGGCTCCACGAAGGAGCCCTTTTTTATTCAGCGGTCCAGCAACACCTGGCGCCAGCGCTGCAGATACGCCTCATCCATAATCCAGTCACTCATCACGCGCTGCTTCAATGCCTGCCCGAGTCGTTTTGATTCGTCCAGATCGTTGAGGTGCTGGTCGATCGCGTCGGTCCAGTCGGCAGTCGTGTTGTGTACCCGCGTCAGCGGCAGATTGTTGCGCAGGCCCTGCACGTCGGTGGCGATGACCGGATAGCCACAGGCGCCGAATTCCAGTGCCAGGCGGCAGCTTCTGTGTTCGCCGAACACGTCGTCGCCGGCGGGAATCAGGGCGAGGTCCAGGTCGAGACACGCCAGCACGCCGGGATACAGGACACCTTCCACCGGGCTGCGCCATTCATGAACATAAGGGCGCAGGGCCTGCGGGCACGGGCCCATGATGATCCACTCGACCCGGTCGGCGAAGGCCTTGATCACGTCCGCAATCAACGCCAGATCGTTCACCTCAGCCTGCGTGCCGACCCAGCCGATCCGTGGCTTGTCGTGGGGCAGCGAATGGCACTGCACTCGCCGCCAGTGCTCGCTCAGCCGGGTTTCGATGACGTCAATGTGCGGATGCAATGCGCTTAGTTCGTCGGCCAGCCCTGTGCTGGACACCACCACCTTGTCCATCAGCGCAAGGCTGGCCTCGAGACCGGCACGCACCTGTTGCGCTGAGGGCGCGCCCGGCAACCGTTCGGCTGACGGCGGGTATTGATCCATGTCGCAGATTCGCAGCGCCTGGCTGTGAGCCTTGATCGTGCGGATGTCGGCGAGGGACGCTTCGCTCAAGGGGCATTGGAGGATCAACGCGTCCGGGCGCAGGCGGGTGAACTCGCCGAGGGTCAGGACGTCAGGCACGCACACATGCTCTATGAGCAGCGCGTCAGCGAGGGTGTCCAGCGCACCGTTCAGGCGTTGGCTCCCCGGGCAGAGGTCGTTCAGGTGGGACAGCACGATCGGCACGGGGCGCCAGCTCAGCGGCCGCCAGGTCAGCGCGGTGTTGGTTTCCAGCTGCAGGCCCTGGGCGCGGGCTGAAAAATTGTCGTTGTACGCAGGGTCATGGGCGATGTACTTCAGCCATTTGGTGTACAGCGCAGCGCTGGCCTCGTCGTCTGGCGCTTCGCGCGCGACGGTTTCCGGGATCTGCGCGGCCTCGTGAAGCAGCACCACGTGGGGCGTCCAGACGATCAACCGCCCGGACTCCCTCACTCGCAAGCACAGGTCGACGTCGCGATGACGATTGTTCAGCTCACCCTCGTCCAGCCCGTCCGCCGCATCAAACAATGCCCGACTGATCATCAGGCACGCATCGCTGACCGCGCTGTAATTCTGATCCACCGTCAGTCGCTGCATGTAGCCTTCGCTGGCGCCGCTCTGGCCGCGGAACACCGGGGTGACAGGGTCGTGCAGGCCAAGGACCAGGCCTGCGTGGCGGATCGTGTTGTCCGGCGCCAGCAGTTTTGCGCCGACAATGCCGACTTCCGGCCGCTGCGCATGATTGAGCAGGTTGTCGAGCCAGTCGCCGTGCAACACGGCGGTACTGTTGTCGAGCAGCAACAAGTACTCGCCGATCGCCTGGCGTGCGGCGCTGTTGTAGAGGGCAGAGCGGTCGAATTCGCCGGGATGACGCAGCACGCGCACCTGCTCCAGCCCCATGGCCGCGACGCCATTCAGCCAGTCAACGGCCTCAGGCGTCTGGCTGTCGTTGTCGACGATGAGGATCTCGTAATTCGGGTACGTGGTTTTTTCCAGAATGCTCTCGACGCACCGCTGCAGGAGCAGGATCTGATCCCGGGTGGCGATGATGATCGAGACCTTGGGCCGGCCCGCGTGGCCGTACTTGATCTGGTATTGCCGGGGCCGCGTCTCGATCACCTGGCCGTTTTCATATCCCCGGGCGAGCAAGTGGCGCTGCAGCGTTCGCGTTTCATCGGGGTTCGACTCGCGTGCGTCAGGGCGATAGGTGACCAGGGGCTCGGCAATGTGTTCGAGGCCGCCCATGCCATCGTGCTCGATCAGGCGAAGGATCAGGTCCAGCTCAAGGGCCTGAGGGTAGTGCGGGTCGAATCGGCCGGCATCGATGACCGAATAGCGGTTGAACATCCAGTGCTTGCTGGTGACGGCGGGGCAACTGAGCAGATAGTCGAGGCTGAAGTCCGGCCGCAGCATGACTTCCGACGTGTCGTCCTGGGGCTGGGCGATTTCATCGGCGAACAGGGCCCGGGTAGTCGGCCCTTCGCTGATCTTGACCGCTGCCTTGAACAATCCGGCCACGCTCACGGTCGCGCCTGCGTCGAGCATCAGGAACCAGTCGAAACCCTGTTCGTCCATCAGCCGGTTGAGCTGCGGCGCGGGGTTGTGCCCCGTCACCGGCAGATAAATGGCGGGACTCTCCGCCACGGGTTGCGGCGTGTCACGGCTGCCGTCGTAGAGCACGAATACGCTCGGGGGCATCCAGCCGCGGGTGGCGGCTTCGACGCTGACCAGGGTCTTGATCAGCGCCTGCTGGCGATTGTGAAGGTCGCAAATGATGACCGCAAAGGTCGGCGCGCCATTGTGCTGCTGGAAGTACTGCACGATGTGCGGCTTCTGCGGCCCGGCGGGGCGTCGCTGCCAGGCCCACTCCAGAATCTGGTCCTGGCGGATCTCCGACGAGGATTTCTGCAGAAACCAGGCTCGCAGGTTAAAGGGCGCGAAGTTCTCCCGGTCACGCAGGGGGGCGACCTTTACGTCGCCGTTGTCAGCCAGCTCGCGCAGCCATCCCAGCTCTTTGGTGATGCGGTAATAGTTGGCGTGACCTTCTTTGGCGATCTGCGGCGTGGCCCTGGCGATGCTGCTGCTCTGGGTGTCGGTCATGCGGAAGCGCGACAGCGGTCGGCCGAGCAGGGCCAGATTGCCTTCTCGGAGCAGCTTGACGTACAGGCTCATATCGCCAAGCCAGTGAATAGGCAGACCTTTGAGCGACATGATGTCCTGACCATACGCCAACACGCTGTCGCGCCGGCACATGACCGAGCTGGGTTCACCCATGAAGGTCAACGGCAGCTCCGAGAGCAGCGCCACCAGCTCCGGCCCGTGTATGACCACGTCTTCCTGGAACGGGAAAAACGTCAGGACGTTATCACGCAGAACGTCGCCTTTCTCGTTGATCAGTCGACGGGTGGCCGCCGCCAGGGTGATGTCCGGGTAACCGTGCAGCACGTCGACCAGCGCGCTCACACACTCGGGCTCCAGCAGGTCGTCGTCGTAGAGAAACTTGATGTACTCGCCCCGCGCCTCCCTGACCCCGCGTGCGCCGTTCAGCGCCTCGCCCAGCGAATCTTCGTTGTAGAAATAACGAATCGGAAACGGGCTTTCCGGGGTCAGTTGTTCCAGCAGCGCGCGAATGCCGCCGTCACGACAGTCGTCGCAGATCACGATCTCCAGTTGGTCGTAGTCCTGCGCAAAGGCGCTGCGCAGCGCCAACTCGAAGTACGTGGGCTTGTAGGCGGGAATGACGATGCTGACCAGGCGTGAAGCGCTCATCGGGTTACCTTGCGACGGATGACGGGCGCCGGTTCACGCTCATGGGGGCGGACCGGCGATGTGAATGTGGGCGCGGCTCAGCGGTGCTCGGCCAGCACCGTCTGCATGATCGCGATAATGCGGGCGAATTCATCCGGGGTGAGGCTATCGAAGATCGGCAGGCACAGAACCCGATTCGACACGTCGCTCGCCACCTGCAGGCGGTCCGGTTTGGCGGATTCCAGGCTGCGGTACATCGGGAAAGACGAGATCAACGGGTAGAAATAGCGCCGGACCAGAATGTCCTGCTCGCGAAAGCGCTCAAACAAGGCGTCGCGGCTGATGGGGAAGGCGTCGTCCACCAGCACCGGGAAGTACGAATAGTTGTGGTGCTCACCGGGACTCCAGAGCAAATCGATGCCGGGTATCTGCGTCAGTGCTTCGCGGTACATCGAATCAATCTGCTTTCTGCGTTCCAGCGCGCCATCGATGTAGTTGAGCTGCAACAGGCCGAACGCGGCGTTGATCTCGCTCATCTTGCCGTTGATGCCGGGGGCAACGACGGTCACTTCATCGGCGAAACCGAAGTTCTTCAGGTAATCGATGCGTTTTTTGGTTTTCGCGTCCGGGCAGACAATCGCGCCGCCCTCGAAGGTGTTGAAGACTTTGGTGGCGTGGAAGCTGAGCACCGACAGGTCGCCGTTGCGCAGCAGGCTCTGCCCCTGGTGCTGCACACCGAAGGCGTGGGCGGCGTCGTAGATCACTTTCAGGCCGTAGCGGTCGGCGATCTGCTGGATGCGGTCGACGTCACACGGCATGCCATAGCAATGCACCGGCATGATGGCCGTGGTCGCCGGGGTGATGGCCTCTTCGATGCGGTCAGGGTCGAGATTGAAGGTGCCCGGCGCGATGTCGACGAACACCGGTTTGAGCCCGTTCCACAGCAGCGAATGGGCGGTGGCGACAAACGAGTAGGGCGTGGTGATGACTTCGCCGGTCACACGCAACGCCTGCAACGCCGTGAGCAGCGCCAGGGTGCCGTTGGAAAACAGGCACAAGTGGTCGACGCCCAGGTACGCGGCCAGGTCTTTCTCCAGCTTTTCATGGAACGGCCCGGCGTTGGTCAAGCGCTTGCTGTCCCATATCTGCTGCAGATAGGGCATGAACTCTTCCAGCGGAGGCAGCAGCGGCTGGGTGACCGGGATCGTTTTACTCATAAGCTTCCTGTGCTCTCTGACGCGCTGCGGGCTGTGCGCGTTGACGCACGGCGAAACGCCCGCGCTGTGATGGCTGGCGTCGTCGAACGCTCGCCGCCATCGAAATGGCGTTTGCGGCGCTATGGCACCGAAAAAAGCAAGAAGCCGGCCAACCCGCCGTGCGGCAAAGATGCGCTTGATATTCCGAACGCCTGACGCTTATTTTGTACGCCTTGCCGCCCTGCGGCCTGCCCCATAAAAAGGATTTGAGTCATGAGTAGCGATGACCACCATTCACTCGCGCAGCGACTGATGGGCATTGATGAAATTGAATGCGTCACGCCGGATCTGAATGGCGTGCCCCGAGGGAAGGTGATGACCGGGGAGGGCTTTCTCGAAGGCCGTCGGTTGCAGCTGGCGCGGGGCGTGCTCCTGCAATGCATCATGGGCGGCTATCCGCCGTCGAAATTCTATGGCAGCGACGATGGCGACCTGGCCTTGATCGCTGACCCGCAGCAGATCCACCGTCTGCCGTGGAGCGACGAGCCTCGCGCCCTCGCAATCTGCGACGCCGACGAGCTCGACGGCCAGCCGTCGCCGCTGTCCACCCGCGGCCAGCTCAAATCGGTGATCGCCCGCTACGCCGGGCATGGCTGGTCACCGGTGGTGGCCACCGAGCTTGAGTTCTTCGTCTTCGCCGCCAACCCCGATCCGAGCCAGCCCTTCCAGCCGCCGGTCGGTCTGGACGGTCGTCGCGAGGACGGCCAGTCGGCGTTCAGCATCAGTTCCAACAACGGCCTGCGGCCGTTCTTCAAAGAAGTCTATGCCTGCATGGCGGCGCTGGGCCTGCCCCGCGACACCGTCATGCACGAGATGGGTGTCAGCCAGTTCGAGATCAACCTGCTGCACGGCGATCCGCTGCTGCTCGCCGACCAGACCTTTCTGTTCAAACACATGCTCAAGGAAGTCGCGCTCAAGCACGGCCTGATCGTGGTGTGCATGGCCAAACCGCTGGCGCACACCCCCGGCAGTTCGATGCACATTCACCAGAGCGTGGTCGCGACCGCCACCGGCCAGAACATCTTCAGCGATGAGCAGGGCGGGGCCACTGAGCTGTTCCATCACTTCATCGGCGGGCAGCAGGCGGCGATGGCTGATTTCACCGCGTTGTTTGCGCCCAACGTCAACTCCTATCAGCGCCTGTGCCATCCGTTCGCCTCGCCGAACAACGCGTGCTGGTCCCACGACAATCGTTCGGCGGGCCTGCGCATTCCGGCCAGCGCACCGGTCGCCCGTCGGGTCGAAAACCGTCTGCCCGGCGCCGACGCCAACCCGTATCTGGCCATTGCGGCCAGTCTGGCTGCGGGGCTTTATGGTATCGAGCACGCGCTGGAACCGTCGCCGCCGATCCAGGGCGAATTCGTTGTGCCCGATAATCTGTCGTTGCCATGTACCCTGCACGCTGCCCTGGAACGTCTGACTCGCAGCTCGTTGGCCAAGGAACTGTTTGGTGCCGAATTCATCGAAGGCTACGTCGCGTCGAAGACCCTGGAACTGACCAGCTTCTTCAACGAAATCACCCCCTGGGAGCGCCGCGTTCTGGCCGCTCAGGCTTAAGAATCGCTGTTCGGAAATCCTCTGAAGCCGGGGATTTCCGTTTTTTGGAAAGCTATGCGCCAAATCTGGAAGTCCTTTCGAGCGCTGTATTTTGCCTCGCTGATGATGTTGATCGGCTCGGGCCTGCTCAGCACCTACCTTGCCTTGCGTCTGGCCGCCGATCAGGTGGATGGCCTGTGGGTGGGTGCGTTGATGGCCGCGAACTATGTCGGTCTGGCCCTGGGCGGCAAGATCGGCCACCGGCTGATCGGCCGGATCGGGCACATTCGTGCGTACGCCACCTGCGCCGGGATCGTCGGCGCGGCGGTGCTGGGCCACGGTCTGTTCGACTACCTGCCGGCGTGGATCTTCCTGAGGATGATTGTCGGCCTGGGCATGATGTGCCAGTACATGGTCATCGAGAGCTGGCTCAACGAGCAGGCCTCGCCCAAGCAGCGCGGCACGGTGTTCAGCCTGTACATGATCGCGTCGTACCTGGGGCTTGTGCTCGGCCAGCTGATTCTGGTCATCCACCCGCAACTGGGCCCTGAGTTGCTAATGCTCGTGGCGATGTGTTTTGCCCTCTGCCTCGTGCCCGTGGCAATGACCCGCAGCATTCACCCGGCACCGATGCACCCGGCACCGCTGGAACCGCTGTTCTTCATGCGCCGGGTGCCGCAATCCCTGACCACCGTGTTGAGCGCCGGCATGATCATCGGCTCGTTCTACGGTCTGGCGCCGTTGTATGCCGCGCAACAGGGGCTGTCGACCGAGCATGTCGGCCTGTTCATGGCCAGCTGCATCGGCGCGGGCCTTATCGTGCAAGGCCCGCTGGGCAAGCTGTCAGACCGCTACGACCGCGCCTGGCTGATTCGCGGCGTCGCAGGTTTGCTGGTGCTGGCCTCGCTGCCGCTGGCGATTCTCCCCAGCGTGCCGATGGAGCTGTTGCTGGCGGTGGGATTCCTGGCGTCCCTGCTGCAGTTTTCGCTGTATCCGCTGGCCGTGGCCTTCTCCAACGACCACGTCGAAGGCGAACGCCGCGTGTCCCTGACCGCCATGCTGCTGATGACCTACGGCGTCGGCGCCAGTGTCGGCCCCCTGGTGTCCGGCGTGCTGATGAAGATGTTCGGCAGCAACATGCTCTACGCCTTCGTCTGCTTCGTGGCGCTGGTGCTGGTGCTGCGTATTCGTCCAAAAGCCGTCACCAACCTGCACCAGGTCGAAGACGCCCCGCTGCACCACATCGCGATGCCCGACAGCATGTCCAGCTCCCCGCTGGTGGTTGCCCTTGACCCTCGGGTGGATGAGCAGGTGGTGCAGGATCAGATGCAGGACGTTGAGCCTGAGGTTTCGTCGGATGTGGCGCCGGATATGGCGGCTGAATCTGAAGTGCAGCCAGAGATGGTGGAGCGTGTTGTGGCGTCGGGTGAGGGCGTTGTGCGGCCGGTGGCGATTATGGATGAGGAAGTGGCTGCTGAACCTGGTGCGGCTGGGCCGGAGGAGGCGGTTGAGGTGCGTCGGGATGTTGGGGTGGATCGGCCTTTGTGATGGAGGCTTGCCGATCTTTTTGATCTTGCTGCGATCCACTTTTTCCGCTGCGCCGTAGAACTCTGTGGGGGCGACCGGGGTGGCGCTTCACCTTGCTCGCGAGGGCGATCTGTCTGCGAAATGGATTTCGTCTGACCCGCCCTAATTCGCGGGCAAGCGCGCCTACGGTTTATCTCCGTGTAGCCGACAATCTGCGCCGAGTGCTATTACTTCAATCCGCTCAACGGCCAACCTGTCGCTGGATCAAGGTCTTTCTCCTCGCACATTCGCGCGATCAGTTCTTCGCTGGGTGGGGATGGGGGTACGGCCGCATCGCGCTTGCGCTTCCATTCGAATGTTTCGTCCCACTCGGGGAGTTCCGCTGGGGGGAGGGGGACGATCTGGTCGATGTCGGGGACTTTTGCGCCTAGGTGTTCGTATCTCTGCAGGAAGTCTTCAATGAGTCCATAGCGACGAGATCTTTCCTTGTCCTCATCCAAACCTAAATTGTTGAGTAAACTCTTCCTGCTCGCACCCATGAAAGAAAACTTCAGGCCCATTGCCGCGGAGGCGTCTCCAGCCCGTGTCGCTGCTTGAAAACCTCTAACTGCTTCGCCAAAGTCACCTTGAGCTTGTCTGTCATGACCGTACCTAATTGAGGCCGCCCTATGCCCTTGTTCCATTGAGCAACGAATCATAAAAAAGGCGACATCACCTGCGCCTTTGATCCGTGCTAACGATTCGCCGACATAATATAAACCTTCTGGATTTCCCAAGTCGGCTGCACGCCTGAAATATACGCGCGAGGCTGGAGTGTCCTGTTTTACGCCATAGCCAAGCTCAAGATAGTGTCCCATGTCGTAATAGCCGCCTGGTATGCCTTGAGCCATCAAGTCCTCTACCAGGTCCAGAGTTTCCCTCGCCGGACGCCTGGCCGTTGTCACGCCCTGCGACAGTAAGACTTGCAAATTTGTGGCAGCACGATAGTGGCCATGCGCGGCGGCAATTCGATAGTAACGGGCTGCCTGATCAAAGTCTTTCGGACCTCTCACTTGCGTCAGATGCAATCCGTATCGATACAAAAGTTCTGCATCAGCATCGAGAGCTGGCAGCTTTGTTGATTCATGCACGCATTCAAATTCCAGGTTTTTGAACGCAGCGTCGTAATCGGCTTTTTCAGGAACGAGTCTCGTAATTTTGGTATCGCTCGCGTCGCAGCCTGTCAAAGACAGCACTATTAATAACGCTGCTGATCCGAAGTAGTTCATATTATTCCTTGTGTTTACTATTTGCTTTGATTACTTATGTAGCGAGGAATATTACCTCAACCCACTCAACGGCCAGCCGGTAGCGGGATCAAGCCCTTTCTCCTCGCACATTCGCGCGATCAATTCTTCGCTAGGCGGAGAAGGAGGCACGGCGGCGTCGCGTTTGCGCTTCCATTCGAACGTTTCGTCCCAATCGGGGAGTTTGGCGGGGGGGAGGGGGACGATCTGGTCGATGTCCGGGACTTTGGCGCCGAGGTGTTCGTATTTATTCAAAAAGTTACTTATAAGGCTATATCGCCGTGATCGTTCACTATCAATATCGGCTGCTAAGTAATAGGTTTCGTTGCTTGTCTTGCTGTAGTTAAATGCCTCTCTAAGTCTGCGCGCTCCAGCCGGATTTCCGAATTTAGATGCTGATTGATAAGCTTCAAGAGCTTCAATGAATAGACCTTCATTCTTTCTCGATACGCCGTATCTCAGCGCCGCCTCGCGATGTCCCTGTTCCATGGCGCAGCGCATCATCGCAAGTGGGATGGCTCCAGCTTTACCAGTCTTCGCCAATAAATTAGCTACGTAATATTGAGCCTCCGGATTTCCATAGTCAGCAGCGCGTCTGAAATAGTAGCGAGCTGCTTCAGCATCCTGCGTAACACCATATCCGAGTTCAAGATAGTGACCCATATCATAGTAAGCTCCTGGGATGCTGCGGTTAATCAAATCTTCTACCAAATCAATAGTTTCTTTCGCGGGCCGCGGGGCGTTGGTTAGGCCCTGTGATAGCAGGGCTTGCAAGTTTGTCGCAGCACGATAGTGATCATGCGCGGCGGCGATCCGATAGTAGCGCGCCGTCTGATCGAAATCCTTTGGCCCGGAAAGTTGGGATAGGTGTAATCCATATTGATATAGGCGATGTGCATCTGGGTCCAGTGGAGGCAGACGATCTTTTTCATGAATGCATTCAAACTCTAATCGTTTGAACGCGACTTCCCAATCTACTTTTTCTGGAATAAATGATGTCATTGGTTTGTCTCCATAATCACAACCAGCTAAAGATAAAATAAGTGCGAACAATGATTTCCGATAAAAATTGCATTTAGTCAACATTTTTGCGGCTCGGGCTGAGTCGTAAGAATTCCACGAGCGAACAAGCGGGTTTCCGTAGTTTGGCTTGGCTCATGGGGTCTCGACGGTCATTGTTTTCAGTCAGCACATCACTCCATTTCTGATATTCCGTTGATATGTCATCAGTCGATGTGTTGCCCCCCGTATGCAACCCCCACAACTGCCTCCTCAACGGCCGTGCCACCGCCGGATCCTCGACGCATATATTCAACTCGCTGTCCGAACTCATACTCCGCTCATTGATATTCGCCGAGCCCAGCGTGGTAAACACGTCATCAACAATCATCAGCTTGCTATGGATATACACTTCCAGCCAGTTATCAGGCGGGGAGTCGGGGGCGACGAGTGTGCAGATATGGACTTTCAATCCCGGGACTTCTGTCGGAGTAATAGGCGCTTTTCTCTCCTGGTGAATTTTCCCCGCCAGCTCTTTGTATTGCCTGACCAGTTCATCCCGTTCGATTTCCAACCGTTCGATGGGTCCATCAAGCCTGCCCATTGCGTCCGCCCGGTCGTAATAGGCCGTCAATTTGCGTAACGCAGCAAAGTGCTCCTCGCGCAGCGCATCGAGCTTCGCCTGCCAGTAATCATCGTGTTCGAGACGCGCCACAGAGGGCATGACTTCACTGCGGCCCAACTGACGAAGCATGCGAAACGTGCCGAGGGCGCCGTCGGCCATGCCCTCGTCGGAGGAGTTGGTGACGACGAACAAATGCAGGTACCCGTGTTCGCCGGGGTCGCGGCCGCCTTCGGCATGGCGGCGGGCGATGTCGACCACCGCGTCAGCGAACGGCTTCCAGCGGAAGTACTGGTTCTCGATGTAGATCAACTGGGTCGCGTTCTTGACCGCTTGCAGGTACATCGTCCGGATGTCGCGCTTGCCGGCCTCGGTCTGGGTGCGCAGCACTTGCGCCATCATCGGCGGCCCGAAACCCTTGCGCGGTTTCAGGTTAGCGGCGAGGGATTCGCGGGGTGTCTGCAGATCAATGCCGGTTGCTTTCAGCCAGGCCTGGGTGAAGTTGGCGTTCAGGTCCTGGAGCACCGGGCCGGTGACGCGGCTGGATATGTCCTGGCGCGGCGTAGAACCGTTGCGGCCGGACACATCATCCGCAGGAGCATAGGCGTGGTCGTCGCGGTCCCAATAGGGGTCGAGCATGTTGTGGCCCATGACGAAACCGACTGCACGGTCGGCGTGGTCGTAGTCCACCAGCACCATTTTCTGGTGATGGGTGGGGATCACCGACATCGCCGCCGCCTTGCTGGCGGCCTCAAGTTCTGTCGCGCCTTGCTCCCGGGAGCGGGTCCATATTTGATAGGCAATCTCCGCTCGGTCGGCCAGCCCCAGGTCGCGGACCGCAAACTCGATGTTTTCGAAAGGCCGCGCGCCCGCCTTGAACAGTTCTTGTGCCTTCAACGTGATCAATCGGAAGCCCTTCAGTCCGGGGAACACCCTCTCCACCAGCGAACTGGCGCCGGTGTCAGGGGTTGAGGCGCGGCGGTACCATTCCCAGTCATACGCTTGCTGCCACGTGGATCGCCAGTCGCCGGCGTGCGATGCAATAGAGGCCACGTTGCGTCCTGGTGTCATGTTCTCCGCGAACATCGCAGTCAGGTGCGCGCTGTCGGACCAGCACAGCACGCGCACCTTCACGCCAAGAGAGGCTTTATTGACCAGCAATTCGCCGATGCACTGCGCCTGACCACCGCCGCGCTTGAACTGCATCGAAGGCTGAAACCCCCAGCAAATGATCTCCACCGAATGTTTTGCGGCCATGATCGCGTCGTGGACGGCGCCGAATGCTCGTTCGCCATTCACCAGCGGCTCGAAGGTCGCAGGCTTGGGCGAATACTCGCTGCACTCGACCATCCAGCGCTGGTTCATGACGGCCGACGAGGTCTGGCGGGTGGCGATGGGGCAGGTGATGCTGGGTGTGTTCATCTTCAGGCTTCCGTGTCGGGATCGTTGAGGCGGTCGTAGTCTTCGCGGTACTGGCTGGGTGCTTCGCCCGAACCGCGCGTCAGGCTGTGTTGATGGCGATGCAGGCCGCGGTTGGCGCGGGCGCCGTTGTCCTGATCGCCGAGGTAATCGCCGCTGACCGGGATGTCATAGCTGGCGCCGTTGGCAAGCTCGACGCGGTAGCGCGAGCGGGATACGCGGTGCTCGACGCTGATTTTCCCGTCGCTCGACATCACACCCTTTTCAATCTCGACCCCGTCGGCGAACACCGTGTAAGGCATGCCGGTCCACGGCTGGTGACTGGCGGCGCTGCTTTGCCCGGCCAGCAGTGTCAGCGTCTGGCCCGCCGTGCTCTGCGGCCACGGCGTCTGCTCGCGGTCCATCTGGCTGGCGTTGCCGATGGTTTTCTTCGCCGCCTTGATGTCTATGGTGCCGGGGGCGTGAATCTGGATATCGCCGTTCTTGAGGCGGATAAAGGCACCGCCGCAGGTCAGCAGAATTTCCTCCTGGGCAGCGATCTCGATGGTTCGTGCCGTGGAAGTGATGCGCACGCTGTCTTTGGCGGTCAGCTCGATGGCGTCGTCCTGGGCCTGAATCTCCACTTTGCCTTTGGCCGCGAACAGCTTCGCCCCGGCGTCGCGGGCAAACAGGCTGATGCTGCGACCCACACTGACCAGCAGCGAGCGTGCACTGGCGAGATTGAGGTCCTCACCGGCGGAGAGGCTGGTGTGGCGGCCGCTGTGCAACTGGATGTTCTCCGGCGTGACAGCAGCGATGTCGGCGGGCGCCGAGGCGACGATCAGCGGCGCGTCATAGCCCTGAGAGGTCGCATTGCCCTGACGGTGGGAATGCGTGGCGGCCTGATGCAGCCGGTTCAGGTTTTCGAGGCCTTCCTCCAGCGACAGGGCATCGTGCTGACCGGCGCTGTCGGACAGCGCCGTCACGCGCTGCAAGGCGTCGCTTAACTGCTGGCCGGCCTCGCTGCTGTCCAGATGCCCGCTTTGTGCCTTGGTGCGCCGCCAGGTGCTGAGGTACAAACCCTGCGGCGCGCGAATGGCGCCGGAGGCATCGGTGCGCAATTCAAACCCGTCACCGCGCCACGCGCCGCGGTCATTACCCTGTTGATCGACCAGGCAGCCGAGGTTCAGTTGGCTGTGGCCGTGACTGCTATGGATCTGCGTGCGCAACTGCGCCGTGGTGTCGTCCATGACCCATTGGTTGTAACCGAGCCCGTCGATTTCCTGACTTTTGTAACCGCTCATCCGGCCCGTGGAATGCCACGCCGGTTTGTCGCCGCCGTAGACCTGCCCGAGGATCAGCGGGCGGTCGATGTCGTTGTCGAGAAAGGTGACCACCACTTCTTCACCTGCCCGCGGCACGTAGACACTGCCCCAACCGGCGCCGCTGCTGTTTTGCAGCATGCGCAGCCAGCAACTGGGTGCTTTTTCCGGTGATCGGAGGCGGTCCCAGTGAAAGCACACGCACACCCGATTCAGCGCGTCGGTCTGCAATGGCCCGCCGTTGGGCGCCACGACCACGGCGGTCTGCGGCCCGGGGTTAGCAGGCTTTTGGTGTTCGAAGGCACTGCGGTACGGGACGTCCAGGCGTTGAGCCTCGAACGCGTTGCAATAAAATCCTTCGCCTTTCTCGGACGGCTTGTCGGCGCCCAGCTCTTTCAGGCGCGATCGCAGGCTGCCGGGGCGTTCACGGCGTGTCAGTGCAACGGGTAAATTGCTTTGCGCGAAAAACTCGACGGCGATCAGCAGAAACGTACGGCGTTTAGCGGGCCCGTCCTCATACAGCGGATGCCCGCGCAGCTCGAACCCGTGACCCGGGAGCATGTGCCGGACGCCGCCATGGCCGGTGATGCGCCGCGCGGCTGATTCCACCTGCTCGATTTGCACCCGTGTCTGCCAGTTGCCGTCGTCTTCGCTGTGCCACGCGTACTGGCCTCGGTATTCATAACGCTCGAGCGTCTTCGCCGCCCCCGGTGGATTAAGGCCCATGGAGCGGGCAGACAGCGGCTGGCGGTGAGCGCGGTAATTATTGCTGCTCCACAGAACGTGGCCATTCAGCAGCGTGTCGGCCTGACTCCATTCCACGATGCTGTCGTGGTCCAGCGCGGCCGTCTGGGTATGAAAAGGCAACGCTTCCGGCTCCAGCGGCGGCAGGTCAAGGACGCTGTCGACGAACACAATCCGGTGCTGGTCAGCCTCATGGACGACGTACCAATAGATGCCGGCCTGCTCGCACCAGCGATGCACAAAGTGGGCGTCGCTTTCGTTGAACTGGGTGACGTAGGACTGCGGCGGATGCTCGTGGCGCAAGTTGAATTCATAGCGGCCTTGCGCCTGGGGATGCCCTCGGAATACGTCGGTGAAGATGTCGATCAACGTCATGTCTTGCCAGATACGGCAGTCCTGACGGTATTCCAGCAGGCTGAACCACGGCGCGAATTCGAGCTGCCAGTCCTGCAAACTGCCGTCGCTGCCGAGGTAGCGCACGCTGCCCACGAAACCGTGTTTGTAACTGTGGCTGCCGTCGGCGGCCTTGATGGCGAGGCGAACCGGCTCGCCGATCAGTTGGTGGGGGTCGAGGCATGTCGATTCGCTGACGACGTCCACGCAGTAACGCGGGATTCGGCCGATTCGCTCGACGCCGTGCACGCGCACGGCCAGCAGCGGCTCGGTCAGTGGCGTCTTGAGTTCGAGCAGGCGTCCTTCCTGGCGGATACCGGCGAAGTTGAAGGGGGAGGGGATTGCGAAGGTCATGTCGGACTTCCTGTCGGGGCAGTGGGCACAGCGTGAGGGGCGGCGATGATCGATCCGCTGCTTGAATCGCTGTCGGTAAGGTCCAGCACCCATTGGGCCTGGCCGGAGGCGGCGCGGGCCGCCAGGCAGCCGAGGGCCATCCGCGTCCATTCGGCAGCCACGGTCCCGACCTGGCCGCACAGCGACGAAGTCTGAACCTGCTGATTGAAGGTCTGCTCGGGGGCGGTATTCGGGGTATCGGTCCGCGCGCCCCGCTTGAGCGAAACGAGGGATACCACCTCTCCCAAGGGCGCCGGATCTGCAGCGTGTGCGTTGGCCGGCAGAGTGGCCCAGCTGTCGATGCTCAGGCACAGATGATTGGGCATGCTCAGGTTGCCGGACAGCAACTCGGCAAGCCATGGCCCCGGTGCCTGGCCGGCGATACGGAAACCGCCGCCGGGCAGCAGCGCCTGGGGCCACACACTCACCACGGTTTCGAACCAGACCAATGGATCGACATGGGACGGCGGGAACAGATGCACTTCAACCTGCGTCCAGTCCGCGACTCGGTCGAGCAGCGGGCACTGGGTCAGGGTCGCCTGCAGCAGTTCCATGGCGCGGGCGAGCGGGTCGATCGAGGGCAGAGGAATCGCGTCGATCTCGATCCGCCACAACAGTCGGCGCGAGCCGTTGGCAGCCATCAGCCTTGGGTCGTGACTCAGCGCGTTCGCGTGCCTGGGGATGTCCTGGACAGGTAACCGCTGATCCAGGGAATGCCCGGGCAATCGGAGCCAGACGTCCTCGACGCTGACGCTCTGCGCGCAGAAATCACCTCGGGGTTTGGCCCGGTCCAGCAGGCGCTGGGCGGCTTCCTGCGCCAGGCGCTTTTCGGAAATTCGGTCGTACATGCTGCGCGGTGGCGCCACGTACTGCTGCGGGACGGCAGGGGGGGGCAGCTGCGCAGGTTTGCCGAGCAGCCGTTTCAAAAAGGAGTATTTCATGACGACCCCTACAGGATGCAGCAGTCATCGTGGGTCGCGACGAGGGCGTCGCCGCACAGCAGGCGATCCCCGTCGCGGGCAATGGGCCGGTCATCGACGAGGCAGGTTTCATCCCCTTCGGCGATGGCACAGGGGCCGTGAAAGCAGAGCACCCCGTCGCCGTGGCGGGCGACTTCGAGACCGTGCAGGAACGTGGAGGGCGAGCCTTGAATGACTCGACCGCCTTTGAGGGTGGGGTCGTTGAGAACGATGATGGGGCGCATGACGAAACTTCCCTGAGATGTGGCCGCGGCGAGCGTCCATGCTCCGGTGCGTTTGAGCCGCGAAATTAACACAGGGTCAGGGCCTTGAAAGTGGCACAGATTATTTCAAGACGCGTCCTACTTTGGCGCGGTGAAGAGTCCTACACGCGGGCGTGATGAGGTTCGCATTTTGATCGAACAGGCGTGGGTTGGAGGGGGTTGGAGCGGGGCGGGGGGCGTTGCGGGATTGGATCAGGAAGCGCTATTTGATGTGCGCGTTATGGGGGAGGCGATGGCAGCGGATGTCGGTAACCGGCCAGCACGCCCTGAAACGCGCCAGCCGGTCATCACAAACGATCAGAAATCGTCGTCTTTGTCGAAGCGTCGCGCTTCACGCTGCAGCTGATACACGAAACGCTCGACCTGACGCTGCACCAATCCACTCATGTTGTGGAAGCGCACACCGGCGAACGTAGTGTTGATCCTTTCTTCGAAGTGCAGATAGCGCAGTTCGACCGGCGTGGTCATGTTGCCGAAGGGCAGGGAGGCGATGAAGCGCTCATAGACCTGGCCCAGTTGCATGCGCTCGGAGATATCGCCCTCAAAGCGCAGCTTGCAGCCGGTGGCGGAGACATCCAGCAGTTTGCCGCGCAACGGGAATTTGAGCCGGTCGCCGCCAATCTCGACATCAATCAGCGAAGCCAGCTTCAGGGCCGCGCGGAACGCGTTACGGCGCTGGTGATAGACGACTTCTTCAGGGAGAGGGCCGCGATAGCTGCGCGGCTCTTCGATCACGGTCAGCTGGGCTTTGCTTTCCCAGGCGATGCGCACACCGTCGTGAAAACCTTCGACCCGGAAGGGCTCACCGCTGGCAAGGAAACGCTCGCCATCTCGGGGGATCATCTCGTCGAAAATGACCTGGTTGGTGTCACGGTCGACGTCGATCACGTAACTCTGAAAACGCTGGGTGCGTTCGTGAAACGTGATGATCAACGGGTCATGACTTTCCATCAGCAGCCGCAGATTGGCGGCGATTTCCAACGGGGTGGTCAGTACCTTCGGGGGCTGCGGAACATCGTCCGCGCTTGAGGCATTCACGGTCTATCCATCTCCAGGCAAATAACGGCAGCGTGCAGCGTGCGGCATATTGCCACCACAGTGCGCACCTTGATACAAGAACTTACGCCTGGCTGAGCGGACGCGGCCTGGCTTTGCCCGACGTCGAACCGCGACTGTCGTACAGCGTGGGCGTGTCGCCGCCGTTGAGAATCCTCAACTGCTGTGCCGTGGTGAGTTGCTGGAGCTGGATGAGGCTGCCGTTCTGTTCGTTGGCCGCCTGGCATTCACTCATCAGCGCGCTGAGTTCATCGCCTGCGGTCAACAAGGCTTCACCCACTGACGAATGTTTCGCCACTTCTTCGAGTCCCGCGCGATTGGCGGGCAGACCCAGGCTGGTCATCAGCTGGGTACGTCGGCGTCCATGCTGCTCGAGCACGATCACCAGCGCCTGTTTCTGCGCCAGGATGTGTTCCATCTCGACCATATTGCGCCCGTGAAGCGCCACTGACTCGGCCTTCAGGATGTCCAGCAGATGCCGGGTTGGCGCAATGTCGTCCGTGATCAGTTGAAGCAATGTAGTGTCTTGCATCGCATGCCCTGGTGTTTAAGCGTCCAGAAGCCCCTGCGCAGACCTGGGGCTAGCGCTGGGCTTCGAAGTTAAGCAGTTTGCTTGCAACACGATTGCTGTCGACCTTATAGCTGCCGTCGGCGACCGCCTGCTTCAACTCAGCCACACGGGCGCTGTTGACGACAGGCTGATCACGCAACGAATCACTGATCTTCTGCAACTGTTGAGCTTCGCTGCTCAAATGTACTGCCTCACCGCTACCGGGCACGCTCGAGGTGCCGCTGACCGCTGCCGTAGCTTCGGTTTTGCTGGCTTCCTTGGTGCTGGCAGTACGTGTTGTACCACCAACGGTAGTGGAGCTGTTCAAACGATTGAAGTCGATGACCATGATTGAAAAACCTCTGGGTTCTAGGACGCTTGCCTTGGTTTCGGCCAGACCCGGAATAACTTTAGGGCCCGTGCGAAAACAGTCTCGAATGGACTTCGCACGGAGCACAGGGGTTCCGAGTGTAGGAAAAGCGCAAGCGCAGCGCCAGAGGTCTTACCTTCACATGTCAGTTACATAGCGACCTCGACTTGCCCGGGCGCAACGATATTGGCCTTGATCACCCGTTGGGAGTTGAGGTTCTTCACGCGTATTTGCTCGTTGAAACCGCCGTCGGACAAGGCTTCGCCCGGCATGCGCACGCTCATTGAACCGCTGCGCGCACTGATCACCACCTGGTCGCCCTTATGGACCATTTGCGGCTGATCGAGGTGGACGGGCGTCAGGATCTGGTCGATGACCGTTGGTCGGACAACTTTTTGCCCGACTGCCTGATCGACTGAATCCAGAAAGCCTTGCCCCAGCAGGCTGACGTCGCGTTCGCGCAGCGCCACATCGTTTTCACTCACGATTGCGTCGCGCTTCATGGGCCGCACGGCCGTGACCACATTGCGGTAAAGGTGTACCTGGGCCGGCACAAACACCGTCCACGGGGACGTGCCTTCGCAGCGTATCTTCACGGTGACGCGGCCGATGGGCTGGGCCGGGCTTTCCAGTGAGGCTGTCAAATCCTTGTCGCACAGCGGCATGCGCAGACGCGGGTCCAACTGCTTGACTTCAATTTCGTAGCGGCCGGCGGTTTGGTTGGTCGCCATGTAGTCTTCAACTGTGAATTCAAGAAAGCCCTGGGTCACGCCGATAAGTGTTTCAGGCAGGGTCATGTTGTCCGCGCGGCTCAGGCTGGCGGCACACAACAGACACAGCGCGACCAGCACGCAGAGAAAGCTGCGGGTTGCGGGTGCCGGGCGTCGGGATACTGTCGTTTGTGTGTTCATGATGAGTAAATAGCAAGGCCCGTGCCGCTTACCGTTCCGGTAGCGCAATTGGTCGTTTTGGGAGGTGTGGTGCATGGCTGGTGTGATGGATTCAGTAAACCAGCGCACTCAACTGGTCGGGCAGAACCGCCTTGAACTGTTGCTGTTCCGGTTGGACGGCAAGCAGTTGTATGGGATCAACGTGTTCAAGGTAAAAGAGGTGCTTCAGTGCCCGAAACTTACCCATATGCCCAAATCCAGTCCGATTGTGCGCGGAGTGGCAAATATTCGTGGCGGGACTATCCCGATCCTCGATCTGGCGTTGGCGACCGGTGGCAAGCCGCTGGCTGACATTACCAATTCATTCGTGATCATCACGGAGTACAACACCAAGATTCAGGGCTTCCTGGTGCATGCGGTGGAACGCATCGTCAACATGAACTGGGAAGACATTCACCCGCCACCCAAGGGCACCGGTCGCGACCACTACCTCACGGCAGTGACGCGTCTGGACAACCAGCTGGTGGAAATCATCGATGTCGAGAAGATCCTCGCCGAAGTGGCGCCGGTGTCCGAGAACATCTCGGTCGGCGTGGTCACGGCGGAGGTTCAGCACAAGGCGCTGTCGCTGCGCGTGCTGACGGTCGATGACTCCTCGGTGGCGCGCAAACAGGTGACGCGTTGCCTGCAAACCGTCGGCGTGGAAGTCACGGCGTTGAATGACGGTCGTCAGGCACTCGATTTCCTGCGCAAACTGGTGGATGAAGGCAAGAAGCCGGAAGAAGAATTCCTGATGATGATTTCCGACATTGAAATGCCGGAGATGGATGGCTATACCCTCACTGCGGAGATTCGCAGCGACCCGCGCATGCAGAAGTTGCACATCGTGTTGCATACGTCGTTGTCCGGCGTGTTCAACCAGGCGATGGTCAAGAAGGTCGGCGCGGATGATTTCCTGGCCAAGTTCCGGCCAGACGATCTGGCGGCGAGGGTGGTAGATCGTATCAAGGCGGCAGATATCAGCTGAGGAGGGGTTTTCCTCCTTGCTGTTCACATGATTTGAGAGGCGGCATGTCTACAGGTAATTTGGATTTTGATCAGTTCCGGGTATTCCTGGAAAAAGCCTGTGGCATTTTGCTGGGTGAAAATAAGCAGTACCTGGTTTCCAGCCGCCTCAACAAGTTGATGGAGCAGCAGTCCATCAAATCGTTGGGCGAGCTGATCCAGCGGATCCAGACTCAGCCGCGCAGTGGTTTGCGTGAGCAGGTGGTGGATGCGATGACCACCAACGAGACGTTGTGGTTTCGCGACACGTACCCCTTCGAGGTGATGAAGAACAAGGTCTTGCCCGAGGCGATCAAGGCCAGCCCCAACCAGCGTTTGCGTATCTGGTCGGCGGCGTGTTCGTCGGGTCAGGAACCGTATTCGCTGTCGATGACGATCGATGAGTTCGAGCGCAGCAACCCGGGGCAGTTGAAGTCGGGCGCGCAGATTGTGGCGACGGATTTGTCGGGTTTGATGTTGAACAATTGCAAGACGGGTGAGTACGACAGTCTGGCCATCGGCCGGGGTTTGTCGCCGGATCGTCTGCAGCGTTTCTTCGATCAGAAGACGCCAGGGCGCTGGACGGTGAAGGCGCCGATCAAAAGCCGTGTGGAGTTTCGTTCGTTCAATCTGTTGGACAGTTATGCGGCGTTGGGCAAGTTCGATATCGTGTTCTGTCGCAACGTGCTGATTTATTTTTCGGCAGAGGTGAAGAAGGATATTTTGCTGCGTATTCATTCGACGTTGAAGCCGGGGGGGTATTTGTTCCTGGGGGCGTCGGAGGCGTTGAACGGGTTGCCCGATCATTATCAGATGGTGCAGTGCAGTCCCGGGATTATTTATCAGGCCAAGTGATTGGCTGCGGTTTTGCTTTGATGAGAACCCCGCTTAGGCGGGGTTTTTTGTTTCGTGTTGGCGCTGGTAGGGCATCTGCCTCACGGCAGATATTTCGCCTTCGGCGAGTTACTTGATAAAGCCCCAAGTAACCAAGGGCTTTGTGCTCCTGGTTGGGCCCTTCCTTCGTCAGGGTTCCTTCACTCCGGTCTCGCTCCGTGGGCCCGCGCCGAACGGACATCCATGTCCTGACGGCGCTCTCGCCGCATCCTTGCGGCTCGGCCCACTCCGCGAGACCTGCGTTCAGCCTGCACCCAAGTCGCGTTCGGCGGTGACCGGACCGTTTGCGTATGAAGATCAACAGCACGGCAACGGCAACGGCAACGGCAACGGCAACGGCATTCGCGAGCAAGCTCGCTCCCACAGGTAGGGTGTCTGATCAGCAAAATAGCAAGCGCCTGCACTGGCCTCTTCCCGGCTAAAGCCGGTCCCACTGACAGCAGCGCATGCAGTCCGTAGGACTGGCTTTAGCCGGGAAGCCTTTGATCTGCTTTTGTTTTTGATCTTCGTACACAAAAAGTCCAGACACCGCCAATCGCGACTTGGGTGCCGGCCGAACGCAGACGACGCGGAGTGGGCCGAGCGGCATGGATGCCGCGAGAGCGCCGCTAGGACATGGATGTCCGTTCGGCGCGGGCCCACGGAGCGTCGTCGGAGTGAGGGAACCCTGAGGAACGAAGGGCCAAACCAGGAGCAAGCACCCTTGGTTACTTGGGGTGCTTTTCCAAGTAACTCGCCGAAGGCGAAACCAAGGCCGTTAGGCCGAGCCCAAAACATCAGCGCCGCCGAGTAGCGAGGGATGTACACAATGCAAGAGCCGACTCCGGCTTTTGAAAGCGGCAGCGTCGGCAACGGCAAAAAAACGGCACTGCTCTTGCCGCTTTCCTCCCATCGAGCGGAAATCCCTTGCCGCTTTTCTGTCATCCCCCTGCACCAACACCCCTGCAGCCCGCGAAAAACGGCAGTTCCAGCAAGTGGCACGCACATTGCTATAACTCCTGCACGTACATCTGGTCAGCCCTCAAAGGTCCCGACATGAGCATCAGTTTTGAAAACGCCCTCGGCATCCACGAAAAAGCGCTCAACTTCCGCGCCCAGCGTGCTGAAGTGCTGGCCAACAACATCACCAACGCCGACACCCCCAACTACAAGGCGCGTGACCTCGACTTCTCCAAAGTCCTGGCCGCCCAAAGCGACAAAAGCAACAACGGCCACTTCGCCCTCGACATGACCAATAGCCGTCACATCGAAGCCGAAGGCATGAGCGATGGCGAAGCCAGCCTGCTCTACCGCACCCCGTCGCAGCCGTCGCTCGATCAGAACACCGTCGACTCCCAGGTCGAAAACGCCAACTACGCCGAAAACGCCATCGGTTTTCAGGCCAGCTTTACCTTGCTCAACAGCAAATTCAAAGGGCTGGTTGCAGCCCTGCGCGGAGAGTAATCCATGTCCCTATCCAGTGTTTTCAATATTGCCGGTAGCGGCATGAGTGCCCAGAACACCCGACTCAACACCGTGGCCAGCAACATCGCCAACGCCGAAACCGTGTCCTCCAGCATGGACAAGACCTACCGCGCCCGCCATCCGGTGTTCGCCACGGTCTTCCAGGGCCAGGAATCCGGCGGCAGCGCCTCGCTGTTCGAAGACCAGGGTCAGGCCGGCACCGGCGTACAGGTTTCCGGCATCGTCGAAGACGCCTCCAACCTCGAAGCACGTTACGAGCCAAATCACCCGTCAGCCGACAAGAACGGCTACGTGTATTACCCGAACGTCAACGTCGTCAACGAGATGGCCGACATGATCTCGGCCAGCCGTTCGTTCCAGACCAACGCGGAAATCATGAACACCGCGAAAACAATGATGCAGAAGGTCCTGACCCTGGGTCAGTGATAAAGGGCGAAATCCATGACGGTCTCAAGCACAGACGCTACCTCGACGTTCCTCAAAGGGCTGCAAAGCACGACCCCCGGAACTACAGGCACCAGCACCAAATCCAGCACCGACACCAGCAGCCTCACCGGCTCAAGTTCGCTGGGTAAGGATTCATTCCTGCAATTGCTGGTCACGCAAATGCAGAACCAGAACCCGCTCGATCCTCAGGACAACAGCGAGTTCGTGGCCCAGCTGGCTCAGTTCAGCAGTCTGGAAACCATGCAGAACCTGAGCACCTCGGTCGACTCGATCAGCACCATGTATCAGTCGTCCCAGGCGTTGCAGGCCTCGTCGCTGGTTGGCCGCTCGGTAACCGTGGACGCAGGTTCCACCTACGTCGACACCAGCAAGGCCATGACCGGTTCGGTGGTGCTGCCATCGTCCAGCGCCGACACCACGGTGAAGATCTACGACAGCACCGGTACCAACGTCGTGCGCACCATCGATCTGGGCACTCAGAAGGCTGGCACCACGTCCTTCAGCTGGGATGGCCTGGACGACAGCGGCGCAGCGGTGGCAGCGGGCAATTACAGCTTCGTCGCCAACGGCAATCTGGACGGCACCGCTACTAATCTGAGCACCTATCTGCCGGCGACAGTGAGCAGCGTGACCATGGGCACAACGGGCTCTGACATGACGTTGAACCTTGCCGGCGGCACCCAGGTGGCACTGTCAAAAATCAAGCAAATCGGAATTTAGAGCCGACTAGACGGCGCAGGAGTTAATCATGTCTTTCAATGTTGGTCTTAGTGGGCTCTACGCCGCAAACAAAAGTCTCGACGTTACCGGCAACAACATTGCCAACGTCGCGACCACCGGTTTCAAATCTTCCCGTGCGGAATTTGCTGACCAGTACGCCCAATCGATTCGCGGCACCTCCGGCGGCACCAACACCGGCAGCGGCGTCACCACCGCCGCGGTTTCGCAGCAGTTCACCCAAGGCACGCTGAACACCGGCACCGGCCGCAGCCTGGACCTGGCGATCAACGGCAACGGCTTCTTCATGCTGAGCAACAACGGCGAAAAGCTGTACACCCGTGCCGGCGCATTTCACACCGACTCCGCCGGCTACATCATCAACGAAGCGGGCAATAACCTGCAGGGCTACAGCGTTGACGGTCAGGGCAATGTCTCCACCGGCGTGCTGAGCAACCTGCGTGTGGATTCGTCGAACCTGGCGCCGAAAAGCACCAGCTTGATCACTGTCGCTTCCAACCTGAACTCCTCGTCGACGGTTCCGACGGTTGCGACGTTCTCGCCGTCCGACACCAACAGCTACACCACCACCTACAGCACGCCGCTGTACGACAGTCAGGGTAACGAACACACCCTCGACCAGTATTTTTCGAAGACGGGCACCAATACCTGGACGATGTACAGCCTGGTCGATGGCCGCAGCATCAGCGATCCAAACTCCACTACTGCTGACGCGACCGCAGTGACCTTCGATTCGTCGGGTGGCTTGATCACCAGCGGCACCGGCGCCCCTGATACCACCAATTCGCCAAACGTGAGCGTAGGTACTGACGGCGTCTTCTCGATCAACAACTGGGTACCGGCCGCCAAGACCACCGTCGGCAGCACCACCACCTGGTCAAGCAACGGCGCGTCCGCCAACGCGGGCGGGATCAAGCTCAATATGCTGGCGACCACCCAGACCAACGCGGTCTCGGGTGCAATCACCAAGACCCAGGACGGTTACGCCACCGGCCAGATCACAGCGATGAACATCGACGCCACCGGCAACATGTTCGCGACTTACACCAACGGTCAGTCCAAGGTGATCGGTCAGGTGTCGTTGACCAACTTCGCCAACGTTCAGGGGCTGGCACCCGCGGGCGGCACCAACTGGCGCGAATCGGCCTCGTCGGGCATCCCGGTCACGGGCGCTCCACAGTCGGGTACGCTGGGTTACTTGACCGGGCAGGCGCTGGAAGAATCCAACGTCGACCTGACCGGTGAACTGGTCAACCTGATCAAGGCGCAAAGCAACTACCAGGCGAACGCCAAGACCATTTCGACGCAAAGCACCATCATGCAGACGATCATTCAGATGACCTGATAACGGTCGCTGGACACGGTCAACGAAGCCCCTCTCTGAGGGGCTTTTTTTATGCTTTTTTTTGACTGAAATATCGAGAGCCGTCCCACTCTACAACTGGAAACTTCCTACTTTCGTCTTTGCGAGAATCAAGTTCGCTGACAAATAAATGCCATTGAGCGACGCCACTCAGGCGGTCCGTTCGATTGCATTCCTTTGCCCGCGATCTCGATGCATTGACGAGCGTGTCGTTGAACAACGGCGCAGGGAGTGTTCATGTCATTCAACACAGCGGTTTCAGGGTTGCACGCGGCGCACAAGCGCATGGAAGTGGCCGGCAACAACATTGCCAACGTCCACACGTCCGGTTTCAAATCCTCACGCGCCGAGTTCTCGGCGGTCTATTCCTCATCCATGCTCGGGGGCAGCCGGACGGCCTCGGGTGATGGGGTGCAGGTGGCCAACGTTTCGCAGAACTTTGCGCCCGGCGGCGTCATCACCAGCGAGGGCAGGGCGCTTGATATGCGCATTCAGGGCAACGGTTTCTTTGTCATGAGTGACGCCGGTTCCATCAGTTACGGCCGGTCAGGGGCCTTCATCAAGGATGCACAGAATTTTGTCGTGGACTCCCACGGCAGCCGCTTGCAGGGCTATGGGGTGACAGACGCGGGGGAGGTGATCAGCGGCGTTCGCACGGACCTGAAGATTGACGCTGCCGACATGTCGCCCAAGGCCACCGGCAAGATGGAGCAGACCCTCAACCTGAATGCGGCGTCGCCGTCACTCGGCGCCATCCCGCGCTTCGACCCTGGCGACCCGACCACCTACACGCGGGTAACGGGGCGGCTCATTCAGGACGCCGGCGTTCCGCCACAGGATCACGAACTCAAGCAGTACTTCGTCAAGACTGAAGACGACAACTGGACGTCGTACATTCTCGTCGACGGCGTCAATCCGCTGGACCCCACCAGCACCGCACCGCTGGAGATCGGTTTGCAGGTGTCTGCGGCGGGGAGGCTGTCGGTCACAGGTTCGACGGCGGCGGTGAAGATGATTTCCGACACCGAGTTGTCCCTGCAGAAGTGGCGTCCGGCGATCAACGTCAACGGCAGCTGGACCGTAAGCCCCGCGCCTGCGCCCGGCCCGATCTCACTGCCGCTGCTGGACGGTGGCCTGCCCGTGCTCGACCCGGCCGATTCGCTCATGCCGCGGCCCGTGCCGACCTTCAATCCGGCAGACATCACCACTTACACCAAGGCGTCCACCTACGGCGTGTTCGACAGCCTCGGCATGCGTCACGAGATGACCCAGTATTTTGTCAAAGACGGCAGCAACAGCTGGAAGATGCATACGCTGATCGACGGGCGTAACCCGCAGGACCCGACCAGTACGGCGCCGTCGACGGCAAGCATGCTGTTTGACTCCGGCGGCTCGCTGCAATCGCTGATCGGCAGTCAATGGCTGACCGCTGCCAACAACACCCTGACCCTCGAAGGCTGGGTGCCGGCCAAACCGCTGGACGGCAACAAACCGGGCGGGCGTTGGGGCGCGAACGGCGCGGTGGGAAATGCCGACGGGATTGTCATGGACTTCAACAAGATCAGTCAGCACAACGCCGCCACGGGCAGCATCAACCCCGTCATCGACGGCCACGCAGCGGGGCAGGCCACCCAGCTGACGATCGACAAGAGCGGCATGCTGATGATCGGGTTCAGCAATGGTCTGCACCGCAATGTCGGTCAAGTCATGCTCGCCAGCTTCGCCAACAACCAGGGGCTGCAGCCGGTGAGCGACACCCGCTGGGTCGAAACCCTGGCCTCCGGCGTCGCCAATTACGACTCGCCGGGCGTGGGCACGTTGGGCAGTGTCATCGGCCATTCGCTGGAGGGCTCCAACGTCACGTTGACCAACGAGCTGGTGGAGCTGATCCAGGCGCAGACGGCCTATCAAGCCAACTCGAAAACCCTCTCGACGGAGGCGGAACTGATGCAGACCCTGATACGCGCGACTTGATGCGGGATTTAGCGTGAACGCGAAGGTGGGACCGGCTTCAGCCGGGAAGGCGGCGTGTCAGACGGTTGATTCATCACAGCTAAACCGCCTTCGCGAGCAAGCTCACTCCTACAGGTCTTGCGTCGAGCAGGGATATCCGCTTGCGCCGAGATCAGTGTAGGACCGGCTTCAGCCGGGAAGGCGGCGTATTAGACGGTTGATTCATCACAGGCAAACCGCCTTCGCGAGCAAGCTCGGTCCTGCAGGTCTTGCGTCGAGCAGGGATATCCGGTGGTGCCGAGATCATTGTAGGACCGGCTTTAGCCGGGAAGGCGGCGTGTCAGACGGTTGATTCATCACAGACAAACTGCCTTCGCGAGCAAGCTCACTCCTACAGGTCTTGCGTCGAGCAGGGATATCCGCTTGCGCCGAGATCAGTGTAGGACCGGCTTCAGCCGGGAAGGCGGCGTGTCAGACGGTTGATTCATCACAGACAAACCGCCTTCGCGAGCAAGCTCGCTCCTACAGGTCTTGCGTCGAGCAGGGATATCCGCTTGCGCCGAGATCATTGCAGGACCGGTTTTAGCCGGGAAGGCGGCGTGTCAGACGGTTGATTCATCACAGGCAAACCGCCTTCGCGAGCAAGCTCACTCCTACAGGTCTTGCGTCGAGCAGGGATAGCCGGTGGTGCCGAGATCAGTGTAGGACCGGCTTCAGCCGGGAAGGCGGCGTGTCAGACGGTTGATTCATCACAGGCAAACCGTCTTCGCGAGCAAGCTCACTCCTACAGGATCGGCGTTCGCCGGGATTTCAGCGTTATGTGCATAACCTGTGGGAGTCAGCTTGCTGACGAATGCGGGGTGTCAGGCGAGAGGGATGGCACAGACAAACCGCCTTCGCGAGCAAGTTCGCTCCTACAGGTCTTGCGTCGAGCAGGGATAGCCGGTTGTGCCGAGATCATTGTAGGACCGGCTTTAGCCGGGAAGGCGGCGTGTCAGACGGTTGATTCATCACAGCTAAACCGCCTTCGCGAGCAAGCTCACTCCTACAGGTCTTGCGTCGAGCAGGGATAGCCGGTTGTGCCGAGATCATTGTAGGACCGGCTTCAGCCGGGAAGGCGGCGTGTCAGGCAATCAAGCTGCAGCAGATCAAAACCCGTCAAATCGAACAATCCGACTTCACATACGCGGCGCTGATCCGGGTCCAGCCTTTGCCCGGGCTGGTCTGGGCGCAGACGGTACGGTGGGCGCCTTGCCAAAGGAAGTAAGGCGCCGGCGCCGCCCACACGGCAAACGAGCAGGCCATCAATGTAAAGAGCAGGGCGATGCGCAGACCCATGACAGTTTTCCGTAGCGACTCAAGCGAATTCATAAAACGCTGCAAGTTTCGCACCCCATGGAGAGTTTTCTGGCGCTCGCTGCCGTCGATGTGCAGGAAACCGGCAGTCCGCTGTCGCGCGGCGGCCCAAACCGGATCCCGGTCCGCCAAATGCGGCCGGAATCATTGAAGAATCAACGCTTTGTATCACCGCTGAAAAACTGGTTCGATTATTGCTATGACCTGTTCAGTACAGCTACAGGCGGCAAGCGTCTGTCGGAGGAGGAAGACTGTGGACAAGTTGCTATACGTGGCCATGAGCGGAGCGTCGGAAAACGCCATCGCCCAAAAGGCCCATGCCAACAACCTGGCGAACGTTTCTACCAACGGGTTTCAGCGCGACCTCGAACAGGCGCGCTCAATGCCGGTGTTCGGCGAGGTTAACCCGTCCCGGGCGTACGCCATGAGCGAACGTCCCGGCACTGACTTCAGCCAGGGCGCGATGGTCGACACCGGTCGCGATCTGGACGTCGCCGTCAAAGGCAACGGCTGGATGGCGGTGCAGACGCCCGACGGCGGCGAAGCCTACACCCGCACCTCCAGCATGAACATCGACGCCCTCGGCGTGTTGCGTGATGGCAATGGTTTGCCGGTCATGGGCAACAGCGGGCCGATTGCCGTGCCTCCGCAGCAGCAGATCGAGATCGGCGCCGACGGCACCATCAGCGTTCGCTCGCTGGGCGAGAGCCCTCAGGTGATGGCGCAGATCGACCGCATCAAGCTGGTCAAGGGCGACCAGACCACCATGGAAAAAGGCCCCGACGGTCTGATGCACACCAAAAGCGGCAGACCGGCCCAGGCCGATGCTGACGTGCAGGTCGAATCCGGGTTTCTGCAGGCCAGCAACGTCAACGCCGTCGACGAGATGACCTCGGTGCTGGCGCTGTCCCGCCAATTCGAACTGCACATCAAGATGATGAAGACCGCCGAGCAGGATGACGAGTCGATGGCTCGCGTCTTGCAAATGGGCTAATGACTGACAGCTTGCGCCGATAAACAGGCGCTCGAGGAGATTCAAACATGCTTCCGGCACTCTATGTTGCTAAAACCGGTCTGGCCGCCCAGGACACCAACCTGACGACCATTTCCAACAACCTGGCCAACGTTTCGACCACCGGTTTCAAAAGCGACCGTGCGGAATTCCAGGACTTGCTTTACCAGATCAAGCGTCAGCCAGGCGCCCAGTCCACTCAGGACAGCGAGCTGCCATCGGGCCTGCAACTGGGTACCGGTGTGCGCATCGTCGGCACCCAGAAAAACTTCACCGCCGGCAGCCTGCAGACCACCAACCAGCCGCTGGACATGGCGGTCAACGGTCGCGGTTTCTTCCAGATCCGTCAGCCTGACGGCACCCTGGCCTACACCCGCGACGGTACGTTCCACCTGGACAGCAACGGCCAGATCGTGACTGCAAACGGTTACGCGCTGGAGCCTGCGATCGTCGTTCCGCAAGACTCGCAGACCTTCACCGTCGGCGAAGACGGCACCGTGTCGATCACCACCTCGGCCAACACCGCCACGCCACAGATCATCGGTAACGTGCAGACCGCGGACTTCATCAACCCGGCCGGCCTGCAATCCCAGGGCGGCAACCTGTACCTGGAAACCGCTTCCAGCGGCGCGCCTCAGGTCGGTACGCCGGGCCTCAACGGTCTGGGCGTGGTCAAGCAGAACACCCTGGAAAACTCCAACGTCAGTACCGTTGAAGAGCTGGTGAACATGATCACCACCCAGCGTGCCTACGAGATGAACTCCAAAGTGATCTCCACCGCTGACTCGATGCTCCAGTACGTGACCCAGAACCTGTAAGCCCTGTTTGAAACGCCTGATGTCCTGTTGCGAAACACCTGATCAATTCCAAGGGGCGCCTGAAAAACGCCTGCTACACCGCGAGGTTTTAAGTGTCATGAAACGGCTCTCTGTATTGCGGCTTTCCCTGTTGGCAGCTCCTGTGTGCGGTATCGCGCTGCTGACCGGCTGCGTTGCGCCTGCGGCCAAACCCAATGACCCTTATTACGCGCCGGTGTTGCCGCGCACGCCGCTGCCTTCAGCGGCCAGCAACGGTTCGATTTATCAGGCCGGTTTCGAGCAGAACATGTACGGCGACCGCAAGGCCTATCGGGTCGGCGACATCATCACCATCACGCTTTCCGAGAAGATGGCTGCCAGCAAGGCCGCCAGCTCAGGGATCAGCAAGACCAGCAAAACCAGCCTTGGCCTGACCTCGCTGTTTGGCGCAGGCGTCAGCACCAACAACCCGGTTGGCGGTGGCAACCTCAGCCTGGACGCCGGATACACCGGCGACCGCGCCACCAAGGGTGACGGCAAGGCGGCGCAGAGCAACAGCCTGACCGGCTCGATCACCGTGACCGTCGCTGACGTCATGCCCAACGGCATTCTGTTGGTGCGCGGCGAGAAGTGGATGACCCTGAACACCGGTGACGAACTGGTGCGCATCGCCGGCCTGATTCGCGCCGACGACATTGCCACTGACAACACCGTGTCGTCGACTCGCATCGCCGACGCACGCATCACTTATTCCGGTACAGGCGCGTTTGCCGATTCCAGTCAGCCAGGCTGGTTCGACCGATTCTTCCTCAGCCCGTTGTTCCCTTTCTGATAGCGGGATAGCCATGATCACGTTCAAGCAACTGATAGCGGCAGCGCTGCTGTTCACCACCGCACTGGGCGCCCACGCCGAGCGCCTGAAGGACATCGCCAGCATTTCCGGCGTACGGACCAACCAGTTGATCGGTTACGGTCTGGTGGTGGGGCTCAACGGCACGGGTGACCAGACCACCCAGACGCCGTTCACCCTGCAGACCTTCAACAACATGCTCTCGCAGTTCGGCATCAAGGTGCCGGCGGGTTCGGGCACCGTGCAGCTGAAAAACGTCGCGGCCGTGGCCGTATACGCCGACCTGCCGCCGTTCGCCAAACCGGGTCAGCAGATCGACATCACCGTATCGTCCATTGGTAACTCGAAGAGCCTGCGCGGCGGTGCCCTGTTGATGACCCCGATGAAGGGTATCGACGGCAATGTCTATGCCGTGGCCCAGGGCAACCTGGTGGTCGGCGGTTTTGATGCCGAAGGCCGCGACGGTTCGAAGATCACCGTCAACGTGCCGTCTTCCGGTCGCATTCCAGGTGGTGCATCGGTTGAACGTGCCGTGCCAAGTGGCTTCAACCAGGGCAACTCCCTGACCCTGAACCTCAATCGCAACGACTTCACCACCGCGAAGCGCATCGTCGACAAGATCAACGACATGCTCGGCCCTGGCGTCGCTCAGGCGCTGGACGGCGGCTCCGTGCGAGTCACCGCGCCGCTGGACCCCAACCAGCGTGTTGATTACCTGTCGGTGCTGGAAAACCTGGAAATCGATCCGGGCCAGACGTCCGCCAAAGTCATCATCAACTCGCGGACCGGCACTATCGTTATCGGCCAGAACGTCAAGGTGTCGCCGGCAGCCGTGACCCACGGCAGCCTGACCGTGACCATCACCGAAGACCCGATCGTCAGCCAGCCGGGCGCGTTCTCCAACGGCCAGACCGCCGTGGTCCCGCGTTCGAAGATCAACGCCCAGCAGGAAATGCACCCGATGTTCAAGTTCGGTCCGGGCACCACGCTGGATGAGATTGTCCGCGCGGTTAACCAGGTGGGCGCAGCGCCGGGCGACTTGATGGCGATTCTCGAAGCACTGAAACAGGCCGGCGCGTTGCAAGCCGACCTGATCGTGATTTAAGAGGCAAACTGAATGAGCATTCCAAGCGGCGGCGTTTCTTCAGGTGATTCAGGGGCGTACACCGACCTCAATCGTCTGACGGCCATGAAAACCGGTGATCGCGACAGCGAGGGCAACCTCAAGAAAGTCGCGCAGGAATTCGAGTCGCTGTTCGTCAGCCAGATGCTCAAGGCCATGCGTTCGGCCAACGAAGTGCTGGCCAAGGACAACCCGATGAACACCGCGGCGACGCGGCAGTATCAGGACATGTATGACCAGCAGCTGTCGGTGAGCATGTCTCGCGAGGGTGGCGGCATTGGTCTGCAGGACGTGCTCATGCGTCAGCTGTCGAAAAACAAGGGCGCTGAAGTCGCGCCGGCCACCGGGCTTGTGTCCGGCAACAACAAGACCACGGCAAAGGTCGACGGCAAAGCCGACGCGCCTGCCCAGACCGGTCTGGCCACGCACATCGCTCAGCGTCCGCTGTGGGCCACCCGTTCGGTGACTGCGCCCGCCGCAACCGACGGCACCGCGCACAGCGACGTGGCAGCGCTGAATTCCCGTCGCCTGTCGCTGCCGAGCAAACTCAGCGACCGCATCATGGCCGGCATCGTCCCGAACACCGCCACCGCCGCCGGCCAGGACGCGAGCACCAGCGCTACCACACTGAAGAACCGCATCGCCGTTTCCAATGCCGTGGCCGCCGCGAAAAGCGCAGGGTCTCAGAGCAATGGCGACTGGACCGTCGGGCCTCAGTACGCCGCCGACGCTGACGCTTATGTGCGCAGTCGCGTGCAGACACCGCTGGCGCCGGGCAAGAGTGCATTCGCCAACCGTGATGACTTCGTCGCCACGATGATGCCGCTGGCCAAGGACGCTGCCGCGCGTATCGGCGTCGATCCAAGCGTGCTCGTCGCACAAGCCGCGCTGGAAACCGGCTGGGGCAAATCGATCATGCGTCAGTCCGACGGCGGCAGCAGCCACAACCTGTTCGGCATCAAGGCCCAGGGCGGCTGGAAAGGACCGGAAGCCCGCGCGATCACCAGCGAGTTCCGTGACGGCCAGATGGTCAAGGAGACCGCGGACTTCCGCGCCTACGACTCGTACGCCAGCAGCTTCCACGACCTGGTGAGCTTCCTGCAGAACAACAATCGCTATCAAGAAACCCTGAAATCCGCCGATAACCCGGAACAGTTTGTGAAAGAGCTGCAGAAGGCCGGCTACGCAACCGACCCGTCCTATGCCAGCAAGATTTCTCAGATAGCGAAACAGATGAAGAGTTACCAGACCTACGCATCCGCCTCGGGCTCTTCCACGACTTTATAAGGTTTGAACCATGTCACTGATCTCAATCGGGCTTTCGGGACTCACCGCCAGCAGCGCAGCATTGACGACGATCGGCAACAACACTGCCAACGTCGACACGCAGGGCTACTCGCGTCAGCAAGTGATGACCGCCGCCGGGGCTCAGCAGAACATCGGCGTCGGTTTCATCGGCACCGGTACGACGTTGTCCGACGTGCGCCGCATCTACAACGGCTACCTCGATAACCAGTTGCAGACCAGCACATCGCTCAACGCCGACGCCACCGCGTACCTGAGCCAGGCCAGCAAGCTCGACTCGATGCTGTCCGACAGCTCGACCGGCGTGAGCACGGTGCTGGCGAAGTTTTTCACTGACCTGAGCGCCCTGGCGTCCGGGCCGACCGACACGGCTGCGCGCACGACATTTCTGACCAGTGCATCGGCGCTGGCCGGTCAGTTCAACACCATCTCGGCGCAGATGAAGGACCAGAACGCCAGCATCAATACCCAGCTGACCACGGCAACAGGGCAGGTGAATGCACTGGCGTCGTCCATTGCCGTCCTCAACAAGCAGATCACCGAGACCCAGGCTTCCGGCGGTCAGCCCAACACGCTGCTCGATTCGCGCACCGAGGCGGTACGTCAGCTCAATGAACTGGTCGGCGCCAAGGTCGTTGAAAACAACGGCAGCTATGACGTTTACATCGGCACCGGCCAGCCGCTGGTCACCGGCACCACCGCCAATACCCTGAGCGCCGTGCCCAGTGACAGCGACCCCAGCGTGTATGCGCTGAAACTGAAATATCAGAACAACGAAGTTGATGTCTCCAGTGTGGTAACCGGTGGCTCGCTTGGCGGGTTGCTGCGTTATCGCAGCGACGTGCTGCAGCCGGCCGCCAGCGAGCTGGGCCGTCTGGCGGTGGTCGCTTCCGACCAGATCAACAGCCAGCTCAACCAGGGTGTGGACGCCAACGGCAACTTCGGCAGCAACCTGTTTATCAGCGTCAATGACCCGAGCCTGACCAGCCAGCGCAGCCTTGCCAACACGACCAACGATCAGTCCTCGGGCAACTTCGCGGTGTCCATTGCCAACAGCGGCGCGCTGCAGACCAACGATTATCAGGTGACCTTCACCGATGCCAGCGGCCAGTACAGCGTCAAGCGGCTGCCGGACGGCAGGGACATGGGTTCGTACAACACCAGCGCCACCACTGCGCCGGTCATCGACGGCTTCTCGCTGAAATTCAATGGCACCTCCACCGAGGGTGACAGCTTCAAGATCAGCCCGACCAAGACCGGTGCCGACGGTATCAAGGTGGTGATGACCGACCCGAAAGCCATCGCCTCGGCCAGTCCGCTGACCGGCAGCTCCATCGTGAGCAAAGGCTCGGGCACGTTCACCCAGCCTGTCTTGTCGACCCAGGCCGACATCTACAACCCGACCGCGACGGCCGATCTGCGAAACGCGCTCACCGCCTCGACGCCGATGCGTTTGCTCATGGGCGATGTCACCAATGGTGCTCAAGCCTATACGCTGGTCGATGCGCAGGGCGCGGCGGTCAAAGACAAGTCCGGCAATGCAATCAAGGGGTCGATTGTTCAAGGCCAGTCCAACGACATCAGTCTGGAAGTGGGTTACACCGACTCGTCGGGTGCTGCGCAGTCGTTCAAGTTTGGCATGACCCTCGCCGGCTCGGCCAACAGTGGCGACACCTACAGCATCGCCATGACCGGCGCCGGGTCTCTGGACAACCGCAACGCGACCTCGGTCGGTACCCTGCAGACCAAACAGACCCTCGACAGCGCAGCCGGCAATGGCACGGGCATGAGCCTGAGCGGCGCCAACGCCAACATGATTACCACCGTCGGCAGCAAGGCGGCGCAGGGCAAGAATGATTCGACGGCCACCACCGCCGTCCTTACCCAGGCCAAGAGTGCGCGCGACAGCGTTTCCGGTGTTTCGCTGGATGAAGAAGCCGCCAACCTGGTCAAGTATCAGCAGTACTACACCGCTTCGTCGCAGATCATCAAAGCCGCTCAAGCCATTTTCAGCACGCTGATCAACAGTCTTTAAGGAATCGTAATCCATGCGTATCTCAACGACCCAGTTTTACGAAACCAGCGCCACGAACTATTCGCGCAGTTACGCCAACGTCACCAAAACCGGTGACGAAGTGGCCAGCCAGGTCAAGCTCAACACGGCCGGCGATGATCCGGTCGGCGCGGGCCGTGTGCTGCAGTTGCAGCAGCAGGGCACGATGCTCAATCAGTACAAATCCAACATCGACACGATCAATACCACCGTCGTGCAGACCGAGACGGCCTTGACGTCGATCACCTCGGCGATTCAGCGCGCGCAAGAGCTGGTACTGGGGGCGGCGAACACCTCGTTCACCGACAAGGACCGCCAGGCCAACGCCTCCGAGCTCAAGGAGTTGCAGGGGCAGATTCTCGGCCTGATGAACAGCCAGGACGCCGACGGCACCTACCTGTTCTCCGGGTCCAAGGGCACCACCGCGCCATACGCCGTCAGCTCCGACGGCACCTACAGCTATCAGGGCGACCAGACGCGCAACCTGCTGGCCGTTGGCACGGGCATCTCCATGGCCAGCAACACCACCGGCTGGGATGCATTCGAACAAGCGACCAACACCACGCGCACCTCAACGACCCTGGTCGCTGGCGCGGATGACGGCGTGATCTCGTTGTCCGGCGGCAGCGTCAGCAATGCCTCCACCTACGACACCAGTTTCACCGCCGGCCAGCCCTACAAGATCTCCTTCACCAGCAGCACGGCCTATACCATCCTGGACAAAAACAACCAGGATGTGACGGGTGAGGCGTCGGCCGCCGGCAAGTTTGCGTCCACCAGTTCGGCGAACCAGGCCATCACCTTCCGGGGCCTGGAACTGAACCTGAACATCAACTTGACCAAAGATCAGTACGCAAGCACCAGCGCCGCCGACGCGGCCGTCAAGGACCACACCTTCCAGCTGGGTGTTTCCCCCAGCACCGTGAGCACTTCGCGTCTGCCGGCCAACACCTCGACCGATGTGATCACCAGCTCGGTGGTGACCGATCAGGCCGCGTTCGACAAAACCTTCCCGTCGGGCGGCGCTGTCGTGCGCTTTACGGATGCCACCAACTTCAATCTGTACGCAGCGCCCTATGACCCGGCGACCAGCAAAGCGGTGTCCACCGGCACGCTGAGCGGTAACACGGCGACGGCCTCCGGCGTGACGTTCACCTTCAGCGGCACGCCGCCGGCGATGGCGGCAGGTGACCAGTTCACCGCGCAGTCTTCGACCCAGCAAAGCCAGAACGTGCTGAACACCTTGTCCAAGGTCATTACCGCGCTCAACGGCAAGGTCGATGGCGACCCGATTGCCCAGCAGAAACTGCAGGCCACGATGACCTCCACCATCGGTAACCTGAAAAGTGCGGCCGAGCAGATCATCAATGCCACCAGCGACGGCGGTGCCCGGGCCAAAACGGCGACCGATCAGGGCGTGACCAACCAGAACATGATCGACAACGGCACCACCGAATCGGGCACGATTACCGCATCCGATCCGGTCGATGCGATCGCCCGTCTGACCCTGCAAAAAACCATGCTGCAGGCGTCGCAGCTGGTGTTTACCCAGCTGTCTGCGCTGAACCTGTTCAGCAAGTTGTAATCGGCCCAGCGGCGGGCGGCCCCTGATCAACAGGGGTCGCCACCGTTGAGCGTCAACCGTATTGTCAGCGGTTATGCCGATCCTCTCCCCGGGGAACGGCGCCGCTCGTGAGTCCCGCCCGTGAATTCAGCTCCTCTCGTCAGCCTCGTCATTCCCGCCTACAACCCGCGCTTCTTTCAGCGAGCGCTTCAGGACGCCCTGGCCCAGACCTATAGGCCCCTTGAAGTGGTGGTCTGCGACGACAGCCAGACCGACGAGATCCAGGGCATCGTTGAAAAGTACCTGGACTCCAGCCCGGTCACCCTGCGTTACGTGCGCAACCCTACGCGTCAGGGTTTCGTCGGTAATCTGCTGGTGTGCCTGCACGAAGCGCAGGGCGAGTTCATCAAGTTTTTCTGCGACGACGACCGGCTTTTTCCGGCGGCGGTGGCGCGTCAGGCCAGCGTGCTTGTCGAGCATGACGACGTCAGCCTGGTGCTGGCCCAGCGTTATTTCTGCGACCCCCAGGACATTCAGCTGCCGGTGCGCATCGAGAACGCGCCGCTGGCCGAATCCAGCTCGGTGTTCTACGGCGCCGATCTGCTCTCCGTATTCGATATTTCGCCGACCAACTTCCTCGGCGGCTTCAGCAGCTCGTTGATGCGCCGCAGCGATGTGCAGGTGATTCTGCCGGCGCTCCGTGAAGTGGGCGACGGCTTCACCGCGCTGGTGGATTTCGTGCTCTACGTCTGTCTGCTCAAGCGCGGCAACATGGTCATGCTCAACGACGTGCTCAGCGCCGAGCGCTTGCACCCGGAGCGCTTCAGCCGTCAGCAGTGGGTCAGGGATCTGATCACCGACGAGCGTCAATGGCTGGGCAAGATGCTCAAGGCGCGCACCGGCGAAGACGCTCCCGAATACGGCTGGGTGCGCTTCGTGCCGCTGACTCAGGCGCTGGAGCAGCCCCGTGTCTGGCAAGAACTGCCCCTCAGCCGCATGCTCGGTGACCGACAGGCCGCCTTGCCGTGGCGGGTCGGCACCGACAGCGAAAGTTTTGCCGAGCTGTACCAGCAATGGTTGAGCTTCCGCACCCTGTTTGGCGCCGATCGCCTGCGCGTGGCGGATAACGTCGCGACATGGCCGTCGCAGCCGAAGATGGTGGCGGTGGTGCTCGACGAACACGCCAGTGCCGCCGGTGTGGCGCTGACCCTGGCCAGTCTCGACGCGCAGTTGTACGCCGCCGAACTGACTCTGGTGCTGTCCAGCGCTTGTGACGCGCCGGTGCTCGACGGCCGTGTGTTCACCTTGCCGCTGCAGCCCGACTGGCTGGCGCAACTCAATGACCTGTTGCCTCAGCTTGAGCGCGGCGACTGGTGCTACCTGCTGCGGGCGGGGGATCGGCTCACCGATTGCGCGCTGCTGATCCTCGCCGAACGCGTTGCCCACTCGCCGGACGTGCTGTGCCTGTACGGCGACGAAGGCGCGCTGCACGAAGGCGAGTCGGCCGAGCCGGTGTTCCGGCCTGACTTCAACCTCGACCTGCTGCGCAGTTACCCCTACGTTGGCCGGGTGCTGGCGTTTCAGATCGCCGCGCTGGCCGGGATTGGCGGTTTCGATTCCGCCTACGGCGAACTGGCGCCCCACGACGCCATCTGGCGACTGACCGAAGCCCATGGCGTGGTGGTTCAGCACGTTTCGGAAATCCTCGTCGAGTCGCAGTTTCCCTTCCAGGCGTGGCTCGCGCTGGATGAGGTCATGGCGCAAAACGCTCCGGTGCTCGATGCGCATCTGCACCGCATGGGCATCGCCCATCAGCTGCGCGAGGTGGAAGGGCAGTGGGTCAATCACATTGATTACCTGAGCGACGCGCGTCCGCTGGTGTCGATCATCATCGTCCATCAGGACCAGTTGGCGGCGTTGCAGCGCTGCATCGAATCGCTGCTGTCGAAGACCGCTTACGCGCCGTTCGAAGTACTGATCGTCGACTGCGCCAGTCAAAACCCGGAAGCGCGATCCTGGCTGGCGGACATGCAGCAGATCGGCGGCGATACCCTGCGCGTGCTGCATTACGAAGGGCAGGGCAACGGCGCCGACGTGCGCAACTTCGCCGCTGCCCACGCCCGCGGCGAGCACCTGCTGATGCTCAGCATCTACGCGGTGGTGGCCGATTCCGCGTGGCTGGGCGAACTGGTCAATCACGGCCGGCGGGAAGAAGTCGGCGTGGTCGGCGCCAAGCTGTTCACCCCCGAAGGCTACATCCTGCAGGCCGGGCTGATTCTGGGTTACCACGGCCCGGCCGGCCCTGCGTTTTTTGGCGAGCCACTGCACGCGCCCGGTCATCTGCTGCGGTTGCAAGCGGCCCAGGATCTGAGCGCGGTGGGCGGCCACTGCCTGTTGGTGCGCCGGGCCTTGTTCGAGCAGCTCGGTGGCCTGAACAGCAATGAATTCACCGGCAGCCTGAGCGAAGTGGATTTCTGCCTGCGCGTCCGCGAATCCGGCCATCTGGTGGTCTGGGCACCCCGTGCCGTGCTGGCGATCGGCGCCTCGACACCGGCGGAACAGGTGCGCGAAAAACAATCCCAGGTCGACGATCAACACACCTTCTACAAACGCTGGCTGCCGATCCTCGCCCGCGACCCGGCCTACAACCCGAACCTGCGCCTGACCGGTTCGTTCTATAGCCTGGAACCGGGCCTTAAAAAAGGCTGGAACCCTTATTCATCGCGGCGCCTGCCCAATGTGCTGGCGATCCCGGTCAACAGCACGGCGGTGGGTCATTACCGCGTGTCCCAGCCGTTTCTGGAGCTGGAAGCCGATGGCCGAATCGAAGGGCGGATGAGTTACGACCTGCCGTCGATCATCGAGCTGGAGCGTCAGTCGCCGGACGTGATCGTCGTGCAGTGCCGCTACAGCCAGAATTCCATCGATCAGGTCGCCAGCCTCAAGGCGTACTCCAACGCCCGGCGCATTTACGAGCTGGACGACTACGTGATCAGCGTGCCGAAAAAGAACGGCCACTTGCGCAGCATGCCGTCGAACATGGAAGCGATGGTGCGTCTGGGCACCAGCCTGTGTGATCGGGTGGTGGTGTCGACGGTGACGCTGGCCGATGCGCTGTCGGGGATGCACCACGACATCCGCGTGGTGCCGAACATGCTGGCTTCACAGCTCTGGACCGGCCTGCGCAGCCAGCGCCGGACCTCGAAGAAGCCTCGGGTGGGCTGGGGCGGCGGGACCAGCCATGCCGGCGATCTGGAAATCATCGCCGAGGTCGTGCGCGAGCTGGCCGATCAGGTCGACTGGGTGTTCTTCGGCATGTGCCCCGAGTCGCTGCGCCCGTACGTGCACGAGTTTTATCCGTCAGTGGGCTTGCTGGCCTATCCGGCCAAATTGGCGGCCCTAAACCTGGACCTCGCGCTGGCGCCGCTGGAACACCACATTTTCAACGACTGCAAAAGCAACCTGCGCCTGCTGGAATACGGGGCCTGCGGCTACCCGGTGATCTGCACCGACACCCGTGCGTACGACGGCTACCTGCCGTGCACCCGCGTGATGACCAACAGCACCGCCGAATGGCTCGAAGCGATCCGCATGCACCTGGCCGACCCGGACGCCAGCTACCGCATGGGCGATGAGCTGAAAGAAGTGGTCATGCGCGACTACGTCCTGCGCGGCGACAACCTCCAGCACTGGGTCAACGGGTGGCTGGCGGATTAAGCACGGTGTTTTAGTGGGACCGGCTTCAGCCGGGAAGAGGCCCGCATGCACACCCTCACTTTTGCGGCATGACGTATGCCGCCTTCCCGGCTAAAGCCGGTCCTACAGTCGGTACGCGGTGTGCACGTGGGACCGGCTTCAGCCGGGAAGGGGCCTGAATGTGCACCCTCACTTTTGCGGTGTGACGTCTGAGGTCTTCCCGGCTAAAGCCGGTCCTACTGACGGTACGCGGTGTGAATGTAGGACCGGCTTCAGCCGGGAAGGGGCCCGCATGCACACCCTCAATTTTGTGGTGTGACGCATGACGCTTTCCCGGCTAAAGCCGGTCCTACTGACGGTACGCGGTGTGAATGTAGGACCGGCTTCAGCCGGGAAGAGGCCTGAATGTGCATCCTCAATTTTGTGGTGTGACGCATGACGCTTTCCCGGCTAACGCCGGTCCTGCTGACGTCGCCGATCTTCCGGCAGGTGAAGAACGTGTGGGAGCGAGCTTGCTCGCGAATAAGCCGGCACATCCGCCGAATATCCATCGGTAGAGATGCCGCCTTCGTGAGCAAGCTGACTCCCATATGACCGGTGTCCGCCGCATCGTTGCCAGCCACCTTCCCGGCCAAAGCCCATCCTGCCCATTGCGCGCAGTCCCGCCATGCAGAGTTGGCGTGCTTCCTGCTTCGTCTCCCCGATATCGCCATTGATCATCTTTTTGACGCCTGGCCGCATCACAGGGAAAACGTAATGCACCCTCATTCATCTCCGGGAAACACCATGCCGCTCGATGCCCAACTGACGCTTGTGGTCCTCACCCATGACCGGCCCGCGCTCCTGCGCCGGACATTGCAGTACTACAGTGCCTCGTCGGCTCGGGTGCTGGTGCTCGATGCTTCGCAGCAGTCAGCCGCAGACATCGCCGCGCTGTTCCCGCAGGTGGATTACCGCCACGTGCCTCAGTTCGCCGAGACCGGGGTCCAGAGCAGGATCGCCCACGGCGTGACCCAGGTAGCCACGCCGTTCATGGCGTTCGTGGGCGACGAAGATTTTCTGATGAATGACGCGCTGGCCCAGTCGGTGGAATTCCTCGCCGCGAACCCCGCCTACGGCCTGTGCCACGGCTATTGCCTGATGTACCAGGCCCACGGCGACAAGGTTGAATACTTCCGCCGCGACAAAAAGGGCCAGGAAGACTTCGCCGCCGACGACAGCGGCGAGCGCGTCCTGAGCTTCATGGATCACTACATTCCGCCGTTCTACGCCGTCACCCGCACGGCGCTGCTGCAACAGTGGTTTGCCGCGTTGCCCCAGAGCATCAGCGGCGAACTGCAAGAGTTCGGCCACGCCTACTTCCTGCTCTCGGCCGCCAAGGCGCGAATCCTGCCGATCCCCTACGTGGTCCGCGAACTCCACCACCGGCTCTCCGACCGCCCGACCCACATGCTGAAAAAGCTGAGTGACAGCGATCCGTCAGCTGTCCTCGAACGCCACGAATTCGCCGGTTTTCTGGCAGCCCTGACCACGGCCGACCGCGACCTGAATGCAGCCGACGGCATCGAGCAGGTCAAAAAGGCCTACACCGCCCTGCAGGTCTGTCTCGAAGATCAACATTCCCTGGGCCTGACCAGCATCGTGTTGTCCTACTGGAACGATGTCTTCAGACCCGTGGACCGTCAGTTCGGGCCCCGGCAGTTCGTTGAGATGCCGTTTTACAACCAGGCCTTTTTCGATGTGCTGACCGAGATCGAATTCCTGATCCACGCGCTGCCAGCCGGCAAGCTGCAAATGGAACAGCTCGAAGGCACTTGGGTTCAGCAGGAAGTGCTGCTGCGCACTCACACCAACGACAACCCCGAAACCATCGCCAACCGGATGTGGGAAGCGATGGCCCTGAACATCTTCAACCCGCACATCGTCGAGCCGCTGGCCGGTCTGATGGCGCGGCAGGGCGACCCCGAAGAAGCCGCGCAAATGTCGCGCTGGCTCGAGCGCCTGAACTCGGTCCATCGCGAGGACCATCGTGAACGCTTGGCCGACATGCCGTCGGGCCAGTTGTTGCAGTGGCTGGACGCACGCCAGCCGAGCCCGGGCGACGCGCAGGCCATCCTCAACCGCATCGACAGCCTTGGCGGCGCACCGCAGTTCGGCATTCTGTTGCTGGACCTCAACGATGACATGACCAAACTCCAGGTCACCCTGGACAGCCTGGTCGAAGGCCACTGCAAGACGTTCAAGGTCGTGGTGTTCACCAGCGGCGAGCCGCCGGCCGCCACCAGCGCGCAAAACACCCTGCATTTCGTCAAGGTCAGCAAGAGCAACTGGGTCGACAAGGTCAACCAGATCGCCCGCCAATCCACCTGCCACTGGCTGATGCTGGCTGAAGTCGGTGATGCCTTCACCGCCGGCGGCCTGTTGCGCGCCTCGCTGGAGCTGCAGGCCGCCCCTGAGTGCCGCGCGGTGTTCGCCGATGAAGTTCAGCGTGAGGCCAGCGGTGCGCTGACCCATGTCATGCGCCCGGGCTTCAACCTCGACCTGCTGCTGAGCAACCCGACGCTGATGTCCCGCCACTGGCTGGTCCGCCGCGACGTGCTGGTCGAGGCCGGCGGTTACTCCGCCGACTTCGCCCAGGCTGCCGAATTCGAACTGCTGCTGCGCATCATCGAGCAGGGCGGCATGGGCTGGCTGGCCCATCTGGACCAGCCGCTGCTGGTTACCGACGCGCAACCGCAGGAAGAAAACCCCCAGCAGCGTCTGGCCCTGACCCGGCACCTGAACAATCGCGGCTTCAAGGCCCAGATCAGTCCGGCGGCGACCGGCGCCTGGCGCATCGATTACCGCCACATCCAGCGCCCGCTGGTGTCGATCATCCTGCACGGCATCGACGACCTGCCGGTGCTGCAGCGCTGCCTGGCCAGTGTGCTGCTGCGCACGCGCTACGCGAATTACGAAGTGCTGATTGCGGACGATCACAGCGTGTCGGCGGAGCTGAGCGAATGGCTGGGCCGCCAGGAAAAAGGTCGCGTGCGGGTGCTTCGTTTCGATCAACCGCTGAACCACGCCGCGCTGATCAACGCCGTGGGCGCGCAGGCCAAGGGCGAATACCTGGCGCTGCTCTCGGCCCACGGTGAAGTCATCAGCCCGAACTGGATCGACGCCTTGCTCAATCAGGCAATGCGCCCGGAAGTCGGTGTGGTCGGCGCCAAGCTGATTGAACGCAACGGCACGGTCAGTCAGGCGGGGTTGATCCTCGGCATGAACGGCGGCGTCGGTTCAGCGTTCGTCGGCGAAGCAAAAGACGCTGCCGGTTACATGAGCCGTTTGCTGCTGGACCAGAATTACTCGGCGGTGTCCGACGCTTGCCTGATGGTGCGCAAGGCGCTGTTCGACGACGTCGGCGGCCTGGATCAAGGTCATTTTGCCGACGCCTTTGCCGACGTTGATCTTTGCCTGAAAGTGGCCCAGGCCGGCTACCTGACGGTGTGGACGCCTCACGTGCAGTTCGTCCATTCGGGGTCGTTGCCCGACGCGCCACAGACACTCGCGGCGCTGCAGGACAAATGGTCCGGTGCGTTCGCCCACGACCTGGCGTACAACAAGAATCTGCAACTGACCGGCAAGGGCTTCACCCTCGCTCAGGCCGACGGTTCCAGTTGGGCCGAGCTGCTCGCTTAAGGCCTCCGGGTTAAAGGACTACGTCATGTTCAACGGCAAATCAGTGTTCATCTCAGGCGCAACCGGTTCGTTCGGTCGCATGTTCATCCGCTCGCTGCTGGCGCGTTATCAGCCTCGGCGCGTGGTGGTGTTCTCCCGCGATGAACTCAAACAATACGAAATGCAGCAGGAATTCAACGCCCCGTGCATGCGCTATTTCCTCGGTGACGTGCGCGATGCCGACCGCTTGCAGCAGGGCATGCGCGGCATCGATTACGTGGTCCACGCGGCGGCGCTCAAGCACGTGCCGGCGGCGGAATACAACCCGACCGAATTCATCCGCACCAACGTCAATGGCGCGGAAAATATCATTTCGGCGGCCATCGCCAACGGCGTGAAAAAGGTCGTCGCGCTGTCGACCGACAAGGCCGCCAGCCCGATCAACCTGTACGGCGCCACCAAGCTGCTGTCGGACAAACTGTTCGTCGCCGCCAACAACATCGGTGGCGAGGAGCAGACGCGGTTTTCCGTGGTGCGCTACGGCAACGTCGCCGGCTCCCGCGGCTCCATCGTGCCGTTCTTCAACAAGCTGCTGGCCGGCGGCGCGGCTGAATTGCCGATCACCGACCCGCGCATGACGCGGTTCTGGATCACCCTCGACCACGGTGTGGATTTCGTCATGCAGAGCTTCGAGCGCATGCACGGCGGCGAAGTGTTCGTGCCGAAGATTCCGTCGGTGCGCATCGTCGATCTGGCCCAGGCCATGGCCCCCGACCTGCCGCACAAGATCGTCGGCATCCGTCCCGGGGAAAAACTGCATGAGCTGATGGTGCCCCAGGACGACGCGCGCATGACCCTGGAATTCGACGACCACTACACCATCGTGCCGTCGATCCGCTTCAACAACGTCGACACCGATTTTGCCGTTGACGCCACCGGCGCGCAGGGCAAAGCGGTCCACGACGAGTTCGAATACCGCTCCGACACCAACCCGGACTTTCTGTCGATCCGCCAGATCGGCGAGCTGCACGCTGACGTAAAGCCATGATTCCGTACGGCAGGCAGAGCGTTGATCAGGCCGATATCGACGCCGTGGTCGAGGTGCTCAAGTCGGACTGGCTGACCCAGGGCCCGACCCTCGAGCGCTTCGAAGCCGCCATGGCCGAGCGCTGTGAAGCCGGTTTCGCGGTGGCGGTGTGCAACGCCACGGCGGCGCTGCACATTGCCTGTCTGGCGGCCGGACTGGGGCAGGGCGACTGGCTGTGGACCAGCCCGAATACCTTTCTGGCCTCGGCCAACTGCGGGCGCTACTGCGGCGCCGACGTGGATTTTGTCGACATCGACCCGCTGACCTGGAACCTCGACACCGACGCCCTGGCGCGTAAGCTTGAAGTGGCTGAATCAACCGGCACGCTGCCCAAGGTGCTGGTGACGGTGGCGTTTTCCGGCCAGAGCTGCGACATGCGCGCCATCGGCGAACTGGCCCGGCGTTATGGGTTTGTGGTGATCGAAGACGCCTCCCACGCGGTCGGCGCGCACTATGCCGGGCGTCCGGTGGGTTGCGGCGAGTTCGCTGACATGACGGTGTTCAGCTTTCATCCGGTGAAGATCGTGACCACTGGCGAAGGTGGCATGGTGCTGACCAATCGCCCTGAACTGGCCGAACATCTGCGCCGCCTGCGCAGCCACGGCATGACCCGTGACCCGGCGCAGATGGACGAACCGAGTCACGGCCCCTGGTATTACCAGCAAGTCGAACTGGGCTTCAATTACCGCATGACCGACATTCAGGCTGCGCTCGGGCTTTCGCAGCTGAACAAACTGAACGGTTTTCTGGCCCGTCGGCGAGAGCTGGTGGCGCGCTATCAGACACTGCTGGCCGACCTGCCGCTGACCTTGCCGACCCTTCAGGCCGAGGCCGAGTCGGCGTGGCACCTGTATGTCGTCCGCGTCCAGACCGACATGCTTTCGGTGAGCCATCGTCAGGTGTTCGAAGGGCTGCGCGCGGCGGGCATCGGCGTGAACGTGCACTACATCCCGGTTCATCTTCAGCCCTATTACCGCGACCTGGGCTTCAAACCGGGTGATTTTCCCGAGGCCGAAGCCTATTACGCCCAGGCCATCAGCCTGCCGCTGTACCCGGCGATGACCGACGCGCAACAGGATTACGTGGTTGATCAGCTTGGCCGTCTGCTCTGCGAAACAGCGCGGGCCAGCGACTGATGCGAACGAACCCATGACAGGCCCACGAGCATGAGCGCCGTCGCCATCATTCCCGCACGGGGCGGCAGCCAGCGCATCCCGCGCAAGAACATCAAGCTGTTCAACGGCGAGCCGATGATCGCCCATTCCATTCGTGCTGCGCTGGCGAGCGGGGTGTTTGATCAGGTTGTCGTCAGCACCGACGATGAAGAGATCGCCGACGTCGCCCGCCATTACGGTGCCGAGGTGCCGTTCATGCGCCCAGCGGACCTGGCCGATGCCTTCACCGGCACGGCGGCGGTAATCCAGCATGCCCTCGGCGCCCTCAGTTATTCCTTTGATTACGCCTGCTGCATCTACGCCACCGCGCCGCTGTTGCAGGCGCGTTATCTGCGTCAGGGCCTGGAAGCGCTCGAAGCAGCAGCCGAAAAATCCTATGCGTTCTCGGTGTGCAGCTTCGGCTTCCCGGTGCAGCGTGCGCTGTTGATCGACAGCGACGGCTGCCTGGGCGCGATGCACCCGGAATTTCGCAGCGTGCGCTCCCAGGATCTGCCCGTCGCGTATCAGGACGCCGGCCAGTTCTACTGGGGCCGCAGCGAAGCCTGGCGGCGCGGCGACACGGTGTTTTCCGAACTGAGCCTGCCGGTGATCCTGCCTCGGCATCTGGTGCAGGACATCGACAGCCCGGAAGACTGGCTGCGCGCAGAATATTTGTACGCGGCGCTCAAGGCCGGCGGGGAACTGCAATGATGCGCGTGCTGATCCGCGCCGACGCCTCGGTGACCATCGGCAGCGGCCACATTGCCCGCTGCCTGACGCTGGCGAACACGCTACGTGCAGATGGCGCCGATGTGCATTTTGCCTGCCGCGAATTGCCGGGCCATTTACTCCAGCGGCTGGCGGATCAGGGCTATGTCACCCATGTGCTGCCCGCCCGCTATGGTGCTGAAGAAGACTCGGACATCGAAGCAGCATTGCCGTGGCAGGCGGACCTGTCTGCCTTGGCCGAAGAGATTGAAGATGAGCCGCCCTTTGACTGGCTGATCGTCGACCATTACGGGCTGGATGCACGTTGGGAAACGGCGGCGCGCGGTCTCGCCGATCGGGTCATGGCGATCGATGATCTGGCCAATCGGCCCCATGCGGTCGAGGTGTTGCTGGACCAGAATTACAGCGCTCAGGCGCTGGATCAGCCCTATGCCGCTTGGGTTGGTCCTGAGAGCCAGACCTTTCTGGGGCCGAGATTTGCTTTGCTGCGCGAGGAGTTTCACTGCGAGCCCATCGCGATCAAGCCTCGGGTGGAGCGGGTGCTGGTCAATTTTGGCGGCTTCGATGAGGCCGCTCAGGTTTACGCCACGATGCAGGCGCTTCAGGGGTTCGACGATCTGCAGGTGGATTTCGTCGCCGGTTTGCACAACCCGCACTGGCAGGCGATGAGCGAGCTGGCGGTCTCTCGACCTGAGTGGCGTCTGCACACGCTGACCGGTAATTTTTTCGCGCTGATGCAGGCGGCCGATCTGTTTATCGGCGCCGGCGGCGGCACCACTTGGGAGCGTGCAGCGCTGGGCTTGCCGACGATCTGTATTTCGGTGGCGAACAATCAGCAGCTCAATGCGCAATTGCTGGCCGAGGCCGGTGTGCATGAGTATCTCGGGCCCCATGTGCAGCTTGAGCCCGGGCGTTTGCACGACGCCATCGAGCGGCTTTGCGGTGATGCCCCGTTACGCCAATCATTTGCCGATCAATCGAGGTTGTTGGTGGATGGCCGAGGTGCCCGGCGCATCGCTGATGCATTGGCGACAGTTGCCGATAACGCGGCAAAGGGGCAGGGCGCATGAGCCACTGCCCGTTCTTATTTTTATCGTTTGGCCTAGTGCCGGCCGATGTCAGTGCAGCGAGTGAGCAACGATGAATTCTTTCAAGATCGGTTCCCGAACCATCGGCCCCGACGCGCCGCCGTTCATCATTGCCGAGATGAGCGGCAACCATAATCAGTCGCTGGATCAGGCGTTGAGCATCGTCGAGGCTGCGGCCAAGGCGGGTGCCCACGCCCTCAAGTTGCAGACCTACACCGCTGACACCATGACCCTGGACATCGACGAGGGCGAGTTCTTCATCAAAGACCCCAACAGCTTGTGGGCCGGGACCTCGCTGTATGCGCTCTACGAGCAGGCGCACACGCCGTGGGACTGGCACGCGCCGATCTTCGCCCGCGCGAAAGAACTGGGGCTGCTGGCGTTTTCCACGCCTTTCGACGAGACCGCCGTGGATTTTCTCGAAAGCCTCGACGTGCCGGCCTACAAGATCGCCAGCTTTGAGAACACTGACATCCCGCTGATTCGCAAAGTGGCGGCCACTGGCAAGCCGATGATCATCTCCACCGGCATGGCCAGCATCGCCGAGCTGGACGAAAGCGTGCGCGCTGCGCGGGCGGCGGGCTGCAAGGATCTGGTGCTGCTGAAGTGCACCAGCACCTACCCGGCGACACCGGCCAACAGCCACGTGCGCACAATTCCGCATATGGCCGGGCTGTTTGGCTGCCAGGTCGGCTTGTCCGATCACACCATGGGCGTTGGCGTGTCGGTGGCGGCGGTGGCCATGGGCGCGACGGTCATCGAAAAGCACTTCACCCTCGAACGCGCCGACGGCGGGGTCGACGCCAGTTTCTCGCTGGAGCCAGCAGAAATGGCCAGCCTGGTCATTGAAACCGAGCGCGCCTGGCAAGGCATGGGCCACGTGCAATACGGCGCCACTGAAGCCGAACAGAAATCGCTGCAATACCGCCGCTCGTTGTATGTGGTGCGGGACATCGCCGAGGGCGAGGCTTTCACCCCGGACAACATCCGCGCCATCCGCCCCGGCCTTGGCCTGGCGCCCAAACACATCGACGCCGTCCTCGGGCGCAAAGCACGACACGCGCTGAAACGCGGCTCGGCGCTGAGTTGGGATGTGGTGGGTTAGCACTCGCGCGACCGACTAAGCTTGTGAGAGGGACCATTATCTTCAGCGCACGCAAAACCTGTGGGAGCGAGCTTGCTCGCGAAGGGGCCGGTACATTCGGCGCATTTTCAGCGTTTGAAATGCCGCCTTCGTGAGCAAGCTCACTCCCACAGTGGTTCTGCGCAATGACCATAATCTTCAGCGAATGCAAAATCTGTGGGAGCGAGCTTGCTCGCGAAGGGGCCGGTACATTCGCCGCATTTTCAGCGTTTGGAATGCCGCCTTCGTGAGCAAGCTCACTCCCACAGTGGTTCTGCGCAATGACCATTATCTTCAGCGCACGCAAAATCGGTGGGAGCGAGCTTGCTCGCGAAGGGGGGCTGAACATTCGCCGCATTTTCAGCGTTTGGAATGCCGCCTTCGTGAGCAAGCTCACCCCCACAGTGGTTCTGCGCAATGACCATTATCTTCAGCGCACGCAAAACCTGTGGGAGCGAGCTTGCTCGCGAAGGGGGCTGAACATTCGCCGCATTTTCAGGGTTTGGAATGCCGCCTTCGTGAGCAAGCTCACTCCCACAATGTCACGTGTCGTCCGATGAATTAGCGTCTGACGCAATGCCGATGACACTGAAACCACCCGCCACAATCCCGTGACATCTTCATGTCAATTACCTGTCTGAGCAGCGATTTGATGTTGCGCCGTACCTGTCGGTCAGCTAAAAGCTTGTAAAACTTTTGGTGACCTGTGGGTCATAACGGGCATCTTCACTGTATCGTGTTGGCGGGCCGTGACGTCGTCGGGCTGATTCCAGAGCGATTCTGGTACTGCCCCGACCTGTACGTTGCCCTTTTTTCAGGCCGCAAGCCCCGGATTTTCAACGCCCCGCCTAACCGCGCCGGGTGATGTTCAGCAGTTTTTTATTGGGAAGCCATGATGATTGGCATCAAGAGCATAGCGAGTTATGTGCCCACAGCCGGCGTCGACAATTACGCCCAGGGTGCCAAATTCGGAAAGGATGAAGACTTCATCCTTGGCAAGATCGGTTCTGCTTTTCTGCCGCGCAAAGACGACACCCAGGAAACCTCGGACCTGTGCGTCGAAGCGGTCAACCAGCTGTTCGCCAACAACCCCGGTCTGTCGCGGGACGCCATCGACGCATTGATCGTCGTCACCCAGAACGGCGACGAAGAAGGTCTGCCTCACACGGCCGCCATCGTTCAACACAAACTCGGCCTGCCGACCCACGTCGCCGCGTTCGACATTTCCCTGGGTTGCTCGGGTTATGTCTACGGTATCTATGCGCTGAAAGGCTTCATGGAAGCGACCGGGTTGAAAAACGGCCTGCTGGTCACCGCCGACCCGTATTCGAAGATCGTCGACCCGGAAGACCGCAACACCACCATGCTCTTCGGCGACGCCGCCACCGCGACCTGGATGAGCGACGACGCCCCGTGGCAGCTGGGCAAATCCAAGTTCGGCACCGACGGCTCGGGGGCGGAGTTCCTCAAGACCACCGACGGCGCGTTCTACATGAACGGGCGTCAGGTGTTCAACTTCGCGCTGGTCAAAGTGCCGGCGCACCTCAACGAATTGCTCGAAGACTCCGGCCTGCAATCCTCCGACGTCGATGCGTTCTGCATCCACCAGGGCAGCGCGGCCATCGTCGATGCGGTCGCCCGTCGGTTCGAGGACGGCAAGTCGCCGGAGAAATTCGTCAAGGACATGCTCGAGACCGGCAACACCGTGTCGTCCAGCATTCCGCTGTTGCTGGAAAAACACGTCATGAACGCCACCTGGAAGCGCATCGCGGTCAGTGGTTTCGGCGTGGGCTTGTCGTGGGGCTCGGCGATCCTTTATCGTCCCTGACATCGCGTCACCAGGCTGATCCCAGCCTGCACAACGGCGACGCTGATTTCTCAGGTCGCCGTTTTGCGTTCTGCACTTCCAATAGGAAAAGGATTGCCGTCATGAGCGAGTTTTTCCAGCGCAACCTCGCCGTGATCCAACAGCGCTGGCCTGAAGTGGCGCAGCGGTTGAGCGCCGAACACATCGAATCCATTCCTGCGCAGTTGATCGAAGGCCGACAATCGACGCTCAGCATTGGCGGCATCCAGCTCACCAGCCGCCATGATCGCCTCGCCGAAGCGCAAATCCAGGCACAAAGCCTCCCCGGCAACAGCCCCGTCGTTCACCTTTACGGCACCGCCCTCGGCGATCTGCAGCGGGTATTGCTGGCCGACGCTTCCCTGCAAACGCTGCACGTCCACATCCTCAATGGCGCGCTGTTCGCCCTGGTGCTGCAACTGCTGGAACAGGATGACTGGCTGTCAGATCCCCGCGTGAACCTCGCGTACGCCGATGCCCGGAGCGAAATCCTCCTGCCATTCTTCGCGCTGCCGGCCGAACTGGTGCTGGCCGACGACAGCAGCGCACGGATCCGCGATCGACTGGTCAGCGAGGTGCATGTCGACTTCAACAATCACGCGTTCGCCGCCGATACCCCCGACAACGCGCGCCTGCTGGAGCAGGGCAGGGCGCTGCTGCAACAGGACACCGATGTCGCCGAGTTGTTTGACACTCAGTCCGGGTGCGACGTGTTCGTGATCGCCACGGGACCCAGTCTGCAACAGCATTTGCCGCGCCTCTTGAGCACGTCGAACAGCGCCAACCGGCCCCTGATCATTTGTGTGGATACCGCCTACGTGCCGCTGCGCAACCAGGGCATCACCCCGGATGTTGTGGTGAGCATCGACCACCGCATCACCCCGCGACATCTCCCCGCCGAGGATTCGGCGCACATCGCGCTGGTCTATGTGCCGGGCCAGGAAGCCGCAATGCTGGAGGCATGGCAAGGCCCGCGCTACGTCGGCTATTCCACCAGCCCGCTGTATGCCCACCTGCGCGAGCAGATTCCCAAGGCCACCTTGCATGTGGGGGGCAGCGTCATTCATCCGGCCGTCGATCTCGCGGTCAAAATGGGCGCCGCGCGGATCACCCTCTTCGGCGCCGACTTCGCCTTTCCCGGCGGCAAGACCCACACCGGCTGGCAGGACGGCGATCTGGGGCCTGCCCTAAGCATCGCCAAACACTGGGTGCGCGACGGCCGGGGCAACAAGGTCAAGACGCAGCTCAATTTCCGCAGCTACCTCATCGAACTCGAACGCTTCATCGCCCGCCACCCCGAGGTCACGTTCCTCAACACCAGCCGCGACGGTGCTTTGATCGCCGGCGCCGACTTCGACCCGGACTGGACCGCGCCATGACCCTGCCTGAACACGTTGTAGAAGAAGCCCGCGACTGCGCGAAGCTGTTTCGTCTTGGCCGGGATATCGAAGGGGCCTTGAAAATGGTCGAGTTGATTGATCGATCGCTGCCGCTGATGGATGGGGTTTCTGCCGAGAGACAGGCTGAATGGGGGAGGGTGTTGAGTGCGATTCTGGCGTGCCAGGAGCGGCAGGACTGGTTGGGGGTGGCGGATTGGCTGGAACTCGAATTTCTTGAAGTCTGACACTTTCCTATTGTCGGGAAGTTAGAGAAAGCTCCTACATTAGTTTCAGTTTGATCTGAATTAAGCGGCCCGCAGCGGCCGTTTTTTTATGTTTTTTTAATATCTATTCCAATTAATGCGTTAGCCAATTTATTACCCTTCAACTGTCGTGATGGCGCAACCCGTGCGCCATGTTTGTTGTTAAAGCCACTATGCAAATCGTCGATACCGGGACTGTAGGTTCTCCGGGAGAAATGGACTTCCCCGATATTAGAGAACCCTCCGTTTCTATCAACGAGGAATTCAAAATGGCTTTAACCGTAAATACCAATATTGCGTCGCTTGCTATTCAGACCAAACTCAATCGTGCGAGCGATGCGCTGAGTATATCTATGACACGGTTGTCATCGGGGTTGCGGATCAACAGCGCGAAGGATGATGCAGCCGGGCTGCAGCTCGCGACGATGATGACCAATGAGATAAGAGGGCAAAGCGTCGCGTTGAGAAACGCTAACAATGGAGTATCAATGGCGCAGACAGCGGAAGGAGCGCTCAACGAGACAGCAAATATTCTCACCAGGATGAAAGAGCTGGCGATTCAAGCTCGTGATGACAATAACGGTACTGCTCAGCGCGCCGCCATGCATGATGAGTTTGTTTTGATGAGCGCCGAGCTCACCCGAACTTCCGAAGATACGAAGCTCAATGGTCGGCGGCTTCTTGATGGTTCTGCGGGGGTCATGGAGCTGCAGATTGGTACCGACACGAGCGCCGCATCTCGAATTACTCTGGATTTAAGCGCTAAGTTCGATGCTGTTTCAATGGGAGTGGATTCCCCCACGTTGGCGTTATCAGGAGCGACCACTGCCGACGCCCATACGAATGCTGACGCGGCGATGCTAGCAATCGATAAAGCTCTGATGTCTGTTACGTCTACCCGGGCGGCCTTGGGGGCGTCGCAGAACAGACTGACCTCGACGGTCGCCAACCTTCAGAGCATGAGTGAAAACACTCAATCTGCTCGTGGCAGGATTCAGGATGTCGACTTCGCCGCCGAAACCGCGGAGCTAACCAAGCAACAAACCCTGCAGCAAGCCTCCATGGCAGTGCTGGCCCAGGCGAACCAGCTGCCGTCCGCCGTTTTGAAGCTTCTCCAATAAACAACCGCCTCTATAGATAAGGCCAAGCAAAGTCCGGGCGCGCCGAAGGGGGCGCCCGTCTTTTTGAGAACTGGTTAACAAATCGCCGGGTCAGGTTAAAGCTTACGGGGGTTGCGCCGAAACGCTGTGTATCCCCGGACAACAAACTGCGGGGGTGGCGCTCTGGTGGCAAATAAATTTGAAAAAGCCCTCAAGCTCCTGGCAACCGCGACGATAAACATTACGTAGGTTCTCTAGGCCACACCCGGCGCTTGCCAGGGCCGGATAGCCGCAGCAAACAACTCACGAGGAATTCATCATGGCTTTAGGCGTAAACACCAACGTAGCTTCCCTGGCTGTTCAGAAGAACCTGTCCAAAGCTTCCGATGCACTGTCGACTTCGATGACTCGTCTGTCTTCCGGTCTGAAAATCAACAGCGCTAAAGACGACGCAGCCGGCCTGCAGATCGCAACTCGCGAAACTTCGCAAATCCGCGGCCAGACTGTTGCCATCAAGAACGCCAACGACGGTATCTCGATCGCTCAGACCGCTGAAGGCGCTCTGCAAGAATCGACCAACATTCTGCAGCGTATGCGTGAACTGGCTGTTCAGTCCCGAAACGACACGAACGGTACTGCTGACCGTGGCGCACTGGACTCCGAATACGCTCAAATGTCGGACGAACTGACCCGTATCGCCGGTTCGACCAACCTGAACGGCAAGAACCTGCTGGACGGTTCGGCTAGCACCGTAACCCTGCAAGTCGGTTCCAACACCGGTACTTCGAACCACATCGACCTGGTTCTGACTGGCAGCTTCACTGCTTCGGCTCTGGGCGTTGCAAGCGGCTCTACTTCGATCAGCGGCGCGGATAACGCTACTGCTCACACCAACGTCGACGCCGCTATCTCGGCAATCGACGCGGCTCTGGCAACAATCAACAGCACCCGTTCGAGCCTCGGTGCCGCGCAAAACCGTCTGACCAGCACCATCTCCAACCTGCAAAACGTTAACGAAAACGCCACCGCAGCACTGGGCCGCGTTCAAGACACCGACTTCGCCGCTGAAACCGCTAACCTGACCAAACAACAGACTCTGCAACAAGCTTCCACCTCTGTTCTGGCCCAGGCTAACCAGCTGCCATCCGCTGTTCTGAAACTGCTTCAGTAATAACGGCTAGAGTTTTGGCGGGGGAGTATGCTTGCGTGCTCTCCCGCTTTTTACTTTCAAGAGGTGAGTGGACATGGACATAAGTAGCAGGCTGAACGTGTCTTATTCGATGGTCCAGTCGTTGCCCGCGGTGCCTGTGGTTGCTGACAAGCCTGCCGTGGCGCCTCAAGTCGTTCCTGCTCCGGCGGCTTCATCGCAGTCAGGCACGTCGACAAGTAAAGACTCAGACCCGGAAAAGAAAACCGAAGAACTGGAAGCAGCCGTCAAACAAATGGAAAAGTTCTTTCAGTCGGTTCATCGCAATCTGGAATTTTCCATCGACGATAAATCGGGGAAGGTGGTGGTGAAAGTGATCGCCACGGAAACCGGTGAAGTGGTGCGGCAATTGCCGTCTGCCGAAGCCTTGAAGCTCGCCGACAGCCTGAAGAATGCAAACAGCCTGTTATTCGACGCGAAAGTTTAAATGGCATGAAAGGTGAACGCTGTGCATGTGGCATCGCGTGCTCGTCAAATGCCGACTACAACTGAAAGGAGACTCACATGGCTAGTCCTATTACCCCCTCCACCGGCCTCGGCTCGGGCCTGGCAATCGGTGACATCGTCACTGCGCTGGTCAACTCCGACAAGCTGGCCAAGCAAACTCAGATCACCACCCAGACCAAGCTGGTCACCACCAAAATCTCCGGCATTGGCACGTTGACGAGTGCGATGACCGCCTTTCAGACCGCGCTGACCAACCTCGGCAAGACCGACACCCCTGCGTTCGCCGGTTATGCGGCAAAGGCTTCCGATGCGACCAAGCTAACCGTCACGTCCGACAACTCGGCCGTACCCGGTACCTACAGCATCACCGTCAAAGACCTTGCAACGGCTTCGAGTGTCGCCAGTGCTTCTTTTGCCGGCGGGACCACCAGTGCTATTCCGAGTGGCGATTTGACCCTCACTCAAAATGGCATTGACACCAAGATCACCATCCCGACCGGTGCCACGTTGGCGTCGGTCGCCAAGCAGATCAATGCGCAAACCGCGACGTCAAACATCAGCGCCAACATCATCACCGATGACAATGGCTCACGCCTGGTATTCAGCTCCACGGTGACGGGCAAGGGCACGGACATCACGGCCTCCAGCACGACGTCCAGCGAATTCAATATCGTCGCTGGCGCCAAGCTCGATCCGGCCAGCAAAACCAGTGCGGGTTACATTGGCGCCCAAGCGATCGACGCCAGTCTGACCGTCAACGGCCTGACCATCACCAGCGCCAGCAACACCATCGACAAGAGCCTCGGCGGCTTGTCCATGACCCTACTGGACAAAGGTGCCTCCACCGTTGCGGTGACCGGCAACAACGATGGCCTGAAAGCCTCGCTGCAGACCTTCATCGATGCCTACAACACCGTTGTCAAAGCCGTGGCCAGTGTCACCAAGGCCACCATCAGCGACACCCCGGATAAAACCACCGGTGCTACAGTGACCCCGGCCGCACTGACCGGCGATGCGTTGCCGCGCTCGATCCTTTCAGCGATTCGTGATCAGTTGGTAACGTCAGGGGCACCCGGCGGTATTTCCGTGCTCTCTCAATTGGGTATTACCACCGGTCAGTCCGACGGCACGCTCAGCCTCGATGCCAAGAAGTTTTCAGCCGCGATGGATCAGGGACTTGCGGGCGACGTGCAGCAGCTCTTCAGCGGCACTGACAGCACCAACGGCTTGCTGTCTCGGATGAAGGCGGCCATCACGCCGTATACCCAGACCGGCGGCATCTTGTCCACGCGCACCAGCAGCCTCAACAAACAGCAGACTGATCTGCAGAACCAGCAGACGGCGCTCGACCTGCGCGTGACCACGCTGACCGCCACACTGACCGCCAAATACAACGCGATGGACTTGTTGGTGGGGCAGTTGAAAGCCTCTGCGACGAGCATTACCTCGTTCTTCGACTCGCTCAATGCCCAGCAAAGCGGCTGACCGTTGACGAGCTGATCAAGACCCGGCCCCCAGTGCCGGGTTTTTGGCATATGGCCTTAAAGTTTTCCCGGGCCGTGTCGATACCCTCACTATAGAAACTTCGTTGCGCGAGGTAAGACAATGAACCGTATGGCAGCCCTTCGTCAGTATCAGAAGGTTAACTCACACGCCCAGACCGCCGTGGCCACGCCACACCGTCTGGTACAGATGCTGATGGAAGCCGGCCTGGACCGTATCGCCCAGGCCAAAGGCGCCATCGAGCGCAAGGACATCCCCGCCAAAGGACTGTTGATCGGAAAGGCGATTGAAATCATCGGTGGCCTGCGTGAAGGTCTGGACATGGAAAAGCAGGCAGAAGCCCTGGCCCATGTCGACAACCTGTACGTTTACCTGATGAAGCGTCTGGCGGAAGCGAACATCAAATCCGATCCGAAGATCCTCGATGAAGTCAGCGGCTTGCTGACCACGGTCAAGGAAGGCTGGGACGGGATCGGCGAACAGCAACCCGTGCTCTGAAGGAGAACCCCATGAGCGCTGCACTCAAGCGAATCGAAGAAACCCGTGAAGCCTTGGTCGATGCCCTCGAGCAGCGTGACTGGGAGGCGATCGGCCAGCTCGATATGGCCTGCCGGGCCTGTGTCGATGAGGTCATCAGCCAGGCAAGCAACGATGAGCCTGAGCTGCGAAATAATCTGGAAGAGCTGCTAGGCGTCTATCGCAAGCTTATTGACGTTGCCGTGGGCGAACGTCAAGCGATCGTCGACGAAATGTCGCAGATCCAGCGAGCGAAAAGCGCGGCAAAGGTTTACCATCTGTTCGGTTGACACTTGGTCCATAGCCAAAATAAGTACGCCATAAATTTGACTGTGTACGGTTTTTTGACTTAACTAGTGAAGTTCACTAATTTCGGTGATTGACACGTCTCAACGGACGATACGAAAGCCAAGCTTGCCCGTGATCGGGCATCGAGTTGACTAGGGAAGTTGCTATTGCATGTGGCGTGAAATCAAAATCCTGCTGATCGATGACGATAGCCAGCGCCGCCGTGACATGGCGGTGATCCTGAATTTTCTGGGTGATGAGAACCTGTCTTGCTCCAGCACAGACTGGCAGCAAGTCGTGGGTTCGTTGACATCCACCCGAGAAGTGCTTTGCGTGTTGGTCGGCAGCGTGAACGCCCCGGGCAGCCTTCAAGGCCTGCTCAAAACCGTGGCCGCGTGGGACGAGTTTCTCCCGGTCCTGCTGATGGGCGAGAATTCCTCGGCCGAACTGGCAGACGATCTGCGCCGCCGGGTCCTCTCCACCGTCGAGATGCCGCCCAGCTACAGCAAACTGCTGGACTCCCTGCACCGCGCCCAGGTCTATCGCGAGATGTACGACCAGGCCCGTGAACGCGGGCGTCAGCGCGAACCCAATCTTTTCCGCAGCCTCGTCGGCACCAGCCGTGCGATTCAGCACGTTCGCCAGATGATGCAGCAGGTCGCCGACACCGACGCCAGCGTGCTGATCCTCGGTGAATCCGGGACCGGCAAGGAAGTCGTCGCGCGTAACCTGCATTACCATTCCAAGCGCCGCGATGCGCCGTTCGTGCCGGTCAACTGCGGCGCGATTCCGGCCGAGCTGCTCGAAAGCGAATTGTTCGGCCACGAGAAGGGCGCCTTCACCGGCGCCATCACCAGCCGGGCAGGGCGCTTCGAACTGGCCAACGGCGGGACGCTGTTTCTCGATGAGATCGGCGACATGCCGCTGCCGATGCAGGTCAAGCTGCTGCGCGTCTTGCAGGAACGCACCTTCGAGCGCGTGGGCAGCAACAAGACTCAGAGCGTCGACGTGCGGATCATTGCTGCGACGCATAAAAATCTTGAAGACATGATCGTCATCGGCAGTTTCCGCGAGGATCTCTACTACCGTCTGAACGTGTTCCCGATCGAGATGGCGCCGTTGCGTGAGCGTGTGGAAGACATTCCACTGCTGATGAATGAGCTGATTTCGCGCATGGAGCATGAGAAGCGTGGTTCGATCCGCTTCAACTCCGCTGCCATCATGTCCCTGTGCCGTCACGGTTGGCCGGGCAACGTGCGTGAACTCGCCAACCTCGTCGAGCGCATGGCGATCATGCACCCGTACGGTGTCATTGGCGTCTCTGAGCTGCCGAAGAAATTCCGTTACGTCGACGACGAAGACGAGCAACTGGTCGACAGCCTGCGCAGCGATCTCGAAGAGCGCGTGGCCATCAACGGCCATACGCCGAACTTCGCCAGCAGCGCATTGCTGCCGCCTGAAGGCCTGGACCTGAAGGACTACCTCGGTGGTCTGGAGCAGGGCCTGATTCAGCAGGCGCTGGACGATGCCAACGGGATCGTGGCACGCGCCGCCGAGCGTTTGCGTATCCGCCGCACCACGCTGGTGGAGAAAATGCGCAAGTACGGCATGAGCCGTCGCGAAGGCGACGAACAGGTCGAAGACTGACTGTCGTTTGACGCGTCAAAAATAAACCGCTGATTTTTCAGCGGTTTTTTTTCGGCACGGGGATTGCTATGTCTCTGGGAACATACCGTTTACTGACGGTTCGCTACCCGAGAGATCAACTATGCCCCAGGCCGCTCAGATGTCTTCCGAACCCGGTTCAGCCATTGGTTCGTTAGTGCAGCAGTCCCCGGAAGTGGCGAGCAGGCAAGGCCTTGAACAGGCCTTCGCGCTGTTCAGCCAGATGTCGACTCAACTGACCGATTCCTACGGCCTGCTCGAAGCGCGGGTCACCGAGCTCAAGGGCGAGCTGGCCGTGGTCAGCGCCCAGCGCATGGAGGAATTGGCGGAGAAAGAGCGTCTGGCGAACCGCTTGCAGCATCTGCTCGATCTGCTGCCCGGCGGCGTCATTGTTATCGACGGCACCGGCATGGTCCGCGAGGCCAATCCTGCCGCACTGGATCTGCTGGGCGAGCCGTTGATCGGCATGCTCTGGCGCCACGTCATCGCCCGCTGCTTTGCGCCGCGCGAGGACGATGGCCACGAAATCTCCCTGAAGGACGGGCGTCGGCTGTCCATTGCCACCCGTTCGCTGGACGCCGAGCCGGGCCAATTGGTGCTGCTCAACGACCTGACCGAAACCCGTCATCTGCAAAGCCAGCTGGCGCGCCATGAGCGTTTGTCGTCCCTGGGCCGCATGGTCGCGTCGCTGGCCCATCAGATCCGTACGCCGCTGTCCGCCGCCATGATCTACGCCAGCCACCTGGCCGAACAGGCCTTGAACGTCGAAACCCAACAGCGCTTTGCCGGACGTCTTAAAGAGCGTTTGCACGAGCTCGAGCATCAGGTCCGCGACATGCTGGTGTTTGCACGTGGCGAGTTGCCGCTGACCGACCGGGTGACGCCGGCCGCGCTGGTGGCCGCCCTCGAATCCGCCGCCCAGACCCATGTGCGTGATGTGGCCGTGCGCTGGCAGTGCGACAGTCCGTCGGGTGAGTTGCTGTGCAACCGCGACACGCTGGTCGGCGCGCTGCTCAACCTCATTGAAAACGCGGTCCAGGCCAGTGCCGGCCAGACTGACGGGCGTCGCCGCCTCAAGATTCATGCGTACAACCGCGGCAACACGTTGCGCCTGTGTGTCAGCGACAGTGGCAGCGGCATCGAGCCTGCGGCGCTAGCCCGCATCGGCGAGCCCTTCTTCACCACCAAAACAACCGGCACCGGTCTAGGTCTGGCCGTTGTCACCGCCGTGGCGCGTGCGCATCAGGGGCGTGTCGAATTCCGCTCACGTCCGGGCCGTGGCACCTGCGCCATCGTGTCCTTGCCTTTGGTTCCTGGCGTTGGGACTGGCCTTGGCGCGTTGGCCATAACGGCAGGTGAGCGCTCATGACCATCAAGGTGTTGCTGGTTGAGGATGACCCGTCTCTGCGCGAAGCACTGGGCGAAACCCTGGCGCTGGCCGGCCATGATTATCAGGCGGTTGGCTCGGCGGAAGAGGCGCTGATCGCCGCTGCCGATTCGTCGTTCAGCCTGGTGGTCAGCGACGTCAATATGCCCGGCATGGACGGTCACCAATTGCTTGGCCAGTTGCGCAGCCGCTACCCGCAGTTGCCGGTGCTGTTGATGACCGCCCACGGCACGGTCGACCGCGCGGTGGAGGCGATGCGTCAGGGCGCGGCCGATTATCTGGTCAAACCGTTCGAGCCCAAGGCGTTGGTGGCGTTGGTTGCCCGCCATGCGTTGGGTCGCCTCGGGCCGGCCGATGGCGAGGGTCCGATCGCGGTCGAGCCTGCCAGCGTGCAGTTGCTCAGCCTCGCCAGTCGTGTTGCGAAGAGCGATTCGACGGTGTTGATTTCAGGCGAATCGGGCACGGGTAAAGAAGTGCTGGCGCGTTTCATTCATCAGCAGTCGCCGCGCGCCGGCAAGCCGTTCATTGCGATCAACTGTGCGGCCATCCCGGACAACATGCTCGAAGCCACCCTGTTCGGCCACGAAAAGGGTTCGTTCACCGGGGCCATTGCTTCCCAGGCCGGCAAGTTCGAGCAGGCTGAAGGCGGCACCCTGCTGCTCGACGAGATTTCCGAAATGCCCATGGGCCTGCAGGCCAAGCTATTGCGTGTGCTGCAGGAGCGGGAAGTGGAGCGGGTCGGTGCGCGCAAGCCTATCGAACTGGACATCCGCGTGCTGGCGACGACTAACCGCGATCTGGCGGGCGAAGTGGCGGCCGGGCGTTTCCGCGAAGACCTGTTTTATCGACTGTCGGTGTTCCCGCTCGCGTGGCAATCCTTGCGCCAGCGTCCCGCCGACATTCTGCCGCTGGCCGAGCGTCTGCTGGCCAAGCACGTCAATAAAATGAAGCACGGGCCGGTGCGGCTGTCGGCCGAGGCGCAGCAGTGCCTGATTAGCTACGCCTGGCCGGGCAACGTCCGAGAGTTGGACAACGCGGTACAGCGGGCGCTGATTCTGCAGCAGGGCGGGGTGATTCAGGCTGAGGACTTCTGTCTTGCCGGGCCGGTCACGTTCGCCGCCGCGCCAACCCCTCAGGCGTCGGTGGTCGCGAGCGGCGCCATGGAAGTGTCGCCCGATACCGGCGGCGGGGAAGGGGCCGGCGCCCTGGGTGAAGACCTGCGTCGGCGGGAGTTCCAGATGATCATCGACACCCTTCGTGCCGAGCGCGGTCGTCGCAAAGAGGCCGCTGAACGTCTCGGTATCAGCCCGCGTACGTTGCGCTACAAGCTGGCGCAGATGCGTGATGCGGGGATGGATGTCGAAGGGTTTTTGTTTGCCTCCTGAGCAGGCGCGCGTGTCGGTGAAATGGATGCCTGCCTGATTTGAGCTGACGACCGATATCCGACAACCCGCTGATTTTTCAGTGGGTGTGATGCCGTCTTCGTGAGCAAGCTCACTCCCACAGGGACCGCGTCTGATAGGGCATCGCGCGGTGTCAATGCGTGAAGCGCCTCTGCGTTTATGTGTCCGTTCAAATACTCATCCGAACACTTTCATCAAACGTGGCACATCGCCGCTATTGGTCTGGCACCCTTGTTGCTAATGCTTAGGTAACCGCTGAATCCGTGTCAAAAATCTGCGGCCCTTTTGAGAGAAACGTCATGACCCAAGGTGTTGAATTTAATCGCTTGATGTTGGACATGCGCTCCATGCAAATGGACGCCATGGCTCAGCCCAAGGCCATCGCAGCGCCAGAACAGGCCGGTGCGAGCAGTTTTGCTGACATGCTCGGCATGGCGGTGAACAAGGTCAACGACACCCAGCAGGCGTCGAATCAGTTGTCGACCGCTTTCGAGATGGGCAAGAGCGGCGTGGACCTCACCGACGTGATGATCTCCTCGCAAAAAGCCAGCGTGTCGTTTCAAGCGCTGACCCAGGTACGCAACAAGCTGGTTCAGGCGTACCAAGACATCATGCAAATGCCGGTTTGAGGACGATTTAAGTCATGGCCGAAGCCGCCGTCGATAACGTACCCGCCAAAACGGGTGCGCCAGGAAGCAAGCCGCCGATGTTTGGGCTGGCGTTCCTGCAAAATCTCTCCGAGATGACCATGCTGCGTCAGGTCGGCCTCATGGTCGGTCTGGCTGCCAGCGTGGCGATTGGTTTCGCCGTCGTGCTTTGGTCGCAACAGCCTGATTACAAGCCGCTCTATGGCAGCCTGTCGGGTGTCGACACCAAGCAGGTGATGGACACGTTGGCCCAGGCCGACATTCCCTACACCGTCGAGCCTAATTCCGGCGCGCTGCTGGTGAAGTCCGATGACCTGTCCCGTGCCCGCATCAAGCTGGCCGGCGCCGGCATTGCCCAGAGCGACGGCAACGTCGGTTTCGAAATCCTCGACAAGGATCAAGGCCTGGGCACCAGCCAGTTCATGGAGGCCACTCGTTACCGTCGTGGCCTGGAAGGCGAACTGGCGCGGACCATCTCCAGCCTCAATAACGTCAAGGGCGCCCGCGTTCACCTGGCGATTCCGAAGAGCTCGGTGTTCGTGCGTGACGATCGCAAGCCCAGTGCTTCCATTCTGGTTGAGCTGTATGCCGGTCGTTCGCTGGAGCCGGGTCAGGTGCTGGCGATCATGAACCTGGTCGCCACCAGCGTGCCGGAACTGAGCAAGTCGCAGATTTCGGTCGTTGATCAGAAGGGCAACCTGCTGTCCGATCAGGCCGAGAACTCCGAGCTGTCCATGGCCGGCAAGCAGTTCGATTACACCCGTCGCATGGAAAGCATGCTGACCCAGCGTGTACAGAACATCCTGCAGCCGGTGCTGGGCAATGACCGCTATAAGGCAGAAGTGTCGGCAGACGTTGATTTCAGCGCTGTCGAATCCACCGCCGAAAGCTTCAACCCGGACCAGCCTGCTCTGCGCAGCGAGCAGACCGTCAACGAACAACGCTCCAGCGGCAGCGGTTCAGGTGGCGTACCGGGTGCTTTGAGCAACCAGCCGCCAGGCCCGGCGACCGCACCACAGAACGCCACCGCCGGTGCTGCCGGTGCCGCGGGCGCCATCGCCCCGGGCCAACCGCTGCTGGACGCCAACGGTCAACAGATCATGGACCCGGCCACCGGTCAGCCGATGCTGGCGCCATACCCGGCCGACAAGCGTAACCAGTCGACCAAGAACTTCGAGCTCGACCGTTCCATCAGCCACACCAAGCAGCAGCAGGGCCGGGTCAATCGCCTTTCGGTTGCGGTGGTGGTGGATGATCAGGTCAAGGTCAACCCGGCCAACGGCGAAACGACGATGGTGCCGTGGACCGCCGATCAATTGGCGCGCTTCACCCGTCTGGTGCAGGACGCCGTCGGCTTCGACGCCAGCCGTGGTGACAGCGTCAGCGTGATCAACGTGCCGTTCTCCACTGATCGGGGCGAAGTGATCCCGGACATTCCGTTCTATTCGCAATCGTGGTTTTGGGACATCGTCAAACAGGCCATGGGCGTGCTGTTCATCCTGGTGCTGGTGTTCGGTGTACTGCGTCCGGTGCTCAAGGGCATCACCAATCCTCAAGGCAAGCGCCTTGACGGGGACTCCGAGCTGGGCGGCATGATCGGGATGGACGGTGAACTGGCAAACGACCGCGTCAGTCTGGGCGGTCCGCAAAGTATTCTGTTGCCGAGCCCTACCGAGGGCTATGACGCACAGCTCAACGCAATCAAGAGCCTTGTGGCCGAGGACCCGGCGCGTGTAGCGCAGGTCGTCAAAGAGTGGATCAACGCTGATGAGTGATAGAGCTGCTGCGCTTAAATTGACCCGCGTGGACAAGGCCGCGATTCTGCTCCTTACCCTGGGTGAGACCGATGCCGCGCAGGTCTTGCGCCACATGGGGCCGAAAGAGGTTCAACGTGTGGGCGTGGCCATGGCGCAGATGCGCAATGTGCACCGCGAGCAGGTCGAGCAGGTGATGAGCGAGTTCGTCGACGTGGTCGGCGATCAGACCGGTGTCGGCATCGGCTCGGACGGCTACATCCGCAAGATGCTCACCCAGGCACTGGGCGAGGACAAGGCCAACGGCCTGATCGACCGGATTCTGCTGGGCGGCAACACCAGCGGTCTCGACAGCCTGAAGTGGATGGAACCGCGCGCGGTGGCCGACGTCATCCGTTTCGAGCACCCGCAGATTCAAGCGATCGTCGTGGCCTACCTGGACGCCGATCAGGCCGGTGAAGTGCTGAGCCACTTCGACCACAAGGTGCGTCTGGACATTATTCTGCGCGTGTCGTCGTTGAACACCGTGCAGCCGGCGGCGCTGAAAGAATTGAACCAGATCCTCGAGAAGCAGTTCTCGGGCAACGCCAACACGTCCCGTACTACCTTGGGTGGTATCAAGCGTGCGGCGGATATCATGAACTTCCTCGACAGCTCGATCGAAGGCCAGCTCATGGATTCGATCCGCGAAGTGGACGAAGACCTGTCGACGCAGATCGAAGACCTCATGTTTGTCTTCAACAACCTGTCCGACGTCGACGACCGCGGGATTCAGGCCTTGCTGCGCGAAGTCTCCTCCGATGTGCTGGTCCTGGCACTGAAGGGCTCCGACGACGCCATCAAGGAAAAGATTTTCAAGAACATGTCCAAACGTGCCGCCGAACTGCTGCGCGACGACCTGGAAGCCAAAGGCCCGGTTCGCGTCAGCGACGTGGAAGGCGCCCAGAAAGAAATTCTCACCATTGCCCGTCGTATGGCGGAGGCCGGGGAGATCGTTCTTGGCGGCAAAGGTGGCGAGGAAATGATTTAAGCGTAGGTGTCGTTGATGTCCAGCTCCGATAAAGCAGCACCCAGTGAGCTCATCCGCGCCCAGGATTTGCGCGGCCTCGACGTCTGGGCCTTGCCCAGCTTCGACCCGCAGGTGGAAACGCCAGAGCCGGAACCGGTCATCGAAGAAGCCGAGCTCGCCGAAAGCGAAGAAGTGCCGCTGGAGGAAGTCCAGCCGATGACTCTGGAAGAGTTGGAAAGCATCCGCCAGGACGCCTACAACGAAGGGTTTGCCATCGGCGAAAAAGAGGGTTTCCACAGCACCCAGCTCAAGGTTCGTCAGGAAGCGGAAGTGGCCCTGGCGGCCAAGCTCGAGAGCATGGAAACCCTGATGGGGCATCTGTTCGAGCCCATCGCCGACCAGGACGCACAGATCGAGAAAGCCATGGTGTCACTGGTCGAACACGTGGTCCGGCAGGTCATCCAGCGCGAATTGAAAACCGACTCCAGCCAGATCGGCACGGTGCTGCGCGAAGCGTTGCGACTGTTGCCGATGGGCGCGGCCAACGTGCGCATTCTGGTCAACCCGCAGGACTTCGCGCTGGTCAAAGCCATGCGTGAGCGTCACGAAGAAACCTGGCGCATTCTCGAGGACGATACGATCCAGCCCGGCGGTTGCCGGGTCGAGAGCGAGCACAGCCGCATCGACGCCACGGTCGAGGCGCGGATCAGTCAGGCCCTCGGCAAAATGTTCGACCAGTTGCACGAGCAGGCCCTTCATCCGGCGCCCCCCGATGTGACCATCGAACTGGAAGAGGCGATCCAGAGCGCCGAGAAAACCACTTACCCGCTGGGTGCTGTCGATGCGCCTTGAACGCACCAGTTTCGCCAAGCGTCTGAGCACCTACCCTGACGCCATCTCCCTGCCTACGCAGCCGATCGTCGAAGGACGACTGCTGCGCATGGTCGGCCTGACCCTCGAAGCCGAGGGCCTGCGCGCGGCCATGGGCAGCCGCTGCATGGTAATCAACGACGGCAGCCATCACCCGGTCGAAGTGGAAGCCGAGGTCATGGGCTTCTCCGGCGGCAAGGTGTTCCTGATGCCGGTCGGCAGCGTCTCCGGCATTGCACCGGGCGCCCGCGTCGTTCCGCTGCCGGACACCGGCCGTCTGCCGATGGGCATGACCATGCTAGGCCGCGTCCTCGACGGCGCCGGTCGCCCCCTCGACGGCAAGGGCGGGATGAAAGCCGAGGACTGGGTGCCGATGGACGGCCCGACCATCAACCCGCTCAATCGCAACCCGATCAGCCAGCCGCTGGACGTGGGCATTCGCTGCATTAACGGTTTGTTGACGGTCGGCCGCGGTCAGCGTCTGGGTCTGTTCGCCGGTACCGGGGTGGGCAAGAGCGTGCTGCTGGGGATGATGACCCGCTTCACCGAGGCCGACATCATCGTCGTCGGGCTGATTGGCGAACGGGGTCGCGAGGTGAAGGAATTCATCGAGCACAGCCTGGGCGAGGAGGGCCTCAAGCGCTCTGTCGTCGTGGCCTCTCCGGCGGATGACGCGCCGTTGATGCGTCTGCGCGCGGCGATGTATTGCACGCGCATCGCCGAATATTTTCGCGACAAGGGCAAGAACGTCCTGTTGCTGATGGATTCCCTGACCCGTTTCGCCCAGGCCCAGCGGGAAATCGCCCTGGCTATCGGCGAGCCGCCTGCGACCAAGGGTTACCCGCCGTCGGTGTTCGCCAAGCTGCCCAAGCTGGTAGAGCGCGCAGGTAATGCGGAAGCGGGCGGTGGCTCGATCACCGCGTTCTACACCGTTTTGTCCGAAGGCGACGACCAGCAGGACCCGATCGCCGACTCGGCCCGAGGCGTGCTCGACGGCCACATCGTGCTGTCGCGGCGACTGGCCGAAGAGGGCCATTACCCGGCCATCGATATCGAAGCGTCGATCAGCCGGGTGATGCCGTCCGTGGTCGATCCGCAGCACATGGTTCAGGCGCAGTATTTCAAGCAGTTGTGGTCGCGTTATCAGCAGAGCCGCGATCTGATCAGCGTCGGTGCGTACGTGGCCGGCGGCGATCGCGAGACTGACCTGGCGATTTCGCTGCAGCCTCAGTTGGTGAAGTATTTGCGCCAGGGCTTGCAGGAGAACGAGAGCATGCAGAGCAGTGAGGAGCAGTTGGCGAAGATTTTCAATCCTCAGGCTGGGGGTTAACCGGTCATGGCAGTCAGTCGCGCAGCCCGTCTGGCGCCGGTGGTGGAGATGGCCGAGAAGGTCGAGAAGGCCGCCGTGCAGCGCCTGGGGCATTTTCAGGGTCAGGTGCGGCTGGCTGAGGCCAAGCTGGGTGAGCTGGATAAGTTTCGCTCTGATTATCAGCAGCAGTGGATCGACAAGGGCGCCCATGGGGTGTCGGGTCAGTGGCTGATGAATTATCAGCGCTTTCTTAATCAGTTGGAGACGGCGGTGGCGCAGCAGCGTCAGAGTCTGGCGTGGCATGAGAATAATCTGAACAAGGCGCGCGGCGAGTGGCAGAAGGCGTATGCGCGGGTGGAGGGGCTGCGCAAGCTGGTGCAGCGGTATATCGATGAGGCGCGTGCGCTGGAAGATAAACGCGAGCAAAAGTTGCTGGATGAGTTGGTACAAAGGTTGCCTCGGACCGAGCAGTTTTAGGAGCTTGAGATCAAGATCAAGATCAAGATCAAGACCCTTAAGATCACGAGCCTCTGCCTGGGGGCAGACTGTTTCGCCTTCGGCGAGTTACTTTTAAAAAGCACTAAAAGTAACCAAAAGTGCCTGCTCCTGGTTTGGCCCTCCTGCGTCGGGTTCCCTCGCTCCGGTCTTGCTCCGTGGGCCCGCGCCGAACGGGCATCCATGTCCTGACGGCGCTCTCGCCGCATCCATGCGGCTCGGCCCACTGCGCAAAACCTGCGCTCGGCCTGCACCCAAGTCGCGCTTTGCGGTGTTTGAACTGGCGTGGGAGAAGATCAAAGGCAGTTGCACTGTAGGACTGGCTTTAGCCGGGAAGCTCTTGATCTGTTTTGATCTGTTTTTGATTTTCGTACACAAAAAGCCCAAACACCGCCAATCGCGACTTGGGTGCAGGCTGAACGGAGGTCTCGTGGAGTGGGCCGAGCCGCATGGATGCGGCGAGAGCTGCCCCCCGCCATGGATGGCGGATGGCAGCGGGCCCACGGAGCGAGACCGGAGTGAAGGAACCCTGAGGAACGAAGGGCCCAACCGAGAGCAAGCACCCTTGGTTACTTGGGGTGCTTTTCCAAGTAACTCGCCGAAGGCGAAACGTCTGCCGTTAGGCGGACCCTCTTGATCCTGAAAGCCAAGTAAAAGCTAACGATTTGCCACGCCTCACAAGGGCTGCTAAAACTCAAGCGTCTGGCGCTGTTTCATACAAGGAATTTGCCAATGTCAGTTACCTCCGAACGCTCCAAAGATGGCCAAGAGCTGACCATCACCATCAAAGGACGCTTCGACTTCTCGAAGCACCAGGACTTTCGTGGCGCCTACGAAAAAGAACACGAGGCCAAACGCTATACGGTTGACCTGAAAGACACGACCTACCTCGACAGTTCAGCGCTCGGTATGCTCCTCCTGCTGCGCGACCATGCCGGCGGCGAAAGAGCCGAAGTCCAGTTGGTCAACTGCACCGCCGACGTCCACAAAATCCTCACCATCTCCAGCTTCTCCAAACTCTTCAAAATCGCCTGATGATCTCGCCTGCCTCCGATCGCCTGACGGTCCTCATCGCTGATGACAACGTCAGCGACCGGATGCTCCTGTCCGCCATCGTCAGCCGCCAGGGCCATGACGTCCTGACCGCCAGCGACGGCGCCGAAGCGGTCGGGCTGTTCGAGCGTCGGCGGCCGCAACTGGTGCTGATGGACGCCATGATGCCGGTCATGGACGGCTTCGAAGCGGCGCGCCAGATCAAGACACTCGCGGGTGACGCGCTCGTCCCGATCATCTTCCTGACGTCCCTGACCGAAGGCGAAGACCTTGCCCGTTGCCTCGACGCCGGCGGCGACGACTTCATTGCCAAGCCCTACAACCAAGTGGTGCTGGCCGCCAAGATCAACGCCATGAACCGCCTTCGCGTGCTGCAGGAAACCGTCCTGCACCAGCGCGACCTGATCACCCGCCACCATAAATACCTGCTCAACGAACAGCGCGTGGCCAAGGCGGTGTTCGACCAGATCGCCCACTCCGGGTGCCTGAGTTCACGCAACATCCGTTACCTGCAATCGCCCTACGCGCTGTTCAACGGCGACCTGCTTTTGGCTGCGTGGTCGCCGTCCGGCAACATGCACCTGCTGCTGGGGGATTTCACCGGCCATGGTTTGCCGGCGGCGGTGGGCGCGATGCCGCTGGCCGAGGTGTTCTACGGCATGACCGCCAAGGGGTACGGCTTGTCCGAAACCCTGCGGGAGATGAACGCCAAGCTCAAACGCATCCTGCCCGTCGACATGTTCTGCTGCGCCGCGTTGCTGTCCCTGAACTTCAAGCAGCAACTGGTCGAGGTCTGGAACGGCGGCCTGCCGGATGGTTACCTGCTGCATGGCGACGACCGGCCGCACACGCCGCTGATTTCGTCCAACGTGCCCCTCGGTGTCTTGAGCGCCGGCAGCTTTGACGACAACACCCAGGTGTATCCCTTCGGGCCGGGGGACCGGGTGTTTCTGCTGTCCGACGGCGTGGTCGACAGCACCGGCCAGGACGGCGAACTGTTCGGCGCCCGGCGTCTGCAGAATGTGCTGGTGAGCAATCGCAACCCGGCGCTGCTGATCGAAGAAGTGCAGTGGGCCCTGGCGCGCTTTCGCGGCCAGGCGCGGGACGATGTGAGCATGGTCGAAGTGGCCTTCACCGAGCCTGACCTGCTCGGCCCGCCCTCGGTCATCTATACCGACAGCGGCGATTCCAGCCCGCTGGATTGGTCCGCGTCGTTCGAGTACCGCGCGGCAACGCTCAAGCGCTTCAACCCGCTGCCGTATCTGTTGCAACTGCTGCAGGAGGTACATGGCTTGCGCATGCAGAGCAGCGAGCTGTATATCGTGCTGTCGGAGCTGTACAGCAACGCGCTGGAGCATGGCGTGCTCGGGCTCGACTCGGCGCTGAAGCGCGACGCCGCAGGTTTTGGGCTTTACTACCAGCAACGCGCCGAACGCCTCGATCGTCTGGTGGACGGTTTTATCCGCATCGATTTTCAGATCGTCCCGGACGGCGAGGGCGGTCGCCTGACGGTGCGGGTGCAGGACAGCGGTGCGGGTTTCGATTCCGATCGCGTGCTGGCGCTGCCGCCTGCGGTCACCCAATTGTCCGGGCGCGGCCTTGCGCTGGTCCGGCAGCTCAGCGACCGCTGTCGGTGGTCCGATGATGGCCGTACGGCCAGCGTGGAATTTGCCTGGGAGGGTCTGGCATAATCCCCGCGTCTTGATCAAGGAGTGAACAAGTGTCGAATAATCCTGTGGACTTCCACGTGCTCAGCACGCTGCGTGACGTGATGGAAGCTGAATACCCGGCGCTGCTGCAGGTGTTCATTTCCGATTCCATCAATCGGGTCAACGACATGACTCTGTTGTTGCGTGACCCTTCCTTCACTGCCTCCTCCAGCGCCTCGCTGCAACGCCTCGGCCTGATGGCCCACAGCTTCAAAGGCAGCACCGGCAACATGGGCGCCACGCATTTGTCAGAACTGTGCCTGCAACTCGAAGAGCAGGGGCGCGGCATGGTGACAGCGGATGACGCCCGGATAAGGCGGCTGGTGTCCGAGATCAAAGAGGAATTCTGCGCCGTCAGGAAAGTTTTCGAAGACGAACTGCAACTCTGCCACGCCAGTCACTGAGCCGGGTGTTCCCCTCCGGCTTTCTGCCTCGGACTCACGTTTAATCCAGCCTCTCTCGCTACCTGGCCCGCCATTTGCTTTGTCTCTCTGTAATTGTGCTCTTGCGGAGATTCACATGGCGCTCGCCACCAACCCATTACTGACGGCTTTGACAGCGGCCAAAGCCCAGAAAGCCGGGAATAATGCCCCGACCAAGGCGCCGGAACCCGTCAAGCACAGCAGTTCCAGCTTTTCTGACGTATTCGCCAGGCAGGCACCGGTCAAGTCTCACGGTGCGGATAATCCGGCGCCCAAGCCGGCAAGCGCCAAGAGTTCGGCAGCCGACGACAAGCCTGCCGCCAGCCATACGTCTGCCGCCGCCGACAAGACCGTTGCCGATAACGGCAATGGCTTGCCTGCCAAGCCGGTGAACGGCAAGGCCGACGATGAGGCCGGCGCGGGCAAAGGCGATGCTCACGACAAGGATGACGGGACTGACGATGGGAAAGACCCGACCCTCGCGGATGCGCCGTCGGTAGACCCTGTGCCGGACCCGACACTGGCCGTCACGCCGCCGGTTCAAGAGCCCGTGGCCGTCGCGCCTCCCGTTCAGCCAGTGGTAGATCCGGCGCTTCTCGCCGGCACGCTGCCCGTGATGCCGCCGCCTGCGGTGCAGGCGCCGACCGCTGCAACCGACGCAACCGACGCTGCCGGCGACGATTTCGATCCGTACGCCGATCCGCTGGAAGGCTTGACCGCTGTGCAGGTCGCCCTGGAAAACAAGGCCCAGCAGACGGCGCAGAACAACGGTGTGCAGGGCGACGGCAAAGGTGGGGGCAAGCAAGACCCGAACGCCGATCCTTCGCAACTGCTGGCCACCAACCTGGCGGCGCTGGGCGACCAGCCTGTGGACAAGAGCACCACCGAAGGCGGCGGCGACAAAGCCTTCAGCGGCTTGCTGGCTGACGGCCTGAAAGACGTGAAGGCCGCCACCAGCGATACGCGAGTGGACAACTTCGCCGATCGACTGGCGGCCTTGTCCCAGGCCGCGCAAGTGAAAAACACGTCGACGTCGGCTCCTGCCACGCCATTGCTCAATCAGCCATTGGCGATGAATCAGGGGGGATGGACTGAAGGCGTGGTCAACCGTGTGATGTACCTGTCGAGCCAGAACCTCAAACAGGCGGACATCCAGCTGGAGCCCGCTGAACTGGGCCGTCTGGACATCCGCGTCAATATGGCGGCGGACCAGCAGACCCAGGTCACCTTCATGAGCGCCCATGTCGGCGTGCGTGATGCGCTGGAAAGCCAGATGTCTCGCCTGCGCGATTCCTTCGTTCAGCAGGGCATGGGCCAGGTCAACGTCAACGTCTCTGACCAGTCTCAAGGGTGGCAGCAACAGGCTCAGCAGCAGTCTGGTGGCGATGGTCAGCGCAACGGCGGCGGCAGCCGCGTCAACGGTGCCAGTGGCAGCGACCTCATCGCCGACGGTGCTCCGGTGGACGCCGCCTCGGCGGCTGCCAGCGCACCGCTGACCGTGGTGGGTTCCAGCGCGGTGGACTATTACGCCTGAAAACGCCTTGCCAACGCTTGGGCGTTGTCAGTTGCGGCAAGGGGTTAGCGGCAAGCGGCAAGTAAAAGCAGGATCAAGGGCGGTAGTGCGTGGGAGACCCCGGTTTCTCGGGCTCTGCCGCCTTTTGCTTTAGCTTGCCGCTTACCTCTTGCAGCTTGAAGCTGCCCATGTGGCACAACCCTTGCTCTTCTTCTGTCACGCAACACCGAACCCCTTGGATAGTGACGGATTATTGGCATGGCGAAGAGTGACGACGCAGCAGTGGCGGACCCTGCAAAAAAGGGCAAGTTGAAAGTCATCATCCTCATTGTGGTGGGGCTGCTGCTGGCCATTGGTGTGTCGGTAGGCGCGACCTGGTTCATCATGCACAAGGCCGAAAGCAAGCCGGACGCCGCCGCCATTGCGGAAGCGGCGAATGCCAAAAAAGAGGCGATCTTCGAACCGCTGACGCCGCCTTTCGTCGTCAACTACAACGTCAACGGCCGTCAGCGCTACATGCAGGTCAGCATCACCTTGCTGGCCCGCGACCACGCCGACCTTGAAGCGTTGAAAGCGCACATGCCGGTCATCCGTAATAACCTGGTGATGATGTTCTCCGGCCAGCCATTCGATACCATCGCAACGCCGGTGGGCATGGAAATGCTGCGCCAGAAGGCGGCAGCCGTGGTCCAGGAAGTGGGCCAGAAAGAGCTGAGCAAGAGCGTGATCGAACAGGTACTTTTCACTAACTACGTACTGCAGTAGGACCACGACATGGCCGTGCAAGACCTGCTGTCCCAGGATGAGATCGACGCGCTGCTGCATGGCGTCGACGACGGTCTGGTACAGACCGATAGTGTTGCCGAGCCTGGCAGCGTAAAGAGTTATGACCTGACCAGTCAGGATCGCATCGTCCGCGGACGCATGCCGACCCTGGAAATGATCAACGAGCGTTTCGCCCGTTACACCCGCATCAGCATGTTCAACTTGCTGCGCCGCTCGGCCGACGTGGCCGTGGGTGGCGTGCAGGTGATGAAGTTTGGCGAATACGTGCACTCGCTGTACGTGCCGACCAGTCTGAACCTGGTCAAGATCAAACCCCTGCGCGGCACCGCGCTGTTCATCCTCGACGCCAAGCTGGTGTTCAAGCTGGTGGACAACTTTTTTGGCGGCGACGGTCGCCACGCCAAGATCGAAGGCCGTGAATTCACCCCGACCGAGCTGCGCGTGGTGCGCATCGTGCTGGATCAGGCGTTCATTGATTTGAAGGAAGCCTGGCAGGCGATCATGGAAGTCAACTTCGAGTACATCAACTCGGAAGTGAACCCGGCCATGGCCAACATCGTCGGTCCGAGCGAAGCGATCGTGGTGTCCACCTTCCATATCGAACTGGACGGCGGTGGCGGCGATCTTCACGTGACCATGCCGTATTCGATGATCGAGCCGGTCCGCGAAATGCTCGACGCCGGTTTCCAGTCGGACGTCGACGATCAGGACGAACGCTGGGTCAACGCCCTCAAGCAGGACGTGCTCGACGTGTCGGTGCCGTTGCGCGTCGCGGTCGCTACGCGTCAGCTCAAGCTGCGCGACATCCTGCACATGCAGCCGGGCGACGTGATCCCGGTCGATCTCCCGGAACACCTGGTCATGCGCGCCAACGGCGTGCCGTCCTTCAAGGTCAAACTGGGTTCGCACAAGGGCAACCTGGCCCTGCAAGTCGTCGAACCCATAGAACGCCGCTGACGCTCCGTCGCCGGCAAAACGAATGTGCTGCGTAAACGAATCAATGTTCCCCGAGGACAACCATGGCTAATGACAACGATATGACTTCCGCAGACGACCAGGCTCTGGCCGACGAGTGGGCTGCTGCACTGGGTGAATCCGGGGACGGGCAAGCGGACATCGACGCGCTGCTGGCGGCCGACGCCGGCAACAACGCCAATCGCATGACGATGGAAGAATTTGGCGGCGTGGCGAAAAGCAACGGCGCAGTTTCGCTGGACGGCCCGAACCTGGACGTGATTCTGGATATTCCGGTGTCGATTTCCATGGAAGTGGGCAGCACCGACATCAACATCCGCAACCTGCTGCAGCTCAACCAGGGCTCGGTGATCGAGCTGGACCGTCTGGCCGGCGAGCCGCTGGACGTGCTGGTCAACGGCACCCTGATCGCCCACGGCGAAGTGGTGGTGGTGAACGAAAAGTTCGGCATCCGTCTGACCGACGTGATCAGCCCGAGCGAACGTATCAAGAAGCTGCGTTAAGTGCGCGGCGTGATCAGAACCCTGTCGAGCCTGCCGCTGTTGGCGTTGTCCTGGGCGGTGATGGCGGCCGATCCGGCGACGCCTGCCGCGCCTGCTGCAACGATGGCGACGACGGCTGCGACGGCTGCGACGGCTGCGACGGCAACGCCTGCGGTCGCCGCGCCCGTCGCCGGTTCGGTGAACGGCGGGATGGCCGGTCAGTTGCTGCAACTGGTGCTGGGGCTGCTGCTGGTGATCGGGCTGATCTTCGTGCTGGCCTGGCTGATGCGCCGGGTGCAGCGCGCAGGGCCGGCCGGCAATCAGGTGATCAAGCTGGTGGGCTCTCGCGCATTGGGGACGCGTGATCGGCTGGTGCTGGTGCAGGTCGGCAACGAACAGGTGTTGCTGGGCGTCTCGCCCGGCAGCATCACTGCGCTGCACGTGATGAATGAGCCGGTCGAGGTCCCTGACGCGCAAAACGCGCAGCCGGAGTTCGCCAGGCGTTTGCTTGAAGCGCTGGGCAACAAGGGCGCGGCGGGGCAACGCACAGGCATGAATATTTTCGGTACCGCCGGCAAGAAAGCAGGCACGCCAGGCACGACGGGCAAGCCAGATACTTCGGATCAGAAGGACATGAACTGATGCGCATTGTTTTGACGCTGCTGCTGTTGCTTGCAGCGCCACTGGCGTTCGGCGCCGATCCGTTGTCGATCCCGGCCATCACGCTGGGCACCGGCGCCAACGGCCAGCAGGAATATTCGGTCAGCCTGCAGATCCTGCTGATCATGACCGCGCTGAGCTTCATCCCGGCGTTCGTCATGCTGATGACCAGTTTCACGCGGATCATCATCGTCTTCTCGATCCTGCGTCAGGCCTTGGGCCTGCAACAGACGCCGTCCAACCAGATCCTCACCGGCATGGCGCTGTTCCTGACCATGTTCATCATGGCGCCGGTGTTCGACCGGGTGAACAACGATGCGCTGCAGCCGTACCTGGCGGAAAAACTCACCGCCCAGGACGCCGTGGCCAAGGCCGAAGTGCCGATCAAGGACTTCATGCTGGCGCAGACCCGCTCCAGCGATCTCGAGCTGTTCATGCGTTTGTCCAAGCGCACCGACATTCCGACCCCGGATGCGGCGCCGCTGACGATTCTGGTGCCGGCGTTCGTGACCTCCGAACTGAAAACGGCGTTCCAGATCGGCTTCATGATTTTCATCCCCTTCCTGATCATCGATCTGGTGGTGGCGAGCATCCTGATGGCCATGGGCATGATGATGCTGTCGCCGTTGATCATTTCCCTGCCGTTCAAAATCATGCTGTTCGTGCTGGTGGATGGCTGGGCGCTGATCATCGGCACCCTGGCCGGCAGTTTTGGTGGTGTATGAACCTGTTTGACGTGGAGTGCGCAGCATGACCCCGGAAGTAGCCGTCGACCTGTTTCGCGAAGCGCTGTGGCTGACCACGACCATGGTCGCCATTCTGGTGGTGCCGAGCCTGATCGTCGGCCTGATCGTCTCGATGTTCCAGGCCGCCACGCAGATCAACGAACAGACCCTGAGCTTCCTGCCGCGCCTTCTGGTCATGCTGGTCACCCTGATCGTGGTCGGCCCGTGGATGGTGCGCACCTTCATGGAATACATCACCAATCTGTACACCAGCATTCCCCAAGTGATCGGCTGACCCCTCGATGGAACCTGTGCTGGCGTTGACCGACACCCAGATCAGCACATGGGTGGCGGCGTTCATGCTGCCGCTGTTTCGCATCGGCGCGTTGCTGATGACCATGCCGATGATCGGGACCGCGCTGGTGCCCAAACGGGTGCGGCTTTATCTGGCGCTGGCGATCACCGTCGTGGTTGCGCCAAGCCTGCCACCGATGCCCGCCGTGAATGCTCTCGACCTCAGCGGGCTGCTGCTGATCGCGCAACAGATCATCATTGGCGCCGGGCTTGGCCTGTCGCTGCAGCTGTTTTTCCAGGCCTTCGTGATCGCCGGGCAGATCATCGGGATCCAGATGGGCATGGGCTTTGCGTCCATGGTCGACCCGGTCAACGGCGTATCGATCGCCACGGTCGGACAGTTCTTCACCATGCTGGTGACGCTGCTGTTCCTGGCCATGAACGCCCACCTGGTTGTGTTCGAAATCATCATCGAAAGCTTCACCACCTTGCCGGTGGGGCAGGGCCTCAGCACTGCCGACATCTGGTTGTTGGTGATGCGTCTGGGCTGGGTGCTCGCCGCGGCGCTGGTGCTGGTGTTGCCGGCCGTCGCTGCGCTGCTGGTGGTGAACATTGCCATGGGCGTGATGACCCGCGCGGCGCCGCAGCTGAATATCTTCTCGATCGGTTTTCCGCTGACGCTGGTGCTGGGCATGGTGATTCTGTGGATCACCCTCGGCGACATTCTCAATCAATACCAACCGCTGGCGGTCGACGCCCTGCAGTTGCTCAGAGACCTGGTCAAGGCGCGCTGACATGGCCGAAAGCGAGAGTGGTCAGGACAAGACAGAAGACCCCACGGACAAACGCAAACGCGACGCCCGGGAGAAGGGCGAGATCGCCCGCTCCAAGGAGCTCAATACGGTCGTGGTGATGATCGTGGGCGCTGCGGGGCTGCTGGCGTTTGGCGGCTCCATGGCGGAAATGATGATGCAGTTAATGCGCGACAATTTCACCATCACCCGCGAGGCGATTCTCGACGAGCGCAGCATGGCGATCATGCTGATGGCCTCGGGCAAGGCGGCGTTGCTGTCGGTGCAGCCGATCCTGCTGGCGTTGACCGTGGCGGCGTTCGTCGGCCCCATTTCCCTCGGCGGCTGGCTGTTTGCCGCAGGCTCACTGGCGCCCAAGTTCAGCCGCATGAACCCGGCCGCCGGGATCAAGCGGATGTTCTCGCCCAAGGCGCTGATCGAGCTGCTGAAGTCGCTGGCGAAGTTTTTGATTGTGCTGGCGGTGGCGCTGGTGGTGCTGATGAAGGACAAGGGCGACCTCGTTTCCATCGCCCATGAGCCGCTGGAAATGGCGGTGGTGCACAGTTTGCAGTTGGTCGGCTGGAGCACGCTGTGGATGGCGCTGGGCCTTTTGATCATCGCGGCGATCGATGTGCCGGTGCAGTTGTGGGAGTCGCACAAGAAGTTGCTGATGACCAAGCAGGAGGTGCGCGATGAGCACAAGGACAGTGAGGGTCGGCCGGAGGTCAAGCAGCGGATTCGTCAGTTGCAGCGGGAGATGTCGCAGCGGCGGATGATGGCGGCGATTCCGGAGGCGGATGTGATCATCACGAACCCGACGCATTATGCGGTGGCGTTGAAGTATGACGCTGAGCGGGGCGGGGCGCCGATTCTGTTGGCCAAGGGCAGTGATTTCATGGCGCTGAAGATTCGGGAGATTGCGGCGCAGCATGAGATTTTGTTGTTGCAGTCGCCGGCGTTGGCGCGGTCGATTTATTACAGCACTGAGTTGGATCAGGAGATTCCGGCGGGGTTGTATCTGGCGGTGGCGCAGGTGTTGGCGTATGTGTATCAGATTCGGCAGTATCGGGCGGGGCGTGGCAAGCGGCCTGATCCGCTGAGGGATAATCTGCCGATTCCGCCGGATTTGAGGCGTGATTCGTAAGTCTTTTTCAAGATCTTTAAGATCAACAGCGTCTGCCTGGGGGCAGACTGTTTCGCCTTCGGCGAGTTACTTGGAAAAGCACCCCAAGTAACCAAGGGTGCTTGCTCCTGGTTGGGCTCCTCCTTCGTCGGAGTACCTTCACTCCGGTTTCGCTCCGTGGGCCCGCGCCGAACGGGCATCCATGCCCTGACGGCGCTCTCGCCGCATCCATGCGGCTCGGCCCACTCCGCGAAACCTCCGTTCAGCCTGCACCCAAGTCGCGTTTTGTGGTGTCTGGACTTGCTTCGTAGGAAAGATCAAAAGCAAAGCAAGGCAGATCAAGAGCAGATCAGTCGCTAAGGACTTGTGGGAGTGAGCTTGCTCACGAAGGGGTTGGTACATCCACCGAATTTCTGGTGTTTGAAATGCAGCATTCGCGAGCAAGCTCGCTCCCACAGGGAGGGAGACTGTCAGCAAAAATGTCGGCGCCTGAGCTGGCCTCTTCCCGGCTAAAGCCGGTCCCACTAAAGGCACCGCGTACACACTGTGTGACCGGCTTTAGCCGGGAAGCCTTTGATCTTGATCTTCGTACACAAAAAGTCCAGACACCGCCAATCGCGACTTGGGTGCAGGCTGAACGCAGGTCTCGCGGAGTGGGCCGAGCCGCATGGATGCGGCGAGAGCGCCGTCAGGGCATGGATGCCCGTTCGGCGCGGGCCCACGGAGCGAGACCGGAGTGAAGGAACCCGACGAAGTCGGGCCCAACCAGGAGCAGGCACCCTTGGTTACTTGGGGTGCTTTTCCAAGTAACTCGCCGAAGGCGAAACGGTCTGCCCCCAGGCAGACGCTCTTGATCTTCGTACGGAGGGCCGACGTCAGCTTGATGACAGCGCAAACCGAAAGCGTCTAGAGTGACCTCAGTCCCTTTCTAGGCCTCGCCACTTGACCATTCGATCGAATGCAGCGCCACTGTCTGACGCTCAGTCCAGCGCCGAAGCGTTGAATGTCCTGTTGCTGGCCTGCGCCACAGGCAATCGGTTGGCGTTCGAAGCGATGTATCACGCCACCTCGTCCAGGCTGTTCGGTATTTGCCTGCACTATTCCGGCAATCGGGCCGAGGCGGAAGAGGTCCTGCAGGAGGTGTACATCATGGCGTGGCTGAAGGCCTCTCGATTCGATCCGCAACTGGCCAGCGCCATCACCTGGCTCTCGACCATGGCCCGCCACAAGGCGATTGACCGGCGCAGGGCTCATCGCCGTCACGATCCCCTCGAAACCATCCCCGAATTTCCCACCCAGGACGACCCCATCCCGGACGCCCTCGAGCGCGAGCAGCAGGGCAGTCAGCTGGACCGCTGCCTTGAAACCCTCGAAGAAGCGCAGCAACGCTATATCCGCGTGGCGTTCTTCGAGGGTTGTTCCTACGCCGAACTGGCCGAGCGCCACGGTATTGCGCTGGGGACGATGAAAAGCTGGATTCGTCGCGGGCTGCTTCGACTGCGCTTGTGCCTCGGCCTATGAACGATCATCCCGTGCCCCCCGACGAGACCCCGGACCTGCTGATCGCCGAGTACGTGCTGGGCGTGCTCAGCCGCGAAGAGCGTGAGCGGGTGGAGGCGATGATTGTGCTGGAGCCTCGCCATCAACGCGCGCTGGCGCAATGGCAGGAGCAGTTCGCCGAGTGGCTCGGTCAATTGCCCGCGTCCAGTCCTCCCGCGGGCACCTGGGGCAGGATTGAGCAGCGGTTGTTTGCGGGTGCCAGCCATTCGCCGTCACGGGTGTCAGGCTGGTGGAACAGCCTAGGGCTCTGGCGCTGGACAACGGCGGCGCTGGCTGCCGGGTTGCTGGCGTCGGTGCTGACGCTTCAGCAACCTGTTCCTCGACCGACGTCGGGGCCGGCCTTGTTGGCGCGTCTCGAACAGAGCGACGGCACGACGCTGTTTGCCGCGACGATCAATCCGGGCAGTCGAAGCGTGCTGTTCGTCAACACGGGCCGCGCCGACTGGCCGGGTAAAAGTGCCGAGGCGTGGGTAATCGCTGCCGATGGCAAGCCTCGGTCGCTGGGCCTGCTGCCGGCCAATGCCCCCGCAACATTGAGCGTAGCGCCGCCACTGGCTGACCTGCTCGCCAGCGGCGCAGTGCTCGCGGTCACTCTTGAGCCGTTGAACGGGTCACCGAGCGGGCTGCCGACCGGACCGGTCGTCGCCCAGGGAAAAATATCCTCACTCTGATGCATCCGTTCCGGCGCCCGCTTCGTATATCCCCCACCTTCATCCGAAGGACCTAAGAATCCGGGAGAACTACCATGTTGACCCTCGCCAAACGCATCGCCGCTGTCTCGTTCGCTGCCCTTTGTCTTGCTGCATCCCCCGGCTTTGCCGCCGATACCGTCATGGTCGGTGGCGCCGCCATGTATCCGACCAAGACCATCGTCGAAAACGCCGTCAACTCCAAGGACCACACGACCCTGGTGGCGGCGGTCAAGGCGGCAGGTCTGGTGGACACGCTCAACAGCAAAGGCCCGTTCACTGTCTTCGCCCCCACCAATGAAGCCTTCGCCAAACTGCCGGCCGGCACCGTCGACACGCTGGTCAAGCCGGAGAACAAGGCTGACCTGACCAGAATTCTGACGTACCACGTTGTCGCGGGCACCCACACCGCCAAACAATTGATGGCGGACGCCAAAATGAACGGCGGCAAGGTGATGCTGAAAACCGTACAGGGCGAATCCCTCACCGTGATGCCCCATGACGGCAAGCTCTGGGTGATGGACGCCAAAGGTGGCAAAAGCGCGGTCAGCATCGCTGATGTGATGCAGTCGAACGGCGTCATCCACGTGGTCGATTCGGTGCTGATGCCGTAAGCGCTGACCTGATCGTTGCAGCACCCGGCGGACGCTCATTCCGTCCGCCGGGTCCATGGCCTGGCCTTTCTGCGGGCGCCATGTCGATCGACTCAATGCCCTTCTGCTCATCCTCCGCGTATCCCCTCCACTCGCCGCACAGATTTATTTTCAAATCCCTGCATCCAGTTCCCTTTCCCCCGGGTAGTACAAGTAGTAGCGATGGCTGCTGACCTGTTTATCCAATGGAGAGATGGCATGAACGCTAAAAAATTACTGGGCACGTTCGGTGTTTCATTGGCTGCCACTTGCCTGCTGGCAACGGCGCCGGCGGCTTTCGCGCAGATGGCGTTGCCTGACGCGGTCAAGGTTCCGGACGGTCACAAGATCGCCATGGAGACGGTAGGCGTGGGCGAGATCACCTACGAATGCCGCGACAAGCCCAACGCCGCCGGCCAGACCGAATGGACATTCGTCGGCCCGAAAGCGGTATTGAATGATCGCAGCGGCAAGCAGGTCGGCACGTACTTCGGGCCACCGGCGACGTGGCAGGCCGCTGACGGTTCGAAGATCACCGGTACGCAGCTCGCTGTGGCACCCGCCGGGACGGGCGACATTCCGTATCAGCTGGTGAAAGCCAACCCTGCGGAAGGCAAGGGCGCGATGAGCAACGTCAGTTACATCCAGCGGGTGGCGACCAAAGGCGGTGTCGCGCCGAAGATGGAGTGCTCGACGGCGACCAAGGGCAAGCAGGAAATCGTGAAATATCAGGCGGACTATATTTTCTGGGCCACCAAGTAGACCCACGTCCCACGTCAGGCAGCGTCGCCGACGTACAAAGTCATCTACGCTGCACCGACGCAACCCCGGCCTTTGGGTCGGGGTATTTCTTTTCGTTGGCGGTTGAACATTTTGTCCCTACCTGAAGACTGTTTTGACTACGAAGCCTGCCTGGCGGCCTGCGCCCGAGGTAAGCAGCAGGCGTTGCACGCGCTCTACACGCAAGAAAGCGCACGTCTGCTCGGCGTCGCCAAGCGGATCGCCCGCAGCGACGCGCTGGCCGAGGACATTGTGCACGACGCCTTCCTCAAAATCTGGACCCGCGCCGGCAGCTTCGACCCGGCGCGAGGCACTGCCCGTGGCTGGATCTTCAGCGTGACGCGGCACCTGGCGCTGAACTTCATGCGTGACAACGCGCACATCGTTCAGGTCAGCGAACAGAGCGAAAGCGCGTTACTGGCCGAGGCCTCTCTGGAGGCAGCCACCGACGCCGACACCTTCGAATACCGTGCCCGCTCGGGGCGTATTTACGGGTGCCTCGAACAACTGGAACCGGCGCGTCGCAACTGCATTCTTCATGCGTACGTAGACGGTTTTTCGCATTCGGAGATAGCGCAGAAAATCGGCGCGCCACTGGGTACGGTTAAAGCCTGGATCAAACGCAGTCTGGTGGCATTGCGGGAGTGCATGGGATGACAGGCTATCCGTCGAAAGGCAGCGCCGATGAACTGGACGCACTGGCCAGCGAGTACGTGTTAGGTACACTGCCGGCCGAGCAACGCCTCAATGTCCCAAACCGCCTCGCCACGGACGCCGACTTGCGTACGGCGGTGGACGCATGGGAAGGGCGCCTGCTGGCCTTGACCGAACTCGCCGAACCGCACACCCCAAGCCCACGGCTGTGGGACCGGATCGAGCGCAGCGTCGGCAGCCACGACCGCCGAGTTCCCGTACAAACGCCTGCCGTGACGTCGCATTCCTGGTGGGATCTCCTGCCCCTGTGGCGCGGACTGGCCGGCGCAGGACTCGTTGCGACCCTGCTGCTGGGCTCGATGCTCCTGACCCGAACCGCCCCGGTGAACCCCACGACCTACCTCGTCGTGCTCGTTGCCCCGCAAAACCAGGCCCCCGGCTGGGTCATCCAGGCCAGCAACCCGGAAGAAATCCAGCTGATACCGCTCGGCGCCACCCCAGTCCCCGCCGACAAAGCCCTCCAGTTCTGGACAAAAGCCGACGGCTGGCAGGGCCCCGTGTCCCTGGGCCTGGTCAAACCCGGCCAGACCCTCTCCGTACCGGTGAACAAACTGCCGCCGCTGCAACCCAACCAACTCTTCGAACTGACCCTCGAAAACCCCAACGGCTCCCCGACCGGCAAGCCTACGGGGCCGATTCAATTTATTGGGCGGGCGGTGAAAGTGATCTAGCGGCTGGACGCGGAGCGTCGAGGGCGGCATTCCCACGCAGAGCGGGGGAACGATCGGCCAATCATCTAGCGTCTGGAAGGCCGCTTTCGTGAGCAAGCTCACTCCCACATGAGCGTCGTTTGCCCTTGATGATTTGCGGTGTCACATCTGACGCCTTCCCGGCTGAAGCCGGTCCCACTAAGAGCAGCGCGTGCATTCAGTGAAATGGGTGGTGGTCACACCGGCCTCTTCCCGGCTGAAGCCGGTCCTACTAAGCGTAAGCGCTTCTGATCTTCATACGCAAAAAGTCCAGACACCACAAAACGCGACTTGGGTGCAGGCCGAACGCAGACGACGCGCAGTGGGTCGAGCCGCAGGGATGCGGCGAGAGCGCCGTCAGGACATGGATGTCCGTTCGGCGCGGGCCCACGGAGCGTCGTCGGAGTGAGGGAATCCCGACGGAGGAGGGACCTAGCCAGGAGCAGGCACCCTTGGTTACTTGGGGTGCTTTTCCAAGTAACTCGCCGAAGGCGAAACCGAGGCCTTTAGGCCGACGCTTGTGATCTTGGCGTACTAAGCCACGACTCAGATCTCAAATCTAAATACTGGCACTCTGATATTTTCACCCAATCCCAAATGTTGGACCCCTTCTTGCAATAACCCCGATACAACGCTTCGGCGTCAAAAGATTGATTTAACGCGCAGGTGCCCATCGGTGGAACGCTCACAACTCATCTCCCACGCCAGAACCGGATTGATCGGCCTGGGCCGTGGACAACTTGGCGTCCCGCTACTGCTCCTCGTCATGCTCGCCATGATGATGCTGCCCATGCCGCCGTTCCTGCTCGACGTCTTCTTCACCTTCAACATTGCCCTGTCCATCGTCGTCCTGCTCGTCTGTATCTATGCCCTGCGGCCCCTCGACTTCTCCGTATTCCCGACCATCCTCCTCGTCGCCACCCTGCTGCGACTGGCCCTCAACGTCGCCTCCACCCGCGTCGTCATGCTCCACGGCCAGGACGGCCACGCCGCCGCCGGTAAAGTCATCCAGGCGTTCGGTGAAGTCGTCATCGGCGGCAACTACGTCGTCGGTATCGTCGTCTTCGCCATCCTCATGATCATCAACTTCGTCGTCGTCACAAAAGGTGCCGGCCGGATCTCTGAAGTGAGCGCGCGCTTCACCCTCGACGCCATGCCCGGCAAACAGATGGCCATCGACGCCGACCTCAACGCCGGCCTCATCGACCAGCCCGAAGCCAAACGCCGTCGTCTTGAAGTCGCCCAGGAAGCCGAGTTCTACGGCTCCATGGACGGTGCCAGCAAATTCGTCCGCGGCGACGCCATCGCCGGCCTGCTGATCCTCTTCATCAACCTCATCGGCGGCATGCTGGTGGGCATCCTGCAACACGGCATGAGCTTCGGCGACGCCGGCAAGGTTTACGCGCTGCTGACCATCGGTGACGGTTTGGTGGCGCAATTGCCATCCCTGTTGCTGTCCACCGCCGCCGCGATCATGGTGACCCGAGCCTCCGGTTCGGAAGAAATGGGCAAACTGGTCGGCCGCCAGATGTTTGCCTCCCACAAGGCGCTCGCCGTATCCGCCGGGATCATGATCGTCATGGGCCTGGTCCCGGGCATGCCGCACTTCTCCTTCATCAGCCTCGGTCTGGTGGCTGCCGGCGGCGCCTACCTGCTGTGGAAGAAAGAGAACCAGGTCAAGCTGGCCGCCGTGCAAGAGGTCAAGCGTCAGCAAGAGCTGCTGCCATCGCCGACCCGCGCGCAGGAATCCAAGGAACTGGGCTGGGACGACGTGACCCCGATCGACATGATTGGCCTGGAAGTCGGCTACCGCCTGATTCCGCTGGTGGACCGCAACCAGGGTGGTCAATTGCTGGCGCGGATCAAGGGCGTGCGCAAGAAGCTCTCTCAGGAGCTGGGCTTTCTCATGCCGACCGTGCACATCCGCGACAACCTCGACCTGGCGCCCAGCGCCTATCGCCTGACCCTGATGGGCGTGACCCTGGCCGAAGCCGAGATCTACCCGGACCGCGAACTGGCGATCAACCCCGGTCAGGTGTTTGGCAGCCTCAACGGCATCACTGCCAAAGACCCGGCGTTTGGCCTGGAGGCCGTGTGGATCGAAATCAGCCAGCGTGCCCAGGCGCAATCCCTCGGTTACACCGTGGTGGACGCCAGCACCGTGGTGGCGACTCACTTGAACCAGATTCTCTACAAGCACTCTCATGAATTGATTGGCCACGAGGAAGTCCAGCAATTGATGACCCTGCTGGCCAAGGGATCGCCAAAACTGGCGGAAGAACTGGTCCCGGGCGTGTTGTCGCTGTCGGCCCTGCTGAAGGTGCTGCAGGCGTTGCTTGCCGAACAGGTGCCGGTTCGCGATATCCGCTCCATTGCAGAAGCCATCGCCAACAACGCTGCGCGTAGTCAAGATACCGCCGCGCTGGTGGCTGCCGTACGGGTCGGATTGTCCCGCGCAATCGTCCAAAGCATTGTCGGCATTGAGCCGGAGCTGCCTGTGATCACCCTTGAGCCAAGGTTGGAACAGATATTGCTAAATAGTCTGCAGAAGGCAGGTCAGGGTCAGGAAGAAGGCGTTCTCCTCGAACCGAGCATGGCTGAGAAACTTCAGCGCTCGTTGATCGAAGCGGCGCAGCGTCAGGAGATGCAGGGGCAGCCGGTTATTTTGTTGGTCGCAGGTCCGGTTCGCGCCATGTTGTCCCGCTTTGGACGGTTGGCTGTACCGAATATGCATGTTTTGGCTTACCAGGAAATTCCTGACAATAAGCAAGTCACCATCGTAGCGACTGTCGGGCCTAACGGCTGAGGTAGTGAGTCATGCAAGTTAAGCGTTTTTTCGCCGCCGATATGCGACAAGCCATGAAACTGGTTCGCGATGAGCTGGGCGCTGAAGCCGCCATCATCGGCAACCGGCGGATCGCTGGCGGCGTGGAACTGACCGCCGCCCTGGACTACAAGCTGTCTGCGCTGGCCCCGCGTGTACCGAACATCGAACTCGAAGATGAGCTGCGCAAGACTCAGTCGCTCATCGTCACTGCTCAGGCTGAGCTGACCCACCGCAGCGAGCTGGACACTGTCGCCAACCGTCAGTTGTTCGCCGGCCTTGCGATGGATGACAGCAAGCAGATCGAACCGACGCTGGAAGAACCGTTTCGCCCGTCCGTCCACGCCGCAGTGGCCGCCGAACGCGCCGAGCGCAACGCCGAGCCGGGCGTTGGCGACCGCGCCTACGAAGCGATGCGCTCCGAATTGAACGGCCTGCGCGAACTGCTGGAAGTCCAGCTGGGCTCGCTGGCCTGGAACCAGCTGCGAGACGGCCGTCCGCAACAGGCCAATCTGTGGCGCCGTCTGCAACGGGTCGGCCTTTCCGGCCCGCTGTCCCGCGACTTGCTGGCGATGGTCCCGGACTCGAACGATCAGGCTCACACCTGGCGCATGCTGCTGGCCCATCTGGCCCGCATGATTGCCACGCCGGACGTCGAGCCACTGGAAGAGGGCGGTGTGATTGCCATGGTCGGCCCTGCCGGCATGGGCAAAACCACCACGCTGGCTAAACTGGCGGCCCGATATGTGTTGAAATACGGCGCGCAAAATATCGCGCTGGTGAGCATGGACAGTTTCCGCATTGGCGCTCAGGAGCAACTGAAAACCCTGGGCCGGATCCTCAATGTACCGGTCACCCACGTCGACCCGGGCCAGTCCCTGGCACAGGCGCTGGAGCCGCTGTTGCGCAAGCGTGTGGTGTTGATCGACACCGCCGGCCTGCAAGCCAGCGATCCGGCCCTGCGTCTGCAACTGGAAACCCTCGCCGGGCGTGGCATCAAGGCGCGCAACTACCTGGTGCTGGCGACAACCAGCCAGAAGCAGGTGCTGTCAGCGGCTTATCACAGTTACAAACGTTGCGGTCTGGCCGGGTGCATCCTGACCAAGCTCGACGAAACGGCCAGCCTGGGCGAAGTGCTCAGCCTGGCCGTGACACACGAACTGCCTGTGGCCTATCTCACCGATGGCCCACGGATACCGGATGATCTGCATTTGCCCCGTCGGCACCAATTGGTGAGCCGGGCTGTCAGCGTGCAGATGCAGGAGGAGCCAAGCGAGGAAGCGATGGCGGATATGTTTGCGGATCTTTATCACAGCACCGGCAAGCGCGCGGGCTAGGTGAAGAAAATGACAGTGGAATTTTCCTGCATCGATGGTCTGCCAGGCATTGTTCAGACACTGAACGTGCAGCCCGACATGTGGCTTAGGTCTAAGCAAGACAAGGTAAACAATTAACATGGGCAGCATGCATCCCGTACAGGTTATCGCGGTGACCGGTGGCAAAGGTGGCGTAGGCAAGACCAACGTTTCAGTGAATCTTTCACTGGCACTGGCCGAGCTGGGACGTCGCGTCATGCTGCTGGACGCCGATCTGGGTCTGGCCAACGTCGACGTATTGTTGGGTCTGACCCCCAAACGCACCCTGGCTGATGTCATCGAAGGGCGGTGCGAGCTGCGCGATGTCTTGCTGCAAGGCCCGGGCGGTGTACGCATCGTGCCGGCGGCATCGGGCACCCAGAGCATGGTCCACCTGACCCCGGCGCAGCATGCCGGGCTGATTCAGGCGTTCAGTGACATTGGCGACAACCTCGATGTGCTGGTCATCGATACCGCCGCCGGCATCGGCGAGTCGGTGGTGAGCTTCGTCCGCGCGGCCCAGGAAGTGCTGCTGGTGGTGTGCGACGAACCCACATCGATCACCGACGCCTATGCCCTGATCAAACTGCTCAACCGCGATTACGGCATGAACCGCTTCCGCGTCCTGGCCAACATGGCCCAGAGCCCGCAGGAAGGGCGCAACCTCTTCGCCAAGCTGACCAAAGTCACTGACCGTTTTCTCGACGTGGCCCTGCAATATGTGGGCGCCGTGCCGTACGACGAATGCGTACGCAAGGCCGTGCAGAAACAGCGCGCCGTGTACGAAGCGTTTCCGCGTTCCAAATGTGCCCTGGCGTTCAAGGCCATCGCGCAGAAAGTCGACACCTGGCCGCTCCCGGCGAACCCGCGCGGCCACCTGGAATTTTTCGTAGAACGCCTCGTGCATCAAACCAGCGCAGGGCCCGTCTCATGACAGCAAGTGGCTATCGCATGTACAGCAAATCGTCCAAAGACTCCCAGTATGAGCTGATCGAGCGTTATGCCCCGCTGGTCAAACGAATCGCCTACCACTTGCTGGCGCGTCTGCCGGCCAGCGTGCAGGTCGAGGATTTGATCCAGGCGGGCATGATTGGCTTGCTCGAAGTCTCGACCAAATACGACTCCACGAAAGGGGCCAGCTTCGAGACGTACGCGGGTATTCGTATCCGTGGTGCGATGCTCGACGAAGTGCGCAAGGGGGACTGGGCGCCGCGCTCGGTCCACCGCAACACGCGTATGGTCAGTGACGCGATTCGTGCAATCGAAGCAAAAACCGGCCGTGACGCTAAAGATCACGAGGTTGCTGCCGAACTTGAAATGAGTCTCGACGATTACTACGGGATTTTGAACGATACCCTGGGCAGCCGCCTGTTCAGTTTCGACGACCTGTTGCAGGACGGCGAACACGAAGGGCTGCACGAGGACGGCGCGAGCCAGTCCCTCGAACCGTCGCGGGATCTGGAAGACGAGCGCTTCCAGGCTGCGCTGGCCGAGGCCATTGCCAACTTGCCCGAACGTGAACGCCTGGTGTTGTCGCTGTACTACGACGAAGAGCTGAACCTCAAGGAAATCGGTGAGGTCCTGGGTGTCAGCGAGTCGCGGGTCAGCCAGCTGCACAGTCAATGCGCGGCGCGGTTGCGCGGTCGTCTTGGCGAGTGGCGCGCACGTTCGTGAATCAGGCGCAGGCCGCGAGGCCTGCGTGTTGCGTGTAAGACCGGCTGTGCAAGACGTGAGCGGGAAGCAAATGAGACACGGCAGGAGTCGGTCGAACCGGGTCGTAGATGATCCGGTTTCGCTGCGCTTGTTCCGGTCGATTCCACCCCCTCTTGATGTTCGGCACAGCCGGTATTGATTGAACGCGCGTTCAGGTGCTGAACGCGTTAAAGACTGCTTGGAGGTCGAATTGGACAAGAACATGAAAATCCTCATCGTTGATGACTTCTCAACGATGCGGCGGATCATAAAAAACCTGTTGCGTGACCTTGGGTTCACCAACACGGCCGAAGCAGATGACGGACTCACCGCATTGCCGATGCTGCAAAGCGGCGCTTTTGACTTCCTCGTCACTGACTGGAACATGCCGGGCATGTCCGGCATCGACCTGTTGCGTCAGGTGCGTGCCGACGAGCGTCTGCGCAGCCTGCCGGTGCTGATGGTCACTGCCGAAGCCAAGCGCGAGCAGATCATCGAAGCCGCTCAGGCCGGTGTGAACGGCTACGTGGTGAAGCCGTTCACCGCGCAAGTGCTCAAAGAAAAAATCGAAAAGATATTCGAGCGCGTCAATAGCTGATGTCCGCTGCGAGGGCGCTATGGATTCCAAAGATTCGACAATGGGTGACTTTGAGTCAACCCTGAAGAAACACGCACAAGAGCTGGTCGCGAGCCTTGAAAAAGGCAAGTTCGGCGATGCCGTGCAACTGATCCATGAGCTTAACCAGACCCGCGACCGCGGCCTGTATCAGGAAGTCGGCAAACTGACGCGCGAGCTGCACAGCGCGATCGTCAACTTCCAGATCGACCCGAACATGCCGCAGGCCGAGGAGGTCTCCCAGATCACCGACGCCACCGAGCGGCTGTCGTACGTCGTCAGGCTGACTGAAAACGCGGCGAACCGGACCATGGATCTGGTAGAGCTGAGCACGCCGTTGATGCACGGGCTCACTGAAGACGCCAAGTCGTTGAGCGCCGATTGGGGACGCTTCATGCGCCGCGAGATCAGCGCCGAAGAGTTTCGTGATCTGGCCCGCCGCGTCGATGTGTTCCTGACCCGCAGCGAGAAGGAGACCACCGAGGTCTCTGCGCACTTGAACGACATTCTGCTGGCTCAGGATTACCAGGACCTCACCGGTCAGGTGATCAAGCGCGTGACCACGCTGGTCACGGAAGTCGAGCGCAATCTGCTCAAGCTGGTGCTCATGGCGAGCCAGGTGGACCGCTTCGCGGGCATCGAGCACGACCAGGAAATGTTCCGTCAGCAAAAAGAACAAGAAAAACTTCACTCCAAGGGTGAAGGTCCGCAGATTCATGCCGATAAACGTGAAGACGTTGTATCCGGACAGGATGATGTTGACGATCTGCTATCCAGCCTCGGATTCTGATTCGGTCATTCTGTCTCGGACTTCAGGTTTTCTGTGAAAGTGGCTGCTGGACCCGCGCGCCAATGCTTCGACGAAAGCAATGCGCGCAGGCCGTCAGTGCAGCCTCCGGATCGGTTTGACGGTTAATTTTAGGAGCACCCCCCAATGAGCTTCGGCGCCGATGAAGAAATCCTTCAGGATTTTCTGGTAGAGGCCGGCGAGATTCTCGAGCTGTTGTCAGAGCAGTTGGTCGAGCTGGAAAGCCGGCCTGACGATGCGGACCTGCTCAATGCAATTTTTCGCGGTTTTCACACTGTAAAAGGGGGCGCCGGCTTCCTCCAGCTCAACGAGCTGGTTGAATGCTGTCACATCGCCGAGAACGTGTTCGACATCCTGCGCAAGGGTGAGCGTCGCGTCGACTCGGAGCTCATGGACGTGGTGCTCGAAGCGCTCGACACCGTCAACAGCATGTTCGGTCAGGTGCGCGAGCGTTCTGCCGTCACCCCGGCCACGCCTGAATTGCTGGCCGCGCTGGCTCGCCTGGCCGAGCCAGCCTCGGCAGAAGAAATCGCTGCGGCACCGGTGGTGGTTGAAGAGCCGGTCGCTGAAGCGCCGTCCGAAGACATCACCGATCTGGAATTCGAACAGCTGCTGGATTCGCTGAACGCCGTCAAGGCGCAAGCGGCAGGTGCGCCTGCACCGGCTCCGTCTGCGCCTGTTGCCGCGGCACCCGTTGCAGCTGCGCCGGCAGCAGCGGCTGGCACGGCGGCCAGCGATGAAATCACTGACGCCGAATTCGAATCACTCCTCGATCAGCTGCATGGCAAAGGCCAGTTCGCCGTTGATGCGGTGCAACCGCCAGCGGCTGTGACGCCGTCTGCCGCACCGGCCAGTGACGAAATCACTGACGACGAATTCGAGTCGCTGCTGGATCAGTTGCACGGCAAAGGCTCGTTCTCGCCGGACGCCGTCGGCGCTGCGGCTCCTGGCGCTGCGGCACCTGCTGCCGCTGCACCTGCCGCGCCGGTTGCGCCCGCCGCTGCGTCGAAAGCCGCTGCGTCGGACGAGATCACCGACAACGAATTCGAAGACCTGCTGGATCAGTTGCACGGCAAAGGCAAGTTCGAACCTGCCGTGGCTGCCGGCGCACCTGCAGCGCCGGCCGCAGCGGCACCGACCAAGAAGCCCGAGCCCGCCAAAGCCGAACCGGCCAAAGCGACGCCTGCTGCTGCAGCGCCGGCCAAAGCTGCACCGGCTGCTGCTCCCGCACCGGCTCGCGCTGCGGCGCCGGCGCCCAGCGAAAAACCGCCGTCTGAAGCGGAAACCACCGTGCGCGTCGACACCGCGCGGCTGGATGAAATCATGAACATGGTCGGCGAACTGGTGCTGGTGCGTAACCGCCTGGTCCGCCTGGGTGCCAACAGCGCCGATGAAGCCATGTCCAAGGCCGTGTCCAACCTGGACGTGGTCACCGCTGACCTGCAGACCGCGGTCATGAAGACCCGCATGCAGCCGATCAAGAAAGTGTTCGGTCGCTTCCCGCGACTGGTTCGCGATCTGGCGCGTCAGTTGAAGAAAGAAATCAGCCTTGAACTGGTGGGTGAAGAAACCGACCTGGACAAGAACCTCGTCGAGGCCCTGGCCGACCCGCTCGTCCACTTGGTGCGTAACGCGGTCGATCACGGTATCGAGTCGCCGGAAGAGCGCGAGGCGTCGGGCAAGTCCCGGAACGGTCGTGTGATTCTGGCCGCCGAACAGGAAGGCGATCACATCCTGCTGTCGATTTCCGATGACGGCAAAGGCATGGACCCTGCGGTCTTGCGTGCCATCGCGGTCAAGCGTGGTGTGATGGACAAGGATGCAGCGGATCGCCTCAGCGACACCGACTGCTACAACCTGATCTTTGCGCCGGGCTTCTCGACCAAAACCGAGATTTCCGATGTGTCCGGGCGTGGCGTGGGCATGGACGTGGTGAAAACCAAGATTGCCCAGCTCAACGGCTCTATCAGCATCAATTCCACCAAAGGCCTGGGCTCGAAGATCATCATCAAGGTGCCGCTGACCCTGGCGATCATGCCGACGCTGATGGTCATGCTGGGCAACCAGGCCTTCGCGTTCCCGCTGGTCAACGTCAACGAGATCTTCCACCTGGACCTGTCGACCACCAACGTCGTTGACGGTCAAGAAGTGGTGATCGTGCGCGACAAGGCGCTGCCGTTGTTCTACCTCAAGCGCTGGCTGATCAGCTCGGCGGCTCACGAGGAGCAGCGCGAAGGCCACGTGGTGATTCTTTCGGTAGGCACGCAACGCATCGGCTTCGTGGTGGATCAGTTGGTCGGCCAGGAAGAAGTGGTGATCAAGCCGCTGGGCAAAATGCTGCAAGGCACGCCAGGCATGTCGGGCGCGACCATCACCGGTGACGGCCGTATCGCACTGATTCTCGATGTCCCGAGCATGCTCAAGCGCTACGCGGCCCGACGGATTGGTTAAGCAGCATCGGCTTCGGGAGGGCGCCTTGCGAGGTTTTTCAGTGGGACCGGCTTCAGCCGGGAATAGGGCGGCGAAAACACTGTGGATTTTCGGTGTGACACCCGACGCCTTCCCGGCTAAAGCCGGTCCCACTAACGGCATGCGGAGGGCGCCTTGCGAGGTTTTTCAGTGGGACCGACTTCAGCCGGGAAGAGGGCAGGGTGAACACCCTTGATCTTTCGGTGTGATACCCGACGCCTTCCCGGCTAACGCTGGTCCTACAAATAGACCCGGTCTCGTTTTAAGCGCGAAAACCGGTCCCACTGGCCTGTCTCGTTTCGCCAATGTGACCCAAGCTACGTGATTCAGGGCGTGCGGCCCCTCAGGGTGGCGCGCGCTCTTTGGAGTGTTTATGGCAGTCAAGGTTCTCGTCGTGGACGATTCGGGTTTTTTCCGACGTCGTGTCTCGGAAATTCTTTCTTCGGATCCCACGATCCAGGTGGTCGGTACCGCCACCAATGGCAAGGAAGCCATTGACCAAGCCCTGGCCCTCAAGCCCGACGTGATCACCATGGACTACGAAATGCCGATGATGGATGGCATTACCGCGGTCCGTCACATCATGCAGCGTTGCCCGACCCCGGTGTTGATGTTCTCCTCCCTGACCCACGAAGGCGCCCGAGTCACACTCGATGCGCTGGACGCCGGGGCGGTGGATTTCCTGCCCAAGAATTTCGAAGACATCTCGCGCAACCCCGAGAAGGTCAAACAGATGCTGTGCGAAAAAGTGCACAGCATCTCCCGCAGTAATCGTCGTTTCAGTGGTTACGGCAGCACGCCTTCTGCCACCTCGGCGCCCGCGCAGTCTGCTGCGCCCGCTGCACCGCGCAGCACGGCTGCCGAAGCGCGACCATCGCGTCCGGCGCCAGCCCCTGCGCCTGCGCGTTCAGCCGCGCCGGCGTCGCAGCAGCCTGCAGCGGCGTCCCATCACCACGCGCCGACGTCGGCTGCGCCCAAGCGCAAAGCCTACAAACTGGTGGCGATCGGCACGTCTACCGGCGGTCCAGTGGCCTTGCAGCGCGTGCTGACCCAACTGCCGGCCAACTTCCCGGCGCCCATCGTGCTGATCCAGCACATGCCGGCCGCCTTCACCAAAGCCTTCGCCGAGCGCCTCGACAAGCTGTGCCGCATCAGCGTCAAGGAAGCCGAGGACGGTGACATCCTGCGCCCCGGTCTTGCACTGCTGGCCCCTGGCGGCAAACAGATGATGGTCGATGGTCGCGGCGCGGTGAAAATCCTGCCGGGGGACGAGCGCCTGAACTACAAGCCCTGCGTCGACATCACCTTTGGCTCGGCGGCAAAATCCTACAGCGACAAAGTCCTCGCGGTCGTCCTCACCGGGATGGGCGCCGACGGCCGTGAAGGCGCGCGTCTGCTCAAGCAGAGCGGCAGCCAGATCTGGGCCCAGGACGAAGCCAGCTGTGTGATCTACGGCATGCCCATGGCGATCGTCAAAGCCGAACTGGCCGACGCCATTTACAGCCTCGACGACATCGGGCGCCACCTGGTGGAGGCCTGCAGCTGATGGATGTCTTGACGCTCATAGGGATCATTCTGGCGTTCGTCGCGATCATCGGCGGCAACTTCCTCGAAGGCGGGCACCTGGGCGCCTTGCTCAACGGTCCGGCCGCGCTGATCGTGCTCGGCGGTACGCTGGCGGCCTGCCTGCTGCAGACGCCCATGAGCGCGTTCAAGCGGGCGATGCAGATCTTCATCTGGATTCTGTTTCCACCACGCATTGATCTGGCCGGCGGCATTGATCGCGTCGTGTCGTGGAGCCTCACCGCGCGCAAAGAGGGCTTGCTCGGCCTCGAAGCCGTGGCGGATTCGGAGCCCGATGCCTATTCGCGCAAAGGCCTGCAGCTGCTGGTCGACGGCGCTGAACCGGCGGCCATTCGCGGCATTCTGGAAGTGGATTTCATCACCCAGGAAAGCCGCGACATTCAGGCCGCGAAGGTCTACGAAAGCATGGGCGGTTACGCGCCAACGGTCGGCATCATCGGTGCCGTCATGGGCCTGATCCATGTGATGGGCAACCTGGCCGATCCCAACCAACTGGGCAGCGGCATCGCCGTGGCGTTCGTCGCGACCATTTATGGCGTTGCCTCCGCCAACCTGATTCTTCTGCCGGTGGCGAACAAGCTCAAGGCCGTGGCGATCCGTCAGTCGCGCTACCGGGAGATGCTCCTCGAAGGCCTGCTGTCGATTGCCGAAGGCGAGAACCCGCGCTCGATCGAACTGAAGCTGCAAGGCTTCATGGAGTGATGGACTGATGGCCCGCCGACGTCACCAGGAAGAGCACGAAAACCACGAACGCTGGCTGGTGTCCTACGCGGACTTCATCACCTTGCTGTTCGCTTTCTTCGTGGTCATGTATTCCATCTCGTCGCTGAACGAAGGCAAATACAAAGTGCTGTCCGAGGCGCTGGTCGGGGTGTTCAACGAGCCCGAGCGCAGCGTCAAACCGATCCCCATCGGCGAGCAGAAGCCGCAGACCGTGAGACCCGCCGATCCGCTGGTTCAGGACAGCGAGCAGACCGACGCCGCGCTGGGCCAGGCTGCAGACGACCCGCTCAAATCCATTGCCGATGACGTCAACGCGGCGTTCGGCGACCTGATCGCTTCCAAGCAGATGACCGTGCGCGGCAACGAGCTGTGGATCGAGATCGAACTCAATTCCAGCCTGCTGTTCGGCAGCGGCGACGCGATGCCGAGCAATCAGGCGTTCGACCTGATCGACAAAGTCGCGAAGATCATCAAGCCGTTCGATAACCCGGTGCACGTCGAAGGCTTCACCGATAACCAGCCGATCAACACCGGGCAGTTCCCGACCAACTGGGAGCTGTCGTCGGCGCGCTCGTCGAGCATCGTGCGCATGCTGGCCATGGACGGGATCAACCCGGCGCGGCTGGCCTCGGTCGGCTACGGCGAGTTCCAGCCGCTGACCTCGAATGCCACCGCCGATGGCCGCGCGCGCAACCGCCGCGTGGTGCTGGTGATCTCGCGCAACCTGGACGTGCGCCGCAGCCTCACGGGCTCGGGCACCACGGCCAACGCAAAACCCGATGCGGCGCTGCGTCGTGCTGGCACACAAACTGCACCGGTCCCGGCCAAGCCGCCGCAAGGCGTCAAATCTTCGTCATCTGCCCCTTAAACCCGGTCGTCGCTTTGGTCGGGGGGAAAACGAGTACATGAGAGTCTGGGCAGTAGCCAATCAGAAAGGCGGGGTCGGCAAGACCACCACCTCCATCGCTTTAGCCGGCTTGCTGGCAGAGGCGGGCAAGCGCGTGGTCGTTGTGGACCTCGATCCCCATGGCTCGATGACCAGCTACTTCGGGCAAGATCCCGATACGCTGGAGCACAGCAGCTTCGACCTGTTCCTCAACAAGGGTGTGGTGCCGGACGGTTTGCCTGGCCAACTGCTGCTGCCCACCAGTGATAAACGCATTTCCCTGCTGCCGTCGAGCACCGCGCTGGCCACCCTTGAGCGCCAGTCGCCGGGGCAGAGCGGGCTGGGCCTGGTGATTGCCAGAAGTCTGGCGCAGCTGTGGCAGGACTTTGATTACGCGATCATCGACAGCCCGCCGTTGCTCGGCGTGTTGATGGTCAACGCGCTGGCGGCCAGCCAGCAACTGGCGATCCCGGTGCAGACCGAATTCCTCGCGGTGAAGGGCCTGGAGCGCATGGTCAACACGCTGGCGATGATCAACCGCTCGCGCAAGGTGCCGCTGCCGTACACCATCGTGCCGACGCTGTTCGACCGTCGCACCCAGGCGTCGATGAGCACCCTCAAGCTGCTGCGCGACAGTTACCCGGAGCACGTCTGGAATGCGTTCATTCCGGTGGACACCCGGTTGCGGGACGCCAGCCGCGCCGGTGTGACCCCCTCGCAGTTCGACAACAAGAGCCGTGGCGTGCTGGCTTACCGCGCGTTGCTCAAGCACATGCTCACCGAACAGCTTGTCGGGCAGGTCGCCTAGTGTCCGCTGATCATTATTTGCCGAGCGGCGCGCCTGCACGCTCAAGTCCATCGGCTATGCAGCCGATAGCTGTATCAGGCGGCAATCGCATCACTACTTTTCGGGCTCCCGTATGAACCGCCCCCTGGACATCGCTTCACGACCACAACTGGCGCTGCAGAACTACCTGGACGCGTTGCTGTATGACGCGACCGAGGAGCTGGAGGTCGTCGAGTCCGTCGATGAATTTCAAGCGGCCGTGCTCGAAGAGCAGGCCCATGACGCACGCATGCGTTCTGCCGTCGCGGCAGCGGTGGCTGCTGCGCTGCCCCCTGCGTTGCCGGCGTCGCAGCCTGCTCCCGTGAGCCGGCCTGCGCCGGTCTCGCTCGCCTATACGGCTCAGCCTGAACCGGCCGTTGCCCGGGTGATGGAACGTCCGGTCGTTATGCCACCGGTGATTCTGCCGCCCGCCATCGTGCCGGTGATCGAGCCGGTCGTTGAAGCGCCTGTGGTTGAGGCTCTGGTGGTGGAAGAACCGCCAGCGGCGCTGATCGAGCCGGTGGTCGACGTGCATCTGTCGGCCCAGCGCACACCGACGCCTCCGCCCACTGGCGATGAACGCCCGGCCTGGGCGGCCGAGCCGTTCGAATGCCTGTTGTTCGACGTCGCCGGTCTGACCCTCGCGGTGCCACTGGTGTGCCTGGGTTCGATTTACCCGTTGGCCGGCCATGACTTGACGCCGCTGTTCGGCCAGCCGGACTGGTTCCTCGGGATCCTGCCGAGCCAGGCGGGCAACCTGAAGGTGCTCGACACGGCGCGCTGGATCATGCCGGACCGGTACCGCGACGATTTCCGTCAGGGCCTGCAATACGTTATTTCGGTTCAGGGCTATGAATGGGGGCTGGCGGTGCATCAGGTCAGCCGCTCGTTGCGCCTGGACCCCAATGAAATCAAATGGCGCACCCATCGTGGTCAGCGACCCTGGCTTGCCGGGACGGTGATCGAGCACATGTGTGCGCTGCTGGACGTTTCCGAGCTGGCCGAGCTGATTGCCAGTGGCGCGGTCAAGCAGATGAAGACGCATCAATAAACATCATCAGATCAACACAGGCCGGCGTACGAAACGTCGACCGCACGGCACAACACGCAAGGGGTTAGGGGTATGAAGAAGTCGTCAGCACAGGGTTCCGAAGATCCGATTCTGCAATGGGTCACCTTCCGCCTGGACAACGAGTCGTATGGCATCAACGTGATGCAGGTTCAGGAAGTGCTGCGCTACACCGAGATCGCTCCGGTCCCGGGCGCGCCAAGCTACGTGCTGGGGATCATCAACCTGCGCGGTAACGTCGTCACTGTCATCGACACCCGTCAGCGCTTTGGTCTGCCGCCGGTTGAAGTCAGCGACAACACGCGTATCGTGATCATCGAGGCCGACAAGCAAGTGGTCGGGATCCTGGTTGATAGCGTGGCTGAAGTGGTTTACCTGCGTCAGTCGGAAGTCGAAACCGCGCCGAACGTGGGCAACGACGAATCCGCCAAGTTCATCCAGGGCGTCTGCAACAAGAACGGCGAACTGCTGATCCTTGTGGAACTGGACAAAATGATGTCCGAGGAAGAGTGGTCCGAGCTGGAGAACATCTGATTGATTCTCGATGTGGCGGTTATTTTTCTGGCGGTGTTGTGGGTCGTGAGCGTCGTGATGTTCATGGCCCACACCAAGCGCCTGCGCACCCTGGCCACGCAGCAGCTGGAGGCGGATTCGCTGCGTGACCAGCGCATCCGCGAGCTGGCCCGGCGCCTGGAAAATTACCAGAGCGGAACGGTGAGAATGGGCGAGGAACTGCACGAGTTGCGTTCCATCATCGCGCTGTTGCCGGACAAGATCACTGCTCTCGAGCAGCGCGATCCCTCGACCCTGTCCTTCGCCCAGGCCGCCCGCCTGGTCGGCATGGGCGCCAGCATCGACGAACTCACCCAGTCCTGCGGCCTGACCCAGGCCGAAGCGCAGTTGATGACCAAGGTGCATGGTCATAATCGGTAGGTGAGGGGGCTGTCGTCGCTGCTTCGCGTGCACGCTCAGTCTCACCCACCATGACGACACCGCGGAATTATCTGCCGATACATGAACGGTAGGAGTGAGCTTGCTCGCGAACAGGGTCTTTCAACCGCTGCATTTTTAGCGGATGTACCGGCCTCTTCGTGAGCAAGGTGGAGCGCCACCCCGGTCACTCCCACAGGTCCTGCAACAACCGGCGATTTTGAGTCAGCCCACCGTCATGTGGGAGCGAGCTTGCTCGCGAAGACTTGCTTTTAGCCCCAGAGAAAGTGGCTGAATGTCCCGGCCTCTTCGTGAGCAAGGTGGAGCGCCACCCCGGTCACTCCCACAGGTCTTGCGCCAACCGGGAATCCCGAGCCGAATCACCCTCCCGTGGGGGTCCAGCTTGCTCGCGAAGACTTACTTTCAGCGCCAGAGAAAGTGGCTGAATGCCCCGGCCTCTTCGTGAGCAAGGTGGAGCGCCACCCCGGTCACTCCCACAGGTCCTGCAACAACCGGAAATCCCGAGCCGAATCACCCTCCCGTGGGAGTCGAGCTTGCTCGCGAAGACTTACTTTCAGCCCCAGCGAAAGTGGCTGAATGTACCGGCCTCTTCGTTAGCAAGCTCACTCCCACAGGTTTTGCAACAACCGGCGATTTTGAGTCAGCCCACCGTCATGTGGGAGCGAGCTTGCTCGCGAAGACTTACTTCCAGCCGCAGCGAAAGTGGCTGAATGCCCCGGCCTCTTCGTGAGCAAGCTCACTCCCACAGGTCCTGCAACAACCGGAAATCCCGAGCTGAATCACCCTCCCGTGGGAGTCGAGCTTGCTCGCGAAGGCTTACTTTCAGTCCCCGAGAAAGTGGCTGGATGTACCGGCCTCTTCGTGAGCAAGCTCACTTCCACAGGTCTTGCGCCAACCGGGAATCCCGAGCCGAATCACCCTCCCGTGGGAGTCGAGCTTGCTCGCGAAGACTTACTTTCAGCCCCAGAGAAAGTGGCTGAATGTACCGGCCTCTTCGTGAGCAAGCTCACTCCCACAGGTCCTGCAACAACCGGCGATTTTGAGTCAGCCCACCGTCATGTGGGAGCGAGCTTGCTCGCGAATTGGACTTTTCAACCGCTGCGTTTTTAGCGGATGTACCGGCCTCTTCGTGAGCAAGCTCACTCCCACAGGGGCAGTGTTGGCCGAGCGACCGCGTGGCGTCAGCCGCGGGCGGGCCTCCACTCAACGCGGCGTGATATCCCGCTCCACCGGCCCGGCATTCGGGTCGAAGCCCACCGGAAACTTGCCTTTCAGGTGCCAGGCAAACGCGATGATTTCGGCGATGGTCAGGTACAGCTCCTGGGGGATGCTGTCGCCCAGTTCCAGGCGGGCGAGCATTTTCACCAGTTCGGCGTTTTCGTAGATCGGCACCTTGTACTCCCGGGCGATCGCCAGAATGGCTTCCGCCAGGCTGTCATCGCCCTTGGCCGTCAGCGTCGGGGCCTGGTGGCCGTCGTAACTCAGGGCAATGGCCTGACGCGGTGTCTGCTCGGGTTTGCTCATCAGGCGTTCTCGTCGATCCAGCGTTGTTCGAGCACGGTCCGTGGCCCTTGGGGCGGCACGCCACGGTTGCACTCCAGTTCCTTGACGTTCAGACCGCACGCCACCAACCGCGCACGCAGATTATCCAGCTCGCTGGAAATCAACTCGGCGCTGCCTTCGCGTTCGGCCCATAACTGGCTGGCGATGCTGCCGGCAATCAGTTGCGCCTGCACCTGCAACGGGCCGAGGGGCTCCAGATCAAACGCCAGCTCCACCCGCCACAGCTTTTCTCGCTCCTTGGCTTCCTGCACTGGCGTGTCGGAATGCTCGTCGCGCTCAGGCGTTTCCTCGCGCTGAACCTTGACTTGCAACGGCACGATGTCGTGGGCGTTGCGCATCGGAATCTCCAGCTGCCACGTGGTCACCTGGGTGCCGTCGGCATTGGTGCGGGTCTGCTCCAGGCCGCCCAGTTGATGGCTCTGCAGGCGCGAAATCGCCCCTGCCGCCAGCTTCAACAGCATCTCCAGATCGTCCTTGCTGTCCGGATGGCCGAGGGTGCGCGGTGGTAATGGGAAGTTGATCGTATCGCTCGGCGGCGCCACCAGCCCCAGGGTGCCGAAAGCGCTGCGCAACACGCTAGGCATGGCCCGCGCCAAGGTGTTGCCGGCGGCAGCGGCGTCATAACTGACGTTGCCCGGCAGCCCCGGCAGGAGTTGTGTGACCAGCCGCAGCAGATTGGCTTTCATGTCCGGCACCAGCGTCGGGTTCTGCCCGGCGAGCAAGCGTGACTCCATGAACAGCCCGCTGGCATTCAGCGCCTGGGCGACGCCCTTGGCTGTGGTCATCTGCGGAATATCCGGCAGATCGGCGAGTAGTTGCTCGATGCTGGCCCGCAGCGATGGCGAAAGATCGTCGCCATCGGCGGCCGGCGGCGGCATGTTTTGCAGCGCCGTGATCAGGCCCTGCAGCGAGCCCTGACGGCTTTGCTGGGTCGACAGCTGCTGCGCCAGGGCCAGTTCGTCCAGACGATTGGGCAGGGCAACGAAATTCAGCGCCTGACTGTTCTGCACCTGGGCGCTGAGCAGACTGCCGACCCGCAACGGCTGCGGGCTGTCGACGGTCAGGCTGGTGCCGGCCAGGGCCGTGTTGAGCAGGATGACGATGGAACGGTAATTGGCTGGCTGCGCGCTGGCTGAGGATTGCCCGAGGGATTGCCCCGCCAACTGCACGACATTCTGCGCCGCGACTTGCGTGGTCAGCACTTTGCCTTGCAGCAGCGTGCCAGCGGGCAGTTGCCGCGTGTCGATGCTGGTCAGGCTGTTGGTGACGGCTTTCTGCAGGTCCAGCACGCTGATGGTCAGGGTGTCGGCAGATCCTTGGGCGACGTTGACGCTGGTGCCGGGCGTCAGCGGCAGCGAACTGCTGACGGGGAGGGTGGTTTGCCGGCCGTTGTCCATGGTCAGTTTGAGCAACAGCTGAAAGTCCTGCCCCAGTTGCTTGAGGCTCACCACTTCAGCGCTGGCCACCTGACCCGAGGTCAACAGCCCTTCGCGCGGCTCCATCAGCTTGAGCACTTCGCCCGCCGGTACGCCTGCGCGCAGCAAGGCCGTGGCCGCTGCTACTGGAGAAAGATTGGGTATATCGCCTGTCATCAGATCCCGACTCGGTAAATTTGCGCTCTGAGTGGCGGGGCCGGGTATGTATAATCCGGCACCGACTGCGTCGGCGGTCCACCGTTAAGCTGCATCAGTATAACGGCCGTCATGATCCCGACTTGAACCGCCGTGCCGCTGCCACCGAAAAGAAGGTCCCCATGCCGATCCCCGTTCTTGAAGCCGTGGCGCTGACTTGCGAGCGTGACTGGCGCCTGCTGTTCGAGAACCTCGAATTGCGGTTGAGCGCGGGTGATATGGTGCAGATCAGCGGCCCCAACGGCAGCGGCAAGACCAGCCTGCTGCGCCTGTTGTGCGGGCTGATGCAGCCCACCGCCGGCAGCGTGCTGCTGGACGGCAAACCCCTCGCCAGCCAGCGCAGTGAATTGACGCGCCATCTGCTGTGGATCGGCCACGCCGCCGGCATCAAAGACTTGCTCACCCCCCTGGAAAACCTCGCCTGGCTCTGCGCGCTGCACACACCCGTAGACTCCGCCGAGATCTGGCGCGCCCTCGAAGCGGTCGGCCTGCGCGGCTTTGAAGACGTGCCGTGCCACACCTTGTCGGCGGGCCAGCGTCGCCGCGTCGCGCTGGCCCGTCTGTACCTGCCCGGCCCCGGGCTGTGGATGCTCGACGAGCCATTCACCGCACTGGACAAACAGGGCGTCGCGCAACTCGAAGCGCACCTGGCGGCTCACTGTGAAAAAGGCGGCGTCGTGGTGCTGACCACCCACCACACGCTGAGCCGCACACCCGCGGGTTATCGCGATCTGGACCTGGGGCAGTGGGCGGCATGAGTCAGGTGTTTACCCTGCTGATCGCCCGGGAAGCGCGCCTGCTGTTTCGGCGCCCGGCCGAACTGCTTAACCCGCTGGTGTTCTTCGCCATCGTCATCGCGCTGTTTCCCCTGGCCGTCGGCCCTGACACGCAACTGCTGCAGCGCCTGTCGCCAGGGTTGGTGTGGGTGGCCGCGCTGTTGTCCGTGCTGCTGTCGCTGGACGGCCTGTTCCGCAGCGATTTCGAAGACGGCTCCCTCGAACAGTGGGTGCTGTCGTCGCAGCCGCTGGCGCTGCTGGTGCTGGCCAAAGTGCTGGCGCACTGGGCGTTTTCCGGGCTGGCGCTGGTGTTGCTGTCTCCGCTGCTGGCGCTGATGCTGGGCCTGCCCACTGCGTGTTTGCCGGTGCTGCTGCTGTCGCTGCTGCTGGGCACGCCGGTGTTGAGCCTGCTCGGCGCGGTGGGCGCGGCCTTGACCGTGGGGCTCAAGCGCGGCGGTTTGCTGCTGGCGTTGTTGATTCTGCCGCTGTACATACCGGTGCTGATTCTCGGCAGCGGCGCGTTGCAGGCTGCACTTGAGGGCATGCCCGCGACCGGTTATCTGCTTTGGCTTGGCAGCCTGACCGCACTGGCGGTAACCCTGACGCCCTTTGCAATTGCCGCTGGTTTGAAGATCAGCGTTGGCGAATAATCGCACCCTGACCGAGCGGACAGTTTTTCCGTCGGCAGGTCCCGGACGCTTCAGCCATAAGAAGCGCCTTGCCCTGACAGCGCCTCTGGCTGAGACGCACTGTGATGACAAGCACCGTGATGAAAAGCACCGTGATGAAAAGGCAGCGAGATGAACACAAGCGCCAAGGCTAAAGGCGGCATGAGATGGGCCTGGTTCCACAAACTCGGTTCGCCCAAGTGGTTTTACGGCATCAGCGGCCGTCTGCTGCCGTGGCTGAGCATCGCTGCGGCCCTGTTGATCGGCATCGGCGTGGTCTGGGGCCTGGCGTTCGCGCCGCCCGACTACCAGCAAGGCAACAGCTTTCGCATCATTTATATCCACGTGCCGGCGGCGATGCTGGCCCAGTCCTGCTACGTGATGATGGCCGTGTGCGGCGTGGTCGGGCTGGTCTGGAAGATGAAGATGGCCGATGTCGCCCTGCAATGCGCAGCGCCCATCGGTGCGTGGATGACCGCCCTGGCGCTGGTCACCGGCGCGATCTGGGGCAAGCCGACGTGGGGTTCGTGGTGGGTCTGGGATGCGCGGCTGACGTCGATGCTTATTTTGCTGTTTCTGTATTTCGGCCTGATCGCGCTGGGCAACGCCATCACCAACCGCGACAGCGCCGCCAGGGCCTGCGCCGTGCTGGCCATCGTCGGCGTGATCAACATCCCGATCATCAAGTATTCGGTGGAATGGTGGAGCACCCTGCACCAGGGCGCGACCTTCAGCCTGACGGAAAAGCCCGCCATGCCCGCTGAAATGTGGCTGCCGCTGCTGTTCACCGTGCTCGGGTTTTACTGCTTTTTCGGCGCGGTGCTGCTGATGCGTATGCGCCTGGAAGTGCTCAAGCGCGAGGCCCGGGCCGGTTGGGTCAAGGAGGTATTGATGAAGCACCTTGGCCACCCAGCGCCTCCGAGCAACGGAGCCGAACGATGAGCTTCGAGTCTTTCAGCGATTTTCTCGCCATGGGCAAGCACGGGCTGTATGTCTGGTCGGCCTATGGCATCTGTTTCACCGTGCTGGCGATCAACGTCCTGGCACCGGTTGTCGCGCGTCGGCGTTACCTGCAACAAGAGGCGCGCCGTCTGCGTCGGGAGAGCATTACGTGAATCCGCTGCGAAAAAAGCGCCTGTTGATCATCGTGGCGATCCTCGCCGGGGTCGGCATCGCGGTCAGCCTTGCACTCAGCGCGCTGAAGGAAAACATCAACCTGTTCTACACCCCGACCCAGATCGCCGACGGCGAAGCGCCCCGTGACACGCGGATTCGCGCCGGTGGCATGGTGGTTCAGGGCTCGTTGCAGCGCTCGTCGGATTCGCTGGATGTCACCTTTGCCGTCACCGATTTCAACAAGTCGGTGCCCATCACCTATCGCGGCATCCTGCCGGACCTGTTCCGTGAAGGGCAGGGCATCGTCGCCCTCGGCAAACTCAATGCTGACGGTGTGGTCGTTGCCGATGAAGTGCTGGCCAAACACGACGAAAAATACATGCCGCCGGAAGTCGCGAAAGCGCTGAAAGACAGCGGCCAGCCCGCGCCCGCCGCCACGCCCGCCGCTCTCCCGGACAAACAGGGGTAAACGATGATTCCCGAACTCGGCCATCTGGCCATGATTTTGGCCCTGTGCTTCGCCCTTGTGCAGGCCATCGTGCCGCTGCTGGGCGCCTGGCGCGGCGACCGTCTGTGGATGAGCCTCGCCCAGCCCGCCGCCTGGGGGCAGTTTGCGTTTCTGGTGTTTGCCTTCGGCTGCCTGACCCATTCGTTCATGGTCGACGACTTTTCCGTGGCCTACGTCGCCGAAAACTCCAACAGCGCGCTGCCCTGGTACTACAAATTCAGCGCCGTGTGGGGCGCACACGAAGGGTCGTTGCTGCTCTGGGCGCTGATCCTCGGCGGCTGGACCTTCGCCGTGTCGATCTTTTCCCGACAGTTGCCCCAGGTCATGCTCGCCCGCGTGTTGGCGGTGATGGGGATGATCAGCGTCGGCTTTCTGTTGTTTCTGATCCTCACCTCCAACCCGTTCAGCCGCATCCTGCCGCAGATTCCTCAGGACGGGCGCGACCTCAACCCGCTGCTGCAAGACATCGGCCTGATCGTCCATCCGCCGATGCTGTACATGGGTTACGTCGGTTTTTCCGTGGCATTCGCCTTTGCCATCGCCGCCTTGCTCGGCGGTCGTCTTGATGCGGCGTGGGCGCGCTGGTCGCGGCCCTGGACCATCGTCGCCTGGGCCTTCCTCGGCATCGGCATCACCCTCGGTTCGTGGTGGGCCTATTACGAGCTCGGCTGGGGCGGCTGGTGGTTCTGGGACCCGGTGGAAAACGCCTCGTTCATGCCGTGGCTGGTGGGCACGGCGCTGATTCACTCGCTGGCGGTCACCGAAAAGCGCGGCGTGTTCAAGAGCTGGACCGTGCTGCTGGCCATCGCGGCGTTTTCACTGAGCCTGCTCGGCACCTTCCTCGTGCGCTCGGGCGTGCTGACGTCCGTGCACGCTTTTGCCTCCGATCCGGCCCGTGGCGTGTTCATCCTGATCTTCCTGTTGATGGTGGTCGGTGGCTCACTGACCCTGTTCGCCATCCGCGCGCCGGTGGTGAAAAGCCATGTCGGCTTCGGCCTGTGGTCGCGGGAAACCTTGCTGCTGGGCAATAACCTGGTGCTGGTGGTGGCGGCGTCGATGATTCTGCTCGGCACGCTGTACCCGCTGGTGCTGGATGCCCTGAGCGGGGCGAAGATGTCCGTCGGCCCTCCGTATTTCAATGCGTTGTTCGTGCCGCTGATGGGCTTGCTCATGGCAGTCATGGCCGTGGGCGTGCTGGTGCGCTGGAAGGACACGCCGGTCAAGTGGCTGTTGAGCATGCTCGCGCCGGTATTGGTCGGCAGCGCGGTGCTGGCAGTGATCGCCGGTTTTGCCATGGCCGACTTCCACTGGGCGGTGCTTGCCACCTGCCTGCTCGCGGCCTGGGTGTTGCTGGCCGGGGTGCGCGACCTGTTCGACAAGACGCGGCACAAAGGCCTGCTCAAAGGGATGCGCTCGCTGACCCGCAGTTACTGGGGCATGCAAGTGGCGCACCTCGGCATCGCGGTGCTGGCGCTGGGCGTTGTGCTGTCCAGCCAGAACAGCGCCGAACGTGACCTGCGCATGGCACCCGGAGAATCGGTGGAGTTGGGCGGCTATATGTTCGTGTTCGAGGGCGCTCAGCATTATCAGGGCCCGAACTTCACCTCTGATCGCGGCACCCTTCGCGTGCTGGAAGACGGTCAGGAAATTACCGTGCTGCACCCGGAAAAACGCTTGTACACCGTGCAGCGTTCGATGATGACCGAGGCCGGTATCGACGCCGGTTTCACCCGCGATCTGTACGTGGCGCTGGGCGAACCGCTGGAAAACGGCGCGTGGGCGGTGCGCGTGCACGTCAAGCCGTTCGTGCGCTGGATCTGGTTTGGTGGACTGATCACCGCACTGGGCGGCCTGCTGGCGGCGCTGGACAAACGTTATCGCGTCAAAGTCCGCGCGAAAGTGCGTGACGCGCTGGGCATGACGGGAGCGGCGGTATGAAGCGCTGGATGTTGCTGATCCCGCTGGTGCTGTTTCTCGGCATGGCGGGGTTGCTGTACCGAGGCTTGTACCTGGATCCGTCGGAATTGCCGTCGGCGCTGATCGGCAAGCCATTCCCAGAATTCAGCTTGCCTGCGGTGCAGGATGGCAAGCCGCTGACCCGCGCCGACCTGCTGGGCAAACCGGCGCTGGTCAATGTCTGGGGCACCTGGTGCGTGGCTTGCCGCGACGAGCATCCGGTGCTGACAAAACTCGCGCAGCAGGGCGTGGTGATTTATGGGGTCAATTACAAGGATGTGAATGCCGATGCGCAGAAGTGGCTCAAGGCGTTTCACGATCCGTATCAGCTGAACATCAATGATGAGGCGGGCAGCCTGGGTTTGAACCTGGGTGTGTATGGCGCGCCGGAGACTTTTTTGATCGATGCCAAGGGCGTCATTCGCTACAAGCATGTGGGCGTGATTGACGAGACCGTGTGGCGCGAGAAGCTGGCGGGCCAGTATCAGGCGCTGGTGGATGAGGGCAAGCAATGATCCCCCGGCATGATGTGGCGGCTGATGGTGATGGAGCTTCCGTGGGAGTCGAGCTTGCTCGCGAAGGCTTAAGTTCAGCCCATGGAGATGTGTCGAATGTTAGGACCTCTTCGCGAGCAAGCTCGCTCCCACAGGGGATTGGGGGTGTGTCTGCTGGCTTGCTGCTGAAGGGAGTGCGGCGGCTGGCGGCTGCTGCGGTATTGGCATTGGGCTTTGCAGGTGTGGCCCAGGCAGCGATTGATGCCTACACCTTCAAGGACGACGCCGAGCGTGCGCGCTATTCCGAACTGACTCGCGAGCTGCGCTGCCCGAAATGCCAGAATCAGGACATCGCTGATTCCAACGCGCCCATCGCCGCCGACCTGCGCAAAGAGATCTACCGCATGCTCGGCGAAGGCCAGAGCAATCAGCAGATCATCGATTTCATGGTCGATCGTTACGGCGAGTTCGTGCGCTACAAACCCGAGCTCAATGCCCACACCTGGCTGCTCTGGTTCGGTCCGGCCGGGCTGCTGTTGGGCGGCGCGGTGTTGATTGGTGTGATTGTCGTGCGCCGGCGCCGCTCAGGCCGCGAAGACGCCGACGTGCTTTCCGAGGAGGAGCGTCAGCGCCTCGCCCACTTGCTGGATAAGAACCGCGAATGATCGATTTCTGGATGGCCGCCGGCCTGTTGTTGCTGGTGGCCTTGAGTTTCCTGCTGATCCCCGTGGTGCGCGGCCGTCGCGCACAGACTGAGGAAGATCGCACCGCCCTCAACGTCGCCCTGTATCAGGAGCGCATCGCCGAGCTGCAAGCGCAGCAGGAGGAGGGCGTGCTTTCGGCCGCGCAGATGGACGGCGGCCGTGCCGAGGCGGCGCGTGAATTGCTCGCTGACACCGAAGGCGTGGGTGCTGAACGCGTGTCGCGGCTGGGCAAGCCGCTGCCGTTGCTGGCGGCGATTCTGGTCCCGGTCTTGGCGTTGGGGCTGTATCTGCATTTCGGCGCGTCGGACAAGGTCGAGCTGACCCGGGAGTTCTCACAGCCACCGGGTTCGCTGGCGCAGATGACCGAGCGTCTGGAGCGTGCGGTCAAGGCACAACCGGATTCCGCCGAGAGCGCGTACTTTCTGGCGCGCACCTACATGGCCCAGGATCGCCCGGCCGATGCCGCCCGGATGTTCGAGCGCGCGGCCAAGCTGGCGGGGCGTCAGCCGCAGCTGCTGGGTCAGTGGGCCCAGGCGCTGTATTTCGCTGGCAACAAAACCTGGACGCCGCAGATTCAAGGGATCGCCGAAGAAGCGTTGAAGCTCGACCCCAGGGAAGTCACCAGCCTGGGCCTGATGGGCATCAACGCCTTCGAGAGCCAGCAGTTCGATCAGGCGGTGAGTTACTGGACGCGCTTGCTGGCGGTTTTGCCGCCGGACGATCCGTCCCGTGGGGCGCTGGAAGGCGGGATCAAACGGGCCAGCGACAAGGTCGTGCAAAGCGGGGGCACGCTGGAAAACACCCAGCCGGTGGCGGTTCAGGGCGCACGTCTGAAGGTGCGCGTCACGCTGTCGGAAGCGTTGAAAGCCAAGGTTCAGCCGGGCGACACGGTGTTTGTGTTTGCCCGCGCGGTGTCAGGCCCGCCGGCGCCGCTGGCGGTCAAGCGCGTGACCGTGGCCGACTTGCCGGTGGAGGTCGAGCTGACCGACGCCGACGCGATGATGCCGCAGCTGAAACTGTCGAACTTCGCCGAAGTCCAACTGGTGGCCCGGGTGTCCCGCGCCGGTCAGCCCACGGCGGGGGAATGGATCGGTCGCAGCCAGCCGTTGCCGAGCAACGTGACGGCGCCGCAGGCCCTGACCATCGACAGCCCCGATCAGTAATCCCGTTAACGCAGCGAGTAGAGAGCCCTTATGTATCGCGTCGCCCGTTTTGCCTTGTTGAGTCTGGTGGTGGGATTGACCGCAGCCTGTGCGGTGCAGCATCCGGGGCCACAGAGCTCCGAGCCGATCCCGACCATCCCCGGCCCGTCGCCGACGCCGCAGCCCGGCACCCCGCGGACTGCGCCAGAGACGCCGCCGTCCACGCCGATCCCGGCGCCGGGCCCGAAAACCTCTTCGCACTTCGCCCCGCCGCCGGGTGGCAACAGCCACTGGGATGCGCGCCTGGGTGTGCATGTGCTGGATAACGTGCCGAATACGTTTTATCGCCAGCGTACGTATTACCGCTGGAACAATGGCTGGACGTGGTCGACTTCGCCAAGCGGGCCTTGGCAGGAGACCGATGCCAGTGGCGTGCCGCCGGGGTTGAGCAAGCAGTTCGGGAATTGAGTCCGTCAAGATCAAGATCAAGGGCGTCTGCCTAACGGCAGACATTTCGCCTTCGGCGAGTTACTTGGAAAAGCACCCCAAGTAACCAAGGGTGCCTGCTCCTGGTTGGGCCCTTCGTTCCTCAGGGTTCCTTCACTCCGTTCCCGCTGCGTGGGCCCGCGCCGAACGGGCATCCATGCCCTGACGGCGCTCTCGCCGCATCCATGCGGCTCGGCCCACTCCGCGAGACCTCCGTTCAGCCTGCACCCAAGTCGCGATTTGTGGTGTTTGGGCTTTTTGCGTATGAAGATCAAAAGCAGATCAAAGGCTTCCCGGCTGAAGCCGGTCCTACAGTCGCGGTCGCCGCCACTTTTTCTGATTGTTCCCACGCTCCGCGTGGTAACGCCGCCTCGGATGCTCTGCGTCCCGCAGACGATGCGCCTTGAGTCCGGGGGAGTGACGCGGAGCGTCACGGGATGCATTCCCACGCGGAGCGGGGGAACGATCAACAGTCGTAGTGACCGCGCACACTTGTAGGACCGGCTTCAGCCGGGAAGCTGTTGATCTTGATCTTCAAACACATAACGCCCAGACGACACCCATCGCGACTTGGGTGCAGGCTGAACGCAGGTTTTGCGCAGTGGGCCGAGCCGCATGGATGCGGCGAGAGCGCCGTCAGGACATGGATGTCCGTTCGGCGAGAGCGCCGTCAGGACATGGATGTCCGTTCGGCGCGGGCCCACGGAGCAAGACCGGAGTGAAGGAACCCTGACGAAGGAAGGGCCCAACCGAGAGCAGGCACCCTTGGTTACCTGGGGATGGTGCGACTTTCGACTTTTCCAAGTAACTCGCCGAAGGCGAAACCCGAGGCCGTTAGGCCGACGCCCTTGATCTTTCTAAGCCACGCCGTAGGTCTAAAACCGCGTTTTATTTGGCCGGATAGATCTGATCAAACACCCCACCGTCATTGAAGTGGGTCTTTTGCACGGTGCGCCAGTCGCCGAAGGTTTTTTCCACTGACAGGAAGTCCACTTTCGGGAAGCGGTCGGTGTATTTGGCCAGCACTGCGGGGTCCCGCGGACGCAGGTAGTTGGCGGCCGCGATTTCCTGGCCTTCTGGCGACCACAGGTACTTCAGGTATTCCTCGGCCACGGCGCGGGTGCCTTTCTTGTCGACCACTTTGTCCACGACGCTCACCGGCGGTTCGGCTTCGGCGGAGACGCTCGGGTAGACCACTTCGAACTGATCACGACCAAACTCGCGGGCGATCATTTCCGCCTCGTTTTCGAAAGTCACTAGCACGTCGCCGATGTGGTTGGTCATGAACGTGGTGGTCGCGCCACGGCCGCCGGTGTCGAGCACGGGTACGTGGCTGAACAGCTCGCCGACGAATTTCTTCGCCGCTGCTTCATCGCCGCCGTTTTTCAGCGTGTAGCCCCAGGCCGAGAGGTAGGTGTAGCGGCCGTTGCCCGAGGTTTTCGGGTTCGGCACCACGACTTCAACGCCATCCTTGACCAGGTCCGGCCAGTCCTTCAGCGCCTTCGGGTTGCCCTTGCGCACGATGAACACCGTGGCCGAGGTGAACGGCGCGCTGTTGTTCGGCAGGCGGGTGACCCAGTCCTTCGTCACCAGCTCGCCGTTGTCGGCCAGCGCATTGATGTCAGTGGCCATGTTCATGGTGATGACATCGGCAGGCAAGCCATCGATCACCGACCGCGCCTGCTTGCTCGACCCGCCGAAGGACATCTGAATCGTCGCGTTTTCTTTGTGCTCAGCTTCCCAGTGCTTCTGGAACGCAGCGTTGTAGTCCTTGTAGAAGTCGCGCATCACGTCATACGACACGTTCAGCAGCGACGGCGCGGCGGCCTGTGCAGCGCTGCCCAGAGCCAGTCCTGCGGCGAGCAGGGAAGCGGCGAAGATCTTTTTCACTGTGGATTCCTTGTGGCGTTGAGCAGGGGGCGTTTAGTGATTCGCTCTTGGAAGAGCCGTTGTTATAACCAGGCAAGATGGCCAATGGCTGGCGACTATAACCAAAGTCCCCAGCGGCTCAATAGATCAAAAACTCATGTGCTTATGTCCCGTTGCGCGTCCGCCGGTGTGGCCATCGCGCCGAGCTTGGGAAACAGCGCATTGCCGCAGCGCGAACAGAACGCCGCGTTGGGTTCATGGGCGTTCTTGGCGCACACCGGGCAGTCGTGCTGCAGCTGATCCCCGCGCATGGCGTTGGCCAGTTCGGCGGTGAAAATCCCGGTGGGCACGGCGATGATCGAGTAACCGGTGATCATCACCAGCGACGACAGGATTTGCCCGATCGGCGTCTTCGGCACGATGTCGCCAAAGCCCACCGTGGTCAGGGTGACGATCGCCCAATAGATGCCCTTGGGAATGCTGGTGAAGCCGTGCTCCGGCCCTTCGACGACGTACATCAGCGTGCCGAACACCGTCACCAGCGTCGACACGGTGGCGAGAAACACGATGATCTTCTGCTTGCTGCCACGCAGGGCGGCGAGCAGGTAGTTGGCCTGTTTCAGATAAGGGCTGAGCTTGAGCACGCGGAAGATCCGCAGCATGCGCACCACGCGCACGATCAGCAGGTATTGCGCGTCGCTGTAATAGATCGCCAGGATGCCCGGCACGATCGCCAGCAAATCGATCAGGCCGTAGAAGCTGAAGGCGTACTTGAGGGGTTTGGGCGAGCAGTACAGGCGCAGCAGGTACTCGACCGCGAAGATGAAGGTGAAGGTCCACTCGATCCAGGCCAGGGGCGCAGCGTAGTTGCGGTGAACGGCCTCGATGCTGTCGATGATCGCCACGAGCAGGCTGCAGAGAATGAGCACCAGCAGGATCTTGTCGAAGCGTCGGCCGGGTTTGGTGTCACTTTGAAAAATGATGATGCGTAGCTGTTCGCGCCAGCTGATGTTGCTGTCCATGGGGTCGTTCCGCGTGCAAGGTCGGCAGAGCGTGGGACAAAGCGCTCAGGAGCGCAACCTGTCATCACCGATAGCCTGACGCAGCAGCCGGGCGCTGGCCTGCACCAGCCAGCAGGCCAGAATGAACGGGGCGGTGAGCGTCGCCAGCCCCATGGCTGCAAACCCCGGCTGCAACAGAATCGACAGCGCAATGGCGCTCGCCGGTAACCAGGGTTTGTGCCGCGCCTGACTGAAGGCCAGCCCGGCCAGCGCCGGGTTGTAGCCGCACAGAGTGGGCAGTGGCAAGTCAGGCTGCGACTGCCACAGCACGAAGGTGACGCCGCTGAGGCAACCGACAAAGGCCCAGAGCGCGGCGCGCCGATTGGCGATCAGCAGCCCGACACCGATCATCACCCCGGCCAGCGGATGATCGAGCAGAAAGACCTGACCAAAACCCAGCGGCAGCGCGTGGATCGGACTCACGTCTGCGACAGCGACTGAAGTCGGCCCGACAAACATCAATAACAACCAGCCAAACAGCACGAAGGGCGCGGTGTAGACGTTGAGGCACGTAGCGCGCGGCGTGCGTTCCAGCCAGGCGTGCATGAGCATTGCGCTGAGTCCGCCGCAGGCAATGGTGAGCAGCGGCACCAGTGGCGACCATTCGAATCGGTAGCCGATCAGCAGGCCCAGCAAAACCCCGTTGTAGCTATAGAGCCCAGCCTGGCGCCTGACTTTCGGGTACCCGCGCCGTTGCGCCGTGAGCAAACCGTCGACGGCACCCAGCAGCGCGTCGCCCAGGGAGGAGGGCGCGCTGATCAGAATCGCCACCAGACAGAAAACCCCGCAGAGGGGGCTGCGTTGCAGGAGCACCTGACTGAAACCGTTGAGCAGGGCTTCGGCCCAGTCGGGGCAATGGTGGGGAGGTGGGGCGAGGAGGGTCGGCATGTCTGTATTCAATAATTGTATTTATTGTATACATAATGGCTTGAGGTACGTAGTTCAGCAAGGCTGTAAGCGAGCTACATTCTCTCATCGCCACTCCAGCTGACACACCGTGTATTTCTGTAGGACCGGCTTCAGCCGGGAAAGCCTCAGGCGTCACACCGCAAAATTGAGGGTGCCCAGGCCGGCCCCTTCCCGGCTAAAGCCAGTCCTACGGAAACACCGCGTACCCCTGTGGGACCGGCTTTAGCCGGGAAAGCGCCAGGCGTCACAGCGCAAAATTGAGGGTGCCCAGGCCGGCCCCTTCCCGGCTAAAGCCAGTCCTACGGAAACACCGCGTACCCCTGCGGGACCGGCTTTAGCCGGGAAAGCGTCAGGCGCCACACCGAAAATTTTATGGAGCGAAATCGGGTTTTCACACCCGAAACTGCCGCAACAACCCATTCAGCTGTTCACTCAACCCCTTGAGCTGATTGCTCGCCGCGCTGGACTGTTCGGCCGCCACCGCCGTGCTCTGGGACAACTGCGCCGCCTGGGTGACGTTCTGGTTGATGTCTTCCACCACGTGGGATTGCTCAAGGGTCGCACTGGCGATGGAGGCGTTGAGGCCGTTGAGGTTGCGCAGCGCCTGGCTGATCGACGTCAGGCTCTGGCCGGCCAGGTTGGCCTGCTCGATAGTCAGCTGCGAAGAACGACTGCTGTCGGCGATCACTTTTACTGCGGCATCCGAATGCGCCTGCAGGCGCTCGATCATCGCCTGGATTTCCGCCGTGGATTTCTGCGTGCGCTGGGCCAGCAGGCGGACCTCGTCTGCGACGACGGCGAAGCCACGGCCCTGATCACCCGCGCGGGCGGCTTCGATGGCGGCGTTGAGCGCCAGCAGATTGGTCTGCTCGGCGATCGAACTGATCACCTCCAGCACACCGCCGATCTGCGTGCTTTCGCTGGCCAGCGTGCGAATCACTTCCACGGCCTGATCGATGGTGCCGGACAGGTGCCCGATCTGCTTCAGGCTGCTGTCGATGTTGGCCTGACCCTGCTGCGCCTGGGATTCGGCGTTGCGCATCTCGCTGGCGGCGTGCTCGGCGTTCTTCGCCACGTCCTGCACGCCATAAGTGACCTCATTGACCGCCGTGGCCACCTGCTCCATCTGCAGCGACTGCTGCTGGCTGCGTTCCTGGGCCTGAATGGCGTTGCTGCCCAGCTCACTCGACGCCTGACCCAGGCCGACCGCAGACGACTGCAGCTCACTGACCACCCGCCGCAGCTTGGCGGTGAACGCATTGAAGTGCCGGGCCAGTTGCGTGACTTCGTCGTTGCCCTGGGTTTCCAGGGTGCGGGTCAGGTCGCTTTCGCCGCTGGCGATATTGGCCATCGCCTCGACGGTGGCCTTGAGCGGGCCGGCGATGCTGCGTGCGATCAGAATCAACAGCAGCGCCATGACCAGAATGATGCCGGCACTGATCGACAGCGCCTTGACCACCTGCTTGTAGAACTCGGCCTGCACGTCATCGATGTAAACGCCCGAGCCGATGATCCAGCCCCACGGCGCGAACAGCGAGATGTACGAGGTCTTGCCGACCGCATCAGTGGCGCCGGGCTTTGGCCAGCGGTAGTTGACCATGCCTCCGCCTTTGGCCTTGGCCAGGGTGACCATCTCGTTGAAGACCTGAAAGCCGTCCGGGTCTTTGATGCCGGACAGGTCCTGGCCTACCAGCTTGGGATTGGCCGGGTGCATGATCATCACCGGGCGCAGGTCGTTGATCCAGAAATAGTCGGTCTGGTTGTAGCGCAGCCCGCGAATGGCATCCATCGCCTGCTGTTGGGCCTGCTCGCGGGGCAGGGTACCGGCGGTTTCGAGGCCATGGTAGTAATCGAGCAGGCCGCTGGCGGTCTGCACCACGTGCATGGTCTTGACGGTTTTGGCTTCGTACAGATCGTCGTGGATCTGTTTGAGCATCGCCGCCGCCAGCGTGAACAGCATCACCACGGCGACGATGAGAATCAGCCACAAGCGCCGGCTGATCGAAAGATTGCGCATATTCATGATCGTCACTCCGCTTCTTTATTCTTCTTGTTCGGCCAGGCCGCTCTATAACCGCTTGCACGACAGCCCATTGACCCGCATCCCTCAGCGGAGGGAAGCCATGGTGTCATTAAGCATCTCGGCCTCACCTGTATAAACCTGAGTGTGGGCGCACGTAACCGACACAGGTATAGCCAAAGGCTTACACAACCTGAGGAACTTGGCTCTAGGTTGAAACACATCCTCGCGGTACATTGGATCCATCAACTGCAGCAACGGACCGCTGCAGGATCAAGGACGATCGACCGTTGCCAGGCATTGGCGGCCAACAGGAAGTTGGACGGTGTTGCACAAACCCGCTTCGGCGGGTTTTTTATTGCCTGCGATTCCGTAAAGTCCCGTTTGTACGGTTTCATTTCCAGAATCTGCACATCGTTTCGACCAAATGTTGCTTCCCAATGGAATTTCCGGCGCTCGCGCCGCTCACAGTACGGACTACACCCGAGTCCAGGACAGGGCCGGCCGGGCAGGCATGGGAAATAATTATTGTGGATGTGGCGCAAATGGCAGCAGACGTACCAAACATGGGACTCATTCTGGTGGTTGAGGACGAGGAGATCATTCGCGAGTTCGTTTGCGAAATCCTCGAGGATGAAGGCTTTACCACCCATGCGCTGGAGACTGCAGACGAGGCGGCGAAGTACCTCGAAAGCAACTCGGGCGACGTGGCGCTCCTCCTGACCGATATCCTCATGCCGGGCACCTTGAACGGTGCGGACCTTGCGAACCTGTCGAGCAACAAGTATCCGCAGATCCCGATCCTGATCATGTCAGGTCACGAGACACCCGAGAGCTCGGGTGTCGTACATCCAGTCGTGTTCATCCGCAAGCCCTGGAGCTTCGGCCAGCTCTTGCAAGGTGTGAACAGGGCCTTGGGCTACGACAAGGAAGAAAGCCAGTGACCTTCAGCGGTCCGGCTCACACCCTTTGAGCACCAGGCGGATGATGGTCTGGGCGGCCGCTTCGTAATCAGCGTCGTCCAGGGTCGCTTTACCCGTCACCGTGGAAATCTGCCAGTCGAAGTCGGCGTAGGTCTGGGTCGCGGCCCAGATGCTGAACATCAGATGATGGGGGTCGATCGGCGCGATCAGACCGTCATCGATCCAGCCCTGAATACATTCGATGTTATGCCGGGCCTGTCCATTCAGTTGCTCAACCTGCTCGGGCGTCAAATGCGGCGCGCCGTGCATGATCTCGCTGGCGAACACCTTTGAAGCGAAGGGCAGCTCGCGGGAGATGCGGATCTTGGAGCGGATGTAGCTCGTCAGCACTTCAGCCGGCACACCCTCGCGATTGAACGGCGTCGACGCCTGCATGATTGGCTCGATGATGCTTTCGAGCACCTCGCGATACAGATTGTCCTTGGACTTGAAGTAGTAATAAACGTTGGGCTTGGGCACACCCGCCTTGGCGGCGATGTCGCTGGTCTTGCTGGCGGCGAATCCCTTATCGGCAAATTCTTCGCTGGCTGCGCGCAGGATCAGTTCTTTGTTGCGCTCGCGGATGCTGCTCATAAACCGGTATGTCCTTGCCTGCTCGGCGGTGGCGAATGTTAGCACCGGCCTCGCAGCAGGCTCAACATTGCCTCGGCTGCGCAACAACATCCCCTTTGTCCACCGGCTTTGTCACTGGCGCGACCGCGCGCCAATGCTATTGTGTGGCGGGTTGTACCGGGAGCAGTAGCGGAATGGCAGCAACAAAACTGGCGCCTTATCAAGGCTGAACGCATATTCGGTGGCGAGGTGTCGGCAGCATGAACAGCCCATTGTTTTCCAGCGTCGTTGCGTATGCCCAGCATTGCGAGCGTCAGCTGGTGGAAATCCTGCACCGCCGGCCGACGCTCGACCGGCAGCAGGTCATGACCTGGGTCGACGAGCAGAGTCATGCGATGAAAGACCGTGATCCCCTCGACCTGCTGCGCTCGCTGAACGCGAGGGTGCGAGCGGGCAAGCCGCTGCCGTGGGAAGGGCATTCCTGAGGGGGTGACCCTGGCCGCGTTTGCCTGTGCCCGTTGAACCTCAGCCTGTGTAGCGAGGGTTGAAGTGCTTCGGTCTCAGGCAAGCGCGCCTTACTTCGATGGAGCGTGTCCTTACTTGTCGCTGATTACCGCATAGGCCGGCGCGGGCTTGCGGTTGTAATACATGGCGGCGCCCACCAGCAGCACCAGAATGCCCAGCAGTACCATCGACGAACCCACCGTCCCGAAGTCCAGGCCGCCTTTTTCATGGGGTTTGGTCAACACGTCGCCCAACGTCGCCCCGAACGGGCGAGTCAGCACGAAGGCGATCCAGAACAACGCCACCGAAGACAACCGGGTGGTGTAGTGAAGCACCACGACCACGGCAATCGCCGAGCCGATCAGCAACGCCCCGCCCATGAAACCCAATCCCGAGTCATCCGCCAGGAAGTCGCCCAGCGCCGTGCCCAGGGTGTTCGAGAACAGGATCGCGAACCAGTAGAACAGCTCGGCTTTAAGCGTGGTGACGCGGCTGACCGACAACGACCGTTCGCTCCAGTACCAGGCCGAGAAGATAGCCAGCAGGATCGCCACCAGAATGGCCGAACCCGCCGCATAACCAAGCCCCAGCGTACGGTCCATGAAGTCGGACATGGTGGTGCCCGCGGTGCTGGTGGAAAGAATCACCAACCAGTACAGCGCCGGGTTATAGCGTTTGGAGGCCAGTTGCGTGATGAGCGTGACGACAAACACGCTGATCAAGATAAGGGAGCTGATCAGATAGCCAACGTCGAGGGTCATCGACAGCAAGTCACCTGCTGTTTCGCCTAACGTGGTGGCACAGATCTTCATGACCCAGAACGCGAGCGTAATCTGCGGAAGTTTGTTCATTGTGATTACCGGGTGGTTCAGACAGGGAGGTTCGAGTGTCTGCCCGACAGTGGCCGACGGTGCCTATCTTCCCGGAGCGGAAGTTAAAAATCGGTCACATGAAAATGAAAAGCGCATTCATTGCCCGGAGCGCAAGGCCCCGGGCATTCTGCTGTGGACGCCTGCTGGCAACGGCCTGAGAAGGCGCTTGCCAGCATCGTCCCGGGGCGATCAGAAGAACACTTTCACCAGCAAACTCGCGGTGTTCTGGTCGGTGTCGAAAGAGCGCGTGTCGTTGATCCCGTACTTGTTGCTCCAGTAGTCGTACTCGACGCCTACGTACAACTGCCGGTCCGGAAGATTAAGCGCCTTGCCCAGGTCGTATTTGATTTGCGGGTTGAAGTGCAGGTTGGAGTGGTAATCGCCTTTGCTGTTGGACTGTTTGTTGTCCACGACCCAGTCCATGAAACCGTCGATAAGAATGTCCGACTTGCCCACTGGAATGGTGTAGGACCAGACCGGGGTGATCTGCCAGGCGCCGTAACCGGCGCGGTGGCCGTCGTTGTAACGCTTGTAGAAGTTCAGCTGGAAGTAATCGAAGCCGGGGATCTTCAAATCAAAACCCGGGCCGATGAGATACGACTCGACATCGCCTTCGCCAAACTCGTAAGTGGTTGCCAGCAACACGTCGGTGACAGGGCCGAACTCAAATTTCTGATCGAAGATCTTGCCCATCGACAGGCGCGGGGAAATCTCCCCGTACGTCGAGGCGTTACCCAGGCTGCCGTCTTTCTTGCCGTTGTAGTTGATGTAATCGAGGAAGACGAAGTTATCGCCGTATTTCCAGCCATCGGCATGTTCGTAGGTGAACGTCTGCTGGTTTTCAGGGTTCACGGCGAAGTTCTTGCCGTAGAGGTAAGTCAGGCTGTTGCTCTGCCACTGCAGCAGATCACCCGACATGGCCGGCGCGGCGGCAAGCAGGCTACTTGCGGCCATCAGGCTGGAAAGCGTGCGGTTCATTTAAATACTCCCTTGGATTGACGTCGTGGTTTTTTGCGAACGGACGCTCTGTTATGGCGCCTTGGTTTTAATTGATTAAGTTGTCTGTTTGGTCAGCTTCGAGTTGATAGCAAGAGCTGAGCCAACACCTTGAAAAAAGACGAAAAAGCCCCGCCGGCTGTTTAAATAACAGTCGATTGGTCGATTTATCGATGCCGTTTGGAAGATGCACGGGCTGATCGGAGAGTTGTCCGGTCAGTCAGGTTAGTTGCAGTGTTGTTATTGGACTGAATTCGAGCGGCGGCGGAGGATACTGACTCGCGCAGCCGTGCTCAAGTGCTCTGTCACAGAGCACTCCCGTCGAAAACAGGGCAACCCCTCAGTGTGAATGCAGCGGTCCGGCCATCGCCGCGCGCTCGGCACCGCCGAGGACATTGAACAGCAGGTTCAGCAACACCGCGCTCAGTGTCGCCATGGCGATGCCGCTGTGGGTGATCGGCCCCATCCATTGCGGTAACTGGCTGAAGAACTCCGGTCGCACCACGGGTATCAGGCCCATGCCGATGCTCACCGCGACCAGCAGCTGGTTGCGCCGGTCGGAGATGTCCGCTTCCTGGAGGATCTTGATCCCGGTGGCGGCGACCATGCCGAACATCGCGATGGCCGCGCCGCCCAGTACGGCAGGCGGGATCGAGGCCACCAGATACGCCGCTTTCGGCAACAGGCTGAGGACGATGAGGAACCCGCCCGCGACGATGGTCACCGAGCGGCAGCGCACGCCGGTCATCTGCACCAGGCCGATGTTCTGCGCAAACGAGGAATGGGTGAAGGTGTTGAGAAAGCCCGCGAGAAACGAGGCGGCCGCGTCGCACAGCAACCCCCGGCGCAACATGCCCGGCGTGACTTCGCGGTCGGTGATCTTGCCCAGCGCGAGGAACATCCCCGTCGATTCGACAAAAATGATCACCACCACCAGGCACATCGACAGGATCGGCGCGAGGCTGAATTGCGGCAGGCCGAAGTGCAGGGGCGTGACCACCTTCAGCCATTCGGCCTGACCCAGACCACTGAGGTCGACCATGCCGATGAAGCCGGAGAGGATGTAGCCCAGGCCCATGCCGATCAGCACGGAGATGTTGACCCAGAACCCGCGCATGAAGCGGTTGATCAGCAGGATGGTCAGCAACACCAGCGCGGCGACGCCGAGGTAGACCGGGTCGCCGAAGCTCACCGCCTTGCTGCCGCCGCCGGCCCAGTTGACCGCCACCGGGAACAGCGACAGGCCGATGGAGGTGATCACGGTGCCGGTCACCAGCGGCGGGAAGAAGCGCACGATTTTCGACATGAACGGCGCGATCAGCATGCCGAAGAAGCCTGCTGCGATGGTCGCGCCGAAGATGCCCGGCAGGCCGACGCCGCTCATTCCGGCCATCGCCACCATGCTGCCGACGGCGGCGAAACTGGCGCCCATCATGATTGGCATGCGAATGCCCAGCGGACCGATGCCCAGGGACTGCACGACCGTGGCGATACCGGCGACCAGCAGGTCGGCGTTGATCAGAAAGGCGATTTCTTCCCGGGAAAGCCCGGCGGCCTGGCCGATGATCAGCGGCACCGCAACGGCACCGCCGTACATCAACAGGACGTGTTGCAGGCCCACCAGAATCAGTTGCAGCAGTGGCAGGGGCTGTCGTGGCGGCGCGGCAGGAATGCGCGCGTGAGTTGACTCGGACATGCAACACCTCATTGTTTTTATTTTTTGGTTGGAGCGGATGGAGCGGTTAGCGGCAAGCCTCAAGCCAAAGCCGATCGCGTACTGCTTCTAACTTGTGGCTTGCCGCTTGAAGCTTGCAGCTGACTTCAGTTCGTCTGCGCCCCTTTATCGATCCATTGCCCCAGCAGGTCACGTTCCTGTTGGGTCATCTGGGTGATGTTGCCCAGCGGCATGATCTGCGCGGTCACCGCCTGGGCCTGAATGCGCGGGGCCAGTTGCTGGATCTGTTGCGGCGTATCGAACATGATCCCGGCCGGCGCACTGCTGAACAGCGGGCTGGTGGGTTTGGCAGAGTGGCAGACGGTGCAGCGTTCCTGAATCACGCTGTGGACCTTCTCGAAATCCACGCCGCCGCTGCTGGCTTGCGCCGGTTGGGCTGCGGCCTCTGCGCCAGGTGCCGGGGCGGCTGCAGGGGCTGGCGCTGGTGCGACGTCAGGCTTCGCCTCGTCGGCGCGATGGCCACCGATGGCCGTGCCCGGCAGTGGCTGATACTGGATTTTCTCCGCCACGTCCGGGCCGCGAGACATTTGCGCGGGGCCGGTGACGTAGGCCAGGCACATCATTCCCAGTGCCCCGACCGGCAAGGCCCAGGCGTATTTGTGGCTGTTGTGACGGGTGTTGAAGAAATGACGGACGAGCACCGCACACACCGCGATCCCCGCCAGAATCAGCCAGTTGTACTGACTGCCATAGGTGCTCGGGAAGTGGTTGCTGATCATGATGAACAGCACCGGCAGGGTGAAGTAGTTGTTGTGCCGTGAACGCAGCAGGCCTTTGGCCGGCAGCGACGGGTCCGGCGTGCGATTTTCGGCGATGGCGGCGACCAGCGCGCGCTGGGCCGGCATGATGATGCGCAACACGTTGCCGACCATGATCGTGCCGATGATTGCACCCGTGTGCAGGTAAGCCGCCCGTCCGCTGAACACCTGGCTGAAGCCGAAGCAGGCCGCGATGATCAGCACGAACAGCACCAGGCCCAGCAAGGCAGGGCGCTTGCCCAGGGGCGAATCGCAGAGGATGTCGTAGATCGTCCAGCTGGCGACCAATGAGCCCACGCCGATGGCGATGCCTGCGCCGCCGCTCAGCGTGCTGCCGGGTGCCAGCAGGTAAAGGGTGGGGTTGGAATAGAACACGATGCACAGCAGCGCGATGCCCGACATCCAGGTCCAGTAGGCTTCCCATTTGAACCAGTGCAGGTCGTCCGGCATGGTCGGCGGGGCCAGTTTGTACTTTTCCAGGTGGTAGATACCGCCGCCGTGAATCGCCCAGAGGTCGCCCGACAGACCGTCACGGGGGTTGGCGCGGTTGAGGTTGTTCTCCAGCCAGACGAAATAAAAGGACGCGCCGATCCAGGCGATCCCGACGATCATGTGAATCCAGCGCACGCCCAGATTCAGCCATTCCATCAGATGTGCAGCCACAGTCTTTACCCTTTGCCTTCCACCGCTTAACGGGTGGTCAGACCCTTCTTATAGTTGGGGATCGAGAACCATCTTCTGACTCTCTTCGAAGAAATGCTCATCGCAGTTATTGCCACTGCCACTGCGATCAACCACCAGGAAGTCATCCCGCTTTTCGATCGTCAGCACCGGGTGGTGCCAGACGCCGCGATGGTAATTAACACCCTGCCTGCCATTGGTGATGAAGGCGCGGGTCAACTCGGGTTCAGGTGCATCGCCAAGTGGCGCGACCACGACCAGAAAAGGATGGCCGAGCAGCGGAATGAAGGCCTGGCTGCCCAGCGGATGGCGCTCCAGCATGCTGATGGTCAACGGCATCTCCAGCGCCTCGGCGCGGAAGATGCTGATGATCGCCTTGTCGTCCGGCGTGGCCGTTTCAACCTCGGCCAGACGGTGAAAGCGCATGGTCGAGCCGTTATTGATCATGAAATGATCGCTGCCGTCGGTTTCGATGACCTCGCCGAAAGGGGCGAAGGCTGCCTTGGTCAACGGCTCGATGATCAGTGTGCGCATGCGGGGTCTTCTGTTCATGTTTGGTGGATTGGTGATCGTTCCCACGCTCCGCGTGGGAATGCATCCCCTGACGCTCTGCGTCACCCTGGACGCGGAGCGTCCGCAAAGGGGTTACCACGCGGAGCGTGGGAACCATCAGTCATCAGAGGCCAAGCGTTTATTTCGCAACCTTGCCCAGCACCCGCAGCCGGCTCACGCCGCCATCCGGGAACACGTTCAGGCGGATATGGGTGATCGGCCCCAGTGCCTTGATCTGCTCGACGAAGGTGTGTTCGGCGTGCATTTCTAGCTTCTGGCTCGGCAGCAGTTCGCGCCAGAACAGGCTCTGGGTTTCGATCTGGCTGTCGGTGCCGCCTTTGACGAAGGCTGCCTGAATCGAGCAGCTGTCCGGGTAGTTGCCCTTGAAGTGCAGGGTGTCGACGACGATCTGCTCGACCTCGCCCGCATGCCCCAGGGCCACGATCACCCAGTCATTGCCAGGGGTGCGGCGACGTGCAGTTTCCCAGCCGTCGCCCATGTTCACGCCACGGCCCGGGTTGAGGATGTTGCTCATGCGCCCGAAATGCTCGTCGGAGCAGGCCAGCGCACGACCGCCATTCAGCGCGGCGGCGAGATCGATCTGCTCGTTGTCACCCACTGCCGACCAGTCCCGATGGGGCACGCCGTACACCCGCAGACGCGCCACGCCGCCGTCCGGGTAGATGTTGAAACGCAAATGGCTGTAAGCCTTGGCGTCACCGATCTCGTGGTAATGGTGGCTGTCGCCCTTGAGCTCCACCGCCGGCAACACTTCCGTCCACACGGTGCTTTCGTCCGGCTCGCCCGACGCCAGGAAGCACGCTTCCAGCGAGGCCGATGGCGGGTAGTTGCCGGTGAAGAACGAGGTGTCGATGTCCACGCCCTTGATCGAACCGGCAACGCCCAGGCGAACCACTGCACTGTCGTAACCTTCGAAGCGCTTGCGGCGCGACTCCCAGCCGTCCATCCACTTGCCGTTGTCGTCGAACACGCCTTCTTTCCAGACCGCAGGGGTCGGCTGGAACAGGCGGTTGGCATCGGCGAACCAGTCATCGGTGACGGAAAGGATCTTCGTCCCCAGACGCGCATCGGCCAGGTTGACGAACTTCTCGAAGGGTGCGGCGTAAGCTTTCATTCTTTTTGTCTGCCTTTGATAGTGGGCGTGGGAAAGGTCGGTCAGAGGGCTTGCAGGCGGAACATCGCGATCTTGTTGATCTCGGCGAGGGCGCAGGCGAACTCGGCGTCGGCCGTGTTGTGAATGCGCGTCTCGAAGGCCGCGAGGATCTGATGCCGGTTGCTGCCTTTCACCGCCATGATGAAGGGGAACGCGAACTTCGCTTTATAGGCGTCGTTCAGCTCGGTGAAGCGCTGGAACTCTTCGGCCGTGCATTGGTGGATACCGGCGCCAGCCTGTTCAGAGGTACTGGCTTCGGTCAGTTGGCCTTGCACGGCGGCTTTGCCGGCAAGGTCCGGGTGAGCGTTGATCAGCGCCAGTTGCGCGGCGTGATCGGCACTCAACAGGATGTCGCTCATGCGTGCATGCAGCGTCTCGATATCATCGAGCTCGTGCTGCTGGCCCAGGTCATAAGCCTGTTCGGCGACCCAGGGCGAGTGTTCGTAGATGTCGGCGAACGCCTGGACGAATTCGTCGCGGCTGAGGGAAGAGGGCGTCAGGGTCTGAAAGCGGCTCATTCGGCGGCTCCATTGAAGGGGTGTACCTGATGCCAGTGCCGCGCGATCTCCACCCGGCGCGCAAACCAGACCTGCTCGTGGCCTTTGACGTACTCAAGGAAACGCTGCAGCGCGGCCAGCCGGGCAGGGCGACCGATCAGGCGGCAGTGCAAACCGATCGAAAGCATTTTCGGCGCCTCGGCCCCTTCGGCATAGAGCACGTCGAAGGCGTCTTTCAGGTAATCGAAAAAGTCCTCGCCCTTGTTGAAACCCTGCACCTGGGTGAAGCGCATGTCGTTGGTATCCAGGGTGTAGGGGATCACCAGATGCGGCTTGCCGGTGGAGTTGTTGGGCTCCCAGTACGGCAGGTCGTCGTCGTAGGTGTCGCAGTCGTAGAGAAAACCGCCTTCTTCCATCACCAGCCGCCGGGTGTTGGGGCCGGTGCGCCCGGTGTACCAGCCCAGCGGACGTTCGCCGGTGAGTTCGGTGAGGATGCGGATCGCTTCGAGCATGTGCTCGCGTTCCTGGGCCTCGTCCATGTTCTGGTAGTCGATCCAGCGATAGCCGTGGCTGCAGATCTCATGGCCCGCGTCGACCATGGCGCGGATCACGTCCGGGTGACGCTGGGCGGCCATGGCCACCGCGAAGACCGTCAGCGGAATGTCGAATTGCTTGAACAGCTTGAGCACGCGCCACACGCCGGCACGGCTGCCGTATTCGTAGAGCGATTCCATGCTCATGTTGCGCTGACCCTGCAGCGGTTGCGCGGCTACCATTTCGGAGAGGAACGCTTCGGACTCCTTGTCGCCGTGCAGAATATTGCGCTCGCCGCCTTCCTCGTAATTGAGCACGAATGACAGCGCGATACGGGCATTGCCTGGCCAGCGGGGGTGGGGCGGGTTACTGCCGTAACCGATCAGGTCGCGTGGGTAGTCGGCGCTCACTGCAATCTTCCTTATCTAGCCTGTGTTCTGTGGCGGTGGTCGTCAGGGCGATGCATCAAGGTGCCGTGACGGTCGCTGCGATGGTGAGATTGTATACAACTTTATTTACAACGTGTAACCCTGTTTTTTCACGTCCCGCCACTCTCGGCCTCATGGGATCACTGTGCAAGAAACCTGCCTGAGTGGTCAGATATGGCGCTTGTAATCGCGTATTCATCTGCCTTGCGCCGCTATCCGGGGCATGGGGCCGCGGCGGGTGACCAGTGAAAATTTAGGTGATTTTAATTGTGTACAATCTGCGCTTAAACTGTCTTAATCCTGCTCATGTCTTACCGCTGATGCCCCTTTCGGGTGCAGGCCATCTCTTAATCTCTCACTGAATGAGGCAACGACACGCCATGGGACGACTCACCACTCACGTGCTGGACGCTGCACATGGCTGCCCCGGCAGCTCCATCCGCGTTGCGCTTTATCGGGTCGATGGCGACCGGCTGGAGAAAGTCGCCGAAGCAGTGACCAACAGCGACGGCCGCTGCGACGCCCCGCTTTTGCAGGGCGATGACTACCAGTCTGGCGTCTATCAATTGCAGTTTCAGGCCGGCGAATACTTTCGCGGCAAAGGCGTGCAATCCGGCGAGCACGGGTTTCTCGATGAGGTGGTGCTGCGCTTCGGCATCGACGCCGGGCAAGACCACTACCACGTGCCACTGCTGATTTCGCCCTACAGCTACTCGACGTATCGCGGCAGCTAGATCGCTGCCGCTTGTTGCTCCCCGCGTTCCTCTTGCCCGCCCATACTGCGGGCTTTTTTTTGCCCTTGGTGTTTGCCCCGAGTGGTCGGCTGTTAAGACGTCAGCGGCTGATCAGCGCAACGGTGCCCGCAGTGCCGAACAGACCGGCGCTGATGCGGTTGAACCAGGTCTGGCCCTTGCCGGTGCGCAGATAGCGGGCCGCGCCCTGGGCGCTGAGGCCGTAGAACAATTTGCAGCTCAGGTCGAGGACGGTCCAGGTGATGATCATGGTGATCAACTGGCCGAAAAACGGCTCATCGGCCTTGAGAAACTGCGGCAGAAAGGCGGCGAAAAACAGGATGTCTTTCGGGTTGCTGCCGCCCAGCACAAAGGCGCGCCAGAACAGTGAGCCGAAGGCGGGTTTGCTGGCGGCCTCGGGCACTTCGGCGGCAACGGCGGGCCGGCGCGACTGTTTCCAGCTTTGCCAGGCCAGGTAAAACAGGTACAGACCGCCGACGATTTTCAAGGCGCTGAACAACTGCTCGGACGCCAACAACAAGGCGCCCAGTCCCAGGGCCGAAGCGCTGAGCAGGCAGATTGATGCGCAGACGCCGCCGAGGAAGGCGGGGTAGGAGCGCAGCAGGCCGTAATTCAGGCTGTTGCCGATCATCAGCAGCGACAGCGGCCCCGGAATTAGAATGACCACCAATGCCGCGCCGCTGAACAGCAGCCAGGTTTCCAGTGTCATGGGGTGTGCTCCTTGTTTATCTGAAAGCAGAAACGCCGCGGGCTGCGCGGCGCTTCATGTCATGTACGGTGACGACTGCCATCCATCAGCAGTGCAGCGGCCGGAAAGCGTTACAAAAACACGAACTTGGCGATGAAGATCGCGCACAGCACCCACAGGCTGATGGAGATTTCCCGATGGCGGCCGGTGCCGGCTTTCAGCACCACGTATGTGATGAACCCCAGCGCGATCCCGTCTGCGACCGAAAAGGTCAGCGGCATCATGATCGCGGTGACGATCGCCGGAATGCTGTCGGTGGCTTCGTCCCAGTCGATGTGCGCCATGCCGCCCATCATCAGCATCGCCACGTAAATCAATGCACCTGCGGTCGCGTAAGCGGGAATCATGCCAGCCAGCGGGGCGAAGAACATCGCCGCCACGAACAGCACGCCCACGGTCACGGCGGTCAGACCAGTCCGACCCCCGGCCGCCACGCCCGAAGCGCTTTCCACGTAGCTGGTGACCGGCGGCACACCGACCATCGCACCGAACACGCTGGATGCGCTGTCTGCCTTCAAGGCCCGCGAGAGGTTCTCGATGCGGCCGTCTTCACGCACCAAACCGGCGCGCTGTGCCACACCCATGAGCGTGCCGGCCGTGTCGAACATGTGCACGAACAGAAACGCCAGCACTACGCTGATCATGCTGACGTTGAACACGCCGGCCAGGTCCATCGCCATCCAGGTCGGCGCCAGACTCGGCGGCGTGGAGAAAATGCCGTTGTAGTGCACCAGCCCCAGGCCCCAGCCGGCCAGCGTTACCGTGATGATGCTGATGAGGATCGCGCCGAAGACCCGGTGATAGCTGAGCACGGCAATCATCAGAAAGCAGATGGCGGCGAGCAGCGGACCGGGCTCGCGCAACGAGCCGAGCTTGATCAGCGTCGCCGGGCTGTCGACCACGATGCCGGCGGTCTTCAGGCCGATCAGCCCGAGAAACAGACCGACCCCCGCCCCCATGGCGTAACGCAGGCTGACCGGGATGCTGTTGAGCAGCCATTCGCGGATGCGTGAGAGGGTCAGGAACATGAAGATCACGCCCGAGACGAACACCGCGCCCAGCGCCGTTTCCCAGCTGTAGCCCATGGTGCCGACCACGGTGTAGGTGAAGAACGCGTTCAGGCCCATCCCCGGCGCCAGGCCCACCGGCCAGTTGGCGTACAGCCCCATCAGCAGACAACCCAGCGCAGCGGCGATGCAGGTGGCGACAAACGCCGCGCCGTGATCAATGCCGGCGTCGGCCATGATGTTGGGGTTGACGAAAATGATGTAGGCCATGGTGATGAAGGTCGTGAGCCCTGCCAGCAGCTCGGTTCGGACGGTCGTGCCGTGCAGGCTCAGCTTGAACAGGCGTTCGAGCAGGCCTTTGCGCGGCACCGTGAGATCCAGCGGCGTGGCTTCGGTTTTGCGACTTTCCACAGTGAAATCCTCGGGACGTTTTTGTTGTTATGACAAAGCCGGTTGCGGGCTCCGGGAGGCGTATGGACCTGTCAGGCTGATTTGTTGACTGAAAGGTCAGAAACGTGCACGAAGGGATTATGCTTTTGTATACAAATAATGCAAATAATGTTTTCGATCCTGTGGGGAATATTTAGCGGATTGTGTGCATAACGCCCCGTCATTTCAGGGCCTGTGCAGACTTTGCCGGCTGTGTACAATGCGCCATTACTTTTACTGTGACTTTGCCGGGATATCTGCTATTGGTTGCTCCAACAGTGGTCGTACCCGCCCTGATCACGGCAAGGCCCCGCGCCGGATTCTGTTACCACGAGTGCCCATGAACGATCAGTTGCAACCCCTCAAGAAACATTCACGCACGGCCAAGTCCGGCCGCAGCGGCACCCAGGACGATATCGTCTACGCCCACATTTTCGAGGCGATCCTCGAACAGCGTTTGGCGCCCGGCACCAAGCTGAGCGAAGAAGCCCTCGGTGAAATCTTCGGCGTCAGCCGCACCATCATTCGTCGCGCACTCTCGCGACTGGCCCACGAAGGCGTGGTGTTGCTGCGTCCGAATCGCGGCGCGGTGGTGGCCAGCCCGAGCGTCGAAGAGGCACGACAGGTGTTCTTCGCCCGGCGTCTGGTGGAGAAGGCGATCACGGAACTGGCGGTCGAGCACGCCACGGCGGAACAGCTCAGTGAGCTGCGCCAGATGGTCAGCGACGAGCGCGACAGCTTTTCGAAAGGGGATCGAGGGGCGGGGATTCGTCTGTCGGGGGAATTCCATCTGAAACTGGCGGAAGCGGCGAAGAACGCCCCGCTGATCAGCTTTCAGCGCAGCCTGGTCTCGCAGACCTCGCTGATCATCGCCCAGTACGAAAGTGGCAACCGCTCGCACTGCTCGTACGATGAACACACCCAGCTGATCGACGCCATCGAAGCCCGGGACGCGACCCTGGCGGTGAACCTGATGATGCATCACATGGATCACATCGACAGCAAGCTCAACCTCGACGAAGACAGCGCCTCCGACGACCTCCATGCCGTGTTCTCGCACCTGATGCTGCCAAAGAAAAAAGCAGGGCGCAGCACCGCGGTCTGATCCCGCCCGTACGCCTTGGCACGGGTGGGGGGTGAGATGCTCACGAATGGGGTGTGTCGGCCACTGACTGACAGAACGCCTTCGCGAGCAAGGTGGAGCGCCACCCCGGTCGCTCCCACAAATTCTGTGCTGACTCCGGTAACTCTGGCCGGACCGGGGACCTGTGGGAGTGAGCTTGCTCACGAATGCGGTGGGTCAGCCACATCCAGGCTGACTGACAGAACGCCTTCGCGAGCAAGCTCGCTCCCACAAATTCTGTGCTGACTCCGGCAGCTCTGGTAGGACCGGGGACCTGTGGGAGTGAGCTTGCTCACGAATGGGGTGGGTCAGCCACACCCAGGCTGACTGACAGAACGCCTTCGCGAGCAAGCTCGCTCCCACAAATTCTGTGCTGACGCCGATAACTCTGGTCGAACCGGGGACCTGTGGGAGTGAGCTTGCTCACGAATGCGGTGCGTCGGCCTCATCCAGGGCGACTGACAGAATGCTTTCGCGAGCAAGCTCGCTCCCACAAATTCTGTGCTGACGCCGGTAACTCTGGCCGGACCGGGGATCTGTGGGACTGAGCTTGCTCACGAATGCTGCGGCACAGCTGACAGATTTGGGTTGGATGTACCTCAGTCTTCGCGAGCAAGGTGGAGCGCCACCCCGGTCGCTCCTACAGTTTCCAGCTGTCATCGAAAATCCGCGTCGAGCGCAGATCTCCTGTAGGAGCAATCGGAGGTTACGACGGTCGCGAAGCGGCGGGCCTGTGACATCAACGTCGGCTGACCCACTGCATTGCGGGCAAGCGCTCCTACCGTTTGCGGCATAGCCTTAACGCTTATGCACCAACACCCCCGCCGAATACGTTTCGCTGACGGTGCGGTCATCCCCCAGGGTCATCAACACAAACAGCTGCTCTTCAATGCTCGTCGCCTGACTCATGCGGTAGGACAGCAGCGGGGTGGCGTTGAAATCCAGTACCACGAAGTCCGCCTCGCTGCCCGGCTGCAGGTTGCCGATCTTGTCTTCCAGCCGCAGCGCCCGTGCGCCGCCCAGCGTCGCGAGATACAGCGATTTGAACGGGCTCAACTTGGCGCCTTGCAACTGCATCACCTTGTACGCCTCGTTCAACGTGTGCAGCAGCGAGAAAGTGGTGCCAGCGCCGACGTCTGTTCCGAGTCCTACATTGACCTTGTGCTTTTCGGCCATCGGCAAGTTGAACAGCCCACTGCCGAGAAAGAAGTTGGACGTCGGGCAGAAGGCGATGGCTGACCCGGTTTCCGCCAGCCGCTCACACTCCTGGTCGCACAGGTGCACGCCGTGGGCAAACACGGAGCGCTCGCCGAGCAGGTTGAAATGATCGTACACGTCCAGGTAATTCTTGCGCTCCGGGAACAGCGCCTTCACCCACTCGACCTCCTTCAGGTTTTCACTGATGTGGGTCTGCATGTACAGGTCGGGGTATTCAGTCAGCAACTGGCCGGCGAGGGTCAATTGTTCGGGCGTGCTGGTCGGCGCGAAACGTGGGGTGACGGCGTAATGCAGGCGGCCCTTGCCGTGCCAGCGCTCGATCAGCGCCTTGCTGTCGACGTAGCTGGATTCGGCGGTGTCCACCAGATAATCCGGGGCGTTGCGGTCCATCATCACCTTGCCGGCGATCAGGCGCAGATTGAGCTTCTCGGCGGCACTGAACAGCGCCTCCACCGACTCCTTGTGACGACTGCCGAACACCAGCGCGGTGGTGGTGCCGTTGCGCAGTAATTCCTTGAGAAAAATGTCAGCCACCTGCGCCGAATGCTCGGGGTCTTCGAACTGCTTCTCGCAGGGAAACACGTAGGTATTCAGCCAGTCGAGCAACTGCTCGCCGTAGGACCCGACCATGCCGGTCTGTGGCAAATGGATGTGGGTGTCGATGAAACCGGCGGTGATCAGGGCGTCCTGATAAGTGACGATTTCGACGTCGTCAGTGAGCGTGCCGAGCAGGTCTTCGGCAGTGCCGAGGGCGAGGATCTTGCCGTTTTCCACCAGCATCAGGCCGTCTTCGAAATACTCATACGACGCCTCCACTGCCACGTCGGCAGGGTCGGCGATGCTGTGAATGATGGCGGCGCGGTAGGCTTTTTTGGCAGTGCTGATTTCTGTGGTCATGTCAGTTGATCGTTCTTCCGGGATTCATTGGGACTGGCTGCGGCGGGACACCGGCAGCAGCTTGGCGACAGGTTCGGCGGTGGTGCTCTGCTCGCCGAAATGAGCGTTGTAGGTGGCGATCACTTCGCCGGCGATGGACACGGCGATTTCCATGGGCAGTTTGCCTTTGACCTCGGTCAGGCCCATGGGGCAACGCATGCGCTGCACCACAGCGGCGTCGAAGCCACGATCACGCAGGCGATGCTCGAACTTCACGCGCTTGGTTTTCGAGCCGATCAGGCCGAAATAGCTGAAGTCGCCGCGCTTGAGAATGGCGGCGGCGAGTTCCAGGTCCAGCTGATGATTGTGGGTCATGACGATGCAATAGCTGCCAGCGGGGAGGTTATCCACTTCTTCGATGACGTCCTCGCTGAGGATCTGCGTCACGCCTTCTGGCATGTGCGCGGGAAATTCGGCTTCGCGGGAATCAATCCAGCGCACGCGGCAGGGCAGGCTGGCGAGCAGCGGCACCAGCGCCCGACCGACGTGGCCGGCGCCGAACACGGCAATGTGCGCCTGGGGCTGGCCCATGGGTTCGAACAGCAACACATTCACGCCGCCGCAGCACTGACCCAGGCTGGCGCCGAGGCTGAAGCGCTCCAGGCGGGTTTGCTGGCTGCCGCTGGCGAGCATCTCCCGGGCGATTTCCATGGCCTTGTATTCCAGATGCCCGCCGCCGATGGTGTCGAAGATTCGCCCGGCGCTGACGACCATTTTCGAGCCGGCGTTGCGCGGCGTCGAGCCACGCTCCTCGATGATGGTCACCAGCACGCAGGCTTCGCCCTGATGCTGCAAGTCGGCGAGGGCGCTGATCCAGTTATTCATGTGATTTCTCCTGACCAAAACGTCGATCGTTCCCACGCTCTGCGTGGCCACGGACCCTCTGACGCTCCGCGTCGCTTAATCGACGCGGAGCGTCTCGGGCTGCATTCCCACGCGGAGCGTGGGGACGATCTACACCGGCGAACCCACCAGCTCATGGGCAACACCTTCTGATGCCTGCGTCGCGACCCGCAACGTCCGCATCTGCTCACACCCCCACAACACCCGTTCCGGTGTCGCCGGCGCGTCGATCTTCGGCTGGTGCCGGTAATCGCCCAGACTCGCCACCGCGTCCTTGATTGCGCACCACGCGGCGATGCCCAGCATGAATGGCGGCTCACCCACGGCTTTGGAATGAAACACCGTGTCTTCGGGGTTCTTGCGGTTCTCCACCAGCTTCACCCGCAGGTCCGCCGGCATGTCGGCCACGGCCGGAATCTTGTAGCCCGCCGGGCCGTTGGTCATCAGCTTGCCTTTGTCGTTCCAGACCAGTTCCTCGGTGGTCAGCCAGCCCATCCCTTGAATGTAGCCGCCCTCGACCTGACCGATGTCGATGGCTGGATTCAGCGAGGCGCCGACGTCGTGAAGGATGTCCGTACGCAGCATTTTGTACTCGCCGGTCAGGGTGTCGACCAGCACTTCGGTACAGGCCGCGCCGAAGGCAAAGTAATAGAACGGCCGACCCCGCGCCTGGCTGCGGTCGTAGAAAATCTTCGGCGTCTTGTAATAGCCGGTGCTCGACAGCGACACCTGGCCCATCCATGCCTGCTGCGCCAGGGTGTCGAAGCTGATGACCTGCTCGCCGACGCGCACATGGCCGTTGCGAAACTCGACCCGCGATTCATCGCACTGGTAATGCTTGGCCGCGAATTCCACCAGCCGCTGCTTGAGGATTTCTGCTGCGTTCTGCGCCGCCTTGCCGTTCAGGTCGGCGCCGCTTGAGGCTGCGGTTGGCGACGTGTTCGGCACCTTGTCGGTGTTGGTCGCGGTGATCTGCACGCGGTCGATGTCGACCTGAAACACCTCGGCCACCACCTGCGCCACTTTGACGTTCAGGCCCTGGCCCATCTCGGTGCCGCCGTGATTGAGATGGATGCTGCCGTCGGTGTAGATGTGAATCAGCGCGCCGGCCTGATTGAGGAAGCTGGCGGTGAAGGAAATGCCGAATTTCACCGGGGTCAGCGCCAGGCCTTTCTTCAGAATCGGGCTGTTGGCGTTGTAGGCCTTGATCGCTTTGCGCCGCTCGGCGTAGTCACTGCTTTCCTCCAGCTCGGCGGTCATTTCTTCGAGCATGTTGTGCTCGACCGTCTGGTAGTAGTGGGTGACGTTGCGCTCGGTCTTGCCGTAATAGTTGGCCTTGCGCACCGCCAGCGGGTCCTTGCCCAAGTGCCGGGCGATGGCGTCCATCACCTCTTCGATGGCGACCATCCCCTGTGGGCCGCCGAAGCCCCGGTAGGCCGTGTTCGACGCGGTGTTGGTCTTGCAGCGATGGCCGTTGATCGTGGCGTCGCCCAGGTAATACGAATTGTCGGCGTGAAACATCGCCCGGTCGACGATGGACGCCGACAGGTCCGGCGAATAACCACAGTTGCCCGCCAGCTCCAGCTGAATGCCGTGCAGGCGCCCGTCGTTGTCAAAGCCCACGTCGTACTCGACGTAAAACGGGTGCCGCTTGCCGGTCATGATCATGTCTTCCATGCGCGGCAGGCGCATCTTGGTCGGCTGGCCGGTCAGGCGCGCAACCACCGCACACAGGCAAGCGGGACTCGCGGCCTGGGTTTCCTTGCCGCCAAAACCGCCGCCCATGCGGCGCATGTCGACGACGATCTTGTTCATCGACACGTCCAGCACTTCGGCGACGAGCTTCTGCACCTCGGTCGGGTTCTGCGTCGAGCAGTAAACGATCATGCCGCCGTCTTCCGTGGGCATGACCGACGAAATCTGCGTTTCCAGGTAGAAGTGTTCCTGACCGCCGATGTGCAGCGTGCCCTGAATCCGGTGGGGAGCGGAGGCCAGCGCCGCCGCCGAATCACCGCGCTGGTGCGTGTGGCTGTCGAGCACGAAGTGCTTGTTGCGGTAGGCCTGAACCACATCGAGCACGGGTTCCAGGTCTTCGTATTCGATGATCGCGGCCATCGCCGCCTTGCGTGCGGTTTCCAGATCCCGCGCGGCCACGGCAATCACCGGCTGACCGACGAACTCGACCGTGTCGATGGCCAGCAACGGATCGCCGGGTAGCAGCGGGCCGATGTCCTTGAGGCCCGGAATGTCTTCGTGGGTGATTGCGATGCGCACGCCGTCGAAGGCGTAGCAGGGCGACACGTCGACGCGGACGATGCGCGCGTGGGCACGGTCGGACAGCCGCGCATACACGTGCAGTTGGTTGGGGAATTCGAGGCGGTCGTCGATGTAGATCGCTTCGCCGGAAACGTGCTTGTCAGCACTGTCGTGTTTCACGCTGCGGCCCACGCCGGTGGTCAGGTCCTGTTGAAACAGGGCGACCATTTCTTCCTGGGACCTGGCTGAATGATGATTAGACATAAGCTGTCACCCGCGTCTGGATGTGAGGCGTTTGCACTTCAATGAAGTATTTGCGCAGCAGGTTCTGCGCGCTGAGCAGGCGGTATTCCTTGCTCGCGCGGAAGTCCGTCAGCGGGGTGAAATCCTCGGCCAGTGCGGCGCAGGCGCGCTCGATGGTGGCCGATGTCCACGGCTGGCCGATCAGCGCCTGCTCGCAATGGGCCGCACGTTTGGGGATCGCCGCCATGCCGCCGAACGCCGCGCGGGCGTCAACGATGGCGCCGTTTTCGATGTGCACGCGGAACGCGGCGCAGACCGCCGAGATGTCGTCGTCCAGCCGTTTGGACACTTTGTACGCGCGAAACGTCTGCCGGGGGTTGGCGCGGGGCACGATGATGCGCTCGATGAATTCGCTTTCCTGACGCACGGTCACGCGGTAATCGATGAAGTAATCCTCCAACGCCAAGGTGCGGGTTTGTTCGCCCTTGCGCAGCACGATCTTCGCGCCCAGTGCGATGAGAAGGGGCGGGGAGTCGCCAATCGGAGAGGCGTTGCCGATGTTGCCGCCGAGGGTGCCCTGATTGCGGATCTGCAGCGATGCAAAACGGTGCAGCAATTCACCGAAATCCGGGTACTCGCGGCTCAAAGCTTCGTAGCAATCGGTGAGGGCGGTCGCCGCGCCGATCTCGATGCGGTCTTCGAAGTGCTCGATCTTCTTCATCGCCGCGACGTTGCCGACGTAGATCATCACCGGCAGCGGGCGATGGAATTGCGTCACTTCAAGCGCCAGGTCGGTGCCGCCGGCCAGCAGCCGGGCTTGGGGATAGGCATCGTAGAGATCCGCCAGATCGGCGACGGTCAGCGGTACCAGGCAACGCTTGTCGCCGCTGTTCAGCTCGCCGGTTTGCGTCGGCGCGATGGCCTTTAAGCGCGCGATGGTCTGAGCCTTCAAGGCATCGAACTGGTCCGCTGGCGGTTGACTGCAGCTTTGCTCGGCCGCCGCGAGGATCGGTCGATAACCGGTACAGCGGCACAGATTGCCAGCCAGGGCTTCGTGGGCCTGAGCATGTTTTGTTTCAGCGGACGCGGACTCGGCACTGTTCTTTTGCAGCGCGAACAGCGACATCACAAAACCCGGCGTACAGAAACCGCACTGGGAACCGTGGCAGTCGACCATCGCCTGCTGAACGCTGTGCAAGCGGCCCTGATGCTTGAGGTCTTCGACGCTGATCAATTGCTTGCCGTGCAGCGAGGCCACGAAGGTCAGGCACGAATTTAGGCTGCGATAACTCAGCTGCTCCCGGCCCGCCGCGTCAGTGGTCAGCTCGCCGACGACCACGGTACACGCGCCGCAATCGCCGCTGGCGCAGCCCTCTTTAGTGCCGGACTTATGCAGGTGCTCGCGCAGGTAGTTGAGCACCGTCACATTGGGGTCCAGAGCCTGTTCGGTTTTCAGCTCTTGGTTCAGGAGAAACTGGATCACGGGTCGCGCCTCGTTCTTGTCGTTAATAAGCACTGGTCACAGCTGCCGGCGGATGGGTCATCGAACATGTCGATGAATCTATCAGCTCTGACTATTGGGTCAATTAATTTCTGACTCAAAGGTCAAGAAATTCATTATTTCGAGAAATGGCCGATAACCCACCTGACGATAACGTCTAACGACTGAGTGCCTGTGATCAGAAACATGTCCGTGTTTCTGCTTAATTCGTGCCAGTTTCCACAGTATGGCCCTGCGCCACAGACCTGCAGTGCGATACACTCCGCCGCTTGTTTGCGACCAAAGAAGTTGAAGGTAAGAAATGACGTTCAAGGCACCTGACAGCCTCGCCGAGCAGATCGCTCACCACCTTGCCGAGCGCATCATCCGCGGCGAGCTCAAGCCAGGGGAGCGGATTCAGGAGCAGAAGGTCACGGCCGCGCTGAACGTGAGCCGTGGCTCGGTGCGCGAGGCGTTGCTGATTCTCGAGCGCCGCCATCTGATCGTGATCCTGCCCCGTCGCGGCGCGCAGGTCTCGGTCCTGACCCCACACAACATCACCAGCCTTTGCGCCCTGATGAGCGAGATGTACATCCTCCTCGGTCTGGCCGTGGCGCGAAGCTGGAAAGAGCCGGTAGACCTCGCGGCGTTCCAGCAGATTCAGCAGCGGCTCATCGCCAGTTGCGAGCGCCAGGACGTGAAGGGCTTCGTTGAAGAGAGCTTCAATGTCATGCGCGCGGCCTATCCGTTCGCCAACAACCCGTACCTGGAAGAGACCGTCGAGAACCTGCAGCCGTCCATGAGCCGCTTCTATTTCCTCGCCCTGGATCAACGCCAGGCGGAAATGAGCGAGTACCTGACCCTCTTCGGCCAGTTGCTCGAAGCGGTGGTGGCGCGGGATCTGGCGCGGATCCGCGACGTGCTGACCTGCTACGCCGAGCGCAGCTGCCAATCGGTGTTGTCTGCCCTGGCGGCCAGCTGATTCATGCGCCTCAAATGCATCAGGCTGGCCGGGTTCAAATCGTTCGTCGACCCGACGACGGTGAACTTCCCCAGCAACATGGCGGCCGTGGTCGGCCCCAATGGATGCGGCAAATCCAACATCATCGACGCGGTGCGCTGGGTCATGGGCGAAAGCTCGGCCAAGAACCTGCGCGGCGAGTCGATGACCGACGTCATCTTTAATGGCTCCACCAGCCGCAAACCGGTGAGCCAGGCGAGCATCGAGCTGGTTTTCGATAACTCCGACGGCACCCTGGTCGGCGAATACGCCAGCTACGCGGAAATTTCCATCCGCCGCAAAGTGACCCGCGACAGCCAGAACAGCTATTACCTCAACGGCACCAAATGCCGTCGCCGCGACATCACCGACATCTTTCTCGGCACCGGCCTGGGCCCACGCAGCTACTCGATCATCGAGCAGGGCATGATCTCCAAGCTGATCGAAGCCAAGCCCGAAGACCTGCGCAATTTCATCGAAGAAGCCGCCGGCATCTCCAAGTACAAGGAGCGCCGTCGCGACACCGAAAACCGCATCCGCCGCACCCACGAGAACCTGGCGCGCCTGACCGATTTGCGCGAAGAACTGGGTCGGCAGCTGGAGCGTCTGCAGCGTCAGGCCCAGGCCGCCGAGAAGTATCAGGAATATAAAGCCGAAGAGCGTCAGCTCAAGGCGCAGCTGTCGGCGTTGCGCTGGCAGGCGCTGAACGAGCAGGTCGCGCAGCGCGAATCGGTGATCGGCAATCAGGAGGTCGGCTTCGAGTCATTGGTCGCCGACCAGCGCAGCGCCGACGCCGCCATTGAGCGCCTGCGCGACGGTCATCACGACCTGTCCGAGCGATTCAACCTGGTGCAGGGGCGTTTCTACTCCGTGGGCGGCGACATCGCCCGGGTCGAGCAGAGCATTCAGCACGGTCAGCAACGCTTGCGGCAGTTGCAGGACGACCTGCGCGAAGCCGAGCGTGCGCGCCTGGAAACCGAATCCCACCTGGGTCACGACCGCACGCTGCTGGCGACCCTCGGCGAAGAGCTGGAAATGCTCGAGCCGGAGCAGGAGATCACCCTCGCCGCCGCCGAAGAATCTGCCGCCGCGCTGGAAGACGCCGAAACCGCCATGCATGGCTGGCAGGAACAGTGGGACGCCTTCAACCTCACGTCCGCCGAACCCCGGCGGCAGGCGGAAGTGCAGCAGTCGCGCATCCAGCAGCTGGAAACCAGCCTGGAACGACTGGCCGAGCGTCAGCGGCGTTTGGGCGAAGAGCGTCAATTACTCGCGGCGGACCCCGAAGACGCCACAATTCTCGAGCTCAGCGAAGACCTCGCCGCGCGGGAAATGGCCTTTGAAGAACTGACCGCCGAAGAAGAACACCTGATCGAGCGCCTTGAGCAACTGCGCGTCGATCTGCAACAGGCCACCCAATCGCAACAACAGGCCCAAGGCGATCTGCAGCGGTTGAACGGCCGGCTTGCGTCGCTGGAAGCCCTGCAACAGGCGGCACTCGATCCCGGCACCGGCACCGCCGAGTGGCTGCGCGACCATCAACTGAGCGAGCGTCCGCGTCTGGCCGAAGGGCTGCGGGTCGAGGCCGGCTGGGAAATGGCCGTGGAAACCGTGCTGGGCGCCGACCTTAATGCGGTGCTGGTGGACGATTTCGCCGGGCTCGATCTGGCCGGATTCAGTCAGGGCGACTTGCGTCTGGTAAAGGCTGGCGCGGACGTCACGCGCATCCCCGGCAGCCTGCTGGACAAGGTCGACACGCAGATCGATCTGACCCACTGGCTGGGTCAGGTCAAACCCGTTGAAACCCTCGACGACGCACTGTCGCTGCGCGGCCAACTGGGCGCCGGTGAGAGCCTGATCAGCCGCGACGGCTACTGGGTCGGTCGGGATTTTCTCCGTGTGCGCCGCGCCAGCGAGGCCGAAAGCGGCGTGCTGGCGCGGGGTCAAGAATTGCAGCGTCTGGAAGCCGAGCGCGAAGAGCGGGAGGCGACCCTCGCCGCGCTGGATGAGCAACTGTCGACCCAGCGCGAACAGCAACGCACCCAGGAAGACAATCGCGAGCAATTGCGCCGCCGCTTGCAGGACGAAGCCCGTCAGCAGAGCGAGCTCAAGGCGCAGTTGTCCGCCGCCAAAGCCAAGGTCGAGCAGTTGACCCTGCGCCGCACCCGGCTCGACGAAGAATTGACCGAGCTCGCCGAACAGCGGGCCATGGAGCAGGAAACCCTCGGCGAGTCCCGCCTGCAATTGCAGGACGCCCTCGACAGCATGGCGCTGGACACTGAACAGCGCGAGTTGCTGCTGGCCCAGCGCGACAGCCTGCGCGAGCGCCTGGACCGGGTGCGTCAGGAAGCACGCCAGCATAAGGATCACGCCAATCAGTTGGCCGTGCGCCTGGGTTCGCTGCGTGCGCAGCATGATTCCACGCGCCGGGCCCTGGAGCGGCTGGAGATGCAATCCGAGCGCCTGACCGAGAAGCGCGAGCAGCTGAGCCTGAACCTGGAGGAGGGCGCCGCGCCGCTTGAAGAACTGCGCATGAAGCTCGAAGAGCTGCTGGAAAAGCGCATGGTCGTCGACGAAGAGATGCGCACCGCCAAGAACGCCCTGGAAGACGCCGACCGCGAACTGCGCGAGGCCGAGAAGCGTCGCAACCAGGCCGAGCAGCAATCGGCGCTGTTGCGTGGGCAACTGGAACAGCAGCGCCTGGAATGGCAGACCTTGACCGTAAGACGCAAGGCGCTTCAGGAGCAATTGCACGAAGACGGCTACGACCTGGATGGCGTGCTGGCGACCCTGACCGCCGAAGCCAACGAGAAAGACGCCGAAGAAGAACTGGAACGCATCGCCGCGCGGATTCAGCGTCTGGGCGCCATCAACCTCGCGGCGATCGACGAGTATCAGCAGCAGTCCGAACGCAAACGCTATCTGGACGCCCAGGACGCCGATCTGGTCGAAGCGCTGGACACGCTAGAGAGCGTCATCCGCAAAATCGACAAGGAAACCCGTAACCGCTTCAAAGAGACCTTTGATCAGATAAACAGCGGAATTCAGGCACTTTTTCCAAAAGTTTTCGGTGGCGGCAGCGCTTATTTGGAACTGACGGGCGAAGATTTACTCGATACAGGGGTGACGATCATGGCGCGTCCTCCCGGCAAGAAAAACAGCACGATCCATTTGCTGTCCGGGGGTGAGAAAGCCCTGACCGCGCTGGCGCTGGTTTTTGCCATCTTCAAACTCAACCCTGCGCCGTTCTGCATGCTCGATGAAGTCGATGCGCCGCTGGACGACGCCAACGTGGGGCGCTACGCCCGGTTGGTCAAAGAGATGTCCCAGACCGTGCAGTTCATCTACATCACCCACAACAAGATCGCCATGGAAATGGCTGACCAGTTGATGGGCGTCACCATGCACGAACCGGGCTGTTCGAGGCTGGTGGCGGTGGACGTAGAGGAGGCAATGGCGCTGGTGGAGTCATAGCGGGATGCGCAGTTGATCGCGTGGCGATCATGCAGATTTGCAGGGAAAAGTGGCGCACGGGCGTCCAGTACAGGAACCACCGCCGCAGCGTGACAGATGCTTGTGACCTGCCAGATGTAACAGACGGTGTAAAGTTGCCTTTGGTCGTGCTAGCTTAATGTCCACTTTTCCATTTCGCGTGGGTAAAAGGCCATTCAGAACATAGAGTTGGCTCCACGTTTTAAAGGGGTTTGACGCCCTTAATTTTCAGAATTTTATTAGAGGCACGGGACTACATGGAAATCGGTCTGCGAGAGTGGCTGATCGTCATCGGCATTATTGTCATTGCCGGTATTCTGTTTGACGGCTGGCGCCGTATGCGCGGCGGCAAGGGCAAATTGAAATTCAGACTGGACCGCAGCTTATCCAACCTGCCGGACGACGACGAACCGACGTCCGCCGAAGTGTTGGGCCCTGCGCGCGTTCTGGACACCCATAAAGAACCGAAACTCGACGAGCACGATCTGCCGACGATGAGTGCAGCGCCCCGCGAGCGCGCCGATCGTGAACCGCGACGCGGCAAGCGCAAGGACGAGCCGCACCAGGGCGACCTGAACCTGAGCGCCGGCCCTGACCTGTTCAGTGCCCGCGACGACGATTTCCCGGACGACAAGCCGAACCAGCGCATCACCGAAGACAAGGACCTGCCGCCGGTTGAAGAAGTGCTGGTGATCAGTGTGATCTCCCGGGACGAAAGCGGCTTCAAAGGTCCGGCGCTGTTGCAGAACATTCTGGAAAGCGGTCTGCGCTTTGGCGAAATGGACATTTTCCACCGTCACGAGAGCATGGCCGGCAACGGCGAAGTGCTGTTCTCGATGGCCAATGCGGTCAAGCCGGGCGTGTTCGATCTGGACGATATCGACCACTTCAGCACCCGTGCGGTGAGCTTCTTCCTGGGTCTGCCAGGGCCGCGTCATCCGAAGCAGGCGTTTGATGTCATGGTCGCCGCCGCTCGCAAACTGGCCCATGAGCTGAATGGTGAATTGAAAGACGATCAGCGCAGCGTCATGACCGCGCAGACCATCGAGCACTACCGTCAGCGCATCGTCGAGTTCGAACGTCGCGCCCTGACCCAGCGTCGCTGATTGGCGCTCCCACAGATTCAAGCATCACCAAATGAGCAGCTTCGGCTGCTCTTTTGCATTTCGAGAACACACCTATGAAAGTCGCCGAAACCCGCATCCTTGAACTGCGCGCTGAGCTGGATCAGCACAACTACCGCTATCACGTCCTCGACGAGCCGAGCATCCCGGACGTCGAGTACGATCGGCTGTTCCACGAGCTCAAAGCGTTGGAGGCGGAGAACCCGCATCTGGTGACACCGGACTCGCCGACCCAGCGGGTGGGCAGTGCGGCGCTGTCGGCGTTCACCCAGGTGCGCCACGAAATCCCCATGCTGAGCCTGGGCAACGCCTTCGAAGAAACCGACATGCTCGAGTTCGATCGTCGGGTCAACGAAGGCCTGGACCTGCCGGCCGCCTCGAAGAAGGTGGAATACAGCTGCGAGCCGAAACTCGACGGCCTGGCGGTGAGCCTGCTCTATCAGAACGGCGCGCTGGTTCGCGGCGCAACCCGAGGCGATGGCACCACCGGCGAAGACATCAGCGTCAACGTGCGTACGGTGCGCAATATCCCGCTGAAGCTGCACGGCAAAGGCTGGCCGGACACCCTCGAAGTGCGCGGCGAAGTGTTCATGTCCAAGGCCGGCTTCGAGCGTCTGAACGCCAGCCAGCTTGAAGTGGGTGGCAAGACCTTCGCCAACCCGCGCAACGCGGCCGCCGGCAGCCTGCGCCAGCTGGATTCGAAAATCACCGCCAACCGCCCGCTGGAATTCTGCTGCTATGGCATCGGCCAGGTGTCCCATGACATCGCCGACACCCACACCGGCAACCTCCAGCAGCTGAAAGAGTGGGGCATGCCGATCAGCCGCGAGATGAAAATCGCCCACGGCATCGAAGACTGCCTGAAGTACTACCACGACATCGGCGAGAAACGTCTGTCTTTGCCGTACGAAATCGACGGCGTGGTGTTCAAGGTGAACAGCATTGCCGCCCAGCGCGAGCTGGGTTTCCGCGCCCGCGAACCGCGCTGGGCCATTGCCCACAAATTCCCGGCCATGGAGGAACTCACCGAGCTGCTGGACGTGGAATTCCAGGTCGGCCGCACCGGCGCGGTCACGCCGGTCGCCCGTTTGAAGCCGGTAAAAGTCGCCGGTGTGACCGTCGCCAACGCGACGCTGCACAACATGGACGAAGTGGCGCGTCTGGGCCTGATGATCGGCGACACGGTGATCATCCGCCGCGCGGGCGACGTGATCCCGCAAGTGGTGCAGGTGGTGCAGGAGCGCCGCCCGAAAGACGCGCGTACCGTCGAGATCCCGCAGACTTGCCCGGTGTGCGGCTCCCAGGTCGAGCGCACGCAACTGATCAAGCGCAGCAAGGGCAAGGAAACCATCAGCGAAGGCGCCGTGTATCGCTGCGTCGGCCGTCTGGCCTGTGGCGCGCAACTCAAACAAGCGATCATCCATTACGTCTCGCGCCGGGCGATGGACATCGAGGGCCTGGGCGACAAGACCATCGAGCAACTGGTGGACGAGAAACTCATCGGCTCGCCCGCCGATCTGTACAAGCTGACGTACGAGCAGATTATCGATCTGGAGGGTTTTGCCGAGATCTCCAGCAAGAAGCTGCTCAAAGCCATTGATGACAGCAAGAAACCGACGCTGGCGCGTTTCATTTACGCGCTGGGCATTCCAGACGTGGGCGAGGAGACGGCCAAGGTGTTGGCGCGGTCGTTGGGCTCGCTGGATCGGGTGGTTGTGGCGCTGCCGGAGGTGCTGACGTATCTGCCGGACGTGGGTCTGGAAGTCGCCCATGAGATTCACAGTTTCTTCGAGGACGAGCACAACCAGAACGTGATCGGCGCGTTGCTCGGCGAATGCCAGATGGAGCTGCAGGACACGGGCGATCTGGGCGCGGAGTTCGCGGCGAGCGCGACCCTGGGCGGCATGCTGGACAAGTTGAATATTCCGTCGGTGGGGCCGGGTGCGGCGCAGAAGCTGGCGGACAAGTTCGGCACCCTTGAGGCGGTCGTCAAGGCGGACTGGCTGGATATGCGGCAGACGCTGCCGGAGAAGCAGGCGCAGGCGGTGAGGGCGTTTTTCGATGTCCCGGAGCATGCGCAGCGTGCGTTGGCGATCGAGCAGCAGCTGAAGGATTTCGGCATGCACTGGCAGAGCGAGAAGAAGGTGGTGGAGGGCTTGCCGCTGGCCGGGCAGACGTGGGTCCTGACCGGTTCGCTGGAGTTGATGAGCCGGGACGTGGCGAAGGAGAAGCTGGAGGGGCTGGGCGCGAAGGTGTCCGGTTCGGTCTCGGCGAAGACCCACACGGTGGTGGCCGGGCCGGGGGCGGGCTCGAAGTTGACCAAGGCCAATGAGCTGGGGCTGAAGGTGCTCGACGAAGAGGCGTTTGTGGGGTTCCTGAAGCAACATGGCGTTGAAGTGGGCTGAGGATTGCGCTTGGGATTGGGGCCATATCCATTATTAGTGTGTGCTGGAATTATGGTTCCGCCCTTACGGCGGGTCACTTTTTCCAAGAGCCGAAAAAGTAACCAAAAAGGCCCTGCTCCTGGTTGGGCCCTTCCTTCGTCAGGGTTCCTTCACTCCGGCCTCGCTCCGTGGGCCCGCGCCGAACGGACATCCATGTCCTGACGGCGCTCTCGCCGCATCCATGCGGCTCGGGCCACTCCGCGAGACCTGCGTTCAGCCTGCACCCAAGTCGCGATTTGCGGTGTTTGAGCCATTTGCGTATGAATATCAAAAGCGCTTCAAAGCAGATCAACAGCTTCCCGGCTAAAGCCGGTCCCACAGTCGGAGCTGGTCCCACTGACGGCACACGGTGCCTTGTAGGACCGGCTTCAGCCGGGAAGAGGCCAGTTCAGGCACCGACATTTTTGCTGATAGCACCGCCCTCCCTGTGGGAGCGAGCTTGCTCGCGAATGCTTTATCCAACACGCCAGATATCCGATGGATGTACCGGCCCCTTCGTGAGCAAGCTCACTCCCACAAGTCCTCAGCGTTTGATCTTCCCTCAATCCGCGCTTGATCTGCTTCTGATCTGCTTTTGATCTTCATGCACAAAAATCCCAGACACCGCCAAACGCGACTTGGGTGCAGGCCGAACGCAGACGACGCGGAGTGGGCCGAGCGGCATGGATGCCGCGAGAGCGCCGCTAGGACATGGATGTCCGTTCGGCGCGGGCCCACGGAGCGTCGTCGGAGTGAGGGAACCCGACGAAGTCGGGCCCAACCGAGAGCAAGCACCCTTGGTTACTTGGGGTGCTTTTCCAAGTAACTCGCCGAAGGCGAAATGCCCGCCGTTAGGCGGGTCCCCGGATCTGGACCTGAGTGAAGTAGTCCCGCCGATAAGCGGGACCCAAGCGTAAGAAAATCCCACGGAACCCCCGTCATCCTTGACGATCTAGTGCTTGCAGCCCCATCAGGATATCGCCATGTTCCAGTTCTTCGAGCAACTCAGCACACGGATCGCGGCGCCATTCGCCGGCGAAAGCAAGCGCAACAGCAAGGTCTGGCAGTGCCATTGCGGGCAGTCGGTGTTTTTCCGCAACAGCCAGTGCCTGGCGTGTTCGGCGGCCCTGGGTTATCTGCCCGAGCAGAGCAAAATCGCCGCGCTGGAACCGGGCCCCGAAGCGCAAACCTGGCGTCTCAGCGACGAGCCCCAGGCCGGGCTCTACCGTCGTTGCGCCAATCTGAACACCGCGGCGGCCTGCAACTGGATATTCCCGGCGCTGAACGCCGGCGACTTCTGCATCGCCTGTAGCCTCAACAAGACCATCCCTGACCTGTCGGTGCCGGAAAACCCCGAGCGCTGGGGCAAGATCGAGACCGCCAAGCGTCGGCTGGTGGCGCAGTTGATCACCCTAGGCCTTCAGCTCATCCCGAAAAGCGTGGATGAAGAACGCGGGCTGGCCTTCGAATTCCTCGGCGTCGACCTGGAAGGCAACCTGCCAACCACCGGCCACGCCAGTGGCTTGATCACCCTCAACGTGGAAGAAGCGGACGACGCCATTCGTGAGAAGGTTCGCGTGCAGATGCACGAACCCTACCGCACGCTGCTTGGACACTTTCGTCATGAAGTGGGGCATTACTACTGGGATCGTCTGATCGCCGACACTTACTGGCAGGACGGATTCCGTAACCTGTTCGGCGATGACCGTGCCAGCTACGCCGACGCCCTTGATCATCACTACCAGAACGGCGCGCCGGCCGACTGGCAGCAGAGTTTCGTCAGCGCCTACGCGACCATGCACCCGTGGGAAGACTGGGCCGAAACCTGGGCGCATTACCTGCACATGATGGACGCCGTCGACACCGCACTCAGCCTGGGCATGAGCGCTCGGGACATGGACCTCGACTACCAGCCGTTCCCCCTGGAAACCTTGTACGACCCTCAGCATCCGGGCGGGCCGGCGTTCCTGGCGTTTGTCAATGCGTGGATCGAACTGGCCGGCATGCTCAACGAGTTGTCCCGTGCCATGGGGCAGGCGGATTTTTATCCGTTCGTGTTGCCGCCAGCCGTCATCACCAAGCTGCATTTCATCCATTTGGTCATACAAGGCGCGGGCGGCAAGGCCGATGAGGTCCTGCAAGTGCAGTAGCACACTCATGTGAGTGCGTGAAAAAAAGCGATCCGTACGAAGCGGTGAAAGGGATTCACCGCTTGTCCGCGACCCCTGCACACCGCAAAAAGCGGTGCTATTTTCCCTATACATATCGTTTTGATACTACTGGCGAAGCGGTTGGCGAAGCGGTCTAGAAGGGATTTCAGTTATGGCCACCAGTGCTCCACTGCCCAAAAACGAGCGTTCCCGGCTTTCACGCATCACCCACATGGGGCTCATCGATGCGACGGCTGACGATGTGCTCGACCACATCGTCTCGATGGTGACCCATTATTTCCAGGTCCCCATCGCCCTCGTTTCCATCGTCAGTGAGCACCGCCAGTGGTTTCGGGCACGGGCAGGCCTTGAAGAGCGCGAGACGCCGCGCGATATCGCTTTCTGTGCCTACACCATCCTCAGCCATGAGGCGTTTCAGGTTCCTGACGCGATGCTTGACGCGCGCTTCAGCGATAACCCGCTAGTGACCGGGGAGCCCCACATCCGCTTTTATGCCGGCGTGCCCTTGGTGACCGCCGATGGTCTTGCCCTCGGCACGCTGTGCATCATTGACACCACGCCCCGGCCGCAACTTGATCCGCGCGACCAGGCCATGCTGGAAATGTACGGCGAGTTGGTGATGAAGCGCCTTAATAACCTGCGCAGTGCCAGCTTCGTCGATCAGCCCACGGGTTTGTTCAATCGCCTGCGTCTTGAGGAGGATCTGGAGGCGTTGCACGATCGCCGCAAATACGCGCTGGTCGCGCTGGACATGGTCGCACCGGCGTTCCTCGACAGCATCGTCAAGGCGCTGGGCTACAGCTTTGCCCAGGAGCTGGTGCGCTGCATGATCGATAACTGCCGCAGCCAGTTGCCTGCCGACACCGCGCTGTACAAAGTCAGCCCCACGCGCATCGCGCTGATCACCCGTCATGCCCGCCCCGAGCAGGCCGAGAGGGTGTTTCGGCAGTTGCTCGAGCATTTTCGTCAGCCGCTGATCTGCCGCAATATTCCCATTCAGATGGACGTCGGCATCGGTGTGCTGCCATTGGGCCTGGACCGCTGCGATGAGCGCGACTGGATTCGGCTGGTGGTCAGCGCGGCGGACGAAGCCCGGGGCAAATCGACGGGCTGGCGTTGGTACGAGCCCCATCTGGACTTCGCTCAGCAACGAGCCTTTCTACTATTGGCCGCGCTGGCCGAGGCGGTGCGCAGCCCGGATCAACTGTCGCTGGTGTATCAGCCGAGGCTGGAAGTGGCGACCGGCCGTATTGTGACCGTCGAAGCGCTGCTGCGTTGGCAACATCCCATGCTGGGCCCGATCAGCCCAATGGAATTCATTCCCCTGGCGGAAAAGACCGCGCTGATTCGCTCCCTCAGCCTGTGGGTGCTGAAAAAGGCCGTTGCGCAAGCGGCGATCTGGCAGGCCCAGGGCTATGCCTTCAAAGTGGCGATGAACGTATCGGCGATCGACCTCGCGAACTCATCGTTCAGCGACGCGCTGTTCGAGCACTTGTCAGTCAGCGGTCTTGACCCGAGCGGCTTCGAGCTTGAATTCACCGAAAGCGCCTTGTGCGACAACCCTGAAGTGACCCGCCTGCAGCTGGAGCGCCTGCGTGGATTGAACATCGACATCGCCATCGATGACTTCGGCACCGGTTACAGCAACTGGACCTACCTGCGGCAACTGCCGGCCACCACGGTCAAGCTCGACAAGTCGCTGGTGGAAAACATTGACAGCAATGACAAGGACCGCGGCCTGGTAGAAGCCATCGTCGACCTGGCAAAGCGCCTTGGTTATCGCGTCGTCGCGGAAGGCGCGGAAACCGAAGGCGTCTACGAAATTCTCTGCGAACTGGGCTGCCACGAAGTGCAAGGCTTCCTCGTCGCGCGGCCCATGACCGTCACCGCCCTCGAGCACTGGATGAACGTCGAGCGCCGCCGCAAGGTTCGGCAGCTGCGATCACTGGCCCATTGAGCGTTACAGCGTGAGCAGCATCAGCCGCTCAAAGCTGTCGTAAGCCGCATCGCTTTCGGGCAAATCCTGCCAACCCAGCGCCAGGTACAGCTGGCGCGCCGGGTGATTGCCGGCCTCCACGGCCAGCATCAATTGCTCCGTGTCTGGCCATAACGCTCGCGCCAACCCCGGCAGCGCGCGCAGGCACCGCTTGCCCAGTCCTAACCCCTGAAACCCTTCATCAATCATCAGCGCGTGCAATGTGGTGGTGATGCGCGGGCGGTCACGTGCCCAGTCCGGCAGCAGTGACCTGCGCTTGAGGACGAAAAAGCCCCGGGGGATGTCGTCGATCAGCAGCACGAAGCCTTGCCGGTCGACGACGGGACGTGCAGTGAGCGTGTGCAGACCGCCATGAATGTCGCCGACGTGACGGATCTGCTCGGGCAGCAGCTCGATCTCCAGCAACTGGCGCTGTTGCGTGGGGGAGAGGGATTCGTATGGGGTGAGCGCGAAGTGCATCGATGATTCCTGTGTCTTGCGCCCCGGCGGGGCCGGGCAGGGGGCGAGCCACTTGCTGGAGGGAGGTGAAAATGCAGGCGCCATTGTGCCGCATTCAGCCCCTCCGCCGCTGCATCGCGCAGGCGGCGAGGGGCTGACGACGCTCAAAATCTTAATCTGAAACAAGAGGTTGTAACTTCGCGCGAGACCGGTACAATGGCGCGGCTCGCCACTGGCGAGCGTCGTTATGGTGACCCCATCGGTCCCCCCGCAACGATTACCCGTGAACCTGGTCAGAGCCGGAAGGCAGCAGCCACAGCGGGAACATTGTGTGCCGGGGTGTGGCTGGTGGGGTTGCCTCCATAACGAACTCTTGTCGCAATGACGAGTGTGATCATCAGCATCCCTCCTGGCTCGATCCTTTCAACTTTCTCAAACCTGTCACCGTCTTGCTCGCAAAATGCTGCGTGGCTTAACGTTGTCATTTTCTTATCGCGTGCCTGACCTGATATCGCGGTCTACGGTGGAAACCCTTGCTGCAGATCTGGCGCAATGACGTCAAAGCCATAAGCCAATCGCCCCGACAGACCCAAATAAATCTGCCCTCCATTTGGATCAATACGATAGTCTTCGCACCATTGTCGATACGGACACCTGACTGGAACGCGATTGATGGCCCCTGATGACTATCTGGTAATGAGCAGCGCGGAGTGGGCGGGGCTGCGTGCCAGTACGCCATTGACGTTGTCCGAAGAAGACCTCGCCGCATTGCGAGGCGTGAATGAGGACATCTCGCTGGAGGATGTCGCCAACATCTACCTGCCGTTGTCGCGCCTGATCAATCTGCACGTCAGCGCTGCACGCAACCTCGACAGCATCAAGGACACCTTTCTCGGACGCCCCGCCAAACGTCAGACCTATGTGGTGGCGGTGGCGGGCAGCGTCGCGGTGGGCAAAAGTACGTTCGCCCGGGTGCTGCAGGCGCTGATGGCGCGCTGGCCGGATCATCCCCGGGTGGACCTGATCACCACCGATGGCTTTCTGCACCCCAACGCCCGGCTCGTCGCCGACGGCATCATGCACCGCAAGGGTTTTCCGGAAAGCTACGATCGCAAGCGCATGGTCAAGTTTCTCTCGGACCTGAAGGCCGGCACGCCGGAAATCACCGCCCCGGTCTATTCCCACATCAGCTACGACATCGTCCCGGACCAGTTCTTCAAGGTCAGCCAGCCCGACATCCTGATTTTTGAAGGGCTGAATGTGTTGCAGACCGAGGGCAATGACGGGCAGAAGCCGGGCAGCATCGTCTCGGACTTCTTCGATTTCTCGATCTATCTGGACGCCGAAGAAGGTGACATCGAGCGCTGGTACGTTGAGCGCTTTCTGATGCTGCAACGCACCGCGTTTCGCGCGCGAGGCGCCTACTTCCGCGAGCTGGCCGACCTGCCGCCGGAGAAATCCCCTGATGCGGCGCGCAAAATCTGGCACGACATCAACCGTCCCAATCTGCTGGAAAACATCCTGCCGACCCGCGAGCGCGCCAGCCTTGTGGTGCGTAAGGCGTCGGATCATTCGGTGAAGGAACTGTGGCTACGCTGATGAGGAAGTCCATCGCGGCCGCGTCGGCGTTATTCGCGTTGTGCGTCAGCGCTGGCGCTCTGGCGGACGGCAACAAGTTGCTGCTTGAATGCCAGGACGGGGTCAACAGCATGAGCGGCGCCGTGGCGCAGAACGGCGTGGGTGTCGGCCATTGCGTCGGGGTGCTGCAAGCGACGATGGACACCCTGGACCTGTTCCACGAAGCGGGCGGATTGCCCCGACTGGTGTGCGTGCCCGAAGGCGGTATTCCGATGATTCAGTCGATGCGCATCATTGTGCAGTCCTTGCAGGCGCATCCCGAGAGTCTGCATCTGAATGAGTCCGTGCTGGTTGTCGCGGCGTTGAAAAACGCGTTTCCCTGCCAGTAACCCTCACGTTTTGCGCTAGCCTTTGCTTGATCCAGACGAGATGCTCCGGGTCGACCTGTGCCGCCGCGTCTGCGACGGCCTTCAGCAAGGATGCCGACGATGCGGATCAACGCACTGATTGTGTTACTGCTTACCGGTCTCGTGGCCGCGACATACGGTTTCGGGATCTACCTCTTTGCCCAACTGGTGCCGGACATGCGCGCCAGCCTGGGCTTCGACATCGCTTACGTGGGCACCATCACCGCAGCGGGGCAGGCCGGGTTTCTCGCCAGTGCGTTGCTGGCGGCATGGCTGACGCCTCGTGTTGGCGGCGGTTGGGTGATTTCCGGATCGGGCGCCGTGTGTGCGCTGGCCTTGCTGCTTATGCCCCTGGCACAGAACGTGGTGCTGATCGGTCTGTTGCTGACGATTCTGGCCGGCACGGCGGCGACGGTATTCGTGCCGATGGTCGACGTGATCGCGCGCGCCGTGCCCTACAAATACCGCGGCATGGCCATGGGGCTGGTGTCGAGCGGCACCAGTTACGGCGTGTTCATCAACAGCCTGCTGGTGCCGTTTTATGCGCCCCAGGGCGAGTGGCGCACGGTGTGGTGGATCGTTGGGCTGATCACGGTCGTGCTGGCCGTCGGCGTGTTTCTGGTCTTCAAACGTGCGCTGCTCTTTATTCGCAACGATGAAAGTGCCAGTGATGGCGCGCCACGTGGAGGCGTTCTGCGTGAGGCGCTGCAGGGCTGGGTGTACGCAGTCTGGTCGATGAATTTTCTGATCGGCTTCTCGACCTTTCCGTTTCAGAACTATCTGTCGTCCTACTTGCGCACAGAGCTGCATTTCGGCGTCGAGTACACCGCGCAGATCTGGGCCAGCATCGGTTTCGTCGGCATGTTCAGCGGCCTGGCGCTCGGCGCGTTGTCGGACCGCATCGGCCTGCGGGCGGCGATGTTGCTGGTGTACGTCTGCGTGGCGACGGCGGCGTTGATTCTGGTCATCGCGCCGACCGGCTACTGGCCGCTCGTGGCAGGCGTCGTGTTCGCCGTGGCCTTCTACCCGATCTTCGGACTGATCCCGGCGTACGTGTCGAAGATGGCGTCCCGTGCGGCGCTGGCCGTGACCATCTTCGGCATCGCCAACATCATGCAAGGCGTCGGCGGCATGCTCGGAAATTACTGCGCCGGGCTATTGGCGAGCGTCAGCGGTTCGTTCGTTGCGGTGTATGGGGTGATTGCGGGGGTCGCGGTGGTGCTGGCGGTGCTAACGGTTTGCTTGCCGAACGAGCCCGGCGGTCGGCAGGCGGCTTGATTACATATAAGATCAGCCCACCTGCCAGCGATGGTTGCGCGCGCGGCTACACTGGAACGAGCTACACCGGAAACTGCAGCGCGTTGCTCAGATCACCCATCGGCGTTTGACCCCGTGCCGCCATGGCGTTGTCGCGCTCGGTCAATCCTTCCAGTTTCTCCAGACCATGCACCCGCGTAATCAGACGCAGGATCGAGGCAGTGTCGTACACCGTGTGGTCGACCGTGCCCTTGCGCGCGAACGGTGAGATGACAATCGCCGGCACCCGCGTGCCCGGTCCCCAGCGATCGCCCTTCGGCGGCGCGACGTGGTCCCACCAGCCGCCGTTTTCATCGACGGTGATGACGATCACCATGTTTTTCCACTGCGGGCTGTTGCGCAGCACTTTGATGGCGCGATCGATATGTCGATCACCTGCAGCCACGTCGGCGTAACCGGCGTGCATGTTGAGGTTGCCCTGGGGTTTGTAGAAGGTCACCGCGGGCAGCTTGCCGGCCTCGGCGTCGGCGAGGAATTTATTGGTGCTGGATTCATCCCCCAGGCCACCGTCGCGCAGTCGCTTCTTGCGCTCTGCCGGATTGTCCGGCCCTTGCTGTTTGAAGTAGTTGAACGGCTGGTGGTGGTACTGGAAATTCGGAATCTTCGGAATGCCGGTCGAATCCTTGTACTCGTCCAGCGTCACCTGCCAGGCGCCGGCGTACCAGGCCCAGTCGACGTTCTTCTTCGACAGCTTGTCGCCGATGTGGTCATGGGTTTGCGGCACCAGCACGTTGGCCAGCCCCGGCTGCGAATAATCCGGTTTCTCCTTGTCCCGCAGCCAGGTCGGCCAGTAGGGCGGGGCCATGGTGTTGACGCCGTAACCGTCCGGCGTCAACGCGCTCGGGCCGAATTGCGGCGGGCCGTTCATGGCGCTGGCGGGTGATTTCTCCAGCGGTTTGAGCCGGTAGTCCAGCGGATCGCTGCTTTCCAGCTCCGCGATCTGTGACTTGGCGGGGGAGTTCGCCGCGTCCGGGTAGAAGGGCGCCCGGGCCGAGATCAGGTACTGGTGGTTGAGAAACGAGCCGCCGAAAGCGCCCTGGAAAAAGTTGTCACAGAGCACGAACTCTTTGGCGACGTCCCACAGGCGCAGGGAATATTGGGTCTGGGCGTAGTAGCCCATGGTCAGGCCGCCGGAATCCGCCCAGGCAACGAAAGCGTCGTTCTTGCCGCCGTTGATCTGCATCTGGTTCTGGTAGAACACGTGCCACAGGTCGCGGGTAACGACGCTCAGGGGCAGGTCTTCGCCGCTCGGGCCTTTGAGGGGGAAGGGCGCGTTGGGCAGGTTTTCCTGATACTGCACGCCCGTCGCGTAGGTGACGCCGTCGACGCTTTGCGGGCCGATCTGGCAGACGCCCCCCCAGCACTGGGGCAGGCTGTCGAGGACCTTGCCGTCACGGTCGCGCTGGCGGTATTGCTCGGGTTTCACGGCTGAAAGCGGGTGCTCAACGCCCGGGAAATTGGCGAACAGGTTATTAAAGCTGCGGTTCTCGCCGTAGATCACCACGATGGTTTTGATGTTGTCCTGCAGCGCTTTGTCCAGCGCCGGGCCGGTCAACAGGGTGTCCGTCGCAGGCTTGCCTTCAGGGGCTGCTTCGGCCGCGCCCACCACACCGCTGAGGGTCGCGCCGGCGCCCAGTACCGCGACGCCGCTGAGGAAGCGTCGACGGCTGCCATCCACCGGTGTCTGGGGGGCCGAAGCCTGTGCGGGATCTTCCGGTTTCTTGGTCATGGCGGGCGCTCGCAGGTCGAGTTGTTACAACATGTGTCGCCGGAGCCTAGCGAGGGAATATGACGGGATTGCTACAGCGATAGGCGACATCAAATTTGTGGCGTGCCATCTAATGCCTTCCCGGCTAAAGCCGGTCCCACTGAGTGCGCGCGATCTTTTAGTGGGACCGGCTTTAGCCGGGAAGAGGCCAGTGTGTACGCCATCAGTTTTGCGGTGTGTCACATGACGCTTTCCCGGCTAAAGCCGGTCCTACAATCGGCGCCAGCCCCACAATCGAAGGTTGCAGCCGTTCCACAATCGAAAAGCGGCGCAGCCTCAATACGGGTCGTCGGGGTTGCCCGAATGCACCTGATACCGCTCGACAATCCGCTCGATCTCCCCGGACATCTTCATCCTCAGCAGCGTGCGCATGATGCGTTGCGCGGGTACGCTCGGGTCGTTGCGGGCGACGCAACCCACCGGCTGTTCATCGATGATCCACACGGCCCTGAGTTTCTCGTCGGCTTTCTGGTCGCGGTTGTACCAGTCCAGCGACCACTGGGTGTCCACGGCGTATCGGTAGCGATGGGCCGAGAGCTTTTGCAGGACCTGCTCCTGGAGTCTGGCGTCTTCGCGGATCAAATCGCGCGTGGCGAACAGTGGGTCCAGCACCGGGTAGGCATAGCCCAGCACGGTGCCGATGTGATCGCCGAGAATAGCGCTCAACTGAAAGGGTGCGGTGTCGTAGGCGCTGCCCACCAGCACGTTGCGCTGGGTCAGCAGTGGCAGGCTCCAGGTGTAGTCGCCCGACATGTCCGGCAACCAGGACTGCGCGGCGTAACAGCGCACATCGACGTCACCGCGCTCGGTCGCCGCCTGCACCCGAAGCCGTGGATACACGCGATATTCGGCAGTCTGGCCGATCTGCCGGGCCAGGCTTTCCATGATGTCGAAAAGAATGCCGGTCTCAGGTCCGTCGGGACCCACTTGCATCAGCGGCATCGACCAACTGTCGGCCACGGCGAAACGCAGGGGCGGGCCTTGCGCCGCAGCAGGTGCGCTCAGTAACTCCACGGCGCCCAAAAGTCCCAAGCCACTCACCCACACTCGCATCCGGATCCCTCGAAGTAACAGTGCGACGCTTCAAGCCTGCTGTGTCTTCGGAATCCAGGTGCGGAACCTTATGGGGGAACCATCTCGCGGAGCCGTCTTGCGGAGCCAGGCCAGCCATAATAAAGCGATAAGCGTCGGACACCAGATGCAATTTTGCCCCTGCTCCGCTAGCATTGGCGGTCTTCCGCAACCCAGTCGCGACGGTTTTCAATGAGTTATCAGGTTCTTGCACGTAAATGGCGTCCGCGCTCGTTCCGCGAAATGGTCGGCCAGACCCATGTGCTCAAGGCCCTGATCAACGCGCTGGACAGCCAGCGCCTGCACCACGCCTATTTATTCACGGGCACAAGGGGGGTCGGCAAGACCACCATCGCGCGGATCATCGCCAAGTGCCTGAACTGTGAAACCGGTATCACTTCAACGCCCTGTGGCGAATGCTCGGTGTGCCGCGAGATCGATGAAGGCCGCTTTGTCGACCTGATCGAGATCGACGCCGCCAGCCGCACCAAGGTCGAGGACACCCGCGAGCTGCTCGACAACGTGCAATACGCACCCAGTCGCGGCCGCTTCAAGGTCTACCTGATCGACGAAGTGCACATGCTCTCCAGCCACTCGTTCAATGCGTTGCTCAAAACGCTGGAAGAGCCGCCGCCCTACGTCAAGTTCATCCTTGCCACCACCGATCCGCAGAAGCTGCCGGCGACCATTCTGTCCCGCTGCCTGCAGTTCTCCCTGAAAAACATGACGCCCGAGCGTGTGGTCGAGCATTTGACCCACGTCCTTGGCGTGGAAAACGTTCCGTTCGAAGACGACGCGCTGTGGCTGCTGGGCCGCGCCGCCGATGGCTCGATGCGTGACGCCATGAGCCTCACCGATCAGGCGATTGCCTTTGGGGAAGGCAAAGTGCTGGCGGCCGATGTGCGCGCCATGCTCGGTACGCTGGATCACGGCCAGGTGTTCGACGTGCTGGCTGCGTTGATCGAGGGCGATGCCCGCTCGCTGCTTGAAGCCGTGCGCCATCTGGCCGAACAGGGCCCTGACTGGAGCGGCGTGCTCTCGGAGATTCTCAACGTGTTGCACCGGGTCGCCATCGCCCAGGCGCTGCCTGAAGGGGTGGACAATGGCCATGGCGATCGTGATCGCGTACTGGCTCTGGCCCAGTCATTGCCCGCCGAAGACGTGCAGTTCTATTACCAGATGGGCCTGATCGGTCGCCGCGATTTGCCGCTGGCGCCGGACCCCCGTGGCGGGTTCGAGATGGTGCTGCTGCGCATGCTGGCGTTCCGGCCCGCAGACGCCGACAACGCGCCGACGCAGCCGTTAAAGTCAGTGGGGATCAACCCGGCCACGGTTGATTCCCGGACAGCGGTGGCGAGTTCAGCATCCGCAGCACCCAACCCCATCACCGCCCGGTCGCCAGCGCCTGTTATCGACAAGCCTGCTCCGGTGGCCGTGCCCGACGCTCAACCTGCGAAGGCAAAGGCTGAGGAAGAGATCGACCTGCCCTGGAACGAGCCGAAGGTCGCGCCGCCAGCCCCTGCTGCCGAGCCCGAGGCAGAGCCTGAACCAGAGCCGTCTGCGCAGCCCGCTTCCGAATCCGTCGCCGAGATTCCCGAGCCCGTCCTCGACATTGTCGCCGAGCAGCCTGGCTTGACGCCAATGCCGGTGCCGGTCCCCGCGAGCCCTGTGCCGGAAGCGCCCGAAGTCGAGTCGTCAGAACAACGGCAAGCCGCCGCCGACGCCGTGACATTGCAGATGATCGAGCACGTGCCCGACGCGACGCCTTACGTGCCGGCGCCCATGGACCGCGACGACGAGCCGCCGCCCGATGACGACTACAACGAGCCGGACATCGACATCGACCCGGCGTCGTTCGCTTATCTTGACGACCTGGCCCACGAAGCGGTCGAAGCGGTGGAGAAGGAGCCCGAGCTGTTGCCGGCCGCCAAGCCCGCCACCGGGCTGGCAGCCGACTGGCTTGAGCTGTTCCCGAAACTGCCGATTTCCGGCATGACCGGCAGCATCGCCGCCAACTGCACGCTGATTTCGGTGGAGGGCGACAACTGGCTGCTGCACCTGGATCCGGCCCACAGCGCGCTGTTCAACTCGACGCAGCAGCGCCGTCTGAACGACGCGCTGAACCAATACCATGAACGCACCCTCAACCTGAGTATCGAACTGATCAAGCCCGAGCAGGAAACCCCGGCTCAGGCAGCGGCGCGTCGGCGTGCCGATCGGCAGAAGCAGGCCGAGGCGGCGATTCACGGCGATCCGTTCATTCAGCAGATGATGCAGCAGTTCGGTGCGTCCATTCGCGAGGACACGATTGTGCCGGTGGATGCGCCGGCGCAGGCGCCGGTCTAGATGCTGATTCAGGACCAATGATTTCCGGGGGCGCTAAGCTGATGGGGCGCCCCGATTGTTCAACGACTTTCTATCCAATGACTTCCGAGGAGTAACTCCCATGATGAAAGGTGGCATGGCAGGCCTGATGAAGCAGGCTCAGCAGATGCAGGAAAAAATGGCCAAGATGCAGGAAGAGCTGGCCAACGCTGAAGTGACGGGCCAATCCGGCGCCGGTCTGGTCAGCGTGGTCATGACCGGGCGTCATGACGTCAAGCGCGTCAGCCTGGACGACAGCCTGATGCAGGAAGAGAAGGAAATTCTCGAAGACCTGATCGCTGCAGCCGTCAACGACGCCGTGCGCAAGATCGAAGCGGCCAGCCAGGAGAAGACCGCCAGCATGACCGCCGGCATGCAGCTGCCCCCGGGCATGAAACTGCCGTTCTGATCGGGCGGCTGTTGTGACATCCGAATGCCAGGCCCTCGTGCCTGGCATTTTTGTGTGGGGACGGCGCCAGGGCCGTCCCGGATTACGCGCGTCATATGGAGCCCCACATCCGACCGAACCCGTCCGGCTGCCCACGGTCTGCTTTCTATACCCTCGCAACCCTTCATCATGGAGCCCATTCAGATGACGCAAGAATTGATCCTCAACCAGCGTGTGGTCCTGGCATCCCGTCCACAGGGCGCACCGACCCCGGAAAACTTCCGACTTGAGCGCGAGGCGTTGCCTGACCTGCAAGACGGCCAGGTGCAATTGCGCACGCTCTACCTGTCCCTTGATCCCTACATGCGCGGTCGCATGAGTGACGCCCCGTCCTACGCGGCACCGGTGGAAATCGATGCGGTGATGGAAGGCGGCGCGGTCAGCGTGGTCGAGCAGTCGCGCAACCCGAAATTCAAGGAAGGCGATCTGGTGGTGGGTCAGACCGGCTGGCAGACCCACAGCATTTCCGACGGCAGCAACCTGTTGATGGCGCCGAAAGACCTGCCCAGCCCCTCGATGGCGGTGGGCGTGCTCGGCATGCCGGGCATCACTGGTTACATGGGTTTGATGGACATCGGCAAACCGAAAGCGGGCGAGACCTTGGTCGTCGCTGCGGCTTCCGGGGCGGTCGGTTCGGTGGTGGGTCAGGTGGCCAAGCTCAATGGCCTGCGCGTGGTGGGTGTTGCCGGTGGTGAAGACAAATGCCATTATGTGGTCGACGAGCTGGGCTTCGATGCCTGCATCGATCACCGCAGTGATGATTTCGCCGAGCAGCTGAAAGCAGCCGTCCCGAACGGCATCGACATCTATTTCGAACTGGTCGGCGGCAAGGTGCTTGAAGCGGTCATCCCGCTGCTCAATGAGCGTGCGCGGGTGCCGTTGTGCGGACTGATCGCCCATTACAACGCGCAAAGCCAGCCGGAAGGGCCGAATCAACTGCCACTGTTGATGCGCACGCTGCTGACCAAGCGCGCGAAGATTCAGGGCTTCATCGTCTACGAAGAGTATTACCACCGTCTGGAAGAATTCATGCAGGCCATGATTCCGCTGGTAAAGGACGGCAAGGTGAAATTCCGCGAAGACGTAGTGGAAGGTCTGGAGCACGCGCCGGACGCGTTCATTGGCCTGCTCGACGGCAAGAACTTCGGCAAGCTGGTGGTCAAGGTCTCGTGACCCTGATTTGACGGTAATCGGAGGCGCGGGTATAAACCGCGTCTCGTGTTTTTGTCGGACGTTTCTCCAATGAGCTTCAGCCCCCTGATTCGCCAGTTGATCGACTCCCTGCGCATCCTGCCCGGCGTCGGTCAGAAAACCGCCCAGCGCATGGCGTTGCAGTTGCTGGAGCGTGATCGCAGCGGTGGCTCGCGTCTGTCCCAGGCACTGAGTCAGGCGATGGAAGGCGTTGGTCACTGCAAACAATGCCGCACCCTCACCGAAGAAGAACTTTGCCCGCAATGCTCGGACGTCCGTCGCGACGACACGCTGCTGTGCGTGGTCGAGGGCCCGATGGATGTGTATGCGGTGGAGCAGACCGGTTACCGCGGGCGCTACTTCGTGCTCAAGGGCCACTTGTCGCCACTGGACGGTCTGGGGCCTGAAGCCATTGGCATCCCGCAGCTGGTCGCGCGGATCGAGGAGCAGGGCTCGTTCACCGAAGTCATCCTCGCCACCAACCCGACGGTGGAAGGCGAAGCGACGGCGCACTACATCGCCCAACTGCTGACCAACAAAGGTCTGGTCACCTCGCGCATTGCCCACGGCGTGCCGCTGGGTGGCGAGCTGGAACTGGTCGACGGCGGCACGCTCGCCCACTCGTTCGCAGGGCGCAAGCCGATTCAGTTGTAGATGAGTTCCCTGTCTTCAATACGCGCCGCTGTCTTGCAGCGAATGAGGACCTGTGGGAGCGAGCTTGCTCGCGAAGGTGGCCTTCCTACCGCTAGATATCTGGCGGCGGTACCGGCCTCTTCGTGAGCAAGCTCACTCCCACAATATCGTGTTCGCTCAGGAGCAGCAGTGTCAGCTGGCCTGACGTCTGGTGCTGTGATCAGACGTCTTCCATTGGTGGCTTCCTACTTATCCGTCAACGCAAACTCGGTCAAACAGAACGTCGGGATTTCCATGTCACGCAGGCGTTGTGAGCCGCCCAGTTCAGGCAGATCGATAATCGCAGCGGCTTCGTGAACCTTCGCGCCCATGCGGCGGATCAGGTTGGCGGCGGCGACCAGCGTGCCGCCGGTGGCGATCAGGTCATCGAACATCACAACCGAATCCCCGTCGCACAAGCTGTCGGCGTGGACTTCCAGCAGCGCTTCGCCGTATTCGGTCTGGTAGGCTTCGGCCAACACGTCCGCCGGCAGTTTCCCCTGCTTGCGAAACAGCACCAGCGGTTTGTTCAGCTCATACGCAACGATCGAGCCGATGAGAAACCCGCGCGCGTCCATGGCGCCGACGTGGGTGAACTCGGCATCGATATAACGCTGGATAAAGCTGTCGATGACCAGGCGCAGGGCCTTGGGTGACTGGAACAGCGGGGTGATGTCACGAAAAATCACGCCGGGCTTGGGGAAATCCACCACAGGGCGGATGAGGGATTTGATGCTGAATTCGTCGAAAATCATATGGATCTCGGGCAGGACATGACTCAAAAGACGCCAGTCTAAGCCCGCCCGGACCATCATGCATCAGCTTTCCAGCGATCCCCCGGCCAGCGCGCAGAGCTGAATCGGATCGAGGATGCGGATTTCCTTGCCCTCGGCGGCGATCAACTCGTTCTGCTGAAAGCGGGTGAACACCCGGGACACGGTTTCCACTGCCAGGCCCAGGTAGTTGCCGATCTCGTTGCGCGACATGCTCAGGCGGAACTGGTTGGCGGAGAAGCCCCGGGCGCGGAAGCGGGCGGAGAGGTTGACCAGAAACGTGGCGATGCGCTCGTCGGCGGTTTTCTTCGAGAGCAGCAGCATCATCTGTTGGTCATCGCGAATTTCCCGGCTCATCACCCGCATCAACTGGCGACGCAATTGCGGCAGTTGCACCGACAGTTCGTCCAGCCGTTCGAAGGGGATTTCGCACACCGATGTGGTCTCAAGGGCCTGCGCCGTGACGGGATACGCCTCGGCGTCCATCCCGGACAGCCCGACCAGTTCGCTGGGCAGGTGAAAGCCGGTGAGTTGTTCTTCGCCGCTGTCGCTGAGGCTGAAGGTTTTCAGCGCGCCGGAACGGACGGCGTAGACGGAAGCGAAGGTGTCGCCCTGACGAAACAGAAAATCGCCTTTCTTCAATGGCCGGCCGCGTTTGACGATCTCGTCCAGTGCATCCATGTCTTCCAGGTTCAATGAAAGCGGAAGGCACAACGGGGCCAGGCTGCAGTCCTTGCAGTGAGCCTGGGTGGGAGCGCGCAGTTTGACTGGCTCAGACATCGGGTAATTCCTTTTGCAGAAACACACATAAGTCGTAAGGGTAACTCAGCGGTTAACCCTGCGACTACCACGCGCCTCCATGGCCAGAAATGATTCCTCCGCTCCAGGCGGAAAATGCCTGGATCACGCGGGCCTATATCACCCGGGAATAGCGCTGACGGTTTTGCGCGCCCAGATACCCGTCGAACACCATGCAGATCGAGCGCACCAGCAGACGTCCCGCCGGGGTGACGGTGATGCCTTTCGAATCCAGGTGAATCAGCCCATCCGTGGCCATGGTCAGCAACTGCGGCCACTGCTCGCAGAAATATTCCCTAAAGTGGATGGAAAATTCATCCTCGACGGGCGCGAAATCGACGCGGAAATGGCAGATCAGTTGGCTGATGATGGTGCGCCGCAGCTGATCGTCCTCGTTGCAACGCAGACCGCGCTTGGTCGCCAGTTGGTCGCTGGCCAGCAGGGTCTGGTACTCTGTGAGATCGGCGGTGTTCTGCGCATAAAGCCCACCGATCTGGCTGATGGCCGAGACGCCGAGGCCGATCAGGTCGCAGTGACCGTGGGTGGTGTAGCCCTGAAAATTGCGCTGCAGCGTGCCTTCTTCCTGAGCGATGGCCAGTTCGTCATCGGGCAGGGCGAAGTGGTCCATGCCGATGTAGCGATAGCCGGCGCCGGTCAGTTGCTCGATGGTGCGCTGGAGCATCTCCAGCTTCTGTTCCGGACTGGGCAACTGCGCCGTGTCGATGCGCCGCTGGGGCATGAATCGCTCGGGCAGGTGGGCGTAGTTGAACACCGAAAGACGGTCGGGCTGCAGGGCGATGACTTGCTCGACGGTACGGGCAAAACCCTCCGGGGTTTGCAGCGGCAGGCCGTAAATGAGGTCAATGTTCACCGAACGAAACTGCAAGGTGCGCGCGGCTTCAACGATGGCGCGGGTTTCGTCCAGGCTCTGCAAACGGTTGATCGCTCGCTGCACCAGCGGATCGAGGTCCTGCACGCCGAGGCTGACACGGTTAAAACCCAGTTCGCGCAACAGGCCCATGGTCGACCAGTCGGCCTCGCGCGGGTCGATCTCGATGCCGTAGTCGCCGGAGTGGTCATCCAGCAGGGTGAAGTGCTGGCGCAAATGGGCCATGAGCTGACGCAGTTCGACGTGACTGAGGAAGGTCGGCGTGCCACCGCCGAAGTGCAACTGCTCGACCACCTGACGATCATCGACATGGGCGGCGATCAGGCTGATCTCGCGTTCGAGGCGCTGCAGATAGAGCTGGGCGCGACCGCGGTCCTTGGTGATGACTTTGTTGCAGGCGCAGTAGTAGCAAATGTTGGCGCAGAACGGGATGTGCACGTAAAGCGACAATGGCCGCGACGCCATGCGGCTGTCGCGCAGTGCCTGCAGCAGATCGAAGGCGCCAACCTGCGTATGAAATTGCACGGCGGTGGGGTAGGACGTGTAACGCGGCCCTGCCAAATCGTAGCGGCGGATGAGTTCAGAATCCCAACGAAGGTCGTCGAGCATGGGGGCGTTCCCGTGAAGGCTGGCGGTGCGGGAAGTGTAAGGCGCGCGCAGATCAAGGCGTTGATCTGGGTCAATGGACGGGGCAGCGATTACTCGTGGGCCATGTCTGCATGGTTCATGTGAGGAGTCATCGTGTGATCCATCCCGTGATTCATCGTGTGAGGCGTGTGCCCCATCAGCCACTGTTGATGGGGGCCGGGGAGTGTCCACAGGCCGAACAGAATCACTAGCAGCCCGCCGGCCACGCGCACGCTGCGCCGACGGAGCAGGGCGGTGATGCGCTCGGCGGCCAGCCCTGTGGCGAGCAGCACCGGCCAGGTGCCGACGCCGAACGCGAGCATCAATACCCCGCTGTGCAGCGCATTGCCCTGGCTCGCCGACCACAGCAGGGTGCTGTAAACCAGTCCGCAGGGCAGCCAGCCCCACACCGCGCCAAGCAGTAAAGCCCGAGGCATCGTCGACACCGGCATCAGGCGGCTGGCCAGCGGTTGCAGGTGACGCCAGACCCAGCGGCCCATTCCTTCGATGCGGGTCAGGCCGCTCCACCATCCGGCCAGGTACAGGCCCATGGTGATCATCAGCAGCCCGGCGATCACCCGCAACAGCATCGCTCCCGGACTGTTGGCGACCGCCCAACCCAGCATGCCCGTCAGCAATCCGGCGCAGGCGTAGCTGAAAACACGTCCGGCGTTGTAGGCCATCAGCAGGCGCAAGCGTCGTCCGCGTTGCTCCTTGGGAATGGCAAAGGTGAGCGCGCCCATCAGCCCGCCACACATGCCCAGGCAATGGCCGCCGCCGAGCAGACCCAGCACAAGGGCGGAGAGGAGTTGGGGGAGGAGGTCAGGCATGGGCATTATCCGAAAGCGTTCCGGTGAGTGTTATTACGCCATCGCGACAGATATCCCGCGGTCGATAGTCAGCCATCGTGAGCAAGCTCACTCTCATCAAACATGACAACACCGCAGATCTACCTGCGGACATAAAAATTGTGGGAGCGAGCTTGCTCGCGAAGGGGTCGAGATAGCCGCTGCATCTCTAGCGGCTGGAACGCCGTCTTCGTGAGCAAGCTCACTCCCACAGGGGTTGTGTTTGCTGCGAGACAGCGCGTCGTCTAGACGACGGGAGATCTCCCACAGGGACCGGGTTCACTTGGCCGAATCCTGCTTATCGCCCGATTTCTCTTTCCCCGACATCTCATCCACTCCGGCCTTGTGCCCGGGATCCTGATCGTCGAACAAAATGCTGTGGGCCGGGCCGTCGAGGTCGTCGTACTGACCGCTGTCCACTGCCCAGAAAAAAACATAAATCGCCACCGCCACAATCAGCAGCGCCACCGGAATCATGATGTAGAGCGCAGGCATCGGGCCTCCGGGGTGGGTCGTGCATTCATGCGGGCACCGTTTGGGGGGCAGCTGTGGATTCTGCAGAAAGCGGCTTCATCCGTGTCAGCCGCAAGGCATTCAAGACCACCACCAGCGAACTCACCGACATCCCCGCCGCCGCCCACAACGGCGTGACCCAGCCCAGCGCCGCGAAGGGCAGCACCAGCCCGTTGTACAGCCCGGCCCACGCCAGATTTTCCACAATGATCCGCCGTGTGCGCCGAGCGAGGCCAAAAGCCTCCACCAACACGTGCAGACGGTTCGACAACAACACCGCGTCCGCGCTGGTCTTGGCCAGGTCGGTGGCCGAACCCATGGCGATGCTGATGTCGGCCGCCGCCAGCATCGGCACATCATTAACCCCGTCGCCGATCACCAGAATGGTCCGGCCCTCCGCGCGCAGCCGTTGCAGAATGGCCAGCTTGTCATCCGGCCGCAGGCTGCCTCGGACGTCATCGATCTGCAACTGAGTCGCGACGCTGGAGACCATGGGCGAGCTGTCGCCGGACAATAACAACGTCTTCCAGCCGCGCTGTTTGCACGCCCCGACCAGCGCCGCCGCGTCGTCCCGGAGCCGATCATCCAGTACCAGCCAGGCGAGTGCCTGCGTGTCATCCCCCAGCAACAACCACTGACCGGGCTCGTCGGGCATCAATGGTACGGCGACGCCACTCAAGGCGCAGACAAACCCGGGCTGACCGATGCGCAAGAGCCGCCCGTTGACTTCGCCTTCGAGCCCCAGCCCTGGCGTGGCGACGACCCCTTCAGCGGTCAGCGGCGTCTTGCCGAACGCCCGGGCAATCGGGTGTTCAGACCGACTTTCCAGTGCCGCCGCCAGGCTCAAACAGTCGTCACTGCTCAGCGCGCCGAGGCTGCGAATGGCCCTTAACGTCAGGCGTCCTTCGGTCAGCGTGCCGGTCTTGTCGAAGATCACCGTGTCGATCCGGTTCAGCCCTTCCAGCACATGGCCGCGGGTGAGCAGCAGCCCGAGTTTATGCAGCGTGCCGGTGGCGGCCGTCAGGGCGGTGGGCGTCGCCAGCGACAAGGCGCACGGGCAGGTGGCGACCAGCATCGCCAGCACGATCCAGAACGCGCGGCTTGCGTCGAGCTGCCACCAGACCACGCCGACACACGCCGCCAGCACCAGCGAAATCAGCAGAAACCACTGCGCTGCGCGGTCGGCCATCTGCGCGAGGGGCGGCTTCTCCGATTGGGCGCGCTCCAGCAATCGGACGACGGCAGAGAGTCGCGTGTCGGCGCCGAGGGCAAGGACTTCCACCGTCAGCACGCTTTCCACATTGGCGGTGCCAGCGGTGACGGCGTCTCCCACCTGACGGGGCTGCGGCAGGTACTCGCCGGTGAGCAGCGATTCGTCGATGCTCGAGCGGCCCGCGATGATTCGGCCGTCCGCCGGCAACAGCGCGCCGGGGTGGACCACCACCTGATCGTGCAAACGCAACTGATGGGTCAAGACGCGCTCGGTCTGGCCGTCCGCGTTCAACCGCAGGCAGGAAGCCGGCAGCAGATTGACCAGTTGCGCGGTCGCCGCGCTGGTGCGTTCCCGGGCGCGGCGTTCCAGGTAGCGGCCGGTGAGCAGGAACAGCGCGAACATGCCGACCGCGTCGAAATACAATTCGCCCACGCCGGTGACCGCCGTCCAGAGGCCCGCGAGGTACGCCGCGCCAATCGCCAGCGACACCGAAACGTCCATGGTCAGATGGCACGCGCGCAGGTCGCGCAGCGCCCCTTTAAAGAACGGCGCACAGCTGTAAAACACGATGGGCGTCGTCAGAAACATCGCCACCCAGCGCAGGATCGTATGCATCTCCGGGCTGAGGTCGATGTTGAATTCGGGCCAGGTCGCCATGGTCGCCATCATCGCCTGAAACCACAGCAGCCCGGCGACGCCCAGTTGACGGAGGCTGCGGCGGTTTTCCCGGGCCAACTGCTCGGTCGCCTTGTCCGCCTGATAAGGGTGGCCGGCGTAACCGATGCTGCGCAGCTCGGCCAGCACCTCGCTCAAGGGCAACCCCACGTCATGCCATCGCAGGTGCAGGCGATGACTGGACAGGTTCAGCCGCGCTTCGCCCACGGCGGGCAACGCGCGCAGATGACGTTCGATCAGCCAGCCGCAGGCCGCGCAGGTGATGCCCTCGATCATCAGCGTCGTTTCAGCCACCTCCCCGGCGGGGGACTCATGGCGGACAAAGGGCGCCTGCACGTCGGGACGATCAAGGAGGGCTTGTTCGTCGGCCAGAGGCGTCGGTAATACCTGAGGATTGATCGACGCTTCGCTGCGGTGCAGGTAATAGCTTTCCAGGCCGCCGGCGACGATGGCGTGGGCCACGGCCTGACAACCGGGGCAGCAGAACTCCCGCGCCTCGCCCAGCACCGACGTGATGAAGCGCCCGCCCGGCGGGACCGGCAACGTGCAGTGGTAGCAAGACCGCAGGGTTTGTATGTCGGTGGCTTTCACATCAATGCCTGCCCGCGCCCTGAATCGGCTCGTCGCCCAGGGTCAGTGGCTGGCCGGGGACGATCCGTTCTTCCTCGAACAGGCGCCAGGTCTGGCCGTTTTCCACCCCCAGCAATTCGACGAAACGCCGGCCTTCGACCCTGTCGCTCAACTGCCCGACATAACGCCCCGGCTGCGAAGGATTCCGCGCCAGCACGATTTTGCGGTCCTTGTCCGGCTGGGTCGGGGAGATCAGGTTCAGCACCAGGGTTTCCGGCTGACTGGCGCCGCTCAATTGCACATCCACTTCGCCGGTCAGCTCATCCAAGCCCACGCGGGCTTGCAGGTTGAGGGACTGACCCAGCAACTCGCGATCCAGGGAGCGGTTGATGCCTTTCCCGGCCTCGTAATAATTGTCGGTGACGAGGTTGTCCGGGTGGGTGACGGCGATGGTGACCATGGCCAGGGTCAATGCCACCGAGCAGGTCAGGATGCCGATGATGATCCACGGCCATAAATGCCGGTGCCAAGGTGTTGCTGCGGTGACTGCGGTCATTTCCGGCCTCTTTCAGCGAATGGACGGGCCGATGAAACGGCTCTTGGCGTGGACTTCGGTGTCGCCCTGCTCGATGTCCCTGAGAACGAAACTGACCTCGTTGGTGCCCGACGGCAGTTGCTCAGGCGCGACCGACAGCTCCACCGGCAGGCTGACGATCTCGCCAGCCGGCACCTTGATCTCGCGGCGGCCTTGCAGCTTCAGGTCCGGCAGCCCGGTGGCGTCGAGCACATACGTGTGGTCGATCTGGTCCTTGTTCATGATCTTCAGGCTGTAGACGTTTTCGATCCGGCCCTCGGCGTTTTCCCGGTACAGCATGCGGTCCTTGCTGACGTCGAAACCCACCAGTGAGCGCATGTAAAACGCACTGGTCAGCACGCCGATCATCGCCAGCAACACCAGGCCATAACTGATCAACCGTGGCCGCAGTGTATGGGTCACTTGCCCGGAAAGGTTGTGCTCGGTGGTGTAGCTGATCAAGCCGCGCGGGTAGTCCATCTTGTCCATGATCCCGTCGCAGGCGTCGATGCACGCCGCGCAGCCGATGCATTCAATCTGCAAGCCATCGCGGATGTCGATGCCGGTGGGGCAGACCTGCACGCACATCGTGCAATCGATGCAGTCGCCCAGGCCTTCAGCCTGGTAATCGGTTTCCTTTTTACGCGCACCCCGTGGCTCGCCGCGCCGTGGGTCGTAGGAAACGATCAGGGTGTCCTTGTCGAACATCACGCTCTGAAAGCGCGCGTAGGGGCACATATAAATGCACACCTGTTCGCGCAGCCAACCGGCGTTGGCGTAGGTGGCGAGGGTAAAGAAGCCGACCCAGAAATACGACCAGCCATCGGCCTGGCCGGTGAAGAAATCCACCAGCAGTTGGCGGATGGGCGAGAAGTAGCCGACGAAGGTCAGGCCGGTCACCAGGCCGATCAGCAGCCAGAGGCTGTGCTTGGCACACTTGCGCGCGAACTTGTTGCCGTTCATGGGCGCCTTGTCGAGTTTGATGCGCTGATGGCGGTCGCCTTCGGTGACCTTTTCGCACCACATGAACACCCACGTCCACACGCTTTGCGGGCAGGTGTAACCGCACCAGACGCGCCCGGCGAACACGGTAATGAAGAACAGCCCGAACGCGCTGACGATGAGGATGCCCGACAGCAGAATGAAATCCTGGGGCCAGAACGTCGCGCCGAAGATGTAGAACTTGCGCTCCGGCAGGTTCCACCACACCGCCTGATGGGCGCCCCAGTTAAGCCAGACCGTGCCGAAATACAGCAGGAACAGCACAACGCCGCCCCCCATGCGCACATTGCGGAACACCCCGGTGAACGCGCGGGTGTAGATCTTCTCCCGCGAGGCATACAGGTCAACGGTGTCGCCGTCCTTTTCAGTCGGCGGCGTGACGTTGTGCAGCGGAATCTGGTTGCTCATGGCAGCGTCCTGCGCCCTCCGGGCCGAATCATCAGCGTGTGCGACGGCGATATCCTTCACTCGGGCTTAGCCGCCGGTTCGTCCCCATGGGACAGGCTATACACGTAAGCCGCCAGCAGGTGCACCCGGTCGTTTCCCTGCAGCAAGGCCTGTGCCGGCATCTGGCCCTGGCGACCGTACTGGATGGTCTGCTGCAACTGGGCAAAGCTGGCGCCGTAAATGAACGCGCCGGGGTGGGTCAGGTCTGGCGCGCCCAATGCGGCAACGCCTTTGCCCTGCGGACCGTGGCAGGCGACGCAGGTGGTGGCGTAGATTTTCTGGCCCGCCGCCGGGTCGGCGTTCGCGTCGGCGGGCAGGGTGCGGCTATACAGCTGGGTCAGCACGTAAGCCGACACGTCGCGCACGCCTTGATCGCCAATCACCGCACCCCACGCCGGCATGACCGCATGACGGCCGTTCATGATGGTGGTTTTGATGCTCTGCGGATCGCCACCCCAGCGCCAGTCAGCGTCGGTGAGGTTGGGGAAGCCATAGGCGCCTTTGGCGTCGGAGCCGTGGCAAACCGAGCAGTTCGACGCGAACAGCCGACCGCCCATCTTCAGCGCTTGTGGGTCTTTGGCCACTTCCTCGATCGGCATCGCCGCGAATTTTGCGAATATCGGCCCGAAGCGCGCCTCGGATTGCGCCATCTCCTTCTCCCATTCGTGCACGCCGGTCCAGCCGGTTGTGCCGTCGGAAAACGGGATTTTTTTGTCGTTGTCGGCGTAGTCGTAACCCGGCAGCAGCCCCGCCCAGTTGCCCAGCCCAGGGTAGAACGCGAGGTAGCCCAGGGCGAAAATAATAGTGCCGATGAACAACCAGAACCACCACTTGGGCAGCGGGTTGTCGTATTCCTCGATGCCATCGAACGCATGGCCGACGGTTTCATCGGTGGTGTCGGCGCGCTGGCCCCTGCGCGTGGCGATCAGCAGCCAGCCCATCGCGAAGATCGTGCCCAGCGTCAGCACCGTGACGTAAATGCTCCAGAAGGCGCTCATGGTTTCTGGCTCCTTTCGGGTGTTGCCGGGGCGTGGGCTTTGCTCTGGTCTTGAGCCTGCATGACCTGCGCAATCGCCTCCGGATCGTCGGCAAACGGCAGCAACGTCGCATCGTCGAATTCCGCTTTGCGCCGCGGGCTGTACACCCACAGCGCCAGACCAATGAAGGCCACCATCACGACGACGGTGCCCAGGCCTCGTATTGTTCCCATGTCCATGGCGATCACCGTTTGCTCTTGATGAGGGTACCCAGGCCCTGAAGGTAGGCCACCAGCGCATCCATTTCGGTCTTGCCCTTCACCGCGTCGGCTGCGCCGGCGATGTCGGCATCGGTGTAGGGCACGCCCAGGCTGCGCAGCACTTCCATCTTCTTGCCGGTCAGCGTGCCGTCGATCCAGGTGTCCGCCAGGAAGGGGTAGGCCGGCATGATCGACTCCGGCACCAGGTCCCGCGGATTGTTTAAATGGGCGCGGTGCCAGTCGTCCGAGTAGCGACCGCCGACCCGGGCCAGGTCCGGCCCGGTGCGTTTGGAACCCCAGAGAAATGGGTGATCCCAGACGCTTTCACCGGCCACCGAGTAGTGCCCGTAGCGTTCGGTTTCGGCGCGGAACGGCCGGATCATCTGCGAATGGCAACCGACGCAGCCGTTGGCGATATAGACGTCGCGGCCTTCGAGTTCCAGCGCCGGGCGCGGCTTCATGCCTTCGACGGGCAGGGTGGTGACGTCCTGAAAGAACAGCGGAACGATCTGGGTCAGCCCGCCGACCGCGACCGCGATGACCATGAAGATCGACAGCAGGCCGATGTTTTTTTCCAGTGCTTCGTGCTTGATCATCAGTGAGCCCCCACGACGGCAATCTGTGCGGCGGCTTCCGCTTCTTCCGTGTTCGCTGCACGAATGGTGCGGAACACGTTGTAGGCCATGAACAGCATGCCGCTGGCGAAAATCCCTCCGCCCAATGCGCGGACGATATACCCCGGATGACTGGCCTGCAGGGCTTCGACAAACGAGTAGGTGAGGGTGCCGTCGTCGTTGATGGCGCGCCACATCAGGCCCTGGGTGATGCCGTTGACCCACATCGCGGCGATATAGAGGACGGTGCCGACCGTGGCGAGCCAGAAGTGCGTGTTGATCAGCGCGACGCTGTGCATCTGCGCCCGGCCGTAGAGTTTCGGGATCATGTGGTAGACGGCGCCGATGGAGATCATCGCCACCCAACCCAGCGCGCCAGCGTGAACGTGGCCGATGGTCCAGTCGGTGTAGTGGGAGAGCGAGTTGACGGTCTTGATCGCCATCATTGGCCCCTCGAACGTCGACATCCCGTAGAACGCCAGCGACAGCACGAGGAACCGCAGAATCGGATCGGTGCGCAATTTATGCCACGCGCCCGAGAGGGTCATCATGCCGTTGATCATGCCGCCCCAGCTTGGCACGAGCAGGATGATCGACATCACCATGCCCAGTGATTGCGCCCAGTCGGGCAGGGCGGTGTAGTGCAGATGGTGCGGGCCGGCCCAGATGTACAGGGTGATCAGCGCCCAGAAATGCACGATGGACAGACGATAGGAATAGATCGGGCGTTCGGCCTGTTTCGGCACGAAGTAATACATCATCCCGAGAAAGCCGGTGGTAAGGAAAAAGCCCACGGCGTTGTGCCCGTACCACCACTGGATCATGGCGTCGGTGGCGCCGGCATAGGCCGAGTACGACTTGAACAGGCTCACCGGCAGCGAGATGTGGTTGACGATGTGCAGCATTGCCGTCACCACGATGAACGCGCCGTAGAACCAGTTGGCGACATAAATGTGTCGGGTCTTGCGCTTGACGATGGTGCCGAAGAACACCGCCCCGTAGGCGATCCAGACAATCGCCAGCAGGATAGCGATCGGCCATTCGAGCTCGGCGTATTCCTTGGTGGTGGTGTAACCCATCGGCAGGGTGACGATGGCGCCGATGATCACCGCCTGCCAGCCCCAGAAATGAAAGGCCGCCAGGCCGTCGGAGATCAACCGCGCCTGACAGGTGCGCTGGACGACGTAATAGGAGGTGCCAAAAAGGGCACAGCCGCCGAACGCGAAAATCACCAGGTTGGTATGGAGGGGGCGCAGTCGACCGAATGTGGTCCACGGCAAACCGAAATTCAGGTCAGGCCACACGAGCTGGGCGGCGATGAAGACGCCCAGGCCCATGCCGATGATGCCCCAGACCACCGTCATGATGGCGAACTGGCGGACGACCTTGTAGTTATAAGCAGTCGGGCTGGGTGCTGTGCTCATGTCAGGTTCCACGGTGTGTATTTTATTAGTGTGGTCACAGCCGCACCTTCGATCGCGCGTACCCCATCACGCAGTGGCGTGGCTGGGGATCGACGGAAGCGAGGGACGCGGTGCACGCAGAGGCCCGTTTGCCGAAGCGCAATTGGGTTCTGGCTGAGTGGCCTGAGGGAAGGAAGACAGGTCGAGCTGGATCGCGCGCGTGAGTGGGAGGGATTGGATACAACCCTGCGGGTGAAAACAGCGCTGAGGCTGCTTGTCTGCAAGAGGGCTGCGTTGCCGGGCACAATCTTGTTGCTGGGCCTGTGGCTAGCTGTCGCCGGTCCACTGTGCGGACACAGCTTAGACGCGAATGATCGCGGAGGGAAGGCTTTGGAACAGCGCCTGCGACACTTGGCCGCGCTCGACGGAAAGTTGCCGCGTCCTTGGCGGGACGCGGCGATCAACCATTTCCGGAGATAGCTGAAACGCTTCTCTGCCTGCCGCTCCTGTGCATCGAGAGAGCATTTCGACTGCAAAGTTGTATACAAAAAGCCGCTGACATTGGCACTTTTATCTGCCCAAAAAATATTTGGCCCGAGCTGGCAGAAAGGCCGGCGATCGTCACGGGTGATCGTCCGGAGCGGACAAAAAGCATATTCCGTCGATGAAACCGCCCGGTTGTGTGCAGGTTGGGGCGCTCAGGATTCGGTGCTCGTTGCCGAAGTGCCGGGCCAGACTAACGCCCGGGAGCTGAACCCTTGCTGTCGGAGCAGGGCAAACGGCGGGCAGGGTCATGGCACGCCGACGTTGCTGCATAATGCCGGCCGTGGTGCTCGCCTCAGTCGGCGGGTGGTCGATGTTTTGGTAAAAGAGACCTGCATGAGCAAACAACACGCGGCGAAGCGAACGGCGGATCACTGCGCCCAGTTGGCGCAAGAACACGGCTGGATCTGGGATGCGCCGACCGGCCAGGCTGCGGACGCGCCATCGACGCTGATTCTCGCCCACGGCGCGGGCGCCCCGATGGACAGCGACTTCATGAACGACATCGCCACGCGCCTGGCGGCCTTGGGTGTTGGCGTGCTGCGTTTTGAATTCCCCTACATGGCCCAGCGCCGAATCGACGGGCGCAGACGACCGCCCAATCCCCAACCGAAGTTGCTGGAGTGCTGGCATGGGGTGTACGCCGCCGTGCGTGGGGGTGTGAGCGGGCGAATGGCGATCGGCGGCAAATCCATGGGCGGACGCATGGCCAGCGTCATCGCTGACGACGTGGAAGCCGATGGGTTGTTCTGTCTGGGCTATCCGTTCTACGCGGCGGGAAAACCCGAGAAACCGCGGGTCGCGCACCTGGCGGGACTGCGGACGCCGACGCTGATCGTGCAGGGCGAACGCGATGCGTTGGGCAACCGAGAGGCGGTTGAAGCGTACGAGCTGTCGAAAGCTATCGAGGTGCATTGGGTGCCGACGGCCAACCATGACCTCAAACCGCTGAAATCATCGGGCCTCAGTGTCGAGGCGTGCATGCAGGAAATCGCCGGGCTTATGGCGCGCCGGCTGATCGGATAGCGGGATGTTCCTCGGCGTTCAGGTCACAGACCAGGTCGAACAGGCCGTCGGTCACGTGAAAGTCCTTGGTCGGGACCGCAAACTCGAAGTTGCCGTGCAGCCGTCCTGAAGTGGCATCGCAGCCCAGTAGCGTCAGGTTGCCTTGCTGCAGATCGCGGGAGTGATAAATCTTCGCCATCCGCGTGGGGGTGAGGTGATAGATAACGGTGATCTGTTCGTTGCGCAGCAAGTTGTAGCTGCCGGTTTGCATTGTCTGGTCGATGAACAGGCCGATCATGGTGCGGTGCCGGCGTACCGTGCCGGTGGCGAGGATCTTCCAGATGCGGCAGGTGAGCGGATCCGACCGACCCGGGCGCAGGCACGCCATGGCGCTTAGGCGGTGGGTAATGAAGGGGTGGCCGTTGACCGTGGCGCTGAACGTGCCGCGCGCCGCCGGTGCCTGCGGGCGTTGAAGAGGAGGTTTTGCGGGCATTTTTCTGAGGTTTCCTTGAGTGGATTTTAAGGGCGGGGTGGGCGCTGCGCGTGTAAGACGCCGTCGGGTGGCGACGACGTCTTTGAAAGGGGTGCTGCTTGGATGTCTGAAGCGTGCTGGCGCGCGTGAGTGGCTGATTCGCGAATCAGCGGATTAGCGAATTAGCGAATAGCAACGCCCAGGCTGGAGTTGATGTGGAGCAGTTTGTAGTCCTTGCCGGTGTTGAGGTTCTTCACGTAATACCACTTTGCGCCGAACACGTTCTTGGCGACGGTGGAGGACCAATAGTTGGCGTTGCCCATCGGCCAGCGGTTGCCGTAGGCGTTATAGATCTCGATCAACTCGTGGATGCTCGGGACGCGCGCGCCGATGCGGTTGGCGGCGTTGGAGATCTGGGTGTAGTTGCCGGAGCCCACGCCGTGGCATTCGATGACGCCGGTGACGGTTACGTCGTAACTCTGCTGCTCGCCCGCTGAATCGGTGACCGTGATGGTTGCCACGCCGTTGCCGCGCACCGACGTCCAGCCGGAAGCTGCCACGACGGCCACCTTCGCATCGCTGGTCGAATAGGTATATGGAGGGCGACCGCCGCTGGCGATGCGATGGACGGTGGTGCCCGTTGGAAAGGTCGGGAGCAACGCAGGGTGGGCGGGCAGCAGGTAAATTTTACCGGCCAGGGTAACCGGCGATGTGTCGAACATCATGCCCTCGCGCACCGACAGCTGAAGCGGCACAGACTCCATGTCGACGCCATTGCGCGTCACGATGTAGGTCAGCGTCGCGGTGCTGCCGATACTCATCTCGATCAGCATTTTGGGCACGCCAAAGACCAGTTCCGTCATGCCACCGACATTCATCATCATGGTTTCAAACGTACGTGCACCAACCCATCGCACTCGCACCAGATCCCGAGGGTCCATCCCGCGATAACTGACACGCACGATCGCTTCCCAGCCGGTAATCAGTGAAGGACGCAGAATGCCGTCCGGGCCGACTGTGTCGACGGTTGGCGCGGGCAGTTCCAGCGCGGCGCTCATGATCTTCAGCGCAAGTTTGGCCGACTCCTGCACGATGCCGCTGCCGCGTGTCACGGTGTATGACACCTCGACGTTTTGCCCGTCATTGACCGTGACTACACTGTTAGGGAACACCAGGGCCAGCACCTGACCGGCTTCGGCGGCAGAAATGATCTTCTCCTGGCGATCGTTGCCCTTCGGACCGTTCCACTGAGCAGCGACTGTTTCGCCCTCGCGCAGATCAGCCGTGGCATCGATCACCAAGGTGGCGCCATTCGCCGCATCGGCTGGGTCCAGAACCTGACCCTTGGCTTCGCGGATCACCGGTGCCGGCAGAGGTCGGCGCATGCCCAGGTCGAGCTGGATCATCACCGGATCAGAGACCATCGACACATTGCCCGCACGGTCGGTCACGGTGTAGGTGACCGCGGAAGTCTGGCAGTCCGACAGTTCCATGAACGGACGCGTGAAGTCCACCATCACCCGGTTCAGGCCCATGTCGTTGGCATCAACGACGGTCATCGGACCTTCCATCGGACCCCAATAGGTGCGGATTTCGTCCCCTGCGGCCATGCCGCTGTAGCCCGCGATCTTGCCGGGAAGGACGTTATTGAGGCCTTCCAGTTCGGAGGAGGTGAGGCCGTTCTGGATGACGTCGGGGAAAATGATGGGGCCGAGTTGCGGTGCGCCTGGGGCGGTTCGGTCGATTTGGATTGGGGTTGTGCCGGAGAAAACTTCTGAATCGCTGAACGGGCTATAGACTCGGTAAGAGACGGCGTGAGTGCCCTCTGAGAGAAGCGAAACAGGGATGTGTACGGTCAGCAAGTCGCCGGGCTTGTCAGTCGGTAGAATTTCCTTTTCTGGCAAGACGCGCTCCCCATCAAATACAAGCTGATAAGTGTATTGCGGCTCAGCTGCCTGCCAAACCGGAAAGTTGACAATAATCGGCGCGCTCAACGCATCGTTAGGGATTAATCCTCCCGCAAGCGCTGCTGGAATAGTTGGCAGCGCTAGCAGAATGGGAGCGGTTGCACGGGTGAGTTGCTGCGATGTCATTGATATTACCTCTTGATGATAGGCAGACAGGTCCGGTTGAACCGGTCCTGTCCGCCAATTCGATTAGTTAATGGAACAGACTGCTTCGTTTGACTCGCGCATCTCGACAGGTACGCGAGTGATCTTAGATGTTACTGAGCTTTGGTTACTATCGGGGGCTGGATCAACCCTGATATAGGCTTCACAAAATCCGCGGCAAATGGTTCTCAAGATATTGTACGGAACTCGAAAGCTGTACCCGTTTAGAATGTCTTGATCATCGAGCTCACGACTTGCGGTGTAGGTGGCGGAATCGATCGGATTGTTTTCTCTATCAAAACCTCTGAAGGTAAAAAACAATTTTTGATTCTCTGCGATATTAGCGTAAGGCATAACGTACCCATCAGTACCGTCAGGCGCTACGCTCTGAGAGATATAGCCAGCCGGGTTCAACTTAAATGTCGGGCCTTCGATGCCTTCGGGACCACCTGGAAGATTTTCTTTTGAACGGACGGTAACCCGCTGATTTGGGGACAGGGTCAAATTAGGGTTGCCCTGTCGAGCTACGGCGTAGCGGACCGGGATTTCGGCTCCGGTGCCCTGCGCTTTCATAATCGAGTTGGCAACTGGGATGACGAGATCCGAGGCCGCAATCAGATCTTCTTCTTTAATTTGGTACCATTGCAGTCGCTGCTGATCTCCCCAAAAAAGATGGATGTCATCATTCACTTTGAGTGAATCGGTCCAGCGGATGATCGCCCTGCTGTTGTATTCGTAATCTTCCTCATCAATGAAATTATCGTCCTTGTTTGGACTTGCAAGGCTGGTCCCCTGAATAATTGGCGCCTCTGAGGGTTCAGGTACTGGCAAGGTCAGATACACGTCTACGGCAGTAGGCAGAGAAGTACCATTTAATTGATTTTGTCGAGTGACGGTGTAGCTGATCGAAACATTGCCTATCGGCGCCACCGCTAAGGTTTCGTAAGGAACCTTTAGGGAAAGCACAATATCTTCGCTTTCGTTGCCGGGGGGGATTTGGACCGGAAGCATCGGATAATCCTCACCCCAGTGCAGTGTAATTTGATCAAACGCTGCCGCCCCTGGGTAATGTGGAATATCAACTTGTACTCCGGGTTTGGCTTCCATGTAGTCGATCAATGATCCGATACCAGGGTCAAGTAGAGGGGCAGGGTAGTTTTCCGGAATCTCCTCAAGCAACAGCAACACGTTTACCGCAAGCGACTCCTCAGAAATGTTGCCCGCCCTGTCTACGACCCGATAAATTACATCGTGGCTTCCGGATGTAATTGATTCAAGAAAGTCCCGCTCGAAGTCGAACACAACTTTGTTGAGGCCCATGTCATTTTGGTCTACGACAGCTATCGGACCGGCGACCTCACCCCAGTACGTATGGATGACGTCATGCTTCGCCATGCCAGTGTACCCAGCAACCTGAACCTCAAGCTTATTGCCCAACTGGGTCAACTCAACGGCCGTCAGGCCATTCTGAACTTCCACAGGGAACTGGATCGCGGCGAGCTGAGGCATGCCAGGAGCTGTACGGTCGATAACTATCGGAAACTCGTCGGAAAAATTTTCTGAGTCGGCTGCAGGACTGTAGGTCCGGTACGTCAGTCGATGGACGCCCTCTTTGAGAAAGTCGACGGGTATCTCGAGGGTAAGGGGATCGCCCGGTTTCTCACTTGCCTGAATGACCTTTTCCGGTCCGGACGGAGTTCCGTTCCATGTTAATTGATAGGTATATCCTGGTTCGGCGGCCTCCCACACTTCGAGGTCGACAATTACAGGCGCATTCAGGTTCGTCACGGGAATCAACCCGAGATTGTCGGCGTCGTGAAATGCTACTGCGACGTCGGGTGCTTTTAATGGCAGCGGCTCTCGACTGGTACGAGGGTGGATGATGGTCGGTGCTGTTTTAATGTTGGACATGTTGATTCCTTGAGTTCGTTTTTTTTGTTCGGACTGGGGTGCGTCCGACAGGATCTTTATGAAGTGGTGGAGTGCCAATTCCTGATTTAAATAATAGCTTTTTCTCGGGCCTGTCAACCAAGCAAAAACCTCGTTTTTGTAGGAAAGCCAGGCCGGTGTAAGATGAATATTTGTATGTCGTAATAAAGTCATGCGCTTTTCAGGTCGCGAATCTTCGGTTTTGCTAGCGTTTCAGAGCCGGGGATGTAGTCCGCGGACTTCGTACTTTTCGGATATTTCCTACTCAATATTTTTTGGCCAATTTCCCTAGTTGTCGGTAGCGCGCCCATACTCGTCGCTTTCCATGTACAGATATCGGAGGCGATGTGTCGTCACTCAGGGAAGTTTTGCTATTGGGAGCTAAGCCAAATATTTTAGCGTTGGCGATGGGCGTGATTTCGCCAGCGCTTTGGGCTGAACAAGTTAGTTATTTGCCTAAGGCGCTTGAGCTCACCAAATTCGCGGATGTCGAAAGTTATGACCTCCCAAAGCCCAAGAAATCCGACGAATCCTTCGTGCCAGTCGACGACACTATTGTTAACGTGGGTTCTTCGGCGCCCTCTCAGAGTTATTTGGTGACGAACGGTGGGGTATTAAATGTCTTGGAAGGCGGAGTCGTTAACTCCATCGCTATGAGTCATTCGGAGGTTAATGTTCATGCTGGATTAGTCAAGAACGGGATTGCTGTAAGCTCTGGAGACCTGAAACTAGACGGCACAACGGTTGAGAATGCACAAGGGCTGGGTTTACAACTTTTGCTTACTGAAACCGATCTGATCACGCGCTCTCAAGCTCATGTTAATAATAGCTCTATCACTGGGAGTTTTTACGGACTGGGTGTCGGCGCAACCGGGGAGATTTGGCTCGCCAATTCAGTAGTAAAGGGCGTGAGTACTGATGGTGCGCCTAAGGCCGGAGGTATGCGTCTTAGCGGCGGTGTCGCACATGTTACGGATAACAGCAGCATCATTGGTGAAGTTAACGGCATCTACATAGTTAACGGTGCATCTAACATAACCACGCAGGAAAACCGTCTGGATATTACTAATTCCTCAATAAGCGCTGGGACTGGGGCCGCGGTAGTGGTTGATAGGCTTTCCAGCAGGGCTCAACAAACGACAGCGGACATAATAATTCGCGATGGATCCAGCCTTGAGTCAGATTCGGGATTACTCATTAGTGTCCAGTCAGAAAGCACCGCGAACGTCAAAGTGATCAACAGCACCCTCTCCGGTGATTTCGTCGCCGACGACACAAGCACCCTCAATGTGGTACTGCGCAATCACGGGCAGTTGAACGGGAATATCGTCAATGGCAATGCAGTGACCATCGATTCCAGTGGCCGCTGGCAGCTTGCGGCTGATAACAGCGTTAACTCGCTTGCGATGGACGGCGGCAGCGTTGGTTTCACCGGAGACGGCTTTCATTCGCTTTCGCTGGGCAAGCTGTCCGGCTCTGGGCTGTTCGATATGCGTATCAACCTGGACGACGGCACCGGTGATTTGCTCAGCGTGAATGGGGAAGCCTCGGGCAGGCATCGTCTGCGTATTCAGAACACCGGCATCGAGGCAGTACCTGCCGAGTTCGACCCGCTGCGGGTGGTCCACACCGAAAGCGGGGATGCCGAGTTCGGGCTGGTGGGCGGTCGGGCGGATCTTGGGGTGTATTCCTACGAGCTTGAGCGACAGGGGACGGACTGGTTCATCGTCCGGTCCGGCAAGGAGATCAGCCCGTCCACGAAAAGTGCGCTGGCGTTGTTCAACACAGCACCGACAGTGTGGAACAGCGAGTTGACGACGTTGCGCAGTCGCATGGGTGAAGTGCGTGGCCAGGAGCAGGGCGGCGGCTGGATGCGGACGTATGGCAGTCGCTTCAATGCGGCGCTGGATTCCGGCGTTGACTACAGCCAGAAGCAGCAGGGGCTGTCTTTCGGTGCGGATGCGCCGGTGCCGGTGGGCAACGGTCAGCTGTTGCTCGGTTTGATGGGGGGTTACAGCAAGTCGGATCTGGACATCGGCCGAGGCACTTCGGGCCAGGTCGACAGCTACTACATGGGCGCGTATGGCACGTGGTTGTCGGAGGGCGGTTATTACCTGGACGGCGTGCTGAAACTCAACCAGTTCCATAACGAGTCCAAAGTAGCGATGAGCGATGGCACCAAGGCCAAGGGCGACTACAGCGGCAAGGCGTTGGGCGGGTCGCTGGAAGTCGGTAAGCATATAAAGCTGGCCGATGAGTATTTCGTGGAGCCTTTTGCGCAGGTGTCCAGCGTCTGGATCGATGGCAGCAGTTACACGCTGGACAACGGCATGCAGGCCAGAACCACCCAGACGCAGTCGGTGCTGGGTAAAGTCGGCAGTACCGTGGGACGCAGCTTCGCCCTGAAGGACGGCGGCGTTGTCAAACCGTACGCACGGGTGGCGTGGGCCCACGAGTTCTCCCGCAGTAATGACGTCAGCGTGAACGGTCAGCGTTTCGACAACGATCTGTTTGGCTCCCGGGCGGAACTGGGCGCCGGCGTTTCGGTGTCGCTTTCCGAGCGACTTCAGGTGCACGCTGATTTCGATTACATGAAGGGTGAGCATGTCGAGCAGCCTTGGGGTGCGAACGTGGGCGTGCGTCTGGCGTTCTGACGCGCGCGTCAGCTAGTTGAAACGCGGTTTTGAAGCCCCGGCTGCAGCGATGCAGTCGGGGCTTTTTTACGTGGGCTTAGGGTTTTGGCTGCATCCGGCGCCGTCGCGGTGGACGGCCCGGAGGCGAGCCTTTGCCGCGTCGCTTCCTCAGGCGCGGCAAGTTGACGGTCAGCGTTTCCGAAATGCCGACGAGCTTGGCGCGCCGTACCACTTCATAGCGCACCTCGACGCATCCGCTTTCGTAGTCCGCCAGGGTTTCATTGTTGAGGTACTGAACCAGGCGAGGGCCTTTGCGGCCTTCTACCTTGCCGATGGTGGTGTAGAAGGTGTTGTGGCCCCAGCGCAGCTTCAGGTGATCCCCGAACCACAGCTTCGGCGAGCGCGGGATATTGATGTAGATGCCCACGTGCAGCTGTGCGTCGGTCGGGCCTTCGGGGTCGGCACCGGTGATGAAAGGAGCTTCGAATACCGGCGCCGGAGGCGGGTGCTTCATCTCGTGATGCCAGGGAAATCCCGGGGCATTCTGAAGCTGGCCGGCGTAGACCAACGCCTGTTCAGCCGCACTCTTGCCCGCGGGCGGTATTGCCTGCAGATCTTCGTAGAGCGGGATGGAACTCTTGTCGGGTGATTTGCCTTTCTTCCTGCGGGTAGTTCTCGGGTTAGGCAGTGTTACCTTGTTATCGTTATCGGACTCATTGGGCTGTGAACAGTGAGGCGGCTGGATATCCGTTTCATCTTCCATTGGAACTCCTTGATCAGATCGCTAGTGCGAGGATTACAGGATTGGGTGTTGGCGCTTGCTTGTAGGACTGCGGCGCTGCACATGCCTATGATCGATTCGAAAAATAGGACTGTCAAACAAGCGAAGTGCATGGGATTGCATGGCTTCTCCGAAAAAAATTCGTGGTTGAATATATTTTTGATATGTGAATTCGGCGCTTTTCACGGTGTTTTTGAGCGATTTAAATAATTATGTATCGCGCGTAGTCTATAAAATTTTGATAGTCCATCAGACGCTTCCTACGGAGATGTAGGTTCTGTGGAATCGAGATGCCAAAAAATAATTTAAATTATTTTTCGCTGGCGATTTTGTTGACAAAACCTCCACGCATTAGCGTGGAGGTGGTTACTTTTGGTATTCAGTTGAATAGCGGGAAAGCTGGTTACAATTTAAGTGAAACCAGGGTCGGCAGGCTGGTGATGGATGCATTCCCGGCCCGGTCGGTGACGACGTACTCGATGGACACGGTTTCGGCTGCATGGGTTAGCAGGTCTGCGCGGCTGAAAGCGATTTCGACGGGCCGGAGGGTGAGCTCATCCGTCTCGACCTGATGGGCGGGGCCTTCGACGCCGTTGAGTAATGTCTGGATGACATCGCCCGGTTCCATGCCGGCGTAGCCAGGGAGCAGGCCAATGAGTTGATCGCCGAAGGTGGCGGTGGGGAAGATGAGGGGAGCGAGGAGGGTGGCGCCGGGTTTGGTGCGGTCGACCTTTAGCGCTGCTGCAGGAGATTCGCGAGTCACGCCATTGATATTATTTGTAGCCTGATAGCTGAGGGAATAACTGCGACTTTCACATAGCAGATGTTGACTTAGCTCAAGTTGTACCATTTCTCCAGGCTGCTGTTCGCCTACGACCATCGGGACTCCAATCGGATCTCCATCAAGTCGTAGTTGAACAATATAGCCTGGACGCGCTCCATTCCAAATGATGATTTCAACGGGGATGGGTTGAGTTAAATCCACGATTTGTAAGAGGCCGTCGATAGGGCTCGCTTTGGTGACCAGCGGGGCGCTGAAAGGAAATTGCTCATTCATAAGTTTCTCCATCAAGCACACCCCTCCACTTTCATCCGCAGAAAGAGTGCGCATTAAATTGATTGTCCAGATCAACAAATACTCCACCCGAGGTGGTAACTATTTATCGTCTTTCAACAATCAACTAATAGAGTTCTACAAATCCTGTCAACAGCCAAACCCCTGCTCCAAACCAAAAAAAGCTTCCCCAAATGATTTTCAGAAATGCCCTACTTAAACCCCAACACAAACAAAAAGGCCCCGGCAGACAATCTGCCGGGGCCTTCGCATAACCCACTGACACTCAGCGGTTAAAGCGTTCCACTAAGGAGTATTGCGTGTGAGCAGTTTGGGTCAGTTCGGCACTGAGCGTGGCAGAGCGACGGGCTTCGTCAGAGGTCTGGTCCGCCAGGTGCGCGATGGTGCTGATATTGCGGCTGACCTCTTCTGCCACCGAGCTTTGCTCTTCGGTGGCGGCGGCGATCTGCGTGGTCATGTCGGTGATGTTGGCCACTGCGTCGCTGATACCTACCAACGCCCTGTCGGCTTCCATGACCTGCTCGACGCCTTCTTCGGCCTGGCGCCGGCCTGTGTTCATGGTCTGAACCGCGTTGGTAGCCGTCTGTTGCAGCTGGGCGATGAGGGCATGGATCTGGCCGGTCGACTCGGTGGTGCGTTGCGCCAGTTGGCGGACTTCATCGGCGACGACAGCAAAGCCGCGACCCATTTCGCCCGCGCGGGCGGCTTCGATGGCCGCGTTCAACGCCAGCAGGTTGGTCTGGTCGGCGATCCCTTTGATGACATCGACAACGCCACCGATCTCGTCGCTGTCTTTCGCGAGCTGGGTCACGGTCAGGCCGGTTTCGCCCACCGAAGCCGAGAGACGCTGGATGGCTTCGCGGGTGTCGCTGGCGATCTCGCGGCCGCGACGGGTCAGTTCGTTGGCCTGTTGCGTGGCGTCAGCGGTGCGCTGCACGTGATTGGCCACTTCCTGGGTGGTCGCGGCCATCTGGTTGACGGCGGTGGCGACCTGTTCGGTTTCGACGCGCTGACGTTCCAAGCCGGTGGAGCTGGCCTGCGCGAGGGTGTCGGACTGACGGGCCTGGTCGTTGAGGTGTTCGGCGGTGTCCTGCAGGCGGGTGAGGCAGGTCTTGAGACGCGCTTCCTGGCTGAGGATCGACATCTCCAGCCGCGCCTGTGCGCCGCGACTGTCGGTGTACATCTGCGCGATCAACGGGTCGGAGGTGGTTTGCTCGGCCAGGCGCAGCAGACGCTTGAGGCCACGCTGTTGCCAGCTCAACCCCAGCAGCCCCAGCGGTACGGACACTGCGGCGGCGAGCAGGAAGCCCCAATGGGAATTCAGCCACACGCCAATCAAAAAACTCACCTGGCTCACCAGGATGAACGGCAGCCAGTCCTGCAACATCGGCAGCCACTTATCACGACTTGGCACCGCACTTTTGCCGCTGTTCAAGCGTTGATAGAGCGCTTCGGCCCGACGCACCTGTTCAGCGGTGGGCTTGATGCGCACGGACTCGAAGCCCACAACCTGTTTGTTCTCGAAGACCGGCGTGACGTAAGCGTTGACCCAATAATGGTCGCCGTTCTTGCAGCGGTTCTTGACGATCCCCATCCACGGCTGGCCCTGCTTGAGGGTGGCCCACATGTGTTCGAATACCGCCGTCGGCACGTCCGGATGGCGCACGGTGTTGTGCGGCGATTTGATCAATTCATCTTGGGAAAAACCGCTGATTTCAATGAAGGCGTCGTTGCAATAGGTGATGACGCCGCGCGCATCGGTGGTGGAGATCAACCGTTGCTGCGCCGGGAAGGTCCGTTCGCGTTGAGTGATGGGCTGGTTATTTCGCATGAGCTATTCGATCCAGGAAGGCTGTGAAGGGTTATCGGCCCGAAGCGAAAAAAATTAAGCTTTTGTGAACTGCGTCATAAACGGAGTGTCACCGGGGTTCTTCAGCGATCGAACATCGGATAGGTGAACAGGCTGAAATGCAGCAGGTTCAGGCCGAAGTGGGTGAGCACGGCGGCGGGCAGGCCGCCCAGTCGATAGGCAACGCCATAACCCACACCTGCGAGGCCCGCCAGAATCGCCCACTCCCAGCCAGCACCGATGTGCGCAAGACCGAACAGCAGCGAGGCTGTCCCGATGGCCAGGGCGTCGTGGCAGGGCAAGTGTTGCAGCCATCTTTTCAGGCTGCCTTGCAGGTAACCGCGAAAGAGCAGTTCCTCGGTCAGCGCGACCAACAGCAGGTTGTTCAGCGCCCAGATGCCTGTTTGCTCGGGCCACTTGGGCGACCAGCCGACGAGGCCCAGCAGCAGCGCCGTTGATAAACACGCAGCTGCGGTGACGGGCAAGGCGATGCTGGTGACGCCCAGCCAGCGTCGGGGACTGAACGCGATAAACACCCAGCGGCAGGCGATGGCGATCCAGAAGCCGATAAGGGGCTTGTCGAGATTCAGGTACATCGAATACGGCGCGGCCTCGGGGCTGAGGCGCACGCCGGCAATCGCCCTTGCGCTGAGGAAACCGGGGAGCCAGTGACTGGCCAGCCCTGCTGCGATGGCGATGAACAGGGCATGACCGAACAGGCGCACGGCGCGGTGCTGGAAATGGCTGACGCAGATGCCGGCCATGATCAGCAGTCCGAACGTGATGACCACGGGAACGCTGAGCTGGCCGTAAAGCAGCGCCAGGCAGTAGCCGAGAGAGAGCAGAAGGAGGGAAGTCCAGCGTTGCACCGACATGAAGTCGTCCTTGAGCGTCGGAATAGGCTGGCGATTTTAACGTTGATTAAACGCGTGTGTATGTCGGATCAACGGGGAGCTGGTCCGATTGTTTCGTGGATGCAGGGCGAAGGTCGTGTAGGGCGTTTCTGATAACAAGGGATTTGGGTTAGACGCTGGCAATTTGCGGTGAGGCAGACGACGCCTTCCCGGCTAAAGCCGGTCCCACTAACAGCACGCGATGTGCCCGTAGGACCGGCTTCAGCCGGGAAGAGGCCGGTTTGAGCACCATTGATATTGCGTTGTGGCATCTGACGCCTTCCCGGCTAAAGCCAGTCCCACTGACAGCGAGACCGGCTTCAGCCGGGATGAGGCTCAGGACGCAATCAGCTGCCGCAACACGTAATGCAGAATCCCTCCCGCCTTGAAGTACTCCACTTCATTCAGGGTATCGATCCGGCACAGCACGTTGATGGTTTCCTGCTGCCCGTCCTCCCGGGTGATCTGCACCGCCAAGCTCATGCCCGGTTGCAGCGTGGCGCCGGTGAGCCCGGTGATGTTCAGCACTTCCTTGCCGGTCAGGCCCAGGGTTTTGCGGCTTTCGCCTGCCTTGAACTGCAGCGGCAGGACACCCATGCCGACCAGATTGGACCGGTGAATGCGCTCGAAACTCTCGGCGATGACTGCCTTGACGCCCAGCAGATTCGTGCCTTTCGCCGCCCAGTCGCGACTGGAGCCCGTGCCGTATTCCTGACCGGCAATGACCACCAGCGGCGTGCCTTCGTCCTGATAACGCATGGCCGCGTCATAGATCGGCAGCTTCTCGTCGGTGGGCACGTGCAGCGTATAGCCGCCTTCTTCGCCGCCGAGCATTTCGTTGCGAATGCGGATGTTGGCAAAGGTGCCGCGCATCATCACTTCATGGTTGCCGCGCCGCGAGCCGTAGGAGTTGAAATCCTTATATTCCACGCCCTTGCTGCGCAGATAACGCCCGGCCGGGCTGTCGAGCTTAATGTTGCCGGCGGGGGAAATGTGGTCAGTGGTCACCGAGTCGCCCAGCACCGCCAGCACGCGAGCCTGCTGCACGTCGGCGATGACCGGCAATGGCCCGGCGACGTCCTCGAAAAACGGCGGGTGCTGAATGTAGGTCGAGTCCGGCTGCCAGACGTAGGTCGCCGCCTCGGGCACCTGAATGGCCTGCCACTGCGCGTCACCGGCGAAGACCTCGGCGTATTCCTTGTGGAACATGCCGGTGCTGACGTTCAAGACCGCGTCGGCGATTTCCTGCTGGGTTGGCCAGATATCGCGCAGGTACACCGGCTGGCCGTCGCTGCCTTCGCCTAGGGGTTCGCTGCTCAGGTCGGTGCGCACGGTGCCGGCCAAGGCGTAAGCGACCACCAGCGGCGGTGAAGCCAGCCAGTTGGTTTTCACCAGCGGGTGCACGCGGCCCTCGAAATTGCGGTTGCCCGAGAGCACCGACGCGACGGTCAGGTCCGACTGCTGAATGGCCTTTTCGATCGGGTCAGGAAGCGGCCCTGAGTTGCCGATGCAGGTGGTGCAGCCGTAACCCACCAGGTCGAAGCCCAGCTTATCCAAGTACTGGGTAAGGCCGGCGGCATTGTAGTAATCGGTTACGACCTTCGAGCCCGGCGCCAGCGAACTCTTCACCCACGGTTTGCGCTGTAGGCCTTTCTCCACAGCTTTTTTCGCCAGCAGCCCTGCCGCCATCATCACGCTGGGGTTGGAGGTGTTGGTGCAGGACGTGATGGCCGCGATGACCACCGCGCCGTTTTTCAGGCGATAGGTCTGGCCGTTGTATTCATACTCAGCCTCGCCCACCTGTGCCGCATTGCCCACCGCGACACCACCGCCGCCTTCGCTTTCCAGTCGGCCTTCTTCGTGTTTGCTCGGGCTGACCGCCAGGCCCAGGAAGTCGCTGAAGGCCTTGGACACATCGGGAAGGGCGACGCGGTCTTGCGGACGTTTTGGCCCCGCAAGGCTGGCCACGACGGAACCCATGTCCAGCTCCAGCGCATCGGTGAACGCCGGTTCCTGACCGGGCAGGCGCCACAGGCCCTGGGCCTTGCAATAGGCCTCAACCAATTGCACCGTTTCGTCCGGACGCCCCGACAGGCGCAGGTAATCCAGCGTGACGTCGTCGACCGGGAAGAACCCACACGTCGCGCCGTATTCCGGGGCCATGTTGGCGATGGTGGCCCGGTCCGCCAGCGGCAGGTCCGCCAGGCCATCGCCATAGAATTCGACGAACTTACCGACCACGCCTTTCTTGCGCAGCATTTGCGTCACGGTCAGCACCAGGTCAGTGGCGGTGATGCCTTCGCGCAGTTTGCCGGTGAGCTTGAAGCCGATGACTTCCGGAATCAGCATCGACACCGGCTGGCCGAGCATGGCCGCTTCCGCTTCGATGCCGCCGACGCCCCAGCCGAGTACGCCGAGGCCGTTGATCATCGTGGTGTGGGAGTCGGTACCGACCAGCGTATCCGGGAAGGCGTAGGTGCGGCCGTCTTCTTCCTTGGTCCACACGGTGCGGCCAAGGTATTCCAGGTTAACCTGGTGGCAGATCCCGGTGCCCGGCGGCACCACGCTGAAGTTATCGAACGCATTCTGGCCCCAGCGCAGGAACGCATAGCGCTCGCCGTTGCGCTGCATCTCGATGTCGACGTTCTCGCCGAAGGCCTTGTCGTCGCCGAAGCGGTCAACCATGACCGAGTGGTCGATGACCAGATCCACCGGCGACAGTGGGTTGATGCGCTGCGGATCGCCACCGGCCTTGGCCACGGCCGCGCGCATGGCGGCGAGGTCAACCACGGCCGGCACGCCGGTGAAATCCTGCATCAGCACGCGGGCGGGGCGGTACTGGATTTCCCGATGGGATTTGCGCTCGGTCAGCCAGTCGGCGAGGGCCTTGAGGTCGTCGCCGGTCACCGTGTGGTTGTCTTCCCAGCGCAGCAGGTTTTCCAGCAGCACCTTGAGCGACATCGGCAGTTTGTCGAGATCGCCCAGCGTGCGCGCGGCATCCGGGAGGCTGAAGTAGTGGTAGGTCTTGTTGCTGACTTCGAGGGTTTTGAGGCTTTTCAGGCTATCGAGGGAGGGCATGACTGACTCCTTGACGGTCCGTGCAGTACGCGCGGACGGGCGATCGACGGTAAAACGGGTCTTGCTTCGGCGCTCTGGGCGGCGCCTTTAAATGATCGTTGAGTAGTACTGGACCCGCCGGCTGAGCCAGTGGTTCCTGATTCGGCTATCATGCGCCGCTTTCGAGTCATTGAGGTTAATCCTCATGTACAGCTTGCGCCGCGACCTGATTCGTGGCGCGCGAGGAGACCGTCCCGTGAACACCCTTTTCATGCATTGCCGCCCCGGCTTCGAAAGCGAGGTCTGCTCGGAACTCAGCGAGCACGCCGCTCGCCTTGAGGTGTCCGGCTACGCCAAGGCCAAGACCGACGCCGCCTGTGCCGAATTCATCTGCACCGAGGCCGACGGCGCGGAACGGCTGATGAACAGCCTGAAGTTCCGCGAGCTGATTTTCCCCCGGCAGTGGGCCCGTGGCGTGTTTGTCCAGCTTCCCGAAACCGACCGCATCAGCATAATCCTCGAACACATGGCCGGGTTTGCGCCATGCGGCAGCCTGTGGCTGGAAGTGGTCGACACCAACGACGGCAAGGAGCTCTCGACCTTCTGCCGCAAGTTCGAAGCGCCATTGCGCAAGGCCCTGGAGAAGGCCGGCAAACTGGTCGACAACCCGAGCCTGCCGCGTTTGCTGCTGACGTTCAAAAGCGGGCGCGAAGTGTTCCTCGGGCTGGCTGACGCGAACAACTCGGCGATGTGGCCCATGGGCATTCCGCGCCTGAAATTCCCCCGGGAAGCGCCGAGCCGCTCCACCCTCAAGCTCGAAGAGGCCTGGCACCATTTCATCCCCCGGGATCAGTGGGACGAGCGCCTGTCGGGCGACATGACCGGCGTCGACCTCGGTGCAGCCCCCGGTGGCTGGACCTATCAACTGGTGCGGCGCGGCATGCTGGTCACCGCCATCGATAACGGACCGATGGCCGAAAGCCTGATGGACACCGGACTGGTCCAGCACTTGATGGCAGACGGCTTTACCTTCAAGCCGCGTCAGCCGGTGGACTGGATGGTCTGCGACATCGTCGAGAAGCCCGCACGCAACGCCGCGCTGCTGGAAACCTGGCTGGGCGAGGGCTTGTGCCGCGAAGCGGTGGTCAATCTGAAGTTGCCGATGAAACAGCGCTATGCCGAAGTGCGGCGTTTGCTGGAGCGCATCGAAGACGGCTTCAAGGCGCGCGGCGTCAAGGTCTCGATTGGTTGCAAACAGCTGTACCACGACCGCGAAGAAGTGACCTGCCATCTGCGGCGGCTGGACATGAAACGCAAGGGCTGACGTCGGTTTGAATCCGCTGCCACGCTGTCCATAATCAGCGGTGCGCGCCTGCGGGGCGAAGAGAAGGGGAGATGCAATGAGCGCTGCACACAATGGACCTGACGCCGACATCCTCATCGTCGGCGGTGGCCTCAGCGGCACGATGCTGGCGGTGCAGCTGCTGCGCCTGCCGGGGCAACGGCGCATCGTCATCGTCGAATCACGCAGCGAGTTGGGCCGGGGCGAGGCCTACAGCGCCACCGAGCTGGGCCACACACTGAATGGCAACGCCGCGCGCATGAGCGTTGACCCGGACGATATCGACGATCTGACCCGCTGGCTGACCGATTACATCGCCGCCGGCGGCTGGCCGGAGTCTGATCAGCAGCACGTGCCGGTGGCCGAGCTGTTTCCGCCCCGCGGGATTTTCGGTCTGTACGTCCAGCAGCGCCTGGCCGAGGCCCGGGTGATCGGCGAGCGCAGCGGTTCGACCGTCGAGCACGTGCGCGGCGAAGTCACCGACCTGCAGACTGACGCAGCCGGCATACGCCTGACCCTCGCCAACGGTGAGCACCTGACCGGCCGCTTCGGCGTACTGGCGACGGGCATGTTCGCCGCCGCACGCACGCCCCAGCGCGATTCAAATGCCCTTAATGCCGCCGCTGTTGATCCGTGGGACGTCAACGCCATGGGCCAGCTCGACCCCCAGGGCCGCGTGCTGATCATCGGCTCGGGGCTGACCATGGTCGACGCCGTGGTGTCCCTGGAGCAAGCCGGTCACCGTGGGCCCATCGACGTGTTTTCCCGCCACGGCCTGCTGCCCCATGTGCGCCGTCAGCCGCCGACATGGCCGGACTTCCTCGCCGCCGACCCGAACATTCGCAGTACCCGGCAACTGGTCAGGGCCTTGCGCGAGCAGTGCGCGCAAGCGGCGGAGCAGGGCATCGACTGGCAGGCGCCGCTCGACACCGTGCGCGTGCATATTCCACGGCTGTGGAGTCAGGCCTCTGACCTGCAGCGCCGCCAATTCGTACGCCATGTCCGTCCGTGGTGGGAAAGCCATCACCACCGCTCGCCGCCGCCCAGCGCGCACTTGCTGGACCGGCTGATCGACGAAGGGCGCCTGCACATCCACGCCGCCTCGTTGCTCAGCGTTGAGGGCGCCGAGGCCGGACAAGTCTCCATCAGCGTTCGCTATCGCGGCCAGGACACGGCCAGCAAAGAGAGCGGCGCAGCGCTGATCAACTCGACCGGCATTCAATACGACTGGCGCCGGGTCGACCGTGCCCTGCCGCGCAATCTGCTGGCGCGCGGCCTGATTCAGCCGGGGCCGCTGGCGCTGGGCATTGCCGCCGATGCGGGGGGCGCGGTCATGGACGCCGAAGGGCGTGCCTCAACGCGGCTCTACGCCATGGGCCCGCCCTTGCGCGGCCTGTGGTGGGAAAGCACCGCTGTGACCGACGTGGCGTTGCAGGCCAAAGCGCTGGCGGCACGATTGGCAGCGTTGAGCACCGTACCGTCGTGAAGCCGCAGGAAATTGTGTCGACCACGACACACTTTCCGCAGCCCCTCCTAAAGCACGCTCCGAACGAGCCGAAAGCCCGTTATCGACCCGGTAAGGCCGCCCGCTTTTCATCAAGAGGCGACAGCGACGTCAGCGAGTGCACAGGGCTATGGAGGCCATCGTTCATGTTGAGCTTGAGTTTCAGAAATCCTGCGGAGGCAGCACTGCTGCTGCCGCCCTCCGTCGTGTCCACTTCTACAGCCGCCGACGACGCAAGTCAGACCGCCAGCGCCGCCGAGCAGGTGCGTCAGGGCATCGAAGTGCTGCTGTCCCCGGACGCGCAGAAGGTGGCGAAGAAGGGTGACAAGAACGCCGACATCGACGCCACCCACTTGCCTGACCGGATCAAGGAGCAGCTCAAGCTGATCCGCTCGATTCAGGAGCGCATTGCCAAACGCATGCAGGACATGCACGCGTTCATGAGCGACCGGTCGCTCTCGCCCCGCGCCCGGGAGGGCAAAATGCGCCAGTTGCAGATGGAAATCATGGCCATGACCAACTCGCTCATTCAGGCCACCAACCAGCTCAATCAAGCGATGCAGCAGATGCATCTGTCACTGGCGGACCAGACGTTGGCCGGCACCCTGGTCAGTCCGCAGAACCTTCAATCCTGATCCAGCAGGCGCGGCCCGGCGCCTTGCTCGCTCAGGCTGTCGCCGAAGTTGCGCAGCGGGCAGGCCTCCATCGACAGGCAGCCGCAACCGATGCAGCCATTGAGTTGGTCGCGCAGGGCGGTGAGGCGGTTGATGCGTTCATCCAGATCGGTTTTCCAGCGCTCGGATAACCGGGTCCAGTCGTCAAGGCTGGGCGGTCGGTCCTGAGGCAGGGTCTGCAGCGCGGTCTGGATCGTCGCCAGCGGAATGCCCAGGCGCTGGGCGGTTTTGATCAAGGCCACCCGACGCAGCACGTCCCTGGGGTAGCGACGCTGATTGCCGGCGTTGCGCTGGCTGCTGATCAGGCCTTTGGCTTCGTAAAAGCGCAGCGCGGTGATGGCCACGCCGCTGCGGGCGGACAGCTGGCCGACGGTGAGTTCGCGGGCGATGGGCGGGATGTCCTGGGTAAGCATGCAATCTTCCTGTGTGCCGAACGACGCTTGACCTCCAGTTAACTGGAGGTTTTATCCTGCGCAGCATCCCTTGGCCGGACCTGCTTGGCAAGTGGGGCACCGGCGCAAGAAACGTAGGGGGCCATACCGGTTCGCGCAGCATCCTGTTCAGCAACAACCGTCATCTGTGGAGAACGTTCATGACACCAGCAGCCGCTACTCTTCCGTTCAGTCAGTTCGTTGAGTTCGCCGTCGATCCGCAGCATCAGGCCGGGCTGGTCAGTGCGCTCAACGAGCGTTTCGAGCAGTTTACGCGCACCTACCCAGGCTTTGTCCGCGCCAGCGTGCAGGTCAGTGAAGACCGTCAGCGGGTGTTGAGCCATGTGCAATGGCTGTCGAAGACCGACTGTGAGCGTGCGTTCGAAAACGCCGAGCAGGGCGAAGGGGACATGTGGGAGTTGATTCGGCGCCACCGTGCCACGTCGATGATCTTCAACGCGTACGAAGTGGCGGGGGAAATCTAGGACCGCGTCAGGGGTGAGCGCAGTCCTACAGGTTGCATCGCTGTGGGATCACACCGACAAATGCAGCATCTGCTCACCCTGGGTCTGTTCACCGGGACGGCGCTTGTTGACGGCCAGTTCGCCGATCTTGATCAGCCGCGCGCGCACGACGTTGCGACTCAACCCCAGCAACTGCGCGGTGTGCACCTGGTTGTAGTGGCTGAAGCGATAGGCCGCGCGCAACAGGGCGTCTTCGACCTTCTCGTGCAGCGCGCCGGCCTGCTCCTCGAACAGACGCTGGAACGCCCGGGCCAGCAGGGCGTCGGTGGAATCGTCGACGGCGGGGGCTGAGTCTTCCTGGCGTTCAAGGCGCAGGTTCGACAGGCGCAGGTCGCTCGACTGAATCACGCCGTTGCGGCAGATCAGCAGGGTGTGGTGAATGACGTTTTCCAGCTCGCGGATATTCCCCGGCCAGCCGTAGGTGCGCAGCTTGTGCTCGGCATCCGCGCTGATCTGAATCGGTCCGCAACCCAGACGCTGGCTGTAGACGTCGATGAAGTGCCGGCTCAGCGGCATGATGTCGCCCGGCCGTTCGCGCAGGGTGCTCAGCTCCAGATTGACGACATTCAGGCGGTAGAACAGGTCTTCGCGAAAATGCCCGGCGTTGATCGCGCGTTCCAGTTGCACGTTGGTCGCCGCCAGAACCCGCACGTTGATCGGCGTGCTTTTGCGCGAACCCAGCCGCACCACTTCGCGCTCCTGCAGGACGCGCAGCAGCTTGACCTGAATCGCCAGGGGCAGATCGCCGATTTCGTCGAGAAACAGCGTGCCGCCGTTGGCTTCTTCGAACCAGCCGGCCTTGGCGGTGAGGGCGCCGGTGAACGCGCCTTTTTCCTGGCCGAACAGCTCGGCTTCCACCAGCGATTCTGAAAACGCACCGCAGTTGACGGCCACGAACGGCTGGTGACGACGGCTGCTCAGGTTGTGAATGTGCCGCGCCACCAGCTCTTTGCCGGTGCCGGTTTCGCCGATGATCAGCACGCTGGCATCGCTGGGCGCGACTTGTTCAATGTGGGCCAGCAGCGCCTGGGACCTCGGGTCCTCGAACACCTGCGCGGTGGCGCGGATCGAGGTGGCCAGGGCCGGCGAGGGCGGTAGGGTCAATAGCTGCATGGGGATCACTTGTGGTTGGAACGGTAAGCTGGCTGTCATGAAGGACTCCTTGTCGCGATGGCCGTTGTCGCGCTGGCAGATCAACCGCTTCCCACATGCTGCGCGGGCGCGCAGCAAGCGGTTGTTTCCAGGGGTGCGGTGAAACTTACTTCTGCGGCGGCAAGTCGTTGGCAATCATCTCGCCGAACGGGCCGGTGAGGTTGGTGATGCCTCGGCCTGCCAGGCTGCGATAGGGCTCCGGCAACAGCGGGAACACCAGCTCGGCGAAGCGATAGGCTTCTTCCAGGTGCGGGTAGCCGGAGAAGATGAAGCTTTCGATGCCCAGGTCTGCGTATTCCTTGATCCGCGCGGCGACTTCCTGGGGATTGCCCACCAGCGCTGTGCCCGCACCGCCCCGTACCAGGCCGACGCCGGCCCACAGGTTCGGGGCGATTTCCAGGTTGTCGCGACGACCGTCGTGCAGCGCGGCCATGCGGCGCTGGCCTTCGGAGTCGAACCGCGAGAAGGATTTCTGCGCGGCGGCGATGGTTTCGTCGCTGATGTGCTCGATCAGGGTGTCCGCAGCTTTCCAGGCTTCTTCGCTGGTCTCGCGGACGATCACGTGCAGACGGATGCCGAATTTGACGGTCCGACCGTTGCGTGCGGCGCGCTCACGCACATCCGCCAGTTTCTCGGCCACGGCGGCAGGGGGCTCGCCCCAGGTGAGATAGACGTCGACCTGCTCGGCGGCCAGTTCGTGGGCTGCCTCGGAGGAACCACCAAAATACAGCGGCGGATAGGGCTTCTGGATCGGCGGGTACAGGGCTTTGGCGTTCTGCACTTTCAGGTGCTTGCCTTCGAAGTCCACGGCTTCGCCCTGCAACACGCGGCGCCAGATCTTCAGGAATTCGTCAGTGACTTCGTAGCGCTCGCTGTGATCGAGGAAGCTGCCGTCGCCACGGTTTTCATCAGGGTCGCCACCGGTCACGACGTTGATCAGCAGGCGTCCACCGGACAAGCGATCCAGCGTCGCGGCCATGCGCGCGGAGACGGTCGGAGAAATGATCCCCGGACGAATCGCCACCAGGTAACGCAAACGCTCGGTCAGCGGCACGAGGGCCGATGCGATCACCCAGGAGTCTTCGCAGGAGCGGCCGGTCGGAATCAGTACGCCGTGGTAACCCAGATCATCGGCGGCCTGGGCGACCTGCTTCAGGTAATTGAGCGTGACCGGGCGCGCGCCCTTGGTCGTGCCCAGGTAATGGCCGTCGCCGTGTGTCGGTAGAAACCAGAAAACATCCATGAGAAATCCTTCGAGCGGAATCGGTGGGCTTGTGACAAGTGCACCCGTTATAAAGGCTCCGATTTATTCCGTAAAAGAACTGAATCCCATATTTTTATAACCGTTAGAGATATGCCCTGTTTGTTTGGATCTGAGAGGGCTAATGCGAATGTTTGAGCGGCGAAGCGCCGGTTGGAGCGCGCGTTGTGGGACCGGCTTTAGCCGGGAAGGCGTCGGGCGTCACCCCGCAGGATTGAGGGTGTTCACGCTGGCCTCTTCCCGGCTGAAGCCGGTCCCACTAAAAAGCACCGCGCAAAAAAACGGGCGCCGAAGCGCCTGAAGGAGAGTACGGGAGACGCTTCGACATCAGAAAATCTGGGTGAACAGCCAGTACAGGCTGCCCGACAACAGGATCGCGGCAGGCAGAGTCAGCACCCATGCCATCGCCAGATTGCGCAGGGTGCGCATCTGCAGGCCGGAGCCGTTGGCGACCATGCTGCCGGCCACGCCCGAGGACAGAACGTGGGTGGTCGAGACCGGCAATCCGTACATGTCCGCCGCGCCAATGGTCAGCATCGCAACGACTTCAGCCGATGCGCCCTGGGCGTAGGTCAGGTGGGTTTTGCCGATCTTTTCCCCGACCGTGATCACGATGCGTTTCCAGCCCACCATGGTGCCCAGGCCCAGCGCGATGGCTACGGCCACCTTGACCCACAGCGGGATGAAGCGCGTCGCGGTATCAATTTGCTCCTTGAACGTGTCGACCTTGGCCTGGGTGTCGGCGTCGAAGTTACCGACCTTGTTCTTGTCCATCACACGGATGGCTTCCGACGTCAGGTACATATCGTTTCGTACGTTGGCCGTGGCTTCAGCTGGCACCTTGGCCAGTGATCCGTAGCTGGCGACCTGATCGCCGATCTTGCCGGCCATCACCGCCAGCGCCGGGATCAAGTCAGGCGTGGCCTGCTTGTCACGGATGTAAGTCGACAGCGTCTGGCGGGAATCGGCCGGCGCGGGCAGCGGCGCCGCTTTGGTCAGGGCCTGTTGGGTAACTTGGGCGACTGCAGCGAACTGCACCGATTGATCGGCCGGCATGGCGCGGTTCAGCGCGTAAGCCATGGGCAGCGTTCCCACCAGAATCAGCATGATCAGACCCATGCCTTTCTGGCCGTCGTTCGAGCCGTGGGCGAAGGAAACGCCGGTGCAGGTCAGGATCAACAGACCACGAATCCAGATCGGCGGCGGCTTGTTGCCTTCCGGCGCTTTGTACAGCGCGCGGTTCTTCACGAACATGCGCAGCGCCATCAGCAACAGTGCGGCGCAGGTGAAGCCCACCAGCGGCGAGAGCAGCAGCGAATAACCGACCTTGGTCGCCTGGGACCAGTCCACGCCGCTGGTGCCGTCGCGGCCATGCATCAACGCGTTGGCAATGCCGACGCCGATGATCGAACCGATCAGCGTGTGGGAAGACGAGGCCGGCAGACCCAGCCACCAAGTGCCGAGGTTCCACAGGATCGCGGCGATGAGCAGGGCGAAGATCATCGCGTAACCCGCCGATGAACCGACCTGCAGGATCAGTTCGACCGGCAGCAGGGCAATGATGCCGAACGCCACCGCGCCGCTGGAAAACAGCACGCCCAGAAAGTTGAAGGTTCCTGACCAGACCACGGCGAAGTTCGGCGGCAGAGAGTGGGTGTAGATGACGGTCGCGACGGCGTTGGCGGTGTCGTGGAAACCGTTGACGAACTCAAAGCCCAGCGCGATGACCAATGCCACGCCAAGCAGAATGAACGGCGTCCAGGTCAGCACGACGGTACCCAGATCGTCCATGTCCTGCTTGAGGCTGTAGCCGGTATAGAACAGGCCCAATGCCAGCACAACGAAGAAAATCACCATCGTCGTCATGCCAGGCTTGCGCCCGAATTGAGCACTCAGTCCGGGTCCCTGTTGCAGAGAGCCTTGAGCCAGTGTGGGGGTCGCCATGGGGCACAATCCTGTTGATGAGGGATAATGACCATGATCATTACAAAATGTGACAGAGATGCGACACGGGTCACGTTTTGGGCGGATTTGCTGGGGTTAGGGACCAATGGACACGCCTTAAACGCTGTCGTTAATAATCCCGACTCTTGCGAAACGCCCACCTTCCCGCAATAAACGTAAACGTCGCCACCAGCGCGACCAGCACCCAGAACCCATGGGGATCGGACGCCAGTGGTATACCGCCCACGTTCATGCCGAAGAAACCCGCGACGATGTTGATCGGCAGCGCCAGCACGGTGACGACGGTGAGGGTGAACAGCGTACGGCTGCTCTGTTCGTTAAGGTTGGCGGCGATTTCTTCCTGCAGCAGTTTGATCCGTTCGCCGAGGGCGGTGAGGTCGCTGATCACCAGCGCCGACTCTTCGGTGGATTGCCGCAGTTCTTGCAAATCCTCCTCCAGCAGCCACTGCGGCGGTCGGTGCAGCAGGCGCATCAGCGAGCCGGGTTCAAGGGCCAGCAGCCGTTGCAGGCGCACCAGCACCCGACGCATGGCGCCCAGTTCCGAGCGGTTGTTGCTCAGGCGTTGGGACAGAAGCTGGTCTTCGATTTTGTCGACGCTGATGCTGGTCTTGCGCATGAACTGGCTCAGCACGTCGCTCTGGTCGCGCAGCAGGTGGGCAAGCAGTTCCAGCGGGGAGCGGAAGGTTTCGCCCTGTTTCACCGACGAGCGCAGCCGGTCCACTGAACGCAACGGCTGATGGCGCGCGGAGATCATCAGGTTGCTGCGCACGCAGACCCACAACGTGGCGATGTCGGTGGAGACGCGGTTGAAGTCGAAGACGACGTCGTTGACCACCGCGAGCAGGGCAGAGTCGACGTGTTCGATGCGCGTGGAGCGCGACCCTTCGTGCAGGGCTTCGAGAAACTCGTCAGGCAGGTCGAGGTTGGTTTTCAGCCAGCGTTCGCAGCTGGCGTGGGTCAGGTTCAGGTGCAGCCAGACGAACTCGTCCGGCGCGGTGGGCTGGCGCAGGCATTCAAGCGCCGCCGTCGAATCCAGTTCGCGGCCGGGTTCCTCGGGACGGAAGCGGAACCCGTACAGCAAGCCAAACAGATCGGAGTCCTGATGGTGGGCGATGCGTTGATTCATGAAGGCTCGCAGACGGGAAGTGCCCCGCAGGGCACGAGATCGAAAGCGGCATCATCGCAAGGGGTTTTGACAGTTTTGTGACGGTTTGTGTCGGCCAGTAGTCTTGTTCAGACCATTGACAGGCGCGTCTTGCGCAGGGGCGCCGGCCATGAGGAATCAATCAACAATTCATCCTCGATGGACAGCTCGATCTCAACCGCAGCGGCGTTCAATTCCAGGTGATGGGGCGTGACGGCCTTGGGAATGGCGATCACGCCGTCCTGACGCAGCACCCACGCCAGGCTGATTTGCGCCGTGGTGGCGTCGTGGCGTTCGGCGACTTCAAGGATGGCAGGGTTCATCAGCAAGTTGCCGGCCTGACCGATCGGGCAGTACGCCATCAGCGGCATCCGGGCGGTTTGCATCCAGGGCAGCAGGTCATATTCGATGCCGCGTTCTTCCGGGTTGTACAGCACCTGATTGGTGGCACATCCGCCGCCGAGGCCGAGCTCGTCCAGTTCAAGCAGGTCGGACACATCGAAGTTGGACACGCCCCAGCGGCCGATCTTGCCCGCTTCGCGCAAACGCTCGAAGGCCTCAACGGTTTCTTCCAGCGGGTACTGACCGGCCCAGTGAAGCAAATACAGATCGATGTAGTCGGTCTTCATGCGCTTGAGGCTGCGCTCGCACGCCGCCGGAATGCCCGCGCGGCTGGCATTGTGCGGGTAGACCTTGCTCACCAGCATGACCTCGTCGCGGCGCCCGGCAATGGCCTCGCCGACCACTTCCTCAGCGCCGCCTTCGCCGTACATCTCGGCGGTGTCGATCAGCGTCAGGCCCAGGTCGATGCCCAGTTGCAGCGCCGAGACTTCCGCCTCGAACTGATGGCGGTCCTCACCCATGTGCCAGGTGCCCTGACCGATAACGGGGACGGTTTTGTCTGCCAGTTCAAGCGTGCGCATCGGGGGTGCCTCCGGGCGGATAGGACTGAATGATTAAAACTCAGGCAGTGCTGGCCGGCAGGGGTTCAATCGCAAGCGAATGCGCGGTGCGTGAGTGGGACTGCGTATCTACTGTAGGACCGGCTTCAGCCGGGAAGAGGCCGGTGTGAACGACATCAATCTTGCGGTGTGACGACCGACGCATTCCCGGCTAAAGCCGGTCCCACATTGGTGTTCCCGCCAGTGCCACTGGATGCACGCGGTCAATTAGTGGGACCGGCTTCAGCCGGGAAGAGGCCGGTATGAACGACATCAATTTTGCGGTGTGACCACCGACGCATTCCCGGCTAAAGCCGGTCCCACAAAGAGTTCACGCCCACCCGCGAGAACTTACTTATGCCCGTTCTCCCAACCCCCACCCAGCGCCAGGAACAGGTCGATCTGTCCCATCGCCACCTGGGTGTTCGCCGCCGCCAGTTGCGCGGTGACGTCGGTGTAGGTGCGGGTGGCTTGCAGGTCGGCGAGGAAGGATTCGCGGCCGGCCAGGAAGAACCGGTGCGTCTGGTCCGCCGCCTGTCGCGCCGACTCCTCGGTTTCCACCAGCGCATCGCGACGTTGCAGCAGCGCGGTGTACTGGGACAGACCGGTTTGCGCCTCGCGGATGGCGTTGAGCACCACGCCATCAAAATGCGCCAGCGCCGCCTGATTTGACGCTTCGGCGATGTGAATCCGCGCCCGCGCGCCATTGGACGGGATGGTCCAGTTGATCACCCCGCCAAAGCCCCAACGATTGGTCGACGGATCGCCCAGTTCATCGAGAATCCCCACAGTGCCCACCGTCGCGCCGATGCTGATGTCGGGATACAGCTCGCCCGTCGCCACACCAATGGCCGCCGTCGACATCGCCAGCCGGCGTTCAGCCTGGCGCACATCGGGGCGACGCTTGAGCAGCGCGGCGCCATCGCCCACTGGCATGACCTGGGCAATGTGCGGCAGCTCGGCGCATTCAGCCACCCCGTGGGGCAGCTGATTCAGCGGACGGGCGAGGAGCATCGACAGGCGATACAGCGCCGACTTCTGCGCCGCTTCGTAACGCGGCAAGTCAGCACGCAGCGAGCGGAACTGGGTTTGCGAGCGTGTCACCTGGGTTTCATCGCCGCGGCCGGCGTCGCGCAGGCGTTGGGTCAGGCTCAGGCTCTGCTTTTGCAGGTCAAGTGAATGCAAGGCGATGTTGCGTTCTTCGTTGGCGGCACACACTTGGGTGTACGCGCGAACCACGTCGGCCACCAGCGTGATGCGTGCCGTGTCGGCCGCCGCCTGGGTCGCGTCGGCGTTGGCCTGGGCCGCTTCGATACCGCGCTGCAGCACGCCGAACAGGTCGAACTGATAAGACGTGGTCAGCCCGACATCGCCGACGTTCGCGACCGGTACTTTTTCCGGCAGCAGATAGGCCTGACCGGCTTCCTGCAAGCGCTGCGCCCCGGCTTTGGCCGTGCCGCTCCAGCCACCGGCCGCATCCGCCTCGCTCATCTGAAAGCGCGCCCGTTGCAGGTTTGCCGCCGCGACGCGCAGGTCAGTGCTCGACACCAGCGCCTGACCCACCAGCTCATCGAGTTTCGGGTCGTGATACAGCCGCCACCAGTCAGCCGGTACCGGCGCCGACACCACATTGGTCGACGAACCGGCCAGCTCGCCCTGCAAGTCGGGGCGGTTCACGGCGGCTTTATCGGGCAGCGTGTAATCCGGGCCGACCACGGTGCAAGCCGACAGCAGCAAGCCCATGCTCATGCCCACCGTCAGCAGGCGTGCGCGGTGTTTCATTTCGGCGCTCCTGGCTGGACGGGTTGGTCATTTCCCTGAGCATCTGCGCGGGCGTCATCAATGATCGACACCGTCGCGGTCCGCCCGGCAATCATGCGGAAGTCCGCCGGTACTTCATCAAAGGCGATGCGCACCGGAATCCGCTGGGCCAGACGCACCCAGCTGAAGGCCGGATTGACGTTGGGCAGCAGGTTCGAGCCGCTGCTGCGGTCGCGGTCTTCGATCGCCGCGACAATGCTCACCACATGACCACGCAGGCGCGCGTTGTCGCCGATCACGCGGATGTCCACGCCGGAGCCGATGTGAATCCCGTCCAGCTTGGTTTCTTCAAAGTAGCCGTCGATGTGGAACGAGTTGCTGTCCACCACCGACAGCACCGGGTGCCCGGCGCTGACGAATTCGCGGTCGCGGGGCGCGCGGTCGTTGAGGTAGCCGTCCACCGGGCTGCGGATCACCGAGCGGTCCAGGTTCAGTTGCGCCGAGTCGACCGCCACTTGCGCTTCATTCAGGGCCGACAAAGCACGGGCTTCCTTGGACTGGCTTTCTTCCAGCTGTTCGCGGGCGACCAGATTGCCGAGGCTGCGGTTACGGCGGTTCTCGCGCTGGGCCTGTTCCCAGGTTTCCCTGCGCTCGGCGACCGTGGCCTGGGCCTGGCGCAAGGCGAGGCGGAAGCGGTCTTGGTCGATGGTGAACAGCAACTGGCCTTTCTTGACCAGTTGGTTGTCGCTCACCGCGACCTTCTCGATCAGCCCCGAAACGTCCGGCGCGATCTGGATCACGTCGGCCCGGATGTGCCCGTCGCGGGTCCAGGGCGCGTACATGTAATACATCACCATGCGCCAGACGACGATCGCGGCGAGGGTGACAACCAGCAGGGTCAGGACCACGCGGCCCAGCGTCAGAAGAGGTTTTTTCATTTCATCAGGTATCGACTTAGGGTATCCACGACGCCGAGCAGCAGAGCGTATAGACCGACGTTGAATAAAGCCCGGTGCCAGACCAGGCGGTAGAAGCGGGCGCGCGTCAACATGGCGTGCACCACCAGAAAAATCAGGTAAGCGATGCCCATCAGCACCAGAAAGGTCGGCAGGAAAATCCCGCTGATGTCCACATCACCGATCATAACGGCGCTCCATCGATGCCATAGGGCGGTTGTTCTTCCTGCTCGGCGAGCACATCGACGATCTCCACCCCCGGCAGCAGCGCCAGGCGCAAGCCACTGAGGGCGTGCAGCAGATTCATCCGCGCCGCGTCATCCCCCTCACCATTGAAGGTCAGCGCGCGGCGGGCGCGGTCCATGGTCATCAACAGACCTTTGGGCGCCGGCAAACGCTCCCGGGCTTTCAGGCAGGCGCGGAAATGCGCACCGACTTCGATGGTGACCTGACGCAGCAACTGGCGTGGCACAGGGTCAACCCGCGGCATATACGCCAGCAAATCCAGCATGTTCAGGGCGACCCGTGCTTCACGCAGCGCGCTGGTGGAATCCTGCGCAGTGATCGCCAGGCGCGGAAGATGCTGCATCAGCCGGTCGAGCATGCGCACGCCCATTTGCCGGTGCTCGGCCAAGGTGGCCTCTTCGCTGAGGGAGACGATGTCGCGCCAACTGAAGCGGGTCATGCGCGTGGCCGCCACTTCGGTGCCGAACGGCCTGACGATCAGCGTCCAGACGAAGGCGAAGGCCAGACCCGCCGGCCCGGCCAGGTTGGAATTGACGAAATTCACGAAGTCGGCGTCGTAGGCGCTCTGGATGCTGATAAAGGACGAGGTATTGACGATGGTCAGCAGCGTGCCGAGGTAGAACTTCGGCTGCACGGTGAGGGTGCCAACGCAGATAAACGGCACCGAAAACGCCAGTACCAGCATCGGGAAGTCGTGCAGGTTGGGCAGCACCACGAACAGATAGAGGCTGGCGAAGATCACCGACATCATGGTCCAGAAGAAGAAGCGGTAGATCTGCGGCGCCGGGTCGTCCATCGCCGCGAAGAAGCTGCACGACACCGCCGCCAGCGCCACCGCGCTCGCGCCGTCCTGCCAGCCCAGCATGATCCACAGCACTGACGCGACGATGATGGCGCTGACCGAGGTCGCCACCGAATACAGCATCATCCCGCGGTCGAGGAACGGCGACAGTCGCCCCAGCCGCCAATGGCGGTACACGGCGCGCCATGCCGAGTGGTCGTCAGTCTCGATGGCGTGTTGCAGGCTGCGGCAGTCCTGCCACAAGTCGATCCATTCGCGCAGCCGATACAGCGCGTTCGACAGCAGCAGTTGCCGGCGATCGTCGATCTGCGCGGGTGTCGGTTGCAGGCGGTCGAGCTCGGCGTGCAGCGCTTTCCAATACTTGATCGGCGCGCCTTCGGCGGTCTGCTCGACCCAGTCGCGGCACTCGATCAACAGCGGGGCAAGGTCAGCGACGTGCTCGGGCGAACGCCGCTCCAGCGCCCAGAGTGCATCGTCCAGGGCATCAATCACCGGCAGCAGGTGAATCATCCGGCCGCGCAGCTCTTTGGCGTTGCGCACGGTCTGGCGATGGGCGCCTTCGTGGGGCAACTGGCCGATCATCAGCTCCAGGCTGTTGAAGGTGCCGACCATGGCCGTGCGCAGGCCGCCGACCGGTTCCGGCGTGGCGCTGCGGGAGAGAAATAGATCGCTGTAGGCCGAGGCGTCCTTGAACCACTTGCCCATCGCATCGACCAGCACCGGCGCCAGCCGACGTGGCCAGAACATCGCACCGACCACGGCGGCGCAGACGATGCCGAGAAAGATCTCCTCGGTGCGCGAGACGGCGATGTCGAACACCGCCTGGGGGTTGTCGACCACGGGAAAGGAAATCAGCGGCATGGTGTAGCCCGCCAGCATCAGCGCGTAGCTGTTGGCGGTGCGCAAATGCAGGGACAGAAACAGCAGGGTGCCGGTCCACAGCGCGATGACCACCGCCAGCAAAAACGGCGTCTGCACGAACATCGGCACCAGCACCACCGAAGCGGCGGCGCCGAGCAACGTGCCGGCCGCGCGGTACAGCGCCTTGGAACTGGTCGGCGCCACGAACGGGCTGGAGACGATGTACACCGTCGCCATCGCCCAGTAAGGGCGGGGCAGTTCCATCATCAGCGCGATGTACAACGCCAGCATCGAAGCCGCGAACGTGCGCACGCCGTAGAACCAGTCGCGGCCCGGCGGTACTCCGTCGAAAAAGCCTTTGAACAGGCCGCTCAAGATGACGACTCCGGCGCCATCGGTGTGGCCTGGGCAATGGCGTTGAACACGCGCAACGTCGCCTCAAGATCCGCCGGGTCGACGTGACTGAAGATGTCGCGGCGCAGGCGGATCAGCTCTTCCTCGATGGAATTGGCCAAAGCGCGGCCGGCGTCGGTCAGGCTCAAGGCCTTGGCGCGGCGGTCAGTGGGGTCTTCGGTGCGCTGCACCAGCCCGGCTTTGCACAGTTGATCTAGCAGGCGCACCAGTGACGGGCTTTCCAGCCCGCAGGCCTGGGCCACCGTCACTTGGCGCACGCCCTCACCCAGGCGCGCGATCATCAGCAACGGGCCCGCGCAGGCTTCGCTCACGCCGACGTTCATCAACGTGGTCTGGCAGACGCGGCGCCACTGCCGGGAGGCCGCGACGACGCCGCCGGTGATGCGCATTTGCAGGGTGTCAGGGTTCATGAAAAGGCCATTGGGGCGGTGTGGGTTTGGTTAGGAGCTGAATGATTAGGCGCTGCATTATTAGGCTGCTAACTAATAATATCTTGTTACACCCTGGTCTCGTCAAATGGAATGTGGGCAGACCTGCCCGGCGGATTGTCGCAGCCCGGCGTGTCCGGATTTTCGGTTGAACGGGAGGGACGCGCCAGGCGCTCAGGACCGCGGAGCACGATGGAAGAGGGCACGTGTGAAGGAATTTATCGTACCGTCTGTCGGGTGGGTGCTCGCCAGCTGAACTATTTTTTTGAGGGCCGTCTAAGCGTCCACCAAAAAAATGGCGCCAAATAATTAGCCTTCATCGCCCGGTTTACGCTGGCTGGGCAAATCTGGAAGGCAAAGGGCCACTTTTGCCCAGTGCTGGCATTGTGCTGGCCTTATACGCCTCTTCAGGCGGCTCGGCGGTTTCTTGACTCCGGGGACGACTAAAGATCAAACGGTTCAGCCGATAGCAAAGATGACGGGAACGGCAGTGACAGGCCTGTTCCAGACACCTCCTTTGCTGTGCGCATCGCGCACCATGAGTGCACCATGATTGATCTCGCCATCTGGAATCTTTCTGTACCGGTCGGTATCCCAGCCGCCACCATCGACACGCCAAAACTGGTGGCCGGCTACAAGGATGGTTACTTCCGTTCAGGGGACACTTTGTTCTTCTGGGCACCGGTGACCGGGTCAAGGACTGACAACGCGATCTATCCCCGTACCGAATTGCGTGAGACCTACGCCAACGGTGCGGTGCACAACTGGGTTTACTCCCAGGCGGACAATTTCCTGCGCGCGGCGCTGACCGTGGACCAGGTGCCCTCGACGGGCAAGATCGTCATCGGCCAGATCCACTGCTATGGCAGCACCGAGCCGCTGATCAAGCTTGAGTACCAGTACAAGGAAAAACTCAAGAGCGGCAACATCGTCGTCAAGTTTCGCCTGACGCCGACCTCCGAGCCCGAGGTGATCCAGGTCGCGACCGGCGTGCTGCTCAAGGAGCGCTTCACCTACACCATCCACCTGACCGCCGCCGGCAACCTCACGGTCAACGCCCATGAAATGCAATGGGGCACCAAGCTCGATCCGTCGTGGAGCGGCAAGCCGCTGTACTTCAAGGCCGGCGTGTACACCCAGGACAACACCGGCTACGCCACCGAAGGCGGGGCAGCGACGTTCTACAAACTGCAGGCGACCCACGACAAGAAAGCGTGAGGCTTGGGGCAGACTGCTGTCTCGCCTTAAACACCGCCCTTGTGGGAGCTTGCTCACGAAGACGGTATTTCAACCACTGGATATGTAGTGGATGTACCGGCCCCTTCGTGAGCAAGCTCACTCCCACAGGTCCCGCAGCGTGACCAAGATTCCGAGTCGATCACCGATCCGGTGGGAGCGAGCTTGCTCGCGAAGGCTTACTTTCAGCCGCCGGAGGACGCGACTGAATGCCCCGGCCTCTTCGCGAGCAAGCTCACTCCTACAGGTCCCGCAGTGTGACCAAGATTCCGAGTCGATCACCGATCCCGTGGGAGCGAGCTTGCTCGCGAAGACTTAATTCCAACCACTGAAGATCTAGCGGATGTACCGGCCTCTTCGTGAGCAAGCTCACTCCTCAAGGTCCCGCAGCGTGACCAAAATCCCGAGTCGATCACCGATCCGGTGGGAGCGAGCTTGCTCGCGAAGATTTAATTCCAACCGCTGAAGATCCAGCGGATGTACCGGCCTCTTCGTGAGCAAGCTCACTCCTACAGGTCCCGCAGCGTGACCAAGATTCCGAGTCGATCACCGATCCCGTGGTAGCGAGCTTGCTCGCGATGACTTAATTCCAACCGCTGAAGATCTAGCGGATGTACCGGCCTCTTCGTGAGCAAGCTCACTCCTACAGATCATCCGCCGGCAGGTGACAGTCTGCGCTGCGCGCTATCGTGGAAACACCAGCCCGAAACAGATCCGTCCCGGCGTCGGTTGGTTGACCGTCACTTCGCCGCCATGCAGCTGCATGATCGCGGCGACGATCGCCAGGCCCAGTCCATTGGAGTCGGAGCTCTGGTGGCGTGAGGCATCGCCGCGGTAGAAGCGGTCGAACAGTTTGCCCAGGGTCGCGTCGTCCAGCGTCGGGCCCTGGTTCTCTACTTCGATCCGGCAGTGCCTGGCACTTTCAACCACACGAACATCGATGACGCTGCCTTCATCGGCGTAGCGAATCGCGTTCGCCACCAGATTACTCAGCGCCCTGCGCAGCAACAGGGGATCAGCCTCAATCCGAGCGTCGCCTTCGGTGTGCAGGGCGATGTCCCGTTCTTCCGCCAGCCCTTCGAAATAGCCCGTAACCCGTTGCATCTCGTCCGCCAGGTCCAGCGTCTGGCGATTGAGCGCGGCTTGCGCTTCATCGGCGCGCGCGAGGAACAGGATGCTTTCGACCATCCGCGAGATGCGTTCCAGCTCCTCCAGATTCGAGGCCAGCAACGCCTGATATTCATCTTCCGTACGCGGTTGCCGCAGCGCCACCTGGCAATGCCCCATCAGCGAACCTACTGGCGTGCGGATTTCATGGGCCAGGTCGGCGGAAAACTGCGTCAGCCGCTGATAGCCATCGGCAAGCCGGTCGAGCATCGCGTTGTACGCCTCGCCCAGTTGCTGCAGCTCGACCGGCGTGTCGCGGTTGTCCATGCGGCTGTCCAGTTGCGCCGGGGTGATGGCCGCCGCGTGGCTGGCCATCCTGCGCAGCGGCCGCAGACCCCGGTGCAGCAACATGTAACCCAGCAGCGCGGTGAACACGAACGCCAGCGCCACGGCGAACAGAATGCGGTTACGGAAACCCGCCAGAGTGGCCATCTCCTTGACCGCGATGTGCGCGGCCGTCAGATGCACAATCTTGCCGCCGGACACGGCTTCGACCGTCGCCGCGCGCATCGGCACCCCTGAGTCCAGCATGCCGCTGCGCATGTCGGCCACGCTCAGCGGCCTGTTGGCCTGCACCACCGGCATCTCCGGCAGCGGCGCGTGCAGCGGATTGACCATGATCACCGCCGGCTTGCCCGGCTCGGCGATGATGAAAATGTCGTCCTCGCTGTCGAGCATGTTCTCGAACAGCTGCGGGCTGCTTTGCAGCGTGGTCAGGGTCAGGTCGTACTGCAGCAGTTTGCGAAAGTGGTCCAGCCGCGCCAGCACCGCATGGTCGCTGCGGGTCATGACCGCGCCCTTCATGGTCTCGTAGAGGTACATGCCGGCGCTGGCGACGGCGAGCATGGCCACCACCGAAAACGCCAGGGTCGCGCGCAGGGTCAGGGATGGCTGGCGTCGGGCTCGCATGGCCGCACCTCGCAGACGTAACCGATGCCGCGCACGGTGTGGATGAGTTTGATCGGGTAGGGCGTGTCGACCTTGCTGCGCAGGCGCTTGATCGCCACGTCGACGACGTTGGTGTCGCTGTCGAAATTCATGTCCCACACTTCCGAAGCGATCTGCGCCCTCGACAGCACGTCACCCTCGCGGCGCAGAAACAGATGCAGCAGCGCGAATTCCTTGTTGGTCAGGGTAATGACCTGTTGCTGGCGCGTGACCCGACGGCGCAGCAGGTCGAGTTCCAGATCGGCCAGATGAAAATGATTGGCCTCGCGCACCACGCCGCGACGCAGGATGGTGCGGATGCGCAAGAGCAATTCAGTGAAGGAAAACGGCTTGACCAGGTAATCGTCGGCGCCCAGTTCCAGGCCCCGAATGCGGTCCTGCAACTGATCCCGGGCGGTGAGAAACAGCACCGGCACATCCTGCTTCGCCCGCAGGATTTCGATGATCTGCCAGCCGTCGATGCCGGGCAGCATGACGTCGAGCACCAGCAAATCGTAGCTGTGCTCAAGGGCCATGTGCAGGCCGTCGGTGCCGTGCTGGGTCCAGTCGACTTTGTAACCGGACTCGGTAAGACCTTTCTTCAGGTACTCGCCGGTCTTGGTGTCGTCTTCGATAAGCAGAATGTGCATCGTCGGTCAGGCTCGCTTCACGTCATTGGCAGCGTCGCCGGCGTGGGGTGTCGGATGATTCATCAGATTGGGTCAGAACAGGCGCGAGGGGCTGCAGGCCGCGCCGGATGTGGAGTGTAACCAACGGATGGCGCGCGGTCGGTTACATTTTTGTCATTGATCGGCGTCGTGACGAACCTGCCGCCCGAATGACAAAAATGTAATCGGGCGGTCATTGTCGGGTGCCGGTTACGGGTACAGGATGGTGGTCATGCAACACATGACGTTCAGCTTCAACTTTCCCAACTGCCTGAAGGAATCCACCGATGAAGATGAAGATAGCCCTGACCACTACGTTCGGCATGCTCATGCTCAGCGCCGCCGTCATGGCCTCTGCCGCCGGCATGGCGGCGGGTGACATGCCTGTGGTCAAGCCACTGCGCGGGACGGTCGACAGCGTCGACAGCAACACCCTGAATTTCACCACCCGTTCCGGCGCCCATCAGAGCATCGGCCTGACCGACAAGACCGGCATCCGTCTGGTCTCCAAGACTGACATCGCATCGATCAAAGCGGACAGCTTCATCGGTTCCGCCGCGACCCCACAGGCCGACGGCACGCTGAAAGCCCTGGAAGTGACGGTGTTCGAACCCAGCCTGAAAGGCAGCGGTGAAGGCCACTACGGTTGGGAAAACGCGGACGGCAGCACCGGCACCATGACCAATGGCACCGTTGGCAAGCTGAGCGGCAAGGCCAACGGTCGTACCTTGAGCGTCGGCTACAAAGGCGGCGAGAAGCAGCTGGTCGTGCCGGAAGACGTGCCCATTGCCTACGTGCAGCCGGGCAAGGTCGATGAGCTGGTCAAGGGCGCGAAAATCGTCGTGTTCCCGGGCGAAGACGGCAAGACCGCACGCGGTGTCGCGGTCGGCAAAGACGGCTTCCAGCCGCCGATGTAAGCGGGTTGCGGCGTCTCACGGCGCCGCTTTCACCGAATCCGTGATGAGTCGCGCACCATGAAAAAAACCAGAATTCATCCATGGCCCATCCGCCTGACGCACTGGATCAATGCCTTCGGCATGGTCTGCATGTTCATGAGCGGGTGGGGCATCTATAACGCTTCGCCGCTGTTTCGCTTCTCCTTCCCCCGGGATTTCACCCTGGGCGGCTGGCTGGGTGGCGCGCTGGCGTGGCACTTCGCAGTGATGTGGCTGTTGGTGATCAACGGCCTGATCTACGTGCTGTATGGCCTGTTCACGCGGCATTTCAAGCGCGACTTCCTGCCGGTCACCCCCACAGCGGTCAAGCGCGACATGCTTGACGCGCTGCGTTTTCGTCTCAAGCACGAGAAGGGCGTCTACAACGCCGTGCAGCGCCTGATGTATTGGCTGGTGCTGGCCGCCGGCGTGTTGATCGTGCTCACGGGGCTGGCGATCTGGAAGCCGATTCAGTTGCAGGAATTGACCGCTGTGTTCGGCGGATACGACTTCGCCCGTTACGTGCATTTTGCGGCGATGGCGTTCATTGGCGCGTTCGTGGTGGTGCATCTGGCCCTGGTGCTGATGGTGCCGAAAACCCTGATGCCGATGATCACTGGCGGTACGCGTGGGATTGAGAGCGGGAAGGTCGAGCATGATTGAGCCTAAAAAACGCGCCATTGCGCGCATCAAACTGGAGCCAGCCCAGCAGATCCAGCTGGAGAGCCTGCAGCGTCGGCATTTCCTCAAGGGCGGGCTGACCGTGGGCGCGATGGCGATGCTCACCGGTTGCAACCTGCAGGACGGCGATCAGGTGGATAAGGTGCTGTGGAGCATGTCGCGCTGGAACGACCGGGTTCAGGCGTGGCTGTTCAGCGGGCAAAAGCTGGCGCCGACGTTCAGCAAGGATCAGGTCCGCACTCCGTTTCCGTTCAATGCGTTTTACAGCGAGGATGATATTCCGGAACTGGACACGGCGGATTGGAAGCTGGGTGTGTCGGGGCTGGTGCGCGACAAGGCGCCGTGGACGCTGGAGGGGTTGCGCAAGTTGCCCCAGCGCAGCGATATCACGCGCCTGATCTGTGTTGAGGGGTGGAGCGCGATCGGGCAGTGGGGCGGTGTGCCGTTGCGGACGTTTCTGGAGCATGTGGGGGCGGACACGACGGCGAAGTTTGTCGGGTTCAAGTGCGCGGATCGGTATTACTCGAGTCTGGACATGCCGACGGCGTTGCATCCGCAGACGTTGCTGGCGCTGGACTTTGCCGAGGTGGCGCTGCCGCCGGAGTATGGTTATCCGTTGCGGGTGAGGGTGCCGACGAAGCTGGGCTTCAAGAATCCGAAGCATATTGTCGAGATTGTGGTGAGTAATGAGAATCCCGGGGGGTATTGGGAGGATCAGGGGTACAACTGGTTTAGCGGGATCTGATCCCGTTCGTTTCAGAATCAAGATCAAGATCAAGATCAAGATCTAAAGCGTCGGCCTAACGGCCTCGGGTTTCGCCTTCGGCGAGTTACTTGGAAAAGCACCCCAAGTAACCAAGGGTGCTTGCTCCTGGTTGGGTTCCTCCTTCGTCGGAATACCCTCACTTCGACGACGCTCCGTGGGCCCGCGCCGAACGGACATCCATGTCCTAGCGGCGCTCTCGCGGCATCCATGCCGCTCGGCCCACTCCGCGTCGTCTGCGTTCGGCCTGCACCCAAGTCGCGATTGGCGGTGTTTGATCTTTTTGCGTAGGAAGATCAAGAGCAGATCAGAAGCAGATCAAGAGCGGATCAAGGGCGGATTGCGGGCTAAGGATGCTGGGGACTTGTGGGAGCGAGCTTGCTCGCGAAGGCATTGGTACATCCGCCGAATAATTGGTGTTTGAAATGCAGCATTCGCGAGCAAGCTCGCTCCCACAGGATGGGTGTGCGATCAGCAAAAATGCTGGCGCCTGGGCTGGCCTCTTCCCGGCTGAAGCCGGTCCTACTGAATGCACCGCGTACACCCCGTGGGACCTGCTTTGCTGATCGTGCCCTCGCTCCGCGTGGGTATGCATCCCAGGACGCTCCGCGTCCATTCCCGGCTGAAGCCGGTCCCACTGAATGCACGCGGTGTCCTGTAGGACCTGCTTCAGCAGGGAAGGCGTCGATCGTCATGCCGCAAACTGATAGCGAACATTCCGGCCTCTTCCCGGCTAAAGCCAGTCCTAAAAACACCGCGGTCACCGTAGGACCGGCTTCAGCCGGGAAGCCCTTGATCTGCTCTTGATGTGCTTTTGATCTTCGGACACAAAAGGCTCAAACACCGCCAATCGCGACTTGGGTGCAGGCTGGACGCAGGTTTCGCGGAGTGGGCCGAGCCGCCTTGATGCGGCGAGAGCGCCGTTGCGGACATGGATGTACGTTCGGCGCGGGCCCACGGAGCGGGACCGGAGTGAAGGAACCCGACGAAGTCGGGCCCAACCGGGAGCAAAGCGTTTTTGGTTACTTTTGGCTGGGCCGGCAATCCGGGCGCTTTTGCCAAAAGTGACCCGCCGTAAGGGCGGAACCATAATTTCAGCAACCACAAATTACGGATATGTCCCCAATCCTCAACAACAAAAAAGCCCGCCTGCCGATCTCTCGGCAAGCGGGCTCTTGAGTACCTGACGAATCAGTTCAGGCCCAATTTCCCGCGCATCTGCGACAGATCTTCAGCCAACGTATTGACCGGACCTGCCAACGCCTTGCGATCCTGCTCCTTCACCTTATCGTACGTCTCGTAGCCACCGTCCTTGGTCTTGTACTTCGCCAGGATCTTGTCCACGGTCGCAAAGTTCTTCTCGACCTTCGCCACGAACGCCTTGTCCGACTGCTCCAACTGCGGCTTGAACAGATCAACGATCTTCTTCGAACCGTCAACGTTGCCCTGGAAGTCATACAGATCGGTATGGCTGTAACGATCTTCCTCACCCGACAGCTTCGTCGCCGCGACTTCTTCCATCAGCGCAGCAGCACCGCCCACGACTTTCTCTGGCGGGAAGGTGATGCCGGCGATACGCGACTGCAGCTCCTTCACGTCAGCCAACAGCTTGTCTGCGAACACGCCCTGATCCTTGGTGGTGTTCTGCGAGAACAACGCATATTCCAGACGGTGGAAACCGGTGAAATCGTCGGCCTTCACGCCGTTCTCGTGATCGTCTTCACGGGAGTCGATCGACGCGTCCAGGTCGCTGAACAGTTCGGCGATCGGCTCGATCGACTCATAGGACAAACGCGTGGTCGGGAACAGCTTTTTCGCCGTTGCCAGGTCGCCCTTCTTGATCGCGTCGGTGAACTTCTGCGTGTCGGCGGCCAGGGTGTCGACGTTTTCGGTCACGTAGATCTTGTAATCCGAAACCGGCGTGACCAGATCCAGCGGCGCGGTGGCGGCGAACGCGGACATCGATGTCTGCAACAGGCCAAAGGTCAGCAACAAAGCGAGGGGCGACTTTTTCATAGAGCTCTTCCTGTGAGGTAAGGGTTGTCAGGCAGTTTTTGTTGTGTGGGCAGAGGCGGCCAGCAAGGACCGGCCAATGAAATCGTTGCTGTCGACCACGCCCGGCAGGGTGAAGAAATACCCGCCGCCCACCGGCTTGAGGTACTCCTCAAGCGGCTCGCCGTTCAGGCGCGTCTGCACAGTAATGAAGCCTTTCTCCAGATCCGCCTGATAGCAGATAAACAGCAGACCCATGTCCAGCTGACCGTTCTTGTTCACGCCGTTCGAGTAGTTGAACGGGCGACGCAGGATCAGGTTGCGCTGGGTTTCGGCCGTGCGCGGGTTGGCCAGGCGGATGTGGGAGTCCAGCTTGGTGATCTTGCCTTCCGGATCGTTCTGGAAATCCGGGACGTCGGTTTCGGTCTTGCCATGCATCGGCGCGCCAGTGGTTTTGACCCGGCCGATGATCGATTCCTGCTCCTGCAGCGGGGTGCGGTCCCAGCGCTCGACGAAGTTGCGGATGATGCGCACCGCCTGATAGCTGCCGTTGGCGGCCCAGGCCGGTTCGTCGCTGCCCGGTTGCACCCAGACCAGCTCGTTCATGGTCTTCTGGTTGTTCGAATCGGGGTTGGCCGAGCCGTCGCGGAAGCCCAGGAAGTTGCGCGCGCTTTCCGGCGGCTGGCCCGGTTTCAGCGGGGCTTGCGCGGGCACGGTGCCTTCCTGTTTCCAGCGCACCAGCAGCAGGTCCGGCAGGTTTTTCACGATGTCGCGCAGGGCGTGAATGTTGCTGTCCGGGGCGTTCGAGCAGAACTGAATGCTCAAGTCGCCGTGGCAGCAATCGGCTTCCAGCGCGTCGTTGGGGAAACCGACCATGCGCTGCAGACGCTTGGGCTTGACGGGTTCGAGGCCAAAGCGGTCGTCGAACAGCGAGTCACCCACCGACACGGTAATGGTCAGGTTGTCCGGCGTGACCACCGGGCCGAGGATGCCGGAATCCAGTGGCGGCAGTTTCGGATCGACCTGGGGCACGGGGCCGCCGGTCATCAGAAACGCAATGCGCTCGTTCAGCGTGCGGAACATGCGCTCAAGGTCTTCGCGGTCCTGGGCCAGCACGTCGAAGGAGACCATCATCCCGGCGGTTGGGCGCGGGGTGACGATGCCGCTCTGATGCGGGCCGTGAAACTCGTTGTGGTCCTGGGTTTTTTCGCTTTTCGGTGCTTCGGTGACCTGCGCCGGCGCGGTGGCGGCGAACGCGTTGCCGGTCAGGCTGGCACCGGCCACCGCTGCGCCCGCAGCGCCAAGGCCCAGCAGGACGCGGCGACGGTCAGTGGAGATCGGCGCGTTTTTTGAATCGGAGTCTTTCATGTGAATGCTGTCTTCGCTCTGGTTTCAGGGCCGGGCGGGTGCATGGGGCACCCGCCTGGGCACGCTCACAGGCCTGAGAGGCCGAGGGCCGGATCGATTCCATCGAGTGCGTCGGCCAGTGCCTTGGCCTTGTCTGCTATTTGTTTTCGTTGTTCGGTGCTGACCTGGTCGTACGGCTTGAAGCCGTCGGCGGTCTTGAGCATCAGCAACTGGTCATCCAGGGCGGTGCTCGCGGTGTCGATCTTTTTCAGCACGTCGCCGGAGGACTTGGCCAGCAGCGGACGCAGCAGGTCGATGACCTTGCGCGTGCCTTCCAGGTTGGCGGCAAAGCCGTTCACGTCGAGGTGGCTGTAACGTTCTTCTTCACCGTTGCTGCGCACCTCGGCGATGCTGCGCATGTTGCGCACGACCATGCTTGCCAGCTGTTCCGGAGCAATGCTCTGGGCCAGCAATTGCTGTTTCAGGCTGGCGATGTCGGTTTGCAGCTTCTGCACGACCGGCGTCAGGCCTTCGACGGATTTCTGCGAGAACAGGCCGAATTCCAGGCGGTGGAAGCCGCCGAAGCCCGGGTCCTGTTCGCGTTTTTCGTAGTAATCGGCGCGGGCGTTGATCGCGTTGTCCAACTCGGACAGGCGCTGCGCCGCAGGGGCGATGCGCTGATAGGCAGCACGGGCCGGCGCGTAGGCGTTCTGCGCCTGGGCCAGATCGCCGCTGTCGATGGCCTGCTGCAAATCGTTGACCGCGCGGATCAACGCGCTGCTCTGGGTGCTCAGGTAGACGCGGTATTCAGACAGCGGGCCAATGAAGGCGACCATTGACGGACGCGCTTTGGCAGCGGCATCGGATTCAGCGGTCGGCGTCACGTGCAGGGTGCCGCGCGGGTTGCTCAGCAAGCCGCAGGTGATGGCGTAGTCGCCCGGCTGCAGGTTGGCGTTGATGATCTGGCTCAGGCCCGGAACGATGTTTTCGCGTTCTTCCACCACGAGCACGCCGTCGAGGATTTCCCATTCCACGGCGCGATCCGAAGCGTTGACGATGCGGAAAGCGTTCTTCCCGGCCGGCACGGTGATCGAATTCGGCTCGCAGCTTTTGGCGTTGATGGTCACGACGGTTTCATTGCCGCTGTTGGCGATGCGCTTTTGCTGCGCGGCCTGGGAGGCGAAATAAAACATGGCGCCGGCGGCAATCATCAAAATCACCGAGCCTGCAACGGCGAACTGCAAGGCGCGAGGGGGCTTGGCTTTCTTGGGAGGAAGGCCGTTGGCAGTGGAGTTCATGGGAGCCCTTATTTGTTCGTAACTGAATGCGTAACCGAAGAAGTGTGACCGTGTTCATGGGCCGGGCGGGTGGGCAGACTCACCACCCGCGCCTGGGGCTTGAAGAACAGGAACAGCGCAAAGACCAGGTACGCCAGGTACGCCACCAGCACGCTGACGGTCGGCGCATCTTGATAGCCGAACATGCCGGCCAGCACCGAACCGGTCGGGCCGTCCATCGGCAGGATCGCGCTGATGTCGAAGACCACGTCCTGGAAGTGGTTCCAGACCCCGGCTTCGTGCAGCGAACGCACGGAGTTGGCCAGAATGCCCGCCGCGACGACGAGGATGAACAGGCCGGTGTAGCGGAAGAACTTGCTCAGGTTCAGGCGCATGCTGCCTTTATAGATCGCGACGCCGATGCACACCGCGATGATCAGGCCGAACAGCGCACCCAGCGGGCCGGACACGCCTTCGCTCTGCTGGAACACGGCAAGCAGGAAGAACACGGTTTCGAGGCTTTCACGGGCGACGGCGAAGAACACCATGCCGATCAGCGCGTAGGTCTGGTTTCTCGACCCGGCCAGAGCGGCGTCCAGGGACTGGTGCAGGTCATGCTTGACCGAGCGCGCGACTTTGCGCATCCACACGACCATCGAGCTGAGGATGACCACGGCGACGAGGCCGACGATGCCTTCGAACAGTTCCTGCTGCTTTTGCGGAAACTCAGCGCTGACCATCTCCAGACCACCGCCGACGAACAGCGCCAGGGCGACCGCCAGGAACACGCCGATCCACACCGCAGGCATCCACTCGCCGCGGCCGGTCTGTCTCAGGTAACTGGCAATGATGCCAACGATAAGCGCGGCTTCAATCCCTTCGCGCAGCATGATCAAAAAAGGAACGAGCATTTATCACCGGTGCATATCTGATAGGGTGTGCGACGTGAATGCGTCGGGTAGCCATTCGCATTCAGCCACTGTGTAACATAATGATACTCATTATTGAATGCGTGCACTGGTTTTTTTGCAAAACCCTGCTTGTTCAGCCGGGGTTCAGGCAGTGAGGGAGCTGGAAGCTTTAAGCGCGCAAGCGGCCAGAGCGTTTTAGCGTTCACAGCGCGGCTTTCAGGGTCTCGACGAATCGCAGCGCTGCCGGGCTCGGGTCCGATCCAGCACGGGTAATCAGCCCGATCTCCCGACACACGCCAGGATGCTCGACCCGCACCTGCGTCAAATCGCCGCGGCCTTCGTCGGCGGACTCCGGCAGCAACGTCATCCCCAGTCCCTGCCGCACCAGCGCCATCACCGTCGACATGTAGTTCGCTTCAAGCCCGGGCGTCAGCACAAGCCCTTCTTCGGCAAATAACCGTTCCACCCGCTCGCGCACGCTGCTGTCGCGACCGGTGAGGATGATCGGCTGTCCGGCCAGAGCCTGCAGGGTGATCGAACGCTCCCGTGCCAGCGGATGGTCAGCGGGAACGAACAGGCTCAGCCGGTCGACCATCACCACCTCGAACGCCAGCCCGTGGCCCATGCGCGCCCGCACCCCCAGCCCGAAATCCACTTCGCCCTCGCGCACCAGCGCATCGATCCGCTGCGCGACCACGTCACGCAAGCGCACTTCGACGCCGGGGAACTGCTCGCGGAAGGTTTTCAGAATGGGCGGCAGCGTGCCGGAACACATCGACGGCAGGGCAGCGACGGTCACCACCCCCCGACGCAGCGCGGCCAGATCCCGCGAGCCGCTGACGATGTTGTCCAGCTCCAGCAGCAGTTTCTCCATGGGCCCGCGATTGTTCTGACCCGCAGCGGTCAGGCTGACCTGGCGCGGGCTGCGCTCCAGCAGGGCAACGCCGAGCCATTCTTCCAGCTGCTGGATCTGCACGGTCAGGGCGGACGGCGACAGGTTCAGCTCCAGCGCCGCCTTGGCAAAGCTGCCGGTGTTGGCAACGGTCAGGAACGCGCGGATGTGCTGAATCGAGTTTTTCATGGCGCTGATTTCCAATGCTTCTTGTCGCGGCGTCATTCGGTTTTTCCGAACGCAGGGCGCCGAACATTTCAATTTACAAAGCTTACCCCCGTTTCGATACTCGCTGAAAACAACAACAGCTCGTCCCGCCGCCCGCCGGTCAGGGATGACGAAGGATCAAACCATGCTCGCCACCCTTGGTGTCATTACCGTCCTCTGCCTGCTCGCTGCCGTCATCAGCAAGCGCCTCTCGCCCCTGGTTGCCCTGATTGCCTTGCCCATCATCGCCGCGTTGATCGGCGGATTCGGTCTGCAAACCAGCGGCTTCATCATCACCGGCATCAAGAACGTCGCCCCGGTGGTCGGCATGTTCGTGTTCGCCATTCTGTTCTTCGGCGTGATGACCGACGCCGGCATGCTCGACCCGATCATCGACCGCATCCTGCGCACCGTCGGCACGCGTCCTACGCGGATTGTCGTCGGCACTGCGCTGCTGGCGTTGCTGGTGCACCTCGACGGTTCCGGCGCGGTGACCTTTCTGGTGACGATCCCGGCAATGCTGCCGCTGTACACGCGGCTGGGTATTGATCGGCGGATCCTGGCCTGCGTCGCGGCCATGGCGGCGGGGGTAAATTTCCTGCCGTGGACCGGGCCGGTGCTGCGTTCGTCGGCGGCGCTGCATGTACCCGTGTCCGAACTGTTCCAGCCGCTGATTCCGGTGCAGATCGTCGGCCTGGCCTTTGTTTTCTTCTGCGCCTGGATGCTCGGGCGGCGTGAGGAAAAGCGCCTGGGGCTGGGCCGCTTTCAAACCACGGCCGAGCACATCGACGTGGTGCCGCAGCGTGTGCTCACCGAGCAGGAAGCGGTGCTGCGCCGGCCGCGTCTGTTCTGGCTCAACCTGGTGCTGACCATTGTGGTCATGGCGGTGATGATTTCCGGCTGGGTCGATCCGGTGGTGATGTTCATGGTCGGCACGGTGCTGGCGCTGTGCATCAACTACCCCAACGTCGACGCCCAGCGCGCGCGCATCGATGCCCACGCCAAGACCGCCCTGACCATGGCCAGCATTCTTCTGGCGGCGGGGGTCTTCACCGGGATCATGCAGGGCACCGGCATGCTCAAGGCCATGGCCGAAGTGGCGGTGGCGCAAATCCCGGCCGGCCACGGCAAGTTGATTCCGATGGTGGTGGGCTTCCTGTCCATGCCGCTGAGCCTGTTGTTTGATCCCGATTCCTTCTATTTCGGCGTGATGCCGGTGATTGCCGAAGTCGGTCGCTCCCTGGGCGTTGATCCGCTGCAAGTGGCCCAGGCCTCGCTGCTGGGCGTGCACACCACCGGCTTCCCGGTCAGCCCGCTGACGCCGGCCACCTTCCTGCTGGTCGGGCTGTGCAAGGTCGAACTGGCCGACCACCAGCGCTTCACCATTCCGTTTCTGTTTGCCGCATCGGTGCTGATGACCCTGACCGCACTGTTGCTGGGAGTGTTTTAAATGAAGACATTACGTATCGGCTCTGGCGCCGGTTATTCCGGTGACCGTATCGAGCCCGCCGTTGAGTTGGCTGAGAAGGGCGAACTGGATTACCTGGTTTTCGAGTGCCTGGCCGAGCGCACCATTGCCCTCGCACAACAAGCGCGGCTCAGCGATCCCGAGGCCGGTTTCGACCCGCTGCTGAGTGAGCGCATGCGTCGCGTGCTGCCGTTTGTGGGGCGTGGACGGGAAGCAGGGCAACGTCGGCTTCGGCTGATCAGCAACATGGGCGCGGCCAATCCGCTGGCGGCGGCGCGGGAAGTGCGGCGCATTGCGATCAAGTTGGGGCTGCACGGGCTGAAGGTCGCGGCGGTGACAGGGGATGACGTGCTCGCTGTTCTAAAGGCGAGTCCTGAACAGGTGCTCGATAACGGCGCGACGATTGCTTCGTTAGGTGATCGGTTTATCTCGGCGAATGCCTACCTGGGTGCCGAGGGGATTGTCGAGGCGCTGAAGGCCGATGCTGATGTGGTCATCACCGGTCGGGTCGCCGATCCCTCGTTGTTTCTTGCGCCGCAGCTGTTCGAATTCGGCTGGGCCGAGGACGACTGGACGCGGCTGGGACGCGGTACGCTGATCGGCCATCTGCTGGAATGCGCCGGGCAGATCACTGGCGGTTACTTTGCTGATCCGGGCGTTAAAGAGGTGCCGAATCTGGCCCGCCTCGGGTTTCCGCTGGCGGAAGTCGATGCCGAGGGCAGGGCGGTGATCAGCAAGGTCGCAGGCTCTGGGGGGCGCATCGACACCGCCACCTGCACCGAGCAAATGATTTATGAAGTGCACGACCCGGCGGCGTACCTGACCCCGGACGTGACGGCGGATTTTTCCGGCGTGTCGTTCCATCCAGTTGCCACCAACGAAGTACGGGCTGAGGGCGCCGATGGCCGCGCGCGACCCGAGACGCTCAAGGTCTCGGTGGGTTATCTCGACGGCTGGATCGGCGAAGGGCAGATTTCCTATGGCGGCCCCGGCGCACTGCCCCGCGCGCAACTGGCGCGGGACGTGGTGCTGGAACGTCTGCAACTGACCGGCGTGGTCTTCGATGACGTGCGCGCCGAGCTGATTGGCGTCGACGCATTGCACGGTGCGGCGCTGGGTTCGCGGACGGCGGCCGAGCCGTGGGAGGTGCGCCTGCGGGTCGCGGCGCGCTGTGCAGACAAGGCCGAAGCCGTGCGCATCGGCAATGAAGTCGAAACCCTCTACACCAACGGGCCCTATGGCGGCGGCGGCGCGACCAAGGGCGTGCGGCAAGTGGTGGCCGTGGCGTCGCTGCTGATGCCGCGGGATGTCGTCAAGGCGCAGGTTCATCTGGAGGACGCATTGTGAGCACCGTGAAATTGCGCGAACTGGCCCATTCCCGGACCGGCGACAAGGGCGACACCTCGAATATTTCGGTGATCGCTTTCAAGGCGGAAGACTACCCGCGATTGTTGGAGGTGCTGACGGCCGAACGGGTGGCGGAGCATTTTGCCGAGTTGCTGGGAGACGATGTTTTGCGGGTGCGTCGGTACGAACTGCCAAACGTACACGCGCTGAATTTTGTGCTGCCGGGGATTTTGAAGGGGGGCGTTACACGGTCATTGGCGCTGGATGCCCACGGCAAAGCGCTGGGGGCGGCGTTGCTGGATATTGAGGTTTAGGATCGAGAGTGTTGCTATAGCGGCCGACGCCTTCCCGGCTGAAGCCGGTCCTACGGGGTGCCCGCGAGCCTTTAGTGGGACCGGCTTTAGCCGGGAATGCGTCAGGCGTCACACTGCAGAATGTTCGGTGCTCACACCGGCCTCTTCCCGGCTGAAGCCGGTTCCACTAGGGATGATTCTCGTCACCACCCCTTAGATATCCGTGATCTTCACCACCCCCGTCGCCAACCGCGCGGGCAGCTTCAATTGCGCGCACAACCCGCCGCCTTCGCGATTGGTCAGGGTCAAGGTGCCGCCCAGTGCGATCGTCAATTGCTGCGCAATCGCCAGGCCCAACCCTGTCCCCCCCGTATCGCGGTTGCGCGAGCTTTCGACGCGGTAGAAGGGTTTGATGACCTCGGACAATTCCCCTTCGGCAATTCCCGGCCCGCGGTCCAGCACCTGGAGCGAGAGGCTCTGGTCGGGGTGGGCAATGACCTGGATCTCTGCCGCTCCACCGAACTTCAACGCGTTGTCAGTCAGGTTGACCAGCACCCGGCGCAGGGCGTGGGTGCGGGTGTCGATGACGGCGCCGGTCTTGCCGTTCAACTGCACGTCGCGGCCGACGTCCTGGTAGTCGAACACCAGGCTGTCGAGGAATGAATCCATGTCCACGCGCCGCGCTGTCTCGGTCGAGGTGTCCACGCTTCGCGCATACGCGACGCCTTCCTGGACCAGGTGCTGCATCTCGCTCAGGTCGCTCCAGAGTTTGTCTTTCTCGACGCCATCGTCCATGAACTCGGCCCGCAGTTTCATGCGGGTGATGGGGGTTTGCAGGTCGTGGGAGATCGCCGCCAGCAGTTGCATGCGCTCTTTCACGTAGGTCGAAATCCGTTGCTGCATGGTGTTGAACGCCACGGCGGCGAAGGCCACTTCGGTCGGGCCGCTTTCATCCAGGCGAATGCCTTCTCCGTTCGGGTCGAGGTTGTCGACCGCGTGGGACAGGCGCGTCAGCGGGCGAATGGCCGTGCGTACGGCCAGCCAGGTGCAGACAAACAGCAGCACGAGTTGGCCAATCAACAACAAAGGCAGCCAGGGCGACAGCGGGGTGATCTGCGGGCGCACGTCAATCGTCAGCGGATTGCCGTCCTTCAGCGTCAGATGCGCCTGATAGTGCGGGCGGCTGTCGGCGATGTTATTGAACGTCAGTTCGTAATCGTGACCGAGGCTTTCCTGCATCGAATGCACTGACATCGGCGCCTTGTCCATGTCCACCGGCGTCCCGGTCTGGCCGGCACCGAGGATGTAGCCGTAGGTCGGGTGTTCGAAGCGTGGCAGCCAGGCCTGACGCTCGTCGGCCGGCAGGCGCTCGAGCACGGCGACCGTGGTGCTGAGGTCGCGCTCCATATTGCCGAGCATCGTGGTCATCGCGCTTTCATAGCGCTCATAGAATTGCAGGCCGAACGACAACCCGTGGGCCAGCACCAGGCTGATCAGAAAAATCAGCGAGAGCCGTGACGCCAGGGTGCGCGGCCATCCGACGCTCAGCTTCATGGGCTTTCCCCGAGAATTTCCACGGCGTAGGTGAACACGTAGCCCTCGTTGCGCACGGTCTTGATGTAGGCCGGGTCACGGGCGTCGTCGGCCAGGCGCTGACGCAGACGGCTGACCAGCAGGTCGATGGAGCGATCGAACAGATCGGCGTCACGGCCCTGGGTCAGGTTCAGCAACTGATCGCGGCTCAAGACCCGCTGCGGGTGATCGAGGAAGGTGCGCAGCAGGCGGTATTCAGCGCCGCTGAGGGTAACGACCGTGCCTTGGGCGTCGAGCAAGTGGCGGGCGGTGGTGTCCAGTTTCCATTTGCCGAACGCCAGCATACGACCGGCTTCGGTGACGATCAGGTTCGGCGGCAGCATGCGGGTGCGGCGCAGCACGGCGTTGATCCGCGCGAGCAGTTCGCGGGCGGCGAAGGGTTTGACCAGATAATCGTCTGCGCCCATTTCCAGGCCAATGATGCGGTCGGTTTCGTCGCTGCGGGCGGTGAGCATCAGCACGGGGGTGGTCTTGTGCTTGCCGGTGCGCAGCTCGCGGCACAGCAGCAGGCCATCGTCGCCCGGCATCATGATGTCGAGCACGATCAGGTCGACGGGCGTCGATTCCAGAAACGAACGCATCTGCCTGCCATCCGCGACCACGGTGGTGCGCAGGCCGTTCTTCTTCAGGTAATTGCCCACCAGCTCTCGAATCTCGCGATCGTCATCGACAATCAGAATGTGATCGACGTGCTCCATTGCCGCAGCTCCCGTATTCATGTGTGTGTGGCGCATCTTAACCAGTCGCGCGTGACTTGCCTGCCGGGGTTTGTATTGCACTGTATCTGGCGCTGCCGGGCATACATGCGCATGCAAAAGGCGGTTTTTTCGGCGCGAATGTATCGCTGTGTATCTGCAGCGGGCTCTGACACGTAAGGATGATTTTCCGGCCGTTCGCGACACAAGCGAGATACCTGCGGGGCGTTCAATGGGACCCATCGAGACGACAGACACACACCGCCTCGAACCCCAACCGAACAACCTTGGATACCGGAGAACACCATGAACTGGAAGAACCTCAGCATCGCCACCCTGTTTGCCGCCATGAGCCTCGGCGCCCTGACTGCACACGCCCAGCCCGTCGCCCAAGCCCACACTTACATGTACGGCGACCACCTGGACATCGCCAAGGCACTGTCCACCGAAGTCGACTCAACCCCGACCTGCGGCGTGGTCAACGCCCATCTGCGCTACCTCGATTCCCAGGGTCAGCAACAGACCCTGAACTACCAGACCGTGGCCCAGAACTGCCCGCAGGACAACTGAGTCCAGGCTCGGGCGGGTGACGTGTCACCGGCCGCCCGGTTCGCTCATTACCGTTGAAGATTTTATGAGGATCACACCATGACACCGATCAAGACCACCCTGTCCGCCGTTGCTTTCGCACTCGCCGGTTTCGCCGTGCACGCCAACGCAGCGGTGCAGCACACCGGCGTCGATGACAGCGCCTGCTTCCAGCTCGCGCCGAAAGTCGCTGAAAACGGCTCTGACAAAACGCCGCTGGTGATGTGGATTGAAAGCCGCGGACAGATGGTGGCGGAAGGCGGCTCGGAACACACCCGCGCCGGCATGGCGGGTGAGCAGCAGAGCCGAGTGTGAGGCCCGATTCAGGCGGCGGTCTTACGGGCCGTGCGTGGTAACGGCGACACGCAAGTGGGCGGTGATCGGGCGGCAGGAGTAAGCTGTGCTCCTTTTTGACTGCCCGCGCCCACGCGCCGCTCAGGACCTGACGCCCGCAATGAGATCACCCGCTGCCTTCGCGCCACCGCCGTCGCTGTTTCTGCCCCTGACCGAAGAGGTGTGCAAGGGCCTGGCCGCTGGCGAATCGCTGGACGATTTCCTGAGTCAAGCCGGCCGGCCGCAACTCGCTGCGCTGATGCTGCTGCTCAATCTCAACGCACTGGTCGCGCAAAACACCGCCGTCGAACAGCTCGAACGCATGCTCGATGATGTCCTGCGCGCGGCCGCTTCCGTCGAAGAAGCGGGCGGTCGATTTGCCGATCTGGTGCGGGACAGGTTCACCGCCGACCATCTGGCCGCAGGGCTCTCGGTGCTTGAAATTGCCGGCGTCAGTCTGCTCGACGACGCTGATATCGAGCAGCAGGATTACCTCGACGGGGAAGGGCAGTGGGACTTCGGTTTTGGCCTGCGTCATCGCGCCAAACTGGAGCCACTGACCCGGGAGATCGTGATGCCGTCCGGCGACGTCCTGCGCCTGAGCGATCAGCAGAGCCGGATCTTCGACGAGTTCAAGGTCTGCAACGAAGAGTCGTTCCATTTGCAGGCCTATGCCGGGGTGGGCAAGACCTACCTGCTGGCGAAGTTCTTTGAGGTCCTGGTCCCGGAAAAAACCCTGCTCATGGCGACCTTTCCGGGTCAGGTGAGCGCGCTTCAGGCGCGGGTGCGTCAGGCCAACCCCGACGCGCGGATCAACGCCTGCACCTTCGGCCACATGGCCAACCTGCTGCTCAACCGCGACCTGACCGCGCGTGGCTGGCGCAACACCGACATTCAGCGCACCGGCGCCAGCTCGCTGGTCGATGACCGGCAAGTGGCGCAGTGGCTGAATTTGCAGGCGGTGGGCAAGCTGCAGCCCCGTGACGTGGCGCGGGTCTGCCGCAGCACCGTGCACAGTTTCAGCCTGTCGCCACTGGCGAATATCGAGGCGCGGCACTTGCCGTCGTTGGGCCACGCGGCGAGTCAGGCGGACATCGCTCTGCTGCTGGAATACAGTCGCCTGCTCTGGCGCGAGACGGTCAGGCCGTCGGCGCCGCATATTCGTCTGCCGATCCGCAACAGCCACCGGATCAAGTTTCTGGCGCTGACCAGCGAAGTGATCCCCGAGAATTACAGCCACATCATCATCGACGAAAGCCATGAACTGACGGCGCCGATGGTGCAGATCCTCGACCGCAGCCCCCAGGCGGTCATTACGTTGGGCGACGAATTCCAGCAGCTCAGCGGCAAGACTCCACGCCATGGCGGCTTCATTCGCCAGCGTTTCATGACCCAGTCGATCCGCGCCGGCAAGCAAATGGCCGACGTGCTCAACCCGATGATTCAATTGCACCCCAGCGACATCAAGGAAGGTTTCGTCGGCCGCGCGCCTCACCCGACGCGGATCATCGGCCACGGCATCATGCCGATTCCGGAAAAACCCACGACAATTCTGGTCGCCAACGAATGGGGCCTGTTTGCCTGGTTCAAGCGCCTGACCGAAGCCGGCGCGCGCTTTCAAATGCCCCTGCGCACCTTTGAAAGCCTCACGCTGTTCGTCAAAGGCCTGGACCTGCTCTACCGCGAAGACCTGCGCCCGCAGCACCGGCTGATCTTCCGGTTTGCCTATTGGGACGCGCTGGCCTCGGCCATGGGCGGCAGCCACGAATTCAAGGCGATGCACGAGTGGCTCGGTCAGGGCAACCGGCTGCAGGACTTCCTCGATGCCACCCAGCGGTTCTGCAACGACCCGGCCGCCATTCTCAAACTGGCGAAAGTCGAAGACGTGAAGAACCAGGAATTCGACTCCGTGCTGCTCTCCCGCGACCTCATGCGCCCACCGCGCGAGGGTTCGACGCATTCACTGGCCAGCGTGTGCTCACTGCTCTACACCGCCAGCTCCCGCGCCCGGCACGAACTGCTGCTGCCGGGGAACATGAATGACTGGTTGCAGGATTTGGGGCGTAAGTAGGGGGCGCTTCTGATCCAGACGCCGCGCTGCCCGCTGGAACTGATTTACCTGTGGGAGCGAGCTTGCTCGCGAAGACGGCAGTTCAGGCACTGAAGATGTAACGGCTGTTCCTGCCTCTTCGTGAGCAAGCTCACTCCCACAGTCCCAGCGAACCGACCAAAATATCGAGTGAATCCACTATCCCGTGGGAGCCGAGCTTGCTCGCGAAGGCTTCCTGTCAGTCACCAGATAAGGTGGCTGAATGTCCGGGCCCCTTCATGAGCAAGCTAATTCCCACATCACGGTGCTGTCTGGGAAAACAAGGAAAGCCGGCCGCCAGCGTTTCAAACCCGGCAATCACCCCCACGCCACTGCTTCGGACTCACCCCGAACCATCGTTTAAACGCCCGGGAGAACGCGCTGGTTTCCGAGTAGCCGAGCAGCGAGGCGAGTTGGGTGATGCTGAGGTTCTGCTGTTTCAGGTGATTCAGGGCCGAGTCCTGGCGGATCTGGTCGACCAGTTGGGTGAAGCTGAAGCCGTGTTCGCGCAGTTTGCGCTGCAGGGTCCATTCGGACAGGCCGAGGGTGTGGGCGATGTCCTCCAGCGCCGGTTCGCCCAGGTGCAGGATGGCGAGGATGGTCTGGCGGGCGCGGTCGAGGAGCGTGGCCTCGGGACCATTGCCTGTGCTGCTGCCGTTATCGCCCAGCTGGCGGATCGCGTCCTTGATCAGCATCAGCAGAATCGGGTCGCTGCCGGGCATGGCTTTGCCCACGACATCGCACTTGGGAATCAGCAGTGAATTGCAGCGCTGCCCGAAACGCACGTCAGCGCGGAACACGTCGCGGTGTTCGTGCCAGCCCTGGGGTTTGGCGTGTTCGAAGGCCACTTGCCGAGGTGCCCAGTCCGGGCCGAGCACGTGCCGCACCAGGTTCAGCGCCATGCCCATGGTCAGCTCGGCGTCCTGGCGGCGTTCGTTGATCGCGCCGTGGCGCACCTGATAATCGAAACGGTAGCACTCGCCTTGATCCACCAGTTCGATCAGCGTGCTGTGCTGATGGAACGGGAAGGCGGCGGAGAAATTGATCAGCGCGTCTTCCAGCGTCGCCGAGCACAGGCCGATGTAGCCCAGCAGGCCCAGCGCCTGGGGCCGGAATTGCTGGCCGTAACGCAGGCCGAAATTGTCGCAGCCGGTCTGGCTCGCGGCTTCTTCCAGCACTTTGCAGTAGTTGGTCAGCGGCAGGCTCAGGGTCGGGTGCAGCAGCTGCTCGGGGTCGATGCCGGAGCGGCCGAATACCCGGTCCAGATCACCGCCGTGTTGCACGATAAAGCCATCGAGCCCGTTGGCCGCAGCCGACAGCACGCCGCGATTGCTGGCGGCGGGCGAGTTCGATGCGGCGGCGGGGACGAGGGTCTGGAGCATGGGGTGAGGGCTCTGACGGTGTGTAAGCCTATCGTGCAAGCAAATGTCGTACCTTGTGTCAGCCACATGCATCGTCGGGGGAAATCAACGGTCCTGTGGGAGGGACCGGGGTAGCGCTCCACCTTGCTCGAGAAGACTGCATTCCAGCCGCTGCATACTCGGCGAATGTACCGACCTCTTCGCGAGCAAGGTGGAGCGCCACCCCGGTCACTCCTACATGGGCACCGGTGCTACTCGACGACTCATCTGCTGCCCAAGCTGTTGGGAAGTCTGGTGCCACTGCGGTCAGCAAACACAGGCATTGCGTGACCCTCAATAAAGCACCGGGCCGTTTTCACGCGCCAGTGTGGCGCACCCCCGGCAGATACCCGGAAAACTTGACCGCAGACGACAGACCGCGCGCCGTACGGTCAAGCCTTGGCCTGTCAGCTGTGACTATGCTCGACGTCAGACAAATACCGTCGCCTGGCTACCGGGGTACACGCTCATGACTGCTTCACAACTCAAACCGACCTTGGGAACCCTGCACTTGTGGGGACTGGCCGTCGGCCTAGTGATTTCCGGCGAATACTTCGGCTGGAGTTACGGCTGGGGCACCGCCGGGACGCTGGGCTTTCTGGTGACCACGCTGATGGTCGCGGTGATGTACACCTGCTTCATCTTCAGTTTCACCGAGCTGACCACCGCGATTCCCAACGCCGGCGGACCGTTTGCCTATAGCTTGCGCGCCTTCGGCGTGACCGGCGGGATGATCGCGGGGCTGGCAACGCTGATCGAATTCGTCTTCGCCCCGCCGGCCATCGCCATGGCCATTGGTGCCTACCTCAACGTGCAGTTCCCGTCCCTTGATCCAAGGGTTGCGGCCATCGGCGCTTACTTCGTGTTCATGACCCTGAACATCCTGGGCGTGAGCATCGCAGCGACCTTCGAACTGGTGGTCACGATCCTGGCGGTCGCCGAACTGCTGGTGTTCATGGGCGTCGTCGCGCCGGGCTTCAGCTTCAGCAATTTCGTCCTCGGCGGCTGGGCCGGTTCCGACACCTTCGGCCTGCCGGCCATCAGCGGCATGTTCGCGGCGATCCCGTTTGCCATCTGGTTTTTCCTCGCCATCGAAGGCGCCGCCATGGCGGCCGAAGAATCCAAGGACCCGAAACGCACCATTCCGCGCGCTTACGTGGGCGGCATCCTGACGTTGGTGGTGCTGGCGATCGGCGTGATGATCTTCGCCGGTGGCGTGGGCGACTGGCGTACGCTGGCGAACATCAATGACCCGCTGCCACAGGCGATGAAAGCGGTGGTCGGCGGTAACTCCAACTGGATGCACATGCTGGTGTGGATCGGCCTGTTCGGTCTGGTGGCGAGTTTCCACGGCATCATCCTCGGTTACTCGCGGCAGTTCTTCGCCCTGGCCCGGGCGGGCTTTCTGCCACCGAGCCTGGCGAAACTGTCGCGCTTCCAGACGCCCCACCGCGCCATTCTTGCGGGCGGTGTGATCGGCATCATCGCGATCCTCAGCGACGGCGTGATCAACCTGCAAGGCATGACGCTGACCGCGGCGATGATCACCATGTCGGTGTTCGGCGCCATCGTGATGTACATCATCAGCATGCTCAGCCTGTTCAAGTTGCGCCGCAGCGAACCGAACCTTGAGCGCAGCTTCCGCGCCCCGGGCTATCCGATCGTGCCGGGCATCGCCCTGGTGCTGGCGGTGGTGTGTTTGGTCGCCATGGTCTGGTTCAACCTGCTGATCTGCGCCATATTCATCTGCCTGATGGCCGTGGGCGCGGTGTTCTGCAAAATGGTCCGCGGGCGCAGTGCGGCGGTCGCGGTCGCCGGTTAATCACGCGGTTCGATAAAAGAGGTGTGCATGAGTTTTTCCCACAGCATCGGTGGCATGGTCTGGCGCTTCGACAGCCTGCGGGAACTCATGGCCAAGGCCAGCCCCGCACGCTCCGGTGACTTTCTCGCAGAAGTCGCTGCCAGCAGCGATGCCGAACGCGCGGCGGCGCAAATGGCCCTGGCCGATGTGCCGCTCAAGCAATTTCTCACCGAAGCGCTGATTCCCTATGAAGAGGATGAAGTCACCCGCCTGATCGTCGACAGCCATGACCGCGCCGCCTTCGCCCCGGTCAGCCATCTCACGGTCGGCGGCTTTCGCGACTGGCTGCTGGGGGACGACGCCACCGAGGCCAGCCTCAAGGCCCTGGCACCGGGCTTGGCCCCGGAGATGGCGGCGGCGGTGTCGAAGATCATGCGCGTGCAGGATCTGGTGCTGGTGGCGCAGAAAATTCGTGTCGTCACTCGCTTTCGCAACACCGTCGGCCTGCGCGGGCGCATGTCCACCCGACTGCAACCCAATCACCCCACCGATGACCCGGCCGGCATTGCCGCCAGCGTGCTGGACGGCCTGTTGTACGGCAACGGCGATGCCATGATCGGCATCAACCCGGCCAGCGACAGCGTCAGCGCCATCAGCGAGCTACTGAAAATGCTCGACGGCGTCATTCGTCATTACGAGATTCCCACCCAGTCCTGCGTGCTGACCCACGTCACCTCATCGGTGGCGGCCATCGAAAAGGGCGTGCCGCTGGACCTGGTGTTTCAGTCCATCGCCGGCACCGAAGCGGCCAACAGCGGGTTCGGCATCAGCCTGGAAATCCTTCGTGAAGGCTACGAAGCGGGTCTGAGCCTGAAGCGCGGCCCGCTGGGCGACAACCTGATGTACTTCGAAACCGGCCAGGGCAGCGCCTTGTCGGCCAACGCGCATCACGGCGTCGATCAACAGACCTGCGAGGCCCGGGCCTACGCCGTCGCGCGGCACTTCAATCCGTTTCTGGTCAACACCGTGGTCGGCTTTATCGGCCCGGAATACCTGTACAACGGCAAGCAGATCATTCGCGCCGGGCTTGAAGATCACTTCTGCGGCAAGCTGCTCGGCGTGCCCATGGGCTGCGACATCTGCTACACCAACCATGCCGAAGCCGATCAGGACGACATGGATGTGCTGCTGACCTTGCTCGGCGTCGCGGGCATCAACTTCATCATGGGCATTCCGGGGTCCGACGACGTGATGCTCAACTACCAGACCACCTCGTTTCACGACGCTTTGTATGCACGCAAAACCATCGGCCTGCGCCCGGCGCCGGAGTTCGAGGAATGGCTGACGCGCATGGACATCCTGCGCCAGGACGACGGCGGCGTGCGGCTGGGGCAGGGCGTGCCGCCGTTGTTCCGCAAGGCGCTGGCGCAACTGAATTAGTCGCTGATCAGCAGTTCCAGACAAGGGCTTGAGCCATGAGCGATGACAAGAAATCACCCGCACACGCCGATGCCTGGCAGCAGTTGCGGGCATTGACCTCGGCGCGAATCGCCCTCGGGCATGCGGGCACGAGTTTGCCGACGGCGGCGCAGCTGGATTTCCAGTTCGCCCACGCCCAGGCCCGCGACGCCGTGCACCTGGCGTTCGATCACGGGGCGCTGGCCGAGCAACTGACGGGCCGGTCCCGGGAAACGCTGACCCTGCAAAGCTCGGCAACTGACCGCCATATGTATCTGCAACGGCCTGATCTGGGGCGGCGTTTGTCCGAGGGGTCGGCTGCCCAGCTGAAGGATTACGCGGCGGCGCATCCTGACGGATTTGATCTGGCGCTGGTGGTCGCAGACGGCTTGTCTGCGCTGGCGGTGCAACGCCACAGCCCGGCGATGCTGGAGCGCATCGACGAAATGGCAGCGGCGGAAGGCTGGAGCCTGGCGCCGGTGGTGCTGGTGGAACAGGGCCGCGTCGCCGTTGCCGATGAAATCGGCGCACTGCTCAAGGCGCGCATGGTGGTAATCCTGATCGGCGAACGACCGGGCCTCAGTTCGCCGGACAGCCTCGGCCTGTACTTTACGTACGCACCGCGCGTGGGCCTGAACGACGCCGCGCGCAACTGCATTTCCAACGTGCGTCTTGAAGGCATGAGTTACGCGATGGCGGCGCACAAGCTGCTGTACCTGATGCGCGAGGCCTGGCGCCGGCAATTGTCCGGCGTGAGCTTGAAGGACGACGCGCAAGTGCCGGTGCTGGAAGCGGGCGAGGGCACCCGGCCGGGGAATTTTCTGCTGGGACCTTGATCGTGCCCACGCTCCGCGTGCACATGCCTCCCGTGACGCTCGGCGTCACCTTGTGCACGGCTTGAATATTCGGTGTGTTCTTTGACGCCTTCCCGGCTAAAGCCGGTCCCACAATTCAGGTCACCGCCAGTGTGACTGGAGGCACGCGGTGCTTTTAGTGGGACCGGCTTCAGCCGGGAAGAGGCCAGTACAGCCGCTGCATCTCCTGCGGCAGTTACGCCCCCTTCGCGAGCAAGCTCGCTCCCACATAATCGTTGTCGACGCCGGATCTGAGCCAGCCTGCGGAACCTGTGGGAGTGAGCTTGCTCACGAAGAGGCCAGTGCAGCCACTGCATTTCTGACAATAGATACACCGTCTTCCCGGCTGAAGCCGGTCCCACATTTCAGGTCACCGCCAGTTTGACAGGATGCGCGCGGTGCTTTTAGTGGGACCGGCTTCAGCCGGGAATAGGCCAGTACAGCCGCTGCATCTCCACCGGCAGAGACACCGGCTTCCCGGCTAAAGCCGGTCCTGCGAGGTGCGCGTGCGGTGTGAGTAGGACCGGCTTCAGCCGGGAAGAGGCCAGTGCATTCGCTGCATTTCCAACGGCAAACACGCCGCCTTCGCCCCCCCTTTCCAGACTCTTTTGCTAGGCTGCTCCCACCACTCCCGAGAGCGCTGCCCCATGCCAATTGCCCAGTCCGACAATGCCTGCACGCATTTCCTGCGCGAATTCTGGTTGGCCCTCGGCGGGCCGCCTCGCTATCTGGGCCACCTCCAGACCATCGGCGAAGGCGCCCTGGCGTCGGCATTCCCGGTCACCGATTTCGCCACTGCCGCCGTCGCTGCGGCGCACCTGGCGGTGGGCGAATTGATTGATCAGGCCCACGGCACGTTGCCGCTGGTTACTGTCGATCGGCGCCTGGCCTCGTTCTGGTTCGCAACGTCCCTTCAGCCCCAAGGCTGGTCGCTGCCGGCGCAGTGGGACGCGGTGGCAGGGGATTACCGCGCGGCAGATGGATGGATCCGGTTGCACACCAACGCACCGCACCATCGTCAGGCCGCGCTCGCCGTGCTGAAAACCGCCCCCCAGCGCGACGCCGTCAGCCAGGCGGTGCTGGGCTGGAAGGCCAGTGAGCTGGATAGCGCGGTGGTCGACCATCACGGTTGTGCCGCCGCCATGCTCAGCGCTTCGGCCTGGCGCGAACATCCTCAGGGTCGCGCCGTCGCTGCCGAACCTTTGCTGCATCGTGCGCAGGCCACAGCGGCACCGGCTCCATCGCATCATTCAAACCCCGCACGACCCGAATGGATCGTCCCGCGTGAGCGGCCCTTGCGCGGCATTCGCGTGCTCGACCTCACGCGTATTCTGGCCGGCCCCGTGGCGACGCGGTTTCTCGCCGGGTTCGGCGCCGAGGTGCTGCGCATCGACCCTCTTGGCTGGGACGAGCCCGGCACCGTCCCGGAGGTGGTGCTTGGCAAACGCTGTGCGCGGCTGGATTTGCGCGACTCCGCCGATCGCGCAGTGCTGGAGGGCCTGATCCGCGAAGCAGACGTGATGATCCATGGTTACCGCGCCGACGCCCTCGCGCGACTGGGCCTCAGCGCAGAACGCCGCCGCTCGCTCAATCCGGGTCTGGTGGATGTATCGCTGAACGCCTACGGCTGGACCGGCCCATGGCGGGAGCGACGGGGTTTCGACAGTCTGGTGCAAATGAGTTGCGGCATCGCCAACGCTGGCATGGTCGCAGCGGGCGGTGATCGGCCGGTGCCGTTACCCGTGCAGGCGCTGGATCACGCCACCGGGTATCTGATGGCGGCGGCAGCGGTGCGCGGTCTGACCGAGCGACGGATTACCGGACAGGGCGTTCAGGTGCAGGCATCCCTGGCGCGCACCGCGTTATCGCTGATGTCGTTCACCCCAACCGAGGCCCAGCCTGCAGCGCTGCTGCCGTTGAATCCGAGCGATTACTCCGCCGCCGTCGAGCACACCGCCTGGGGCCCGGCGCTGCGCCTCAAACCCGCCGGGCAGCTCGACGGCACGCCGACCCACTGGGATTTACCGGCGAGCGCACTGGGCAGTGGCGACGCGAGATGGCTGTAACGCGCGTCAGCCACCCGCAATCATCAGATCCAGGTTCTGCACCGCCGCCCCGGCCGCGCCTTTGCCCAGGTTATCGAACACGGCGGCCAGCAACACATGCCCGTCGTTTTCAAACACCATCAGCCGCAGGTTATCCGTGCCGTTGAGCTGGCGCGGGTCGATCCCGCTCAGCGCGCGCGACTGCTCCATCGGCAGCACTTCGACAAACCCGCTGCCTCGATAATGCTCAGCCAGCGCGGCATGCAGCGTCGTGCCCGTCACGCCGTGGGGCAGCAAGCGCGTTTGCAGCGCGATGGTCAGCACGATGCCCTGACGAAACGCGCCGTAAGCCGGTACGAACACCGGCCGCTCGCTCAGCCCGCTGTACTGCTGGATCTCCGGAACGTGCTTGTGCGCAAGGCTCAGGCCGTAGACCTGAAAAGGCACCGCCTGAGCAGCGTCCGGCCCTTCGAATTCGTCGACCCCCGCGCGGCCTTTGCCCGAATAGCCCGACACCGCATTGATGCTGATCGGGTAATCGCGCGGCAGCAGTCCCGCCTCCAGCAACGGCCGCAACAGACCGATCGCCCCAGTGGGATAGCAGCCTGGATTGCTGACGCGGCGGGCTGTGGCGATGCGTTGTTTCTGTGCTTCGCTCATCTGCGCGAAACCGTAGACCCAGTCGGGATGGGTACGGTGCGCAGAGCTGGCGTCGATCACCCGCACGTCCGGGTTGGTGATGCTCGCCGCTGCGTCGCGGGCGGCCTCGTCGGGCAGGCACAGCACCGCGATGTCGCACGCGTTGATCGCGGCAGCTCGGCTTTCCGGGTTTTTGCGATGCTCGGCGGGCAGCGTCACCACCTGCAGGTCGGTGCGGCCTTGCAGACGCTGGTGAATTTGCAGGCCGGTGGTCCCTTGGTCGCCGTCGATGAACACGATAGGGAGGGGCGCTTGTTTTAAAGACATGGCATTTGAATTCCGCAGAAGGTCGTCAATGCCAACCATCTTCCAGCCCGCTCGTGGATAGAGAAAGTTGAATTTGTTGACGGTAAACTTCAGTTTTTCTGAAGGAGGAGCATCAGGGTGCGGGAAATCAGTCTGGATCGTTTGCGCACTCTTGTGGCCATCGCCGACCACGGCTCATTTGCTGAAGCCGCACGGGTGCTCAACCTCGCGCCGCCGACGGTGAGCCTGCACATCGCTGATCTGGAGCAGCGAGTGGGCGGCGTGTTGCTCTCGCGCACGCGGGGCCGGGTTCAGCCCTCGGCCATCGGCGACACCCTGATCGAGCGCGCGCGGCGCTTGTTGGCCGATGCCGAGCAGGCGCTGGAAGACGTCGAGCGCCAGGTTCAGGGACTGGCCGGGCGGGTGCGATTGGGTGCATCGACGGGGGTCATCGCGCAATTGCTGCCCCAGGCGCTGGAAACCCTGGAGCAGTTACACCCGGGCATCGACGTGCAGGTCGCGGTGCTGACGTCGCAACAGACGCTGCAAAAGCTCGCGGACGGCAGCCTGGACATCGGCGTGATTGCGCTGCCTCAAGCGCCGGTGAAGGGCTTGTCGATTCAGCCGTGGCGCCGGGACCCGGTGATGGCGTTTTTGCCGGCGCGCTGGGACTGCCCGTCGGCCATCACGCCGTCATGGCTCGCCAGTCAGCCGTTGATTCTCAACGACGCCACCACGCGGCTGTCCCGCCAAGTCGCCGAGTGGTTTGCCGGTGAGGGGCCGCAGCCGACGCCGCGCATTCAGCTCAATTACAACGACGCGATCAAGAGTCTGGTGGGGGCGGGCTATGGCGCGACCTTGCTGCCCCATGAGGCGTCCACGCCCGCGCCGGAAAGCCGCATTGTCATGCGTCCTTTGCAGCCGGCGCTGTGGCGGGAGTTAGGCATTGCGCACCGGGCCGGAAGCGTCGAACGCTCGACCCGTTATGTGCTGGAGGTGTTGCAGGAGTTGGAAGCGCTGTAGCGCAACGGGAGTTAAAAACAGACGTGTAGCCGACCGGGGCTTGATCCTGTCAGGCGCCCGGTCGGTTACAACGTTGAAGTCATGCCATCAGAATTTGAACGCCTGGCGCCCGATCAGCAGCCAGTGGCCTGTCTGTTTTTGCCAGACCTGAAAGTTTTCGATCTCGGTCGGCACGACCTTGCCGCTGTTCACGGCTTCGGCAGAGAAGTGGTTGCGCACCAGGGCAGTGTCGCCATTCATGTTGATTGTCTGGTTTTTCATTTCCAGTGTGTTGAATCCGCTGCGACCGGTTTCGATGTCGGCGATGAATTCATCCTTGTTCTGCACCTTGCCGCTGGAGTGCCCGTAGGTGACGTTGTCGGACGTCAACGCTTTGAGGCCAGCGATGTCCTTGTGCAGCATCGCCTGGGTCATGTTGTCGACGGCCTTGGCGACGGCTTGTTCATCGGCAGAAGGGGCGGCGGCCACGAAGCCTGAAAACAGGCACAAGAAGCCGAGGGTCAGTTTGAGTCGGGTCATGAGTGCATCCTTTTTTATTGTTGATGGAAGCGGCATGCAGGGCCATTTTCGTCGAAAAGTGGCTTTGTACGTCGTCGTACAACTGCGCCGCTCAGGCTAGCCCACAACGAGACAGTTGGAAAGCGCGCCGTGGAAAGATGCTGTTCGACAGCGCGCGATGTGACGCACTCGCCCTAAATACTGCTTTACTGAGGGCTCGCTGCGGCACGTTCAGGCGCTCGGTTCTACGCCTGTGCCCGTTGAACAATCGATGAGGATGCGCACAGATGACCCGTCTCACCGCCAAAGACTTCGCCCCTGAATTGCTTGAGCTTTACGACTATTACGTTCACGGCAAGATCAACCGCCGGGAGTTTCTGGATCGCGCGGCGGTGTTCGCCGTGGGCGGGCTTGCCGCGACGACGATTCTGGCTTCGCTGAGCCCCAATTACGCGCTGGCCGAGCAGGTCAAGTTCACCGACCCGGACATCATCGCCGAGTACATCACGTATCCGTCGCCCAAGGGCAATGGTCAGGTGCGCGGGTATCTGGTGCGGCCGGCGAAGGCCGATGCCAAACTCGCGTCGGTGCTGGTGGTGCATGAGAATCGCGGCCTCAATCCCTACATCGAAGACGTCGCCCGGCGTGTGGCCAAGGCCGGTTTTATCGCCCTGGCGCCTGACGGTTTGTCTTCGGTCGGGGGCTATCCGGGCAACGATGACCAAGGTCGCGAGCTGCAGGCGAAGGTCGATCCCGAGAAGCTGATGAATGACTTTTTCGCCGGCATCGAGTGGCTGATGGCTCATCACGCTTCCACCGGGAAAGTCGGGATCACCGGGTTTTGTTACGGCGGGGGCGTAGCCAATGCTGCTGCCGTGGCTTATCCGGAGTTGGCGGCGGCGGTGCCGTTTTATGGCCGTCAGCCCAGGGCCGAGGATGTGAGCCGGATCAAGGCGCCGTTGTTGTTGCATTACGCAGAGCTCGACAAGCCGATCACTGATGGCTGGCCGGCGTATGAGGCGGCGTTGAAGGCGGCGGGCAAAACGTATGAGGCGCATATTTATAAGGGCGCCAACCATGGTTTTCATAACGATTCGACGCCGCGGTATGACGATGCTGCTGCGACGTTGGCGTGGGACCGGACGGTCGCATGGTTCAAAAAGTATCTGGTCTGAGTGGAGAGCGCAGTGCAGCTGAGAGGGGTCTGCCTAAGGGCAGACATTTCGCCTTCGGCGAGTTACTTGGAAGAGCACCCCAAGTAACCAAGGGTGCTTGCTCCTGGTTGGGTTCCTCCTTCGTCGGAATACCCTCACTCCGACGACGCTCCGTGGGCCCGCGCCGAACGGACATCCATGTCCTGACGGCGCTCTCGCCGCATCCATGCGGCTCGGCCCACTGCGCGTCGTCTACGTTCGGCCTGCACCCAAGTCGCGTTTGGCGGTGACTGGGCCTTTTGTGTTCGAAGATCAAGATCAACAGCTTCGCGGCTAAAGCCGGTCCTACGGACACGCGCTGCTTTTAGTGCGACCGGCTTTAGCCGGGAAGAGGCCGGTGTGTTCGCCACCACTTTCCGATCGTTCCTCACGCTCCGCGTGGGAATGCATCCCCTGACGCTCCGCGTCTCCGGTCACACTGGGTGATCGTGGTGTGCCAGCTGGCACCAAAACCCTGCACGGTGTGCTTTTTTGAGGCGAGCGCAGGCTCTTTCAACAGTGAGTAAGAAACCATCCACCCAGGGCGGCCGGGGCTTTCACCCCCGTGGCCCGGCTTTTGCTTTTGTTGAATCCAAACTTGGATACAAGATGGAAGCCTCCCATGCATGACCTCCAACACCCCCATATCGGCTGGACGATCAACGAATGGCTGACGGCCTATCAGACCGGGCAGTTGTCCCCGGAAGTCCTGCTCACGCTCCCCAGCGCTTACCCGGAAACCGATACCGCGTGGATCGCCCGGGCCAGTCAGGCGCAGGTTAGCGAGCAGCTCGAAGCCCTCGCCGAGCGGCTCGCGGCGTTGAACGGCGACCTCACCCAATTGCCGCTGTACGGCGTGCCGTTCGCGATCAAGGACAACATTGACGCAGCGGGCTGGCCGACGACGGCGGCGTGCCCGGAATTCGCCTACACCGCGAACAAGGACGCGACCGTGGTGGCCCGACTGCGCGCAGCGGGGGCGATTTTGATGGGCAAGACCAACCTTGATCAGTTCGCCACCGGCCTGGTCGGCACGCGTTCGCCCTACGGCGCCGTGCCCAACAGTTTCAACCCTGATTACGTCAGCGGCGGCTCCAGCTCTGGATCGGCGTCGGTGGTGGCGCGGGGGTTGGTGGCGTTTTCGCTGGGCACCGACACCGCAGGCTCTGGCCGGGTGCCGGCGGGCTTCAACAACATCGTCGGCCTGAAACCGACCAAGGGCCGTTTGCCCAATACCGGGCTGGTGCCGGCGTGCAAGACAGTGGACTGCATTTCGATCTTCGCGCTGACGGTGGACGACGCGCAGAAAGTTGCCAGTCTCGCTGAAGGATTCGATGGCGATGACGCCTATTCTCGGCACAACCCCGGCACTGCGCCGGTGGGCTTTCGCGCAGCGATGAAGCTGGCCGTGCCGGATACTCTGGAGTTCTTCGGTGATGCGCAGAATCAGGCGGTGTTCGAGCAGGCGCTGCACCGTTTGAGCGGCATGGGTGCCGAGATCACCCGCATCGACTTCGCCCCGTTCAAGGCCCTGGCCGAGCAGTTGTATTACGGCCCGTGGGTCGCCGAACGCACGGTGGCCCTGACTTCGATGCTGGAAACCAACCCCGACGCCATCAATCCTGTAGTGCGCGGTATTGTCGAAAGCGGTCTGGCTTACAGCGCCTGTGACGCCTACCGCGCCGAGTACCTGCGCGCCACGCTGAGCCGGCAGATCAACGACGCGCTGGCCGGTTTCGACGCATTGGTCGTACCCACGTCCGCGACCTTGCGCACCCAGGCAGAAATGGCCGCCGAACCGGTGCTGTACAACTCGCAGTTCGGCTTCTACACCAACTTCACCAACCTGGCGGACCTCTCGGCCCTGGCATTGCCTGCCGGTATGCGTGCCGATGGCTTGCCGTCGGGCATCACCTTGATTGCACCGGCGTGGCACGACACCGCGCTTGCCCGGTTTGGCCAGCGCTGGCAGGAAAGCATCGGCTTGCCCATGGGCGCAACCGGCCGCGCAATGCCAGCGTCGCCAGCGCCGACACCTTCGCCAGCGACTGCACCGCGCGGCAGTGTGCGCGTTGCCGTGGTGGGCGCGCACCTGACCGGCATGCCGCTGAACGTGCAGCTCACCCGCCGCGATGCCGTGCTCGTCGAACAAACCCTGACCGCAGGTGATTACCGGCTCTACGCTTTGCCTGGCACCGTGCCGCCCAAGCCGGGGCTGGTGAAATCCCCAGGCGGAGCGTCGATCATCGTCGAGCTGTGGGACATACCGCTGGCGCGCTTTGGCGAGTTCGTGGCCGAGATCCCCGCGCCGCTGGGCATCGGCAACCTGACGCTGAAGGACGGTCGCAGCGTCAAGGGTTTCATCTGCGAGCCTTGGGCGATTGATGGCGCGCTGGACATCACCTCGTTCGGTGGCTGGCGCGCGTACATCGCCAGCCTGAAAAAAGCCTGACCCGACGCCTGACGCGGTCCCAGGAAAACCACTGCGTCACGCCCCACCATTCTTCGAAGGAGCACCCAGGCCATCATCCCTTCACAGAAACCCAAACTGCGCCCGGACAATATGGCCGAGCGCATCTATCAGCAGCTCAAGGAAGACATCTTCGAGTTCCGCCTGCTGCCGGGGGATCGCTTCAGCGAAGGCGAGGTGGCCGAACGCGTGCAGGCCAGCCGCACGCCGGTGCGGCAGGCGCTGTATCGGCTGGAGCGCGAAGGTTATCTGGAGGTGCATTTCCGCAGCGGCTGGCGGGTGAGGGCGTTCGATTTCACTTATTTCGAAGAGCTTTACGACGTGCGCATCGTGCTGGAGTGCGCGGCAATGATGCGTCTGGAGGCACTGGATCTGGAGCAACATCCGGTCATCGACGAGCTGAAATGCACTTGGCTCGTCACGCCCCCCGAGCGCCTGCAAGATGCCCAGCAGGTGTCAGCGCTGGATGAGCGTTTCCACTGCGCACTGCTGGAGGCGGCAGGCAACACCGAAATGGCGCGGCTGCACCTGGAGATCACCGAGAAGATCCGCATCATTCGCCGCCTGGATTTCACCCAGGCGGCGCGCATCGAGGCGACCTATGACGAGCACTCTCAAATTTTCGACGCCGTGCTCAACGGCCGCACAGGGCAGGCGCAGCAGTTGCTCACGCGGCACATCGAAGTCAGCAAGCAGGAGGTGCGCAAGATTACCCTGCACCGGCTCCATGTCGCCCGGCCTTGAGCTGACGTCTGGACCTCACATCAACGGCAAACGACGAAGCACTCAGCGCGGGTTGCGCCGCTCCGCCACTTCGGCCAATACCGCCAGGTCCATCTCGCCCTGACCATGGTCGATGGCGTCCTGCAAGTGGGCGCGAATCATGTCGGCGCTCGGCATCTGCACCGACACCTGGCTGGCCGCCGCCAGCACCAGATCCACGTCCTTGAGCCCAAGCACTGCCTTGAACGCGGCCGGCTCGTACGTGCGTTCACCGATCAGCGCGCCATAACCGGCGTACACCGGGCCGGGGAAGATCGTCCCCGCTGCCAGTTCCACCAGGTCCGCCGATTTCAGGCCGTGGCGGGTGACCAGCACGGCCGCTTCGCTCATCGCCTCGATGGCCGAAACCAGCATGAAGTTCATGGCCAGTTTCATGGCGTTGGCGCTGGAGGGTTTGTCGCCCATGCGCCAGGTCTTGCTGCCGATCAGGTCGAACAACGGCTGCACTGTCTCGATGGCTTCAGCGGAGCCGGCAGCCATGATGTTCAGCTTCGCGGCGGCGGCCATGTTGGGGCGGCCCATCACCGGCGCGGCGATGTAGTCGATGCCCTGCGCGGCGTGCAACTCGGCCAACTCGTCGGCGAAGGTCACGGAAATGGTCGCCATGTTGATGTGGATCAGCGGGCCCTGGATTGACTTGAGCAGACCGGAATCCAGCAGCACCGCGCGCAGGGCCTTGTCGTCGGCGAGCATGCTGAACACCACGTCGGCGGCGAACGCTTGCGCAGGCTCGGTGACCGCCGTGGCGCCTTGCTCGACCAATGGCTTCGCCACGTCGGGAGAACGGTTCCAGACCAGCAGTTCATGACCGCCTTTCAACAGATTGCCAGCCACGGCCTGACCCATATTGCCGAGGCCCAAAAAGCCGATTTTCATGGGGATGCGCTCCAGTAGAAGGTGGGTGTGGGGCGCACACTCGTATCATCAAACCGGGAGCCATTCACTTAAATCCTTGGCCCGTATGTCGGAATTGATCCGCTGCAACTGGGACAGGTCAAGGGTCCCCAGTGGCTTATCTCCCGCCTGTTCGGCCACTTCAGCCGCCAGCTTCTGCCTGAACAGCGCGGTCTGGGAGGCGTCCAGGTACTGGGCTTTTTCACTCTTTCGGGCTTTCACCCGCACGACCAGATCGGCGGGCAGTTCGACACCTTTGATGGCGCAGCCCAGGCACACCGTCGCGAGGTCATCCAGGCCTCGCACTTCCATTTCCTTGAGCTTGCCGCCGTTTTCCGGGCTCCCCGACAGCGGGTGTTCACCATGCTGATAGGAATATTGCTTGGTCCCCGCGCGGTACTGGATCTCGTGAGTGGACAGGTTGTCGATCTTCTCGAAGCCGAACACCAGCGGAACAATCCCACCCTGATTCAACACGCCCAGATAAGGAGCCTTGCCATCCTCCAGGGAGCGCTGCAACTCGCTGGCCGCCTGGTGATAAAAACGATTCAGGTCCTCACCCCTTAGCTCCTTGACCTCTGTGCCGGAACGCAGGGCGATGGAGCCCGGCATTTTAAGGTCTTCCAGGTGCTCTTCCAGCGGCGTGCCGATGAATTTCCGCCCGCTCAGCTTGTTGATGTAGCTGGCGTGCAGGAAACGCTGCAGCCATGCGGCACCCTCGGCAGGCAGTTGTTCGGGATTGGCGACGTTGATCGTGGGCGCCATGTCATTGCCTGGCAACGTCTTGCCGCTATCCAGGGCATGGAGGATGACCTGCGCCATGCGGTGTTGCAGCGCCCGCGAGTGTGCATTACTGGTATTGATACCGTCGCCTGCCGCATAGACCCGGGCCTTGCCGCGCAGGTTGGGCCGGGTGGTCGTGTCGGTCGAGCTCTCCCGGGTGCGATCGGAGAAAAACACTTTGCCTTCCAGAGACTGGGTGCCGCCCTTGGCATCATTGACGCCGCCCTTCAGCGCCCCGGACTGCAGGATTTCCAGCCCCCACGGGGTGCCGTGCAACGCCTCCGGCTTGGCATAGGCCAGGGGTGCCGTCGGGTTGAGTGACTGCAGCAGGGCCATGCGCAAACCTGAGCGGCTGCGCTCGTCGATGTCGCGCATTCTGTCGAGCACATCCAGCGGCGAATGGCCTTCGGCGTTCAAGGTGTTGGCGCGCTGGCCGTCCTTGCGCAACCGCGCCAGCGCTTCGGCGTCGCGATTGGCCACGGCCGCGTGTAGCGTCGGGCTGGCCTCGGACGTTTCAGCGTTGGCCGAAGGGCTGTGTGAGGGGACAGCCGGGATGAAAGGCGAAGAAGTTCGGATAGGAGTCATAAGGGCGCGCTTATGGTTAAAAACGCCTGAGTGGAGCCGGCGCGCCTAACGGTTCCACATCACCCATGCTTTGCCGCCTGCCGCGCCTCGCCGCGTATCACCAGACCGATGCCGACCCCCGAGACCGCCATGCCCAGGGCCATCAGCCACGACAGCGGTTCGTCGAACAGGGCCCAGGCCAGCAGCAGCGTCAGCGGCGGGCTGAGGTAAAGGACACTGGCAACCCGCGTTGGCGTGGCACGACGCAGGCACATCCAGTACAGCCCGTAACCGCCGACCGTCGACACCGACGTCCATAGCACACTCATCGCGAAGCCTGAATTGGGGACGGGGGCGAGACTTCCGTGCAGTCCCGCAACGAGGGCAAACACGAAGGTCGAGACGAAGCACTGCAGCCACAGGTTGGGCAGCAGGCCCAGCGCCTTCGGGTCCGGTGAATGTTTTTGCCACAGGGTGGCGACCGCCAGCGACAGCATGCCCAGCACCGGCAGGGCGTAGGCCCATGGGGGTGCGCTGCCCCAGGCCAGCGCGTCGTGGGTCGCCAGCATTACGCCCGCCAGGCCGATGAGCAAACCGATCCATACGCTGCGGGCCAACCGCTGGCGCAGCACCACGGCCGCGAGCACGGCCATGCCGATCGGCAGCAGGTCGGCGAACAGCGCTGCCAGCCCGGCGGGCACGCCAAGGGCAATCCCCTCGGTCACGCCGAACAGATAACCGGCCATGGCCAGCAGGCCGATGCCGGCGTTTTTCAACAGCACCGCCGGCGGCGTCTGGCGCAGTTGCCGGGCGACGAAGGGAAACAGAATCAGCGTGACCAGGAGGCAACGCCAGAACACCACCAGCGAAGCCGGCGCGAAATCGATGGAGAAGCGCGCGCCGATGAAGCCCGAGCTCCAGATGATCACCAGCCCGGCTTCGAGCAGCGGCAAGGGCATTGCCCGGCGTCGCGACGGAAGGGGAAGGCTCACGTTGGTCATGTCGTTTGAAGTGTTCATGGACCCAACGTACCCAACCGCCGTAGTCTAATAAATCAAAATAAACGACAGCAGTGCTTCGGGATCAGTGAACCATGAGCGCCATTCTGGATATCGAACAGGTCCGCACCTTTCACGCCGTGGCGCGCATTGGCAAGTTCAGCGCGGCGGCGGAACAGCTGCACAAAAGCCCGGCGGCGGTCAGCGTGCACGTGCAGCGGCTGGAAGCGGTGGCGGGCGGGCGGCTGCTCAACCGCGACAATCAGTCGGTGTCGCTGACGCCGCTGGGCAAGCGGTTTCTAACCTCCACCGCTGCGCTGCTGAGCACCCACGATCAAGTGCTGGCCGAGCTGCAGGGCACGCAGATGGCGGGGCGCATCACCCTCGGCGTGCCGGATGAATACGCCACCCACCTGATTCGCGACGTGCTGCCGATTTTCACCGCCGCGTGGCCGAACATTGTTCTGGAGTTGAAGACCGCGCCCAGCTTCATCCTGCGCGATCAGGTGCGGCGGGGTCGTCTTCAAGTGGCAGTCATCGCCCTGCCCGAAGGCCAGTTGGGTGCGGACGATCAACTGCTGGTGCCGACCACGCCGGTGTGGGTCGGCGCCGCACATCACTCGGGGGATTTACCGGACCCATTGCCGCTGGCCGTGCATGCCGCGCAATGCTCGTACCGGCAAGCGATGATCGAGTCACTCAAGCGCAGCGGCCACCGCATGCGCATCGTGCTCGAGAGTTCGTCCAATCAGGCGGTCAAGGCCTGCGTCGAAGCAGGCTTGGGGATCAGCGTGATCGACCGGGCCCGGGTCACCGACGGCATGCGCATTCTGGACGGCCTGCCGCTGATCGCCGACCACGACATCATCGTCGTGCGCTCGTCAGCCTCCCACGGCGATGACGCGGTGGACCTGCTGCGGCGGGCGATCGGGCAGTATTTCCGCCTCTGACGGCGGCGCGGTTCAGTCCTCGGAGCGCTCGCAGAAACGCAGGCGGTTGCCGAACGGATCGGCGATTTCCATGACCTTGCCCCAGTCGAGGTCCTGGATGCAGGGGCGCGAATAGCCGTAGTTTTTCGCCAGCAGTTCGCGCTGCAGTTCAGCGATGTCGCTGACCGGCACGAAGATCGTCGAGCCCGGCGTCGCGTCGCCATGGTGTTCAGTCAGGTGGATCACAAGCTGGTCGCGGCGGGCCTGGGCATACAGCGGCAGACCCGGTTCAAAGCGGTGCTCCCAGTCCAGGCTGAAGCCGAGAAAATCGACGTAGAACTCTTTCGCCTTGGCTTCGGAAAAAATACGAATCAGCGGTATTGCCGGGGACATCTGCACAGGGGTTCACTCCTTGATGGTCTGAGCGGGCGATTCTAGCCCAGAGTGCAATAACGGTTGGTGTTTACACGGCCCTCTTCCCGGCTAAAGCCGGTCCCACTGACGGATTGCGTGTTCCCGTAGGACTGGCTTTAGCCGGGAAGGCATCGGATGCCACGCTGGAAGATTGATGGTGTTCACGCGGGCCTCTTCCCGGCTAAAGCCGGTCCACTGACGGATTGCGTGTTCCCGTAGGACTGGCTTTAGCCGGGAAGGCGTCGGATGCCACGCTGGAAGATTGATGGTGTTCACGCGGGCCTCTTCCCGGCTAAAGCCGGTCCTACTGACGGATTGCGTGCACCCGTAGGACTGGCTTTAGCCGGGAAGGCGTCAGATGCCACGCTGCAAAATCGAGGGTGTTCACACTGGCCTCTTCCCGGCTGAAGCCGGTCCCACTGACGGATTGCGTGTTCCCGTAGGACTGGCTTTAGCCGGGAAGGCGTCGGATGCCACGCTGCAAGATCGAGGGTGTTCACACTGGCCTCTTCCCGGCTAAAGCCGGTCCCACTGACGGGAAAGGCGCGAGGCAGAAACAAAAACGGCGCCGTGCTGAAGATCAGCAACGGCGCACGTCAGAGAAGCGGGGGTAAAGCGAATTAGCTGCGCAGGTCTTTCTTGATTTCGTCTTCGTCTTTGTGAGGCGCCGCTGTCGGCAGCTCGGGAGGATAGAACTCACCTTTGAGATTCAGTGCGGCAATGCGCGTCTTGAGCTCTTCGATGACCAGGTCGATGTCCTGTTGATCATCAAGGTCGTCCACCCGCAGCCACAGGTGCGGAAGGTTTTCAAAGTACACGCCGTCGATTTCCACATCGGAGGTCATCTCGCGATCCTGGCGCCACAGGCACTTGCGGTGGACCGTCGCCGGGTCTTGTGGCCAGGTTTCTGACGTGGTCAGCCAGACCTCGTAGTAATCCTGCAGATCGATTTCTTCAACTTTGTCCAGTGGGATAAACGTATTCACATATCACCTGTCAGCCAAGGGGACCGGGCGAGGTCGTTGCGCTGCAGACTGCCCCAGGTCCCATACCGTTTCAAAAAGCGCATACCACTATGGCCGCCGTTTGGCGGACGAGTTCAACGCCGCGCGCTATTGCCGCACGGCCAAGCCACGTCAACGCAGCGATATCAATGCAGCGCTGGTTCGCGACTGAACGCGTCAACCGCGCGCACCAGCCCTTTGGCGGCCAGCGCCACCAGTTCTCCGCCCTTTTCCGGCGTGGCTAGCGCAGGGTCGGAGCCCATGCGCCCATCGGGGAAGCGCGCGCGAAAATCCTTCGCTTCGCGGATCGGACCGGTCGGGGCAATCTGCGGCGAGTAGTCCGCTGATTTGATCGACTCCGGGTAGGCCCACTGGGTCACCGCGATCTCGGACGGCGTCGCGTGGGAGCCGTGGCCCACCGGGAACTGCCGATGGGCGAGTTCACCAACGCCTTCCAGGTCCCACCAGTTGATCAGCTTCATGGCGAAGCCGGCAGACCGCCCGGCGAAACTGGCCTCGGCATACAGCTCGGAAAACGCTGCCTCGATCGACGCGACGTTGCCGCCGTGCCCATTGAGGAAGAGGATTTTTTCGAAGCCATGACCCGCCAGCGAGCGCGCCCAGTCACCAATGGCGGCGATGAACGTCGAGGGGCGCAGCGAGATCGTCCCGGGAAAGCCCAGATGGTGCTGCGCCATACCAATATTGAAGGTCGGCGCGATCAGGATATCGGCGCTCTTCTGCGCTTCGTGGGCGATGATCTGCGGGCACATCCAGTCAGTGCCGAGCAGGCCGGTGGGGCCATGTTGTTCGTTCGAGCCGATGGGCACGACGATCGTGCGGCTGCGTTTGAGAAACTGCTCGATCTCGATCCACGTGGACTGGTGCAGAAGCATGTCAGGTGCTCTCCTCAGGGAAGGGGGCTTCAGAAAACCGGGTGATGGCGAAAAATCAATGTGCAGCGCAGCGCCGCCGGGTGGCCTCGCCGAAATCGGCAATCGGCGCTCAGGCGGGCGGCTCAGAAGGAAAACGCGCGATGAAACAGGTGCCCAGTTCCGCCGATGAGCTCACGGTCAGGATCCCGTCATGGGCAGTGGCGATCTGTGAGGCGATGTACAGCCCCAGTCCCAAGCCTTCCCCGCGACCACCGGCTTCGGATCGGGTGAAGGGCTCGAACAGCAGCGGCATCAGCCGTGGCGAAATGGGCGCGCCATAATTCATGACGGAAATGATGACTTGATCGCATTCCTGCCAGACGTGCAGATGGATCGGCGTCGTGGGCGACCCGTGGGTGACGGCGTTGCCCAGCAGGTTGGACAGCAACTGACTGATGCGCAGCGGGTCGCAGTAGACGGTGCCGCTGAGGTCGATGGCCTCGATGAAGCTCGCCTGCGGGTGCGACGCGCGGATCTCGTCCACAGTCGCTGTCAACACCTCGGGAAGTTCGTCGGTGATGTGGCGTTTCACCGGAATCCCGCCGCCCATTCGGCCCCGGGCAAAATCCAGCACGTTCTCGATCAGTACGCCCATGCGGATCGAGCTCTGCCGGATGGCCGCCACCAGCCCCAGCGAGCGCTTGTCTTCGGTTTTGGTCGCCAACAGGTCGGCGCTCATGCGGATCGCACTCAACGGCGTACGCAGGTCGTGGCCCAGCACCGCCATGAACTGTTCGCGCAGCCGGCCGTGTTCGTTGGCGTCGGTCAGCTCGGCGCGGGCGGTCTCCAGGTGACCTTGGGTGTCCAGGCTCATGGCGATCAACTGCGCGAACAGGGTCAGCGTCTTGACGATGGCAGGATCGCCCAGATTGGCCGGCACTGAATCGATCGCGCACAGCGTGCCGAAGAAGCGGCCGTCGGCCAGAACGATGGGGATCGATATGTAGCTTTCCAGCCCGTAGATGTTGGGCGTGTGATGGGTGGCGAACTGCGGGTCGGCGCTGGCGTGGCCGAAGACCACGGGTTGCTGATGCTGCCTGATCTCGTGGCAAATGGTCGATTCCAGCACCAACTCGCCGCCCGGCTTGAGGCCGAAATTGATCGAGTCATCGACGGCGCAGGCCACCCAGTTGCTTTCCGTGACCCTGGCGATCGCCGCGAAGCGCATGCCGGTGATGTGCTTGACCATGCTCAGAATGACGGGCACGGCAGGGATCGCACTGATCGCCTCAACATCCAAAGCAAACTCTGGGCGGGTCATCGGATCTGGCTCTGGGGTGGTGGGAGGGCAGCGTAGCTAAAATCGGCCGATATGGCTAACCCCTCGGCCCCGTACGGGACGTGTCGGCGCAGATTATTGAACCCTGAGCCTCGCGCAGTGGTCGTTTTATTGATGCCCCAAGGGCAAATGTCATTTGCGTCCCATGAGCTGTTTGCTGTCGGTCGACGTGGCGATACTTGTCAGCCTTATGTCTCTTGAAGCGTTTGCTTCTCCCAGCTTCTAATTCTCAAAACAATGGGCCCATGGATGGCCGCCGCGAGGTTGAACGATGATTGCGATGCACCGATTTGCACTGCTGATGACCACTGCTGCGATGCTCAGTGCCTGCGGCGAGACCGCCAAGCTGCCGTTCCAGGCGGGTGTAGGCGCGCAGCCGCAACTGCCCGAGCCGAACAGCACGCTGATTCCGACGGTCAAGGTGTCCAAGGCCGTCGGTTGGAAGGGCACCGACACGCCCAAGGCCGCCGAGGGCTTCAAGGTCAGCGCGCTGGCCGAGAACCTCGATCACCCGCGCTGGCTGTACAGCCTGCCCAACGGCGACATCCTGGTGGCCGAAAGCAACAAACCGCCCAAGCCTGAAGGCGCGACGGACGGCGGGCCGGGCGTGATGGCCTGGATCAAGCGCACCGCCACCGGGATCGTCATGAGCCGGGTGGGCGCCGAAGCCGAGAGCGCCAACCGCATCAGCATCCTGCGTGATGCCGACGGCGATGGCCGCGCGGAAATGAAGAAGGTGTTCATCAGCGGCCTGACCTCGCCGTTCGGCATGGTGCTGGTGGGCAACGAGCTGTTCATCGCCAATGCCGACGCCGTGGTCAAAATCCCGTACAACGACGGCCAGACTGAGAGCACCGCCAAGCCGGTGAAAGTCACCGACCTGCCAGCGGGCATCAATCACCACTGGACCAAGAACATCATCGCCAACCGCGAAGGCACCAAGCTGTACGTCACCGTTGGCTCGAACAGCAACGTGGGCGAGAACGGTCTGGAAGCCGAAGAAGGTCGCGCGGCGGTCTGGGAAGTCGACGTCAAGACCGGGCAGAAACGCCTGTTCGCCAGCGGCCTGCGCAACCCCAACGGGCTGGCCTGGAAGCCGGGCAGCAACGAGCTGTGGACGGTGGTCAACGAGCGTGACGAAATCGGCAGCGACCTGGTGCCGGATTACCTCACCTCGGTCAAGGACGGCGCGTTCTACGGCTGGCCCTGGAGCTACTACGGCCAACACGTCGACAGCCGTTTGCAGCCGCCGCGCCCGGACATGGTCGCCAAGGCCATCGCCCCGGATTACGCCCTCGGCACCCACGTCGCGCCGCTGGGCCTGACCTGGTCCGACCCGCGCGGCATGCCGGCCAAATTTGCTGACGGCGTGTTTGTCGGCGAGCACGGTTCGTGGAACCGCAATCCCCAGGCCGGCTACAAAGTCGTCTTCGTCGGCTTCAAGGATGGCCGCCCAACCGGCCTGCCGGTGGACGTCCTGACCGGCTTCCTCAACGCCGACGGCGACGCGCAGGGCCGTCCGGTCGGCGTGATCCTCGACAAACAGGGCGCGTTGCTGGTCGCAGACGATGTGGGCAACAAGGTCTGGCGCGTCAGTCAGGCCAAGTGATGGCGCAGCGATGAAATGAAAAATGCCGGTGATGATCACCGGCATTTTTCGTTTGGGCCGCCCCTTGGGCGTGCCTGCAGCTAGCGTGAAAATCGCCGCGCACCGGCCACGCAGAGAATCACCCCGACGGTTACGACCAGCATGCCCACGCTGACGCGTTCATGCAGGAGGGTCGCGGCCAGCGTCAGACCAAAAAAGGGCTGCAGCAACTGCAGTTGTCCCACCGCAGCGATCCCGCCCTGGGCAAGACCGCGGTACCAGAACACGAAGCCGATCAACATGCTGAACAGCGACACGTAGCCCAGGCTCACCCACGCCGGTGCGCTGATGGTGGACAGGGCTGGCGGCGCGCTGAGCAGGGTCAGGATCAGCATGAGCGGCAACGCCAGCACCAGCGCCCAGCAGATGACCTGCCACCCGCCGAGGGTTCGGGACAGCGTGGCGCCTTCGGCGTAACCCAGGCCGCAGACGACAATCGCCAGCAACATCAGCAGATCCCCCGCTGGTGACGCCGACAGCCCCTGAGCGCAGGCGAATCCCACCACCAGCGCACTGCCCAGCAACGAGAACACCCAGAACACCGGACGCGGGCGCTCGCCGCCGCGCAGAACGGCGAACACGGCAGTCGCCAACGGCAACAGGCCGACAAAAACGATGGAGTGCGCCGACGTAACGTATTGCAGCGCCAGTGCGGTGAGCAACGGGAAGCCGATCACCACGCCACTGGCGACGATGAGTAGCGGCATCAGTTGACGGCGGTTGGGGCGTTTCTCTCGCAGCACCAGCAACAGGCACAGGGCAACCGCGCCGGCAATGGACGCTCTGGCGACGGTCAGGAAAAGCGGCGCGAACTCCAGCACTGCGAGGCGCGTGGCAGGCAGTGAACCGCTGAAAATGATCACGCCGATCAGGCCGTTCAGCCATCCGGCAGTGGAGGGTTTTGCCGTCAGGGGCTGGGCCTTTGAAGAGATTTCCATGCGATGCGGACTCCTGGGGCGCAGGCGTGAGAACGCTGTTGCCGGTTGATGGTGTGTTGCCCACCGTGGTGGCCGCCGAGGTGGCGTAAGGAGCAGCCTAAAGAGCAGAATCAGCACAATCAAAAAATTGTCATGGATACAGCGCTTATGCCCCGCGCCCGCTACAAACCTATTGTCGACCGATTCGCCGCGCAGATCTCAGCTGGCGAACTGGCTCCCGGGACGCGCCTGCCGACCCATCGTCAGTTGGCGGCAGCTGAAGGCTTGGCGCTGGTCACGGCGTCTCGGGTCTATGCCGAGCTGGAAGCCATGGGCCTGGTGAGCGGCGAAACCGGGCGCGGCACCTTTGTCCGGGAAATCGCCCTGCCGCTGAGCCACGGCGTGGATCAACAAAGCAGCGCGCCCGGCGTACTTGATCTCAATTTCAACTACCCGACCCTGCCGGGTCAGGCCGAGCTGCTGCGCAACGGCCTTCGCCAGCTGGCGTTGTCGGGTGATCTGGAGGCACTGCTGCGCTATCAGCCCCATGCCGGCCGAAGCCATGAGCGCGCTTGCATGGCGCGGCACCTTGCTGCTCGGGGATTAACGGTCGAGGCCGAGGGGGTAGTGATCGTCAGCGGCGCGCAGCATGGCCTGGCGGTCACGGTGATGGCCTTGCTCAAACCGGGTGATGTGGTCGCGGTGGATGCGCTGACCTATTCGGGGTTCAAAGTGGTGGCTGATGCGCATCGGCTGGAGCTGGTGGCGATCCCCCATGCTGATGATGGTCCTGATCTGGACGCCCTTGAAAAGCTCTGCCAGCGACGGCGAGTCAAGGCGGTCTACACGATGCCGACGCTGCACAATCCCATGGGCTGGGTGATGGACCTGTCGTGGCGCGAGCACTTGGTGCGCATCGCTCGGCAGCACGGCCTGCTGTTGATCGAGGACGCGGCCTACGCATTTCTGGCCGACGAGCCGCCCGCGCCGTTGAAAGCGTTAGCGCCGGAGCTGACCGTGTACGTCTCGGGGTTCTCGAAGAACATCGCCACCGGGCTGCGGGTGGGCTACGTGGTCGCGCCGCTGCAGTGGGTGTCGGCCATCGAGCGGGCGATCCGGGCGACGGTCTGGAACACGCCGGGGGTGATGACGTCGCTGGTCTGCGGCTGGATCGAGGACGGCACCGTCGCGCGCCTTGAGGCGGAAAAGCGCCTCGACGCACGGGCCCGACAAACGCTCGCCCGAGAGCTGTTAATCGGGTTGAACGTCATCAGTCACCCGGCGTCCTATTTTTTATGGGTGCACCTGCCGGAGGATGCCAGGGCCGATCAGGTGGCCATGGCGTTGCTGGCGGACAAGGTGGCGGTCTCGACTGCCGAACCCTTCGCCACGTCCAGCATTGTACCCCACGGGATCCGCCTGGCGTTGGGCTCTCTGGATCTGGATGCATTGCGGGTAGCGTTACAGGCAGTACGTCGGGCAGTTGGGCGTTACGTGTATTGAAGGGTTCAAGAGGAGAGGGCAGCGGGCTTTGTTGAAGCATCGGTAAAGGTGTTTCTCACTCCGCCTACCATTCCTGAAATCGATAGTGACCATCACGGTAGGCGAGTTCTCTTTTTCTCGGAAGAGAGGAGGATGGCCCCATACCGAACTTGCTTGAGAAGGACGCCACGCGATGAAAATTTCAACCCTGCTGACCCTCGTCGCCGTGCTGTCCAGCGGATTCGTCGCTACGGGTTCTGCTGCAGCGGCGGTCACTGTTTCGGCGGCAGACGCCGAGGCGTGCCATTTGCTGCCGGTGGTTGAAAGCCGTGTGGCGTTGCAGTCTTCTCAAAGCGTTGGTGTGCTCTACAGCGAAAACACCGTCAGCACCCTCGAATACCTTGAGCGTTATCACGCGGTGGCGTTGAAAGGCGTCAAGAATGGCGGGCTGGATTCGCGTATTCGTGAGGCGTTCGTGAGCAGCTCCGATCCGAAACTGGCGATGGACTGGCTGAAAGGTTCTTTGGAGAAACAGTTCGCATCGGTGACCGTGTATGACAATCTCGACGCGCTGATGCAGGCGCGGCCGGACGTGGTGGTCATGCTCGACACCTACAGCCGCCTGATGTCCCAGCGTAATTCTCAAGTGGAAGCGCGCTTTATTGCGAAGTTCTACGACTCGAACCTGCAATACATCGGCAAGGCTGAAGGCCTCGGCGCCAAAGAGCTGACCTCGGTGTGGGTCCACGACAAGGCCGCTCCGGAGATCGCCGCGCAGATCAACCAGCAGCGCGATCTGCAGATCAACGCCCTGAAGCAGTTCGATGCTTCGCTCAAAGCGCTGGTGACCACAGGTAGTTCGGCGGAAGTGGCGAGTAATTGATCGCTGCCTACAAGGCGAACGCGGCTCGATAGTGGGACCGGCTTTAGCCGGGAAGAGGCCGGTGTAATCGCCCTCGATTTTGCAGCGTGACGCCCGACGCCTTCCCGGCTGAAGCCGGTCCCACAAGGTAAACGCAGTTCCCGAGGTGAATCCGGCCTGAGCCTTTCCCCTGATGCAAAAAAAACCGCTGCGCCCCTCATCAAGGCGTCAGCGGTTTTTTTGTGGGAGCGGTTACTTGCTGTCAGGCAACGCGTAGGCAATCACGTAATCACCGCGATCCGCCGACTGACGGGCGCCGCCTGCGGTGATGACGATGTACTGCTTGCCGGTCTTCGGTGACACATACGTCATCGGGCCGCCCTGACTGCCAACGGGCAAGCGGGCTTTCCAGGCTTCTTCGCCGTTGGCGCTGTTGAACGCGCGCAGGTAGTAATCCTGGGTGCCGGCGATGAACACCAGACCGCCCTGGGTCGACAGCGTGCCCCCCAGCGTCGGCATGCCGATCGGCAGCGGCAGGTGCATTTTGATGCCCATCGGGCCGGTGTCCTGCACGGTGCCCACCGGCACTTGCCAGGCAATCTTTTGGGTCTTCATGTCGATGGCGGTCAGCGTGCCGAACGGTGGCGCCTGGCACGGAATGCCGGCCACAGACAGGAATCGGTTTTTGTTTACGGCGTACGGGGTGCCTTTCAGCGGCACGGCGCCCATGCCGGTGTTCAGCGCTTCACCGCCGGACGCCGCAATGGCGTCCTTCAGTTGCGGCACCATCTGAATCCACAGGCCCAGGCGCATGTCATTGACGAAGATGAAGCCATGCACCGGGTCGGTCGACAGGCTGCCCCAGTTCATCCCGCCCAGGGAGCCCGGAAAGCTCAGCGAAATATCGGTGCCGGGCGCCGTGAACAGGCCCTCGTAGCGCATCTTCTTGAACGAAATCCGGCACAGCAGCTGGTCGAACGGCGTGGCACCCCACATGTCCGATTCGGTCAGGGTCTGCGCGCCGATTTGCGGCATGCCCACGGATTTTGGCTGGGTCGGCGAGTAAGGTTCGTTGGGGATGTTCGACGCCTTGACCGGGACTTCCTTGACCTCGGTCAGCGGCTGGCCCGTGTGGCGATCGAGGACGAAAATCTGCCCGGCCTTGGTGCCGATGACCAGCGCCGGCACCTTGCTGCCGTCAGGCTTGGCGAAGTCGATCAGGCTCGGCTGCATCGGCAGGTCGAAATCCCAGAGGTCGTTGTGGACCGTCTGGTACACCCACTTCTGCACGCCGGTGGTGGCGTTCAATGCCAGCACCGAGGCGCCGTAGGTGTGGTCGAGCTCCGTGCGCTTGACGCCATAGATGTCGGTGGACGAACTGCCCATCGGCAGGAACAGCGTGTTCATGGCCGGGTCGTAGGACATCGGTGCCCAACTGTTCGGCGTGCTGCGCACATAGGTTTTGTCGGCGGCAGGGGCCTGCTTGTCTTCGGGATTGCCCGGATCGAACGCCCAGCGCATCTGCCCGGTGACCACGTCAAAGCCACGGATCACGCCGCCCGGCATGTCGGCCTGTACGTTGTCGGCCACGCGTCCGCCGACGACCACGGTGGTCCCGGCCATCAGCGGCGCCGATGACAGTTGATAGTAGGAATCGGGCACGTTGCCCAGACCGGCCTTGAGGTCGACCTGGCCGTTGTTGCCGAAGCCCTGGCAGAACTCGCCGGTGTCGGCGTCCACGGCAATCAGGCGCGCGTCGATGGTGTTGGTCAGCAAACGACGCTGGCAGTTGGCGCCGGCCGGCACTGCGACCGGCGCGGCGGGGGTGCTGTCATCGGTGGGTGGCGCGACGGCGGCGCTGGCATCGAAATAGGCCAGCCCGCGGCAGCGTTGCCACACGGCGGACTTGGCGTTGATTTCGTTTTTCCACAGCTGCTTGCCGGTATCGGCGTCCAGCGCGATGACATTGTTGTGGGGCGTGCAGATGAACACCTTGTCGCCGATCTGCAACGGGGTCATCTGGTCTTCGGCGCCATTGCCGTCGCTGATGGCGACGTCGCCGGTGTGGTAGGTCCAGGCCGGCACCAGCTTGCTGACGTTGTCGCGGTTGATCTGGTCCAGCGCCGCAAAACGGCTGCCGCCTTCATCGTTGCCGTAATGGGCCCAGTCTTTCTGCGCGTGGGCCGGATCGACCTTGGTCAGCGCCGGGCCATCCCCCGTCGGCGACACCGAGGCGTGGGGCTGAAACATCCCCCAGAACCCGGCGACCAGCGCCACCGCCAGCACACCACCAACGAGGTAACCGCCGCGACCGGCCGCGAGGCCATTGGCCTTGCGCAGGGAAGGGTAGATCAGTGCGACCAGCAGGCTCAGGACGCCCAGCGCAAACAGGCGGGAAACCAGCGGCCAGAACACCAGCCCGGCGTCCACCAGCGCCCAGATCAGCGTCAGCAGCATCACCGCCGTAAACAGCCACGCGCCTGACAGGCGACGCCGGAACAGCAGGACGGCCGAGATAATCAGGCCCAGACCGGCCAGCAGGAAATACGCACTGCCGCCTAGCGTGACGAGATAGCCGCCGCCCGCTGCGAAGAGTAATCCGAAAACCAGCACGCCCAGCGCGACGACCCGAATGGGCCAGCGGCTGACGGCTGCAGAAGGTTGTGAGTGATTCATGAGGCATTCCTGCTGACGCGAAGAAGGGTCGTGGATGACCGATCAAGTGAGGTGAGGACAAGGGTTTAGAGCGTGATGGCTGCCAGATGGGGTTCTTCCGGCATTATCCGTCGCGTAATTAACCGGTTAGTTAATTCCGGCGACGATAGCAAAAAAACGCCATGCCTGCGTCAATTTGTCTCTGCTTGGGTGAGTCGGGGCGGGCGTTCTTCGGGGCTGGACGTGTCAACGCTACTGATCCATGAACGCGCGTAAACGGTGTTGCAGGCGGTCAACCGCATTGTCCATCGCAAGAAACGCCTCGACCGTCATCACCTGCCAGCGCTGGCCTTCGTCGCCGAACACCACCTGATCGAACAGGCTGTCAGCCACTTCAGCGACGAAAAACCAGGTGTCGAGCCCGTTGACGCCCTGACCCGGGTAGACCCGTTTGTGGATGAAGGAAGCGGGGTCGAGGACGATGCCGAATTCTTCCATCGTCTCCCGCACGGCGCACTCTTCCGGGGTCTCGTCGCCTTCGCGGCCGCCGCCGGGCAGGTCCCACAGATTCGGCCAAGGGATCTCCGGCTTGTCATCGCGTTGGTACGTCAGCAGCGAACCGTTGCACAGAATCGCAACTTTCGCACCGGAGAAGGGAGGGTGAGAGGACATGATTGCGCCTTCATGGAGTCAGTGCGGATAACCTAGCACTTCCTGGCTGAGGCATCTTCTTGCAGCCAGTAGCACTGACACACCGCAGTCATTCAGTAGGACCGCTTCAGCCGGGAAGGCATCAGTCGTCACACTGCAAATTTAATGGTGTTTACACTGGCCTTTTCCCGGCTAAAGCCAGTCCCACTAAAAGCATCGCCTGTTTGCAGTGGGACTAACATTCATTTGCCCTACCCACCCCGGGAGACACCATGGACCACCGGACACTCAAAGACGCCTACACCGGCTATATCGCCTGCCTCAATCGTCAGGACTGGGCTGCCTTGGGAGACTTCGTCGGCGAGGACGTGCATTACAACGGCGAGCGCGTCGGCCTGGCCGGCTACCGGCAAATGCTGGAGCGGGATTTCCGCGCCATTCCTGACCTGCGTTTCGTCATCGATCTGCTGATTGCCGAGCCACCGCACATTGCCGCGCGGCTGACGTTCGATTGCACGCCGGTGGGCGAGCTGTTCGAGGTGGCGGTGAACGGGAGGAGGGTGCAGTTTACGGAGAACGTGTTCTACACGTTTGAGGCGGCGCGTATCGTCAACGTCGCGTCGGTGATCGACAAGGCAGCGGTGGCGGCGCAGGTGCCAAAGCCGAAGCCCTGAACCGCCGAATGGCCTGGCAGCGCGGCTGACTCAGAGGAGAATCAGCGGCGCCACCACTCCATCAATGCAACGCGCTGGCGCGGTTCTTCGCGACGTCTTCGGCTTTGATCTCGCCGTCGCTCTGACCGAATCGACGCAGCACGAAGGTGCTCACGGCGGCCAGTTCAGCGTCGCTGTAACTGCGGGCGAAATCAGGCATGCGCTGGTCGACCCGTGCCGCCGTTGGCGTGTGACCTTCCAGCAACGTCGCCATCAGGTTACGGCCTTTGGGGTCGTTGACGGTTTTCAAGCCGGCCAACCCACCCGCCGGTGATTGCCGGCCGCTGCCGTCGATCTGGTGACAGGCCACGCAGGTGTCATTGAACAGCTTCTGGCCGAGCCCCTTTTGCAGCGCGGCATCGTTCACTGCCATGGTTGGGCGGGGGATGCCTTCGCTTCTGGCCGGCGTGCTCTTGAGGTACACCGCGATGGCTTTCAGGTCCGCCGGATCGAGGTAGCGCAGACTGTGCTCGACCGCGTCACCCATTGGCCCGCCCGCGCCGCCGAAACCGGCCGCGTAGCCCTTCGACAGGTAGCTGACGATGGCGTCTTCCGGCCAGGCGCCGATGCCGTATTTGGCGTCGGAACTGATGTTGTAGGCCATCCAGTTGCCCAGTTCCGCACCCGCCAGAGAGTTGCCGGTGCTCATCGCCTGGAAGATGTTGCGTGGGGTGTGGCATTCGCCGCAGTGGCCCGGGCCCTGCACCAGATACGCGCCACGATTCCATTCAGCCGACTGCTTGCTGTCCGGGACGAAGCGTTCGTTGCCGGCGAAAATCGCGTTCCAGAACATCATTCCCCAGCGCTGATTGAACGGGAACGAAATCTTGTTCTCAGGCGGCATCTGTTTCACCGGCTCAAGGCTGAACAGGTAGCCCTTGATCGCCAGAATGTCTTCCCGGGACATCAGCGTGTAGGAGGTGTAAGGGAAGGCCGGGTAGTAATGCTTGCCGTCCTTGCCCACGCCTTTCTGCAGGGCGTCGACGAATTCGTCGTCGGTCCAGTTGCCGATCCCGGTTTCTTTGTCCGGGGTGATGTTGGGCGAATACAGGCTGCCGAACGGCAACTTGAATTCCAGCCCGCCGGCGTACGGCTTGCCGCCCGGCACGACGTGGCAGGCCACGCAATCAGCGGCGCGGGTCAGGTATTCGCCCTTGCTCATCGCTGGGGCGTCGCTCGCGTAAACAGTGCTAGCCAGCAAACCGGCCACAAGTCCGAGCGCAGTGTTGAAAACGTTCATGACGCGCTCCTCAAACAGTGAAATAGCCAAAGCGGCTCAACGGCAAACGACGCTCACGCACACCGGTCGCGGCGTACACCGCATTGACCAGCGCGGCCGCAGCGGGCACGGCCCCGGTTTCACCAACACCGCCAGGGGTCTCGACGCTGTCGACGATGTGCACCTCCACCGGTGGCGCGTCGCTCATGCGGATCTGCCGGTACTCGTGGAAGTTGGTCTGCTGCACTTGGCCTTTCTCGACAAGGATTTCGTTGAAGAGCGCGGCCGACAGACCGAACAGCGTGCCGCCTTCCATCTGCGACGCTACGGAGGTCGGGTTGGTTGCGAAGCCGCAGTCGATGACCGTCACCAGCCGCTTGATGCGCAGGCCTTTGTCGCCTTGCTTCTCCAGCTCGACGATGGTCGCAACAAAGCTGCCGAACACCGCCGTCACTGCCACGCCACGGCCGGAACCGGCAGGCAGCGGCTTGTCCCACTCCACCAGTTGCGCCGCTTTGGTCAGCACTGCCTGGGCGCGGGGTTGCGACTGCATCAGCGCCAGGCGGTATTTCACCGGATCGACCTTGGCGTTGTGCGCCAGCTCGTCGATGAAGCACTCGATGGCGTAGGTGCTGCGCAGCGGTCCGACGCCGCGCCACCACGAAACCGGAATCACTTCCGGGTCGTGACGGATGTAGCGCACCTGCAGGTTGGGCAGGGTGTAGATCGGGTCCTTCGCCACTTCCACGGCATCGCCATCGACGCCGTCAGCCGGCAATGCGCCGATATAGGCCGCGACCACCGAGGCACCGGCGATGCGATGCTCCCAGCCCACCGGACGCAGGTCTTTGTCCAGCGCCGCATTGAGGCGGTCGACGTAGTGCGGACGATAACGGTCGTGGGTCATGTCCTCTTCACGGCTCCAGATCAGCTTGATCGGGTAGCTCAACTGGCGCGCGATGTCCACGGCCTGGAAGATGAAGTCAGACTCCAGGCGGCGGCCGAAACCACCGCCGATCAACTGGTTGTGGATCACCACCTTTTCCACCGGCATGCCGCAGACTTTGGCGGCGCCCGCCTGGGCCATCCCCGGCGCCTGACAGCCGACCCACAACTCGCACGCGTCGGCGCGCACATGGGCGACGCAGGTCATCGGCTCCAGAGGGGAGTGAGACAGGAAGGGTTGTTCGTAGATCGCTTCGAAGCGGCTCGAGGCGTTTTTCAACGCCCCGGCGATGTCACCGGACTGGTGCGCGAACACACCGTCGCCAGCGCTCGCCTCGAACAGCGATTTGTCCAGCTGGGCCGAATCAAGACCGGCATGGGGGCCGAGGTCCCAGTCGATGTCCAGCGCCTTGAGCGCTTGCTGGCAGGACCAGAAGTTGCTCGCCGTCACCGCCACCGCGTTGTCCAGACGGACGATATCGCGCACGCCGGGGACCTTGCGCGCAGCGTCTTCATTCTTGACGCCGCGCAGCGTGCCGCCATGAACCGGGCAGGTGAGGGTGGACGCAATCAGCATCCCCGGCACTTGCAGGTCGATGGTGAATTTCGCCGTGCCATTGACCTTGTTCGGGGTGTCCAAACGCTGGACCGGCTTGCCCAGCAGCTTGAATTCGCTGACGGCTTTGAGGGGGATCTCGGTCGGCAGCGGCAGCTTCGCCGCAGCGTCGACCAGCTCACCGTAACCGGCACTTTGGCCGTTCGGGCCGATGACCCGGCCGTTCTCGGCATGGCACTGGCTCGGCGCGACTTTCCAGCGCATGGCCGCTGCCTGAATCAGCACGATCCGTGCACCGGCGCCGGCCTTGCGCAAAGGCTCCCAGCTGTAGCGGGTGGAGGTCGAACCGCCGGTGGCCTGGAAACTCAGCAGCGCGTCGGTGTACAGCGCTGCATTGGGCGGGGCCTCGGTGATGGTGATCTGGCTCAGCGGCACTTCGAGCTCTTCGGCGACCATCATGGCGATGCCGGTCTGCACGCCCTGGCCCATTTCGATCTTCGGCGAAATCAGCGTGACGGCGCCGCTGTGGTCAATGCGCACGAAGGCGCCATAGCCTTGCTCGGCGTTGTCGCCCAGGCTGGCGCCCTTGACCAGATCAGCGGCGAAGCTGCGGGTGACTGACGCCGGCAGGTAGGTGCCGATGACCAGCCCGCCCAGCAGCGCACTGCCTTTGAGCAGCCCGCGACGCGAGAGCATCGCGGCAGATGATTGTGATTCGGACATGATGACTTCCTTCAGGCCTGGCTGACGCTTTTGATGGCGGCGCGAATGCGGGTGTAGGTGGCGCAGCGGCAGAGGTTGCCCGACATGGCGTTGACGATCTGCTCGTCGTTGGCTTTGGGGTGTTCCTGCAACAGCGCGACGGCGGACATGATCTGCCCCGACTGGCAGTAGCCGCATTGCACGACTTCATGGTCCAGCCAGGCTTTCTGTACCGCCTGCCCCACGGCCTGCTCGCCCACCGCTTCGATGGTGGTGACCTTGCGGCCGGCGACGGCGCTCACCGGCAGTACGCATGAGCGCACGGCCTGGCCGTCCAGGTGCACGGTGCACACGCCGCACTGGGCAATGCCGCAACCGTATTTGGTGCCGGTCAGGCCCATCACGTCGCGCAGGACCCACAACAATGGCATGTCGTCGGCGACATCCAGGTCGTGCTCCTGGCCGTTAATCATCAATTTCTGCATCACAACCTCAGACGGTCATCACGGTTGACGCACTGCGCCACGAGCAGGCTCGTGAGGCGGCATCAAGGCTTCGGTTTGTTTTAAAAAATAGCGCCGTGCCAGTGGCCAGCGCTTTATATAGGTCTGCTCGGACATTTTGGTTCGGGACGAGTCAGCGGGATGAATGGTAGTACGTTCATCATTGGAAATGTTTGATTGCGCTGAAAATATTTCCCGACAGGCAGTTCAATCACCCGCGACAACATGACGCGCTCCGCCGTAGTGCAGTCCCTGCATCTGTCGCACTTAACAGGGGGGCTGCGCCAGTCTCACTCGATGTGTTGAAAGTTGTGAGATAACAGAATACGCAAGGGTCTATTACGGAAATTGATCTAATTAACTCAAGCATCGATGACGGTGATGGGCCTTATCGATTTTAAGTATTTATCATCTGAGCCGATCACGAACAGAATGGCCCCAGAAGCAAACGACAAGCGCTTTGCTCCCTTACTACTTAATGAACTTCTGGAGAACGACCATGAAAGTATTAGCCTTCGCTGCTCTGTCCCTCGTCAGTGTATTTGCCGCTGCCGGCGAACTCCCAGCCACCAGCCAACAGCCTTTGACCCAAGTCGAACAATACAACCGCCACAAAGGTATCGACGTCGCGAAAGTGATCAGCATTAAAAACGCCCAGGACCCACAGAAAGTTGATGGTCCGGTGCAATCCACCATGGTTTATGTTGACCACGCCGGCGTGACCCACAGCCTTGACTACACCATCATGGGCTACGGTCGTCAAAATGGTTGATCGCCAGTGCCCTGGCGGCTTCAACTACAAACGCTATAAAAGAAACGCTGCATTGAATGCAGCGTTTTTTTTGCCTGATTATCTAGCTGCAACATCCTGCGGGCTAGTTCGACCGTGAACTTGCAGTTATTTATTTAAAAGACCTGGTCAGTTCTGTGCACGGACAAGCATCACGCCCGCCGCTGGATGAAGTCCAGGAAGGCTCTCAACGGTGATGGCACATAGCGCCGCCCCGGGTAATACAGAAACGGCCCGCTGAAGCTTGGCCACCAGGGTTCGAGCACCGGTTCCAGCGCGCCGCTGTCCAGATGGGGGCGCAACCAGTCTTCGAACAACGAGACGATGCCCAGGCCGTCGATGGCGGTGTGCACGGCAAGGTCGACGGCGCCGCCGATCCGCACGGTCAACGGGCCGGTAGGCTCGACGCGAACCTCTTCTCCGTCCCGCTCGTATTCCCAGAGCGGTACGGAGCCGCTGGGGAATTTGCCGCGCAGGCAGCTGTGGTTGAGCAGGTCCCGTGGATGTTCAGGGCGGCCCCGGGCGTCGAGGTACGCCGGCGATGCGGCGGTCGCGAAACGCTGAACGCGCGGGCCGATGGGCACGGCGATCATGTCCTGTTCCAAGCGGTCGTCGTAGCGAATGCCCGCGTCACAGCCGGCAGCGAGCATGTCGACGAAGCTTTCCTCCGTGACCACTTCCATACGGATGTCCGGGTGCGCCTGCAGAAACGGGGTGATGATCTGCGGCAATATCAGGCGGGCGGCGCTGACGGGCACGTTGAGCCTGAGCGTGCCGGAAGGGCGGTCGCGGAAATCATTGACCACGTCCAGTGCCGATTCGACTTCGCCGAGTGCGGGGACAATCCGTTCCATCAGCCGCGCGCCGGCTTCGGTCGGGACGACGCTGCGGGTGGTGCGGTTGAACAGGCGCACGCCCAGGCGAGACTCCATGCGTCGAACAGCATCGCTGAGGCTGGACGCCGACTTGCCACTCAGCCGTGCGCCTTCACGAAAACCGCCTGCGTTGACCACGGCCACGAAGGCCAGCAAATCCTGAATGTCTGTCGCCATCGTCCGCTCACTCGTACAACCCGTGCCGATTGCACCTGATTATCAGCGCAGCGGTCAACGCCTATAGTCGCCTCACACATACTTGATCACGAGGCGTCACCCATGAGCCAGGCCAGCAAGGCAGGACACTTTTCATTCGGCGGTCGCACCGTCAACCGCATGGGCTACGGCGCCATGCAACTGGCCGGTCCGGGCGTTTACGGACCACCGAAAGATCACGCGGCTGCCATCGCCGTTCTGCGTGAAGCGGTTGCTTCCGGCGTCAACCATATCGACACGGCCGACTTCTATGGTCCCCATGTCACCAACCTTCTGATCCGCGAGGCCCTGCATCCTTATGCCGACGAGCTGCTGATCGTCACCAAGGTTGGCGCGTCCCGAGGCACCGACGCTTCATGGAATCCCGCAAACAGCCCGGCGGAACTGGTGAGCGCGGTGCACGACAACCTGCGCAATCTCGGCGTGGAAGCGCTGCACGTGGTGAACTTCAGGGCGTGGGGCACCGGGCATTCGCCGGATGAAGCGTCGATAGCCGAGCAGTTCAGTGCGCTGGCTGAATTGCAGCGTCAGGGGCTGATTCAGCATCTGGGCCTGAGCAACGTCAGTGCGAAACAGGTTGCCGAGGCGCAGGGCATTGCCCAGGTGGTTTGCGTGCAGAACCATTACAACCTGGCCCACCGAGATGACGAGCAGCTGATCGCAGAACTCGGCAAGCAGGGCATCGCCTACGTGCCGTTCTTCCCGCTGGGCGGTTTCACGCCGTTGCAGTCCCAGACCCTGTCGGACGTCGCCACGCGCCTCGACACCTCGTCAATGTGCGTGGCACTGGCATGGCTGCTGCAGCGTGCGCCCAACCTGCTGCTGATTCCGGGCACCTCCTCGGTGGCGCATCTGCACGAAAACCTGACGGCAGCCGAGCTGGTGATCCCCCAGGAAATGCTCGCCGAACTCGACGGGCAGGGCGCCTGAAGCTGTCTCGGCATGCGCCGGCCCTACGTCTGGCGCATGGGGTCCCACTGGAGGAATGCATGCTTTCAGTGGGACTGGCTTTAGCCGGGAAGAGGCCGGTGTGAGCACCATCAATTTTGCGGTGTGACGACCGACGCCTTCCCGGCTGAAGCCGGTCCTACATTTAGACCACGCGGTGCAGCTAGACGAATGCGGTGTCATCGTAGGACCGGCTTTAGCCGGGAAGAGGCCGGTGTGAGCACCAACAATTTTGCGGTGTGACGACCGACGCCTTCCCGGCTGAAGCCGGTCCTACAGGGATCCGTGGTGTGTCAGTGAGAGTGGAGAAATCCTCACTGACCGCCGGGAATTGCCTCAATCCAGATCCGACGCATCATGCCGCTCCGGCACTTGGGTGGCTTCGTCGCCCCAGGTCCGGTTGACGCGCATGCCGCGGATCACTGCCGGCCGTTGCGCAATGGTTTCGGCCCAGCGCTGCACGTGGGTGTATTCGTGGGCGGCGAGGAATTCCGCGGCGCCGTACACGGTGTTGCGCACCACTTGCCCGTACCACGACCACACGGCGATGTCGGCGATGGTGTAGCTGTCGCCGGCCAGATAAGCGCTCTCGCTCAGGCGCCGATTCAGCACGTCCAGCTGACGCTTGGCTTCCATGGTGAAGCGGTCGATGGCGTATTCGAACTTCTCCGGCGCGTACACATAAAAGTGCCCGAAGCCCCCACCCAGATACGGCGCAGCGCCCATCTGCCAGAACAGCCAGTTCAGGGTTTCGGTGCGGCCCGCCAGATCCTTGGGCAGCAACTCGCCAAACTTCTCCGCCAGATACAGCAGGATCGAACCGGACTCGAACACGCGAAGGTTGGGTTCGACGCTGCGATCCAGCAGCGCCGGGATTTTCGAGTTGGGGTTGATGTCGACGAAGCCGCTGCCGAACTGATCGCCCTCGTTGATACGGATCAGCCAGGCGTCGTACTCGGCGCCGCTGTGCCCAAGGGCAAGCAGCTCCTCAAGCAGAATCGTCACCTTGACGCCGTTGGGCGTGGCCAGCGAATACAGCTGCAGCGGGTGTTTGCCGACCGGCAGGACCTTTTCATGGGTCGGCCCGGCCGTCGGGCGGTTGATGCTGGCGAACTGGCCGCCGGAGGGCGCTTTGTGTTTCCACACGGTAGGCGGGACGTAAGGTGCCTTGCTCATTGAACACTTCTCCTGAGGGTCAGTTTTAGCGGGAAGAGTCGAGGCGCGCCGGCCCCGACCCTTTAACACTGTTTATCGAGCAGAAGACAACGGCGGCGTGCGCGGCGGAATCTGGCGCTTGCTGCCGATGGATTCGAACGCCGAAGCGAAGCGCAGCAGGGCGGAATCCTCGTAAGCGCGGCCGGCGAAGGTCAGGCCCACGGGCATGCCAATGTCGGCCATTACGCCCATCGGCACAGTGACGGTGGGCACGCCGAGGTGACGGATCGCGAGGTTGCCGTTGGCGACCCAGACGCCGTTGCTCCAGGCGATGTCCGCCGAGGCCGGGTTGACGTCAGCATTCGCCGGGGCCACGTCGGCCACGGTCGGGAACAGCACCGCGTCCAGCCCGAGCCGCTGCATCCAGTCTTCGAGGTCAATGCGGCGGGTATGTTCCAGCCCGCGCAGGCCGTCCGGCAAGGTGTCGATCTGGTCCCACGGCGTGATGCCGCGTTGGGCCATCTTCACGTACTCGTCCATGCCGGCAGCGAGATCGCCCTCGCGGTTGGGCAGAGTGCCGGGGTCGTGGGGGAAAATCAGCGGTCCGTTGACGTCGGCCAGGCGGTTCAGTTTCGGGTCGCCGTTGGCTTGTAGAAAGTCATCGAACGCCCAGGCGGTGAGGTCCCACAATTCGTGGTGCAAAAATTCCTTGGAAACGATACCGCGGTTGTACACCGTCGGCGCGCCGGGACGATCGCCCTCGCAGTTGGAGACCAGCGGGAAATCCACTTCGATGACTTCGGCGCCCTGGGCTTCGAGTGCCTGGCGCGCTTGTTCCCACAGGTCGATCACCGAGGCGCGGGTGATGATGCGCTGGCCGGTGGGGCCGCCAATGCCGGGTGCTTCGGAGGTACCGGCTTCAGGGTCGGCGTTGATGTACATGCGCGGCACACCGAAGCGTTTGCCGGCCAGAGTCTGCGGGCTGGCGGCGAGGTCGGCGTAGGACGCCGGGCGCACCGAGTCGACCGAGGGAATCGGCACCCACGGCTGCAACCGCCACAGGTCGCCGCGGGTGTCGGCGTCTTCGGCGACCACCACGTCCAGCACTTCGAGCAGGTCGGCCATGGTCCGCGCGAAGGGCACGACCACGTCCATGGTCGGCGTCAGCGGCCAGTTGCCGCGCACCGAAATCACCCCGCGTGACGGCGTGTAGGCGCACAGGCCGTTGTTCGACGCAGGGCCACGGCCGCTCGACCAGGTTTCTTCGGCCAGCCCGAACGCCGCGAAACTCGCGGCCGTTGCAGTGCCGGCGCCGTTGGATGACCCGGACGCAAACGGCGCCGTCAGGAAATCCTCGTTGTAAGGGCTTTCAGCGCGGCCATACACGCCGCGCTGCATGCCGCCATTGGCCATCGGCGGCATGTTGGTCTTGCCCAGACAGATCGCACCGGCCCCACGCAACCGCTCGATGGTGAACGCATCACGGTGAGCGACCAGTTCGGCAAACGCCGGGCTGCCCGATGCCGCCGTGAGTCCGTTGACCAGATAGCTGTCTTTGGCGGTGTAGGGAATGCCGTCGAGGGGGCCGAGGGTTTCGCCTCGCGCGCGACGGTCATCGGAAGCTTGCGCTTCGTCGAGGGCCTGGGGATTGCGCACGACCACGGCGTTGAGCGCGGTGGCGGTGTCGGTGCCGTCATAGGCGTCGATTCTGGCGAGGTACGCCTGGACCAGTTCGACGGCGGTGGTCTGGCCCGCTTCAAGGGCTGAGCGCAACTGCGCGATGGAGACTTCGGTGACTTCGATCATGACTGCGACGACCGTGAGCCGGGGAGTAGAGAGCAGGACGTCTGAACAAGAATGGGCATATCGCTTCCCGTTGCGCGGCAGGGCCGGGCTGGTTTGAAACCGACTGAGGCGTGGGTGGGCACCGCAGCTCAGGTCGGCGGGCGTATTCGTGTGGCGCACATTATGCCTCCGCCATGCCTTTGTCGCGAGGCTTGCGCAGATGCCCTTAATGCAGAGCGTCAGAGGGCCGCCGCACATGCGGTATGGCGAAAGGCTTACACGACGCCGGGCAATGTCGCCCTGTACAGCGAAGCGCCACAAGCGCAACCTTGGATCCATCAACCGAAGCGCTGGATGTGCTTCGCAGGTCATGGATGATCCACCATTTGCCGGGACGGCTACTGACAGGATGTTGGAATGGTGTTGATAGAAAAGAACCCGCTCAGGCGGGTTTTTTATTGTCCGCGATAAAGTGCGCGGAGCGCTTGGGCAAGCTGCGCGGGCGCCTGGGCCGAGTTCTGTGGTTAACTCCTGCGCATCATTTTCTGTGGCAGGCTTTGCAATGACTCCCCATCACGGCGCGCACCGGCAAGTCATCGGCATGTGGTTGATGGCGGGCGTGGCGCTGACGTTCGCCAGTCATGACGCGATTTCCAAGACGCTGATCTATTCCCTGCCGGTGATCTTCGTCGCTTGGGCCCGCTACCTGGTTCACTCGACCCTGGTGACCACCGCGCTGCTGCGCAACGGCGGCGCAAACGTCTTCCACACCCGGCGGCCCTGGCTGCACCTGCTGCGCGCGGTGGTGTTGCTCGCCGACAGCCTGTCTTTCCTGTTCGGGCTTACCCACGTGCCCATCGCCGAATCCACGGCGCTGGTCTTCCTTGCCCCTGCGTTCGTAACGATTCTGTCGCCGCTGATCTTCGGCATCAAGGCGGATCGCTGGCAGTGGCTATCGGTGGTGCTGGGTTTCATCGGCGTGCTGGTGATCATCAACCCGGCGAGCGACGCCTTCTCGCTGTGGATGCTGTTTCCCCTCGCGACCGCGCTGTTCTTCGCGCTGTATCAACTGCTCACGCAACTGGCGGGGGAGACCGACAGCCCGTCGGTGTGCAGCTTCTACGTTGGCGTGTTCTGCACCCTGATCCTCAGCGCCATCGTGCCGTTCTACTGGGCCGAACCTGACTGGCTGCAGATGGGGTTGCTGCTGGTGCTGGGCGGTCTGGGGCTGTGCGCCCACTTTCTGATGGCCAAGTCTTATCGTTATGCTTCTTCGTCTGTGCTCGCACCGTTGGGTTACCTGCAAATCATCTTCGCGGTGGCTTACGGGGTTCTGCTGTTCGGCAACTTCCCGGCCACCGCCTCGCTGTTTGGCATCGGACTTATCCTCCTCAGCGGCCTGATGGTTTACGCCAGACGCCAACCCGTGGCGCCTGTCAGTCAGGTCTGATCAGGGCCTAGCTGAGTGTCAGGCGTTTTCATTGCCCGGACGGGTGAAGGAAAAACGGTGGATATCGACCCGCAACTGCCAGCCCTGGTTCGCCCAATAGGTCGCTGCGGCCGGGTTGGTCTTGAGTACGTCGATGTGGCATTTGTGAATGCCTTCCGCTTCAAGTCTGAGCAGACAGCGCTCCACCAACGCCTTTCCGGTTCCCTGCCGCCGATACTCAGGGAGCACCAGCAAATGCTGCAAATAGCCGCGCCGGCCGTCATGGCCCGACATCACACACCCGCAGATGAGTGAACCGTCCTCCGCCACAAAACTCAGTCCGGGGTTGCGCAGCAGATACCGCTCGGTGGACTCGCGCGAGTCCGCGTCACGCAAGGAAATACCCGGCGTGTCGCGCATGAGTTGGGTGATGGCGTCGTAATCGTCCAGGGTCATGGGGCGGATGGTGGGCATGGTGGGCGCCTAAGTGGAGAGAGGGCAGCGAGCGTAGCAGCGCGATTGGTGGGGTGTCATGTCAGCCGCTAGGTGACGCGGAGCGTCACGGGATGCATTCCCACGCGGAGCCTGGGAACGATCGGACTTCTTGTGACGCTCATGCCGGCCTCTTCCCGGCTGAAGCCGGTCCCACTAACAGCACGCGGTGTTTAGTAGGACCGGCTTTAGCCGGGAAGCTTTTGATCTTCGTACGCAAAAAGCTCAAGCACCGCAGAACGCGACTTGGGTGCAGGCCGAACGCAGACGACGCGGAGTGGGCCGAGCGGCATGGATGCCGCGAGAGCGCCGTCAGGACATGGATGTCCGTTCGGCGCGCGCCCACGGAGCGTCGTCGGAGTGAGGGAACCCTGACGAAGGAAGGGCCCAACCAGGAGCACAAGCACTTGGTTACTTGGGGCTTTATCAAGTAACTCGCCGAAGGCGAAACGATCTGCCGTTAGGCAGATGCTCTTGATCCTGATGTGTGCATCACCCTGTATCTGATCCGTATTTATAAGCCTTACCTGAATCTGTACTGAAACAGCCGCAACCCCCAAGATCACTTCACTCCCGGCAGACCGATCAAGCCCGACCGGTCCCCATCATCCGGCCTGAAACCTCTAGTACTTCATACTTGCGTAGGAGAACCCCATGGCCAAGCTCGCCATCTTCCTGTTCGGCTTTCTCGCCCTGACCCTCATGATCGGCGCGCTCGCCACAATCTCCCCGACCTGATCCCGACCTGACACCCCCGCGCTCCCCGCAACCTGACGGCAGACACACGCTCTGCCGTTTCCGCGTTCCCCTGAGAAACGTGAAACCTCAAACGCCCAAACCCCCAAACGCCATTCATCCGCCAACCCCCATCCCCACCCTTGACGCTTATTTGTAACGGGACAATACTCAACGCAGATTCATATAGATGACTACATAACTACAACAGCGAAGCGCCTCCATGAACCGACTTTCCAGCGATGTCCGCTTGCCGCTCTACCAACGCCTGCGAGACCAGCTCGCCGAACAGATCGCCAACAACCGCTGGCGCCCGGGCGAAGCCATTCCCACCGAAGCCGCGCTGTCCAGCGAGTACTGCCTGTCCACCGGCACCGTGCGCAAAGCCATCGACATGCTGGTCAACGAGAACATCCTCGAACGCCAACAGGGCCGCGGCACCTTCATTCGCCGGCCGCAGTTCCAGTCCTCGCTGTTCCGCTTCTTCCGCTTTCAAAGCGTCTCCGGCGAACGCCAGGTGCCCGAAAGCCGCATCCTCTCCATCGAAGCCGTCACCGCGCCCTCGGCCGTTTCTCACGCCCTCGGTCTGCCGCTGGACGCGCCGGTGATTCGCCTGATCCGCCTGCGATTGCTCGACGCTCAGCCTGTGCTCGCCGAAGAAATCTGGCTGCCTCAGGTGCAGTTTCAGACCCTGCTGGAAATCGACCTCAGCCGCCAGGGCCCGCTGCTCTATCCGATCTACGAAGAGCAATGCGGCCAGGTCGTGGCCTACGCCGAAGAAACCCTGACCGCCGAAGCCATCAACGACACCCACGCCCGCTTGCTGCAGGTGCCGGTCAACAGCCCGGTGGTGGTGATCGAGCGTCTGGCGCGCAACTACGCCGGACAACCGCTGGAATGGCGCCGTTCGCGCGGCCATGCCAGCCACTTCCGCTACAGCGTCGACATCCGCTGAAGCGCCGCTGAGAAATCCGAATTCTGCACCCAAGCCCGTCACTCAGAACGGGCTCTACAGCACCTGCTGCTTCACACTTATAAGGACAAAAACCATGTTCAACTGGTATCGCCACGTCACTCCTCGGGAGCGCAAAACGTTCTGGGCCTGCTTCGGCGGATGGTCGCTGGACGCCCTGGAAGTTCAGATGTTCGGCCTGGCGATTCCGGCGCTGATCGCCGCCTTCGCGTTGACCAAGGGTGACGCCGGCCTGATCAGTGGCGTGACGCTGATCACCTCGGCCCTCGGCGGCTGGGTCGGTGGCACGCTGTCCGACCGCTACGGCCGGGTGCGCACGCTGCAGTGGATGATCCTCTGGTTCTCGTTTTTCACCTTTCTGTCGGCGTTCGTCACCGGCTTCAGCTCGCTGCTGATCGTCAAGGCGCTGCAGGGTTTCGGCATCGGTGGCGAGTGGGCCGCAGGCGCGGTGTTGATGGCCGAAACTATCAACCCGAAATACCGTGGCAAGGTCATGGGCACCGTGCAGAGCGCCTGGGCGGTGGGCTGGGGGCTGGCGGTCGGCGTGTTTACCTTGATCTATTCGTTCGTGCCCCAGGACATGGCCTGGCGGGTGATGTTTCTGGTCGGCCTGCTGCCGTCGCTGCTGATCATCTGGGTGCGCCGCAACGTCGAGGAGCCGGACAGCTTTCAGCGCCTGCAAAAAGACAACGCCATCCCGCAGAGCTTCTTCAAATCCCTGGCCGGCATCTTCCGCCCGGAATTGATCCGCGTGACGCTGCTCGGCGGCTTGCTCGGCCTCGGCGCCCACGGCGGCTACCACGCCGTGATGACCTGGCTGCCGACGTTCCTGAAAACCGAGCGTAATCTGTCGGTGCTCAACTCCGGCGGCTACCTGGCAGTCATCATCGTCGCCTTCTGGTGCGGCTGCATTGCCAGCGGCTTTCTCATCGACCGCATCGGCCGCCGACTGAACATCGTGCTGTTCGCCCTGTGCTGTGTCATCACCGTGCAGTGCTACGTGTTCCTGCCGCTGACCAACACACAAATGCTGTTCCTCGGTTTCCCGCTGGGCTTCTTCGCCGCCGGCATTCCGGCCAGCCTCGGCGCGCTGTTCAACGAGCTGTATCCGGCTGACGTGCGCGGGGCAGGGGTGGGCTTCTGCTACAACTTCGGCCGTGTGCTGTCCTCGGTCTTCCCTTTCCTGGTGGGCCACATGAGCGAATCGATGTCGCTGGGTTCCGCCATCGGCATCGACGCCGGGATCGCCTATGGCGTCGCCGTGATTGCCGCGTTGTGCCTGCCGGAAACCCGCGGTCGCAGCCTGGAAGCCAGCCCTACTGCCGGCGCCGTCGCAGACACACGCAGCGAAACCGCCCGCGCCTGATTTTCCTTCTGCGCGACGCGTTTTGCGTCGCGCACCTTTTGATAGATGAGATCCATGTCCGACCTCTTTTCCGTCTCCCCCCCGTCGATCCTTGGCATCGACGGCCACGCACACGTCTTCAGCAGGGAGCTGGACCTGACATCGGCACGACGCTATTCACCCGACTACGACGCCACGCTGGCGATGTACCGGGATCAACTTCACCAGCACGGCCTGAGCCATGGCGTGCTGGTGCAACCGAGTTTCCTCGGGACCGATAACCGTTACTTGCTCGACGCCCTTCAACAGGCGCCGGATCAACTGCGTGGCGTGGTGGTGGTCGACCGCGACATCAGCCGTGCCGCGTTGGACGAGATGGATCGACTGGGCATCGTTGGCGTGCGTCTGAACCTGATGGCCAAGGCGCTGCCGGACTTTTCCGAACCGCAGTGGCAGGTGTTCTTCGGGCACATCGCCGTGCTCGACTGGCATGTAGAAGTGCACCGCCACGTCGCCGATATGCCTGCGCTGCTGGCCGGGCTGATGCCGTTCGGCATGAAGATCGTGATTGATCACTTTGGTCGGCCCGACGCCCGCCTGGGCCTCGATCAACCGGGCTTTCCCCAGATGCTGGAGCTGGGCCGGAGCGGGCAACTGTGGATGAAAGTCTCGGGCATTTACCGGCTGGAGGGCAGCGCGCAAGAGAACCTCGATTTCGCCCGTGCCGCGCTGTCGTTGCTGGTCGACGCTTTCGGTCAGCAGCGGCTGGTCTGGGGCAGTGATTGGCCCCATACCCAGCATGAAAACAGGGTCAGCTATGGCTCTGTGGTCGAGCAGCTGCAGGCGCTGGGCTGCTCCGCGCCATTGATGCGCTCGTTGCTCATCGACGCACCTCAAGTGCTGTTTGATTTCCCGCCGACCGAGGCCTGATCCGGCTTCAGGCGCGCGTTTCTCGCCGTTGATCAGGGCCGGCTGATGTGCGGCCGGTCGGGATCGTCGCCGGGGCTGTGAATGCTGATCCGGCGGGCCTTGGCCCCTTGGGGTTCGACCCGCAGCAGGAAGACGATCAGCAAACCATTCTTGAAGGTCGCGCCCTGTACCTCAATGTGATCGGCCAGATGGAAGACCAGCCGGAACGGCCCATGGGCGATGCCCTGATGCAGGTACGTCACGCCGCCATCGGTCTGGGCTTCAGCCCCGCAAACGGTGAGCACGTTTCTTTCCAGGGTCAGGTCGAGGTCAGCAGCGGCAAGCCCGGCTGTGGCGATCACGATTCGGTAATGATCCGTGCCGTATCGTTCGACGTTGTGAGGGGGGCCGCTGGCGTTTATTTCGCTGTGCAAGGCAGATTCAAAAAAATCGTTGAAGCGATCAAAGCCCACTGATTGCCGGAACAACGGGGCCAGTGAAGCGGTGGTGGCCATGCCTGAATCTCCTGGAGATTGCCACGGTGATCAAGACGCCGGTCGACGCCGGCTCTGCACTTGATGCTGTTGTTAGAGTTGAGCTCAAGCGCCAGAAAATACAAGCACCTCCGTTAAATACTCCGCCAACAGAACCACTCTATCGTCGCCCAAACATTTGCCTATTAGACGGCTGGCCAGAGTCGTCTAGTCTTGTGCGAGTGCTAGCCTGGGCTGTCTCGCTGATGGCCGAAAAAGTAAAAAGTAAACAAGAAGGTGAGTAGACCATGTCGACTGAATCGAAATGCCCGATCAACCACGCAGCCGGAGGCGGAACCACAAACCGTGACTGGTGGCCGAACCAGCTGAACCTCAAGATCCTGCACCAGCACTCGCCATTGACTGACCCGATGGGCGAGGGCTTCGACTACGCCAAAGAATTCAAGAGCCTCGATTTCGCAGCCGTCAAACGCGACCTGCTGGAAGTGATGACTCAATCCCAGGAGTGGTGGCCGGCCGACTTCGGTCACTACGGTCCGCTGTTCATTCGCATGGCCTGGCACAGCGCCGGGACCTACCGCACCGCTGACGGCCGTGGCGGCGCAGGGGCCGGGCAGCAGCGCTTCGCACCGCTCAACAGCTGGCCGGACAACGTCAACCTCGACAAGGCTCGCCGCCTGATCTGGCCAGTGAAGCAAAAGTACGGCAGCAAGATTTCCTGGGCGGACCTGATCGTGCTCACCGGCAACGTTGCGCTGGAATCCATGGGCTTCAAGACCTTCGGTTTTTCCGGTGGGCGTGCCGATGTCTGGGAACCGGACGAAGCTGTTTACTGGGGCGCCGAAACCACTTGGCTGGGCGGTGAAGACCGTTACGGCGCTCACAAGGACATGCAGCAGCCGGGCGAGGGCACGCTGGTTGCCGAGCCGGAGCACCACAGCGAAGAACAGACCCGCACCGCCAACGGCGAGCGCAACCTCGAGAACCCATTGGCCGCCGTGCAGATGGGCTTGATCTATGTAAACCCGGAAGGGCCGGAAGGTGTGCCTGATCCGGCGGCGTCGGCTCGGGACATCCGCGAGACGTTCGGTCGCATGGCCATGAACGATGAGGAAACCGTCGCCCTGATCGCTGGCGGCCACGCCTTCGGCAAGACCCACGGTGCCGGACCTGCGGACAACGTCGGCCCTGAACCGGAAGCTGCAGGCCTTGAAGCACAAGGGCTGGGCTGGCGCAGCACTTATGGCTCCGGCAAGGCCGGCGATGCCATCACCAGTGGTCTTGAAGTGACCTGGACCTCGACCCCAACCCAGTGGAGCAACGAGTACCTGGAAAACCTGTTCGGCTTCGAGTGGGAGCTGACCAAGAGCCCGGCCGGCGCCCATCAGTGGAGACCGAAGAATGGCGAGGGCGCGGGCAAAATCCCCCATGCCTTCGACCCTGCCAAACGCCAGGAACCGCGCATGCTGACGTCCGATCTGGCGCTGCGCGTGGACCCTGCCTACGAGCAGGTCTCCCGACGCTTCCTGGAAAACCCTGACCAATTGGCCGATGCCTTCGCCCGCGCCTGGTTCAAGTTGACCCACCGGGACATGGGCCCGCTCGCCCGTTACCTCGGCCCGGAAATGCCAGGGGAAGAGCTGCTGTGGCAGGACCCGATTCCCGAGGTCAACCACCCGCTGGTGGACGCCAATGATGTAGCTGCGCTGAAGGAAAAAATCCTGGCGTCCGGGCTGTCGGTCTCGCAGCTGGTCGGCACGGCCTGGGCGGCGGCGTCCACCTTCCGTGGTTCCGACAAACGCGGCGGCGCCAACGGCGGTCGTCTGCGTCTGGCCCCGCAGAAAGACTGGGCGGTCAACCAACCGGCCAATCTGGCGGGCGTGCTGCAAACCCTGGAGCGCGTCCGCGACGAATTCAACGGCGCCCAGTCCGGCGGCAAGCAGATTTCGCTGGCTGATTTGATCGTTCTCGGCGGCAGCGCAGGTATCGAACAGGCGGCAAAAAAAGACGGCCACCACGTCACAGTGCCGTTCACCCCGGGCCGCATGGACGCTTCCCAGGAACAGACCGACGTCGAGTCGTTCGGCTTCCTTGAACCCATCGCCGACGGTTTCCGCAATTACCTCAAGGGCCATTACCGCGTCTCGGCAGAGAAGCTTCTGGTCGACAAGGCGCAGTTGCTGAACCTGACGGCACCGCAGATGACCGTCCTGATCGGCGGCTTGCGCGTTCTGGATATCAATGCCGGGCACAGCCAGCACGGCGTCCTGACCGAAAGACCGGGCACGCTGAGCAACGACTTCTTCAAGCAGCTTTTGGACATGGGCGTCGAATGGAAAGGCGTGTCGGGCGGCGACCAGCTGTTCGAAGCCCGCGACCGCAACACCGGCGCCGTCAAATGGACCGGCACCCGGGTCGACCTGGTGTTCAGTTCACACGCTCAATTGCGGGCCGTTGCTGAGGTCTACGCCAGTGCGGACGGGCAAGAGAAGTTCATCCAGGACTTCGTCGCCGCGTGGACCAAAGTGATGGAGCTGGACCGCTTTGATCTTGCTTGAGGTCAGGTGTTTTTAGCCTTCAGCGCGTCATAACCAACGCCTCCCTTGTGGAGGCGTTGTTTTTTGCGAGAGGGCTCGAGTCCGTTCAGCCGCCAGAGAAATTGGCTGAATGTCCGGGCCTCTTCGTGAGCAAGCTCACTCCCACAGGTCCGGGAACAACCGGAAATCCCGAGCCGAGCCACCATCCGGTGGGAGTGAGCTTGCTCACGAAGGCTGCTTGATGGGCAATGAATCAGGCAGGTTTTTGTTATGTGTTGGCACCCCATCAAACAGTTCATTTACAGACTCTCCGAACTCTACCCCCGAACCTGGCAACCAAATGGCGTCCCACAGCGGATAATCTCCCACGCGGCTTACCAACCCTGCCCGCAAGGGATTGGCCACGATGTAGCGAGCGAAGTGAATGAGATCATCCTCATGGCGCGCAGCGGCATCGTGATACCCAGACTGCCAAAGTGGTCCGTGTTTGCCGGTGACCCTGTTCACTGAAATGGCGGTCTTTGACTTGACTCGCTGAACAATGCTTGCAAGCGAGCCATGCTGAAGCTTCACTAACCAATGAAAGTGGTCAGGCATCACAACCCATGCCAGCGTTTTTGCGAATCCGCACTCCTGCACATCTCTCATTTCCCTGACGAGCAGCCGGCCCACTCGCCAGTCCCTGAAGTCATTTCTCATACGGTCGAGCCGCGAGGTGACCAGATAGATCCTCCCTGTCTCTGAATACCGCCCCGTGCGCAAGCTGTGGGAACGAGCTTTCGTGGTCATGATGTTTACCTCGGCTTCGGGTGCACAAACCACGTAGCTGCTTCATGAACTGCGCTGATGAGGGTGTATTGCCCGGTATGTCCTGCAAACCCGCGAAAACCCGAACGTGCGAGCGAGCTTGCTCGCGAAGGCTTACTTTCAGGTACCAGAGAAAATGGCTGAATGTGCTGGCCCCTTCGTGAGCAAGCTCACTCCCACAGATCCCCCGAACTGGCTGAAATATCGAGCCGAACCACCATCCCGTGGGAGTCGAGCTTGCTCGCGAAGGCTTACTTTCAGGTACCAGAGAAAATGGCTGAATGTGCTGGCCCCTTCGTGAGCAAGCTCACTGCCACAGGTCCCCCGAACTGGCCGAAATATCGAGCCGAACCACCATCCCGTGGGAGTCGAGCTTGCTCGCGAAGACTTACTTTCAGCCACCAGAAAAAGTGGCTGAATGTCCAGGCCCCTTCGTGAGCAAGCTCACTCCCACAGGTCCCCCGAACTGGCCGAAATATCGAGCCGAACCACCATCCTTTGGGAGTCGAGCTTGCTCGCGAAGGCTCACTTTCAGCCGCCAGAGAGAGTGGCTGACTGTCCCGGCCCCTTCGTGAGCAAGCTCACTCCCACAGGTCCTGCAACGACCGAAAATCCTGAGCCGAATCACCATCCCGTGGGAGTCGAGCTTGCTCGCGAAGGCTCACTTTCAGCCGCCAGAGAAAGTGGCTGAATGTCCCGGCCCCTTCGTGAGCAAGCTCACTCCCACAGGTTTTGCAGCAACCGGAGATTCCGAGCCGAACCACCATCCCGTGGGAGTCGAGCTTGCTCGCGAAGACTGACTTTCAGCCACCAGAGGAAGCGGCCGAATGCCCAGGCTTCTTGGTGAACAAGGCGAAGCCAACCCCGGTCACTCCCACGTGTCCCGGGATCTTTCAGCGGGAAGATCAGCGCCGGCGCCGACAAACTCACCCGCTTTTCCACCCCCCACCCAACGCCGCCATCAGTCCGACACTGGCCTGCAATCTGCTGGTCTCAACCACCTGCAACCGCCGTTGTGCCTGAAGCGCCGCGGTTTGCGCGGTCACTACATCCAGGTAACTCGCGGCCCCGGCCTGGTAGCTGCTCATCGCCATCTGTTCGGCGTTTTGCGCGGCGTCGACAGCGGCGTGCTGGTCATCGGACTCGCGCTGCAGATCGCGCAGCTGACCCAGATTGTCTTCCACCTCGCGCACAGCCTTGAGCACCTGGCTGTGATACTGCGCGGCGGCCTCTTCAAACTCGGCCTTGGCTTGCCGCTCGTTGGCGCTGCGGCGGCCGCCGTCGAAAATCGGCAGGTTGACCAGCGGCCCCAGCGCCCAGTAACGATTGGCTGCCGCCAGCAGATTGCCGCTGCCCTGGGTTTGCCCGCCGAGCAGGCCGGTCAGGCTGAAGTCCGGGTACCACGCCGCTTTCGCCACGCCGATGTTGGCGTTGGCGGCGAACACGCGGCGCTCTGCGGCGGCGACGTCGGGGCGTTGTTGCAACAGGCTGCCGGGCAAGGCGTGGGGGATGCCGGGCAGTTTCAGCGGTTGCGCGTTCTGGGCCAGATGAACGTCTCCGGGCATCGCGCCCACCAGTTCGGCGATGGCGTGTTCGCCGAGGTCGCGCTGGGCGTTGACGTCATCGAGTTGCGCACGGGCTTCGGCGAGCTGGCTTTGCGCACGGGTCAGGTCCAGTGCCGACGCGATCTTGCCCTCGTAGCGATCGCGGGTCAGTTGCAGGGCCTGGGTGTAATCGTCCAGCGAGGTCTGCAGGATGCGGCTCTGCGCGTCCAGCCCGCGCACCTGCACATACAGCGTCGCCAACTGGCGCTGCAGGCTCAGGCGCGCGACCGCCAGATCGTCCGCCGAGGCTTGGGCCTGGGCGTCGCCGGCCGCCACCTGGTTGCGGATCTTGCCCCACAGGTCCGGGTCGAAATTGAGGCTGAACCCGGCGGTGTCGCTGTTGTAGATCGAGGGCTGTGTGCCGCTGCGCAGTGGTCGTCGATCCGACTGCCGTTGGCGAACCGGGCTCAAACTGGCGCTGACCTGAGGCATCAGCCCCGCGTGCAACTGAGCCGCATACGCCAGCGCGGCGTCGTAGTGCGCCAGCGCGGCCGTCAAATCCGGGTTGGCATTGAGCAGCCGGTGTTGCAGATCATTCAGTTGCGCGTCCTCGAACGCTTCCCACCACTGGGCTTGCACCGTATCGGCAGGCTGCACCGGATGCCAGGGACCGGCGTCCTCGGCGAAATGCGCGGGCAGATGAACCGCCGGCGCCTGATAAACCGGTGCGAGCGAACAGCCCTGCAGCGTCACGGCGATGGCCAGCGTCAGCGCTTCAAGCCTTGTGCGCATGGTCACCTCCGGCGTCGGCCAGTTGCACGGCATCGTTCTCCCGCAGCGCATCGGGCGGGTTATCGATGACGTGATCGGCCGGTTTGAGGCCTTGATCGACGATCAGCCGATCGCCTAGGTCCATCGCGATGTGGATGTCGCGCAGGTGCACATGGCCGGCGCCATCGAGGGTGGCAACCTGGGTGCCTTTGGCGCGGAAGATCAGCGCGCTGGCCGGAATGCTCAGCCCGCCGCGGGCGTTTTTTACCGGCAGCGTGGCGTCGGCGTAGTCGCCGGGCATCAGCGCGCCATCCGGGTTGTCGGCGATGAACTGGGTCAGCAGGGTGCCGGAGCGTGGATCCACCGCCGTGGAGTCACCCAGCAACGTGGCGGTGTAGGTCTGCCCCGGATGCTCGGGCACGCTCAACTGCACCTGCATGCCGGGATGCACGACGCTGGCGTAGTTCTGCGGGATCGGCACATACAGCCGCAGGCGATGGGTGTCGGCGAGGCTGAACAGCGGGCGGGCGCCGCCGTCATCGGCTTTGATCAACTGACCGATGTCGGTGTTGCGCGCGGTGACAGTGCCGCTGAATGGCGCGCGAATGGTCTTGTAATCCTCCAGCGCCACGATCCGTTGATAGTCGGCGTCTGCCGCCTGCACATCGGCATTGGCAGCCGTGGCGGTGGCAACTTTTTCATCCACTTCCTGCTGTGACACCGAGTGGGTGGTCAGTAGATGCTGCCAGCGTGCCGCCGTGGTCTGTGCGATGCGTGCGTTGGCGTGTTGCTGGGCCAGACGCGCCCGGGCCTGAGCCAGTTGCTGGTCGAGCTCGGGGCTGTCGATGTGGGCCAGTACCTGACCGGCCTGCACATGGCTGCCGATGTCGGCGTCCCAGTCTTTCAGGTAACCGCTGACCCGCGCGTTGATCGCCGCATTGCTCCAGGCCTCGAGGCGCGCGGGCAGGCGCAAGGTGTTGCCTTGGGCGCTTTGGGTCGGCACGACAACACTGACAACGGGCACCGATTGTCGCTCGGTCCAGGCGTCGACGGCGTGTGCCTCGCGGGTGCGTGCGGCGACGCCATTGGCGACCAGCAGCGCCGCCAGGGTCAGGCCGCCAATGCCGAGCAACATCAGGCGCTTGCGCGAAGGGGCGTGTTCAGACGACATGGGGTGTTTCTCCATCAAGGGCATTCGCAGGCAAGGGTGTTGAGTGGCGGTGGACGAGGCTGAAGACCACCGGCACGAACAGCAGGGTCGCGGTGGTGGCGAGGATCAGGCCGCCGATCACCGCACGGCCGAGCGGCGCGTTCTGTTCCTGGGAAATCGCCAGCGGTAGCATGCCGATGATCATCGCCAGCGCGGTCATGCACACCGGGCGGAAGCGCGTGTAGCCAGCCTCCATTGCGGCGAGCAGGGCATCGCCGTGTTCGGCCAGACGCTCGCGGCAGAAACTCACCACCAGAATCGAGTTGGCCGTGGCCACGCCCATGCAGAGGATCGCCCCGGTCAGCGCCGGGACCGACAGCGACGTGCCGCTGAGAAACAGCATCCAGACGATGCCTGCGAGCGCGGCGGGCAGGGCCGTGATGATCACGAACGGATCGATCCACGATTGAAAGTTGACCACGATGAGCAAGTAGATCAGCACCACGGCGCCGAGCAGACCGAGGCTCAGGCCGCTGAACGCTTCGTGCAACGCGTCGATCTGGCCGTGCAGGCTGACCGTCGCGCCTTTGGGCCGCAGGTGCGCGGTGTCGTCGATGACCTTCTGGATGTCCGCCGCCACCCCGCCGAGGTCGCGGCCCTGCACGTTGGCGAACAGGTCCAGTGTCGGCTGAATGTTGTAGTGGGTGACCACCGCCGGGCTGTCGACGCGGCTGATGGTCGCCAGGCCGCCGAGGATCTGCGACTGCCCGTTGCTGCCGGTAATCGGCAGGGCTTCGAGGCTCGGCAGGCTGTCGAGACGGTATTGCGGTGTCGCCGCGACCACCGAATACGAGACGCCGTTTTTCGGGTTCAGCCAGTAAGTCGGCGCCACCTGGGAGGTGCCGGCCAGGGACGCGCCGAGGCTGGTGGTCACGTCTTTTTCCGTGATCCCCAGTTGCTTGGCGCGCAGCCGATCAACGTTCACCTGCAACGACGGGTAACCGGTGGATTGCTGAATGCGCAGGTCGGCGATGCCCGGCACATGCTGCAAACGGCGCTGCAGTTCCAGTGCGTAGGCGCGGTTGGCGTCGCCGTTGGGGCCGGAGATTTTCAGGTCCAACGGAGCCGGGGCGCCGAAGTTGAGGATCTGGCTGCTGATGTCGGCAGGCATGAAGGCGAACTGGCTGCCGGGGAAGCTTTGCGGCAAGGCTTCGCGCAGGCGTTTGACGTACTCAGCGGTTGGCGCGTGATCGGCCTTGAGGGTGACCTGAATGTCGCCATCCTGCGGTCCGATGGTGCCGCTGCTGCTGTAGGCCATGTCGATGCCGCTCAGGGGGATGCCGATGTTGTCGATCACCGTGTCCAGTTCATCGGCCGGGATGATCTCGCGGATGCGCTGCTCGATGCGGTCGAACGCCGCCGCGCTTTCCTCGATGCGCGTGCCCAGTGGCAGGCGCACATGCATCGACAGCGCGCCGGCGTCGGTGGCCGGGAAGAAGTCTTCGCCCAGGCTCGGCAGCAGCGCAAAACTGGCGAGCACGCAGGCGAGAAAGCCGATGAGGAATGACTTGCGCCGCTTCAGTGCCAGGCCGAGCAGGCCGTGGTAGGTGTCGCGAATAACTGAGAAGCGTGTCTCGAAACCCTGTTGAAACCTCAATGCGCCGCGCAGGATCAGGTTGCGTTGACGCCCATGCTGATCACCTTCGTGGTGGTTGATAAACGGGTCTTCCGGGTGATGGCCAGGGCCGGTTTCCAGCTCGTGGGGTTTGAGCAGAAACATCGCCAGGGTCGGCACCAGCGTGCGCGACAGCAGGAACGAGCTGGCCATGGCGAAGATCACCGCCAGCGCCATGGGCCGGAACAAATAACCGGCGATCCCTTGCAGCATGAACATCGGCACGAAGACGATGCAGATGCACAGCAGCGACACGAACGCGGGGCCGACGATCTGCCGCGCGCCGTCCATGATCGCGTCCTTCACCGCCTTGCCCTGTTCCAGGTGCCAGTTGATGTTCTCGATGGTCACCGTTGCGTCGTCCACCAGAATCCCCACGGCCAGCGCCAAGCCGCCGAGGGTCATCACGTTCAGGGTTTGTCCGGTCACGGAAAGCAGCGCGATGGCCGAGAGCACGGCCAGGGGAATCGACGCGGCGATGATCAGCGTCGAGCGCCAACTGCCGAGGAACAGCAGGATCATCACGCTGGTCAGCAAGGCGGCGATGATGCCTTCCCGGGCCACACTCCCCACCGACGCTTTGACGAACACCGAGGCGTCGCCCAGCAGCGAGGTTTTCAGGGCGGGCGGCAGCGTCTCGTTGATCAGCGGCAGCATGTTGCGGATGTTGTCGACGATGGACAGGGTCGAGATGTTGCCGTTCTTCAGCGCCGGCATCAGCACGGCGCGACGGCCGTCAACGCGCACGATGTTGGTCTGCGGCGGCGAACCGTCGCGCACGTGGGCCACCTGGCCGATGGTGATCAGCGCGCCGTCGACGGTCTTGATCGGCAGGTCATTGAGTTCGTCGATGGCCTTGGGGCTGTTGTTGAGCAGCACGGTGTATTCGTCGCCGCCCATCTTCGCCGTGCCCACCGGGATGATCTGGTTGCCGGCGGCCAGTGCGTTGCCGACGTCTTGCGCGGACAGGCCTTTGGCGGCCAGCGCCTGCGGGTCGAGGTCCAAGGTGATCTGCCGCTGCTTGCCGCCCATGGGCGTCGGCATCGCCAGCCCCGGCACCGCGCTGAGGGGCAGGCGGACGCTGTTCTGCACCAGATCGCGAATCTTCGCTTCCGACAGCGTCGGGCTGGAAAAGGCCATCTGCAGGATCGGCACGGTCGAGGCGCTGTAGTTAAGGATCAGCGGCGGTGTGATGCCCGCCGGCATTTGCTTGAGCACGGTCTGTGAGACCGCGGTCACTTGCGCGTTGGCGGTGCGGATATCCACGCCCGGCTGGAAGAAAATCTTGACGATGCCCATGCCGGGCAGCGACTGCGACTCGATGTGTTCGATGTCGTTGACCGTGGTGCTCAGCGAGCGCTCGTAGGTGTAGATCACCCGACCGGCCATGGCGTCCGGCGACAGCCCGGCGTATTGCCAGACCACCGCGACCACCGGAATGCCGATGTCCGGAAACACATCGGTGGGCGTTTTAAGGGCCGCCATCGGCCCGACAATACAGATGAAAATCGCCAACACGATAAACGTGTACGGCTTTAGCAATGCAGTCCTGACCAGCCCGAGCATGCCGTAAACCTCCCATTTCGAATGGGCGCAGTCTTGGGGGACGTACCTAACACGCGGCTTTCAGCCAGATGAACAAAACGTTAGTGCGGTGAGCAGGTTGCTTTCATGCTGGATTCATTTGTTGTTCATCCGCGACCCACGCACCCTGCGCCCCTCGAAATTCCACCCTGCACATCAGGGATTTTTTCAACTGCCGAGGTCGTGTCATGAAAGCCAAATCGTTATTGCTGGTTCCTATGTTCAGTCTGGTCGTGTTGCTCTCCGCCTGCGCCGGTCCCATGCCCAAAGCCGACCCGAGCGAGGCGTGGATCAGCTTGCAGGAACAGCCTGCCGACGTGCTAATGGCCGAGGACCTGGATGGCAAGCGCCTGAATGACGGGCGCTTCTTCGAAGTCAAACCCGGCGCCCACATCCTCGACGTCAACCTGATCGTGGAGCGCAGCGGCGACAACGGAGAGATGAACTGCGAGACCGGCATCCAATACGGCAAGTTCCAGGCGGGTGAGCATTACAAACTGGTGGAGTCCAGCCTGGGCGAGGAATACCGGGTGAAACTTGAAGATGCGAAAGGGAAGTCGCTGGGGCACAGCGTGGACTTCACGTGCATGCCGGGGTGATGGGAAGACTGCTTTGTGGTTCGGGTGATGTCGCGCACTGTCACGCGGCACACCTGATCCATGTGTGAGCTTGCTCACGAAGACGGCATTCCGGCTGCCGGATAATGAACGTCTGTACCGGCCTATTCGCGAGCAAGCTCGCTCCCACAGGATTCGTGTTTCCTGCGTGGCAGTGTGCACGAATCCACATCCGTGAATGCTCACCAGCGCGTCCTGTTTCGTTTTGTGACGTCGGATAGGCGCAGTCGAAGCGCCCGTTAATACTGCGCGGCGCTGGACTGTCGCGACTTCATAAAAGGATGGGTGACTGTGGATACGGATGATCGACGGATATCAGAAGAGGCTGTTGTTTTTGCCAAGGCGAACAGGAAGGAGATTGCGAGGAGGCTGACGGATCCATTGGTTTACGTGCCTGATGACTGTCCCGTCTCAATCTTCATGGCGGGATCCCCGGGTGCAGGAAAGACGGAGACATCCATCGAATTCATGAACAGATTCGAGTCTTCTACCGTGCGGATTGACCCTGATCTTCTGAGGGCAGAGATTCCGACGTATACAGGTGGAAATGCCTACCTTTTTCAACATGCGGTTTCAGTGCTGGTCGAGAAACTTCACGACCAGGCACTGAAGCAAAAGCAGTCATTTCTACTGGATGGGACGTCAGCGAATTTCGATATTGTCGCGCGGAACATCCGTAGGTCCGTTGGGCGCGGAAGATTTGTGCTCATCATCTACGTGTATCAGGACCCTGCACTGGCCTGGAGATTCGTCATCGCAAGAGAGCAAGTCGAGGGGCGCAACATCCCGCTAAGGGAATTTGTCAGGCAATACTTCAGCGCAAGGGACGCAGTAAACCGCCTCAAAAGCGAGTTCGGTCATGCGGTCACCGTTGATGTGCTTCTCAAAAATGACAAGGGCGGGACTCGGCTGTATCAGGAAAATGTTCAACGTGTTGACGACCACATCCCTGAAAACTACGATCCAGCGTCACTACTCAGGATGCTGAATGCACACGAGGGATTGAAATGAGTTCGTCTGACAAGCCTTTACCAAAACTGAAAAGGACCCTTTCCGACTTCGTCCGCAACGCCACCTTCCAGGAGAAGGAACGGGTTTATCTGGAGGTCATGGAGAAAGCCTGGGCGCGGCAGGAAAAGATCATCGAGCAAGCCCGGAAAATGTAACGCCCCCCAATAACAAAGCCGCCCTTGAGGCGGCTTTGTCGATTTTGCTTGCAGCTTGCAGCTTGCAGCTTGCAGCTTGCAGCTTGCAGCTTGCAGCCCAAAGCCCCACCCCTTCACCCCAACGCCAGCACCCGTCGGCATTCCAGCACCAGACTCGCGCCCCCGGACGGGCTGCTGCCGATGCGCAGTTTAAAGCCGTGCAGATTCACGATCGCAGCGACGATCGACAGCCCCAGGCCGAAGCCGCTTTGCTGATTGCCGTTTTCGCTGCGGTAGAAGCGCTTGAACACAGCCTCGCGTTCGGCATCGGGGATGCCGGGGCCGGTGTCCTGAACTTCGATGAAGGTGGTTTCCCCTTCGGCGCGGGCGATGAGCAGGACTTGCCCGCCCGGCGGGGTGAACTTGATCGAGTTGCTCAGCAGGTTCGACAGCGCCTCGAACAGCAGCGCGCGGTCACCCACCAGCGGCGGCAGGTGCTCGGCAACTTTCAGCTGCAGAGAGACGCGGCCTTCTTCGGCCAGCGGCAGGTAAAAATCGTGCAACTCCTGCAACAGCGGCTGCGGATCGAGCTGACCGAACGCCGAACGCCGCTGGTGATCTTCCAGTTCCGAGATCCGCAGCAGCCCGCGAAAGCGCGCCATCAGCGTGTCGGCGTCGGCGATCACCTGGGCCATTTGCTCGCCCAGCGCCGAATCTTCCGGTGACTGCTGCTGAATCCGGTACAGCTGCGCGCGCAGACGGGTCAGCGGGGTGCGCAGGTCGTGGGCGATGTTGTCGCAGACGCCCTTGACCTCGTTCATCAGGCGCTCGATGCGGTCGAGCATGGCGTTGACGATGTCGGCGAGCATGTCCAGCTCGTCGCGGCGGTCCGACACCGGCAGGCGTCGGGCCAGGTCACCGGTTACGATGGCCTCGGCGCTGGCCTGAATCGCCCGGATGCGTTGCAGCGGCCGGCGTCCCAGCAAGTGCCAGCCAGCGATACCCGGAATGATCGTCAGCGAAATGCCCCACAGCAGCGCGCGCAGAATCAGCGTGGTCACGGCGAACAGCGAACCGTTGTCGCGCACCAGAATCAGCCAGCGATCATCCAGCGTGTGAATCGCCACGGCGTCGCAGCCCGAGCTGGGCAGGTCTGGGTCGTCGGAGTCGATGCAGGTGGCCAGTTCCTGGATTTCCCCGGTCAGCTTGAGGCCGTCGGGAATGCTCTGGATCGGGCCACTGATGGGATTCATGTCCTTGTCGAACAGCCCGTAGGCGTCGACCGAACGCATGTCGAATTTGTCGCTGGTGCGTAACGCATCGTCCAGCTGCGCGCCTTCGAATCGCGAGAACAACTGCTGGCGCTGCATCAATGAGTGGCGGGCGAGGGTGTTGAGGTAACTGGTGACTTCCCAGTACAGCACCCCCATGAGGATGCTGCTCCAGGCCACAAACAGGAAACTGTACAGCGCCAGCAGCCGGCTGCTGGAGGAGCGCCAGCCCTTAGACGGGTTCGGCAATGACATAACCTGAGCCTCGAACGGTACGTATCAGCGGCGTCAGGGTAGGGGGATCGATTTTCTTGCGCAAGCGACCGATGTGCACGTCGATCAGGTTGGTGCCGGGGTCGAAGTGATAACCCCAGACTTCTTCGAAAATCATCATGCGGGTGATGATCTGCCCGCTGTTGCGCATCAGGAATTCCAGCAGCTTGTATTCGGTGGGCAGCAGGTTCAGCGGCTGCCCGGCGCGGCTGGCTTCACGGGTGATCAGATTGAGTTCGAGGTCGGCGACCTTGAGCATGGTCTCGGCCTGGGTTCCCGGATTGCTACGGCGTAGCAAGACTTCCACCCGGGCGGCCATTTCGTCGGAGGCGAAGGGTTTGGACAGGTAATCATCCCCACCCGCGCGCAACCCGCGCACGCGCTCATCTACATCGGACAGCGCGCTGATCATCAGAATTGGCGTGGCGATACCCAGGGCGCGCATGGTGGTGACAATCGCCAGACCGTCGACTTCCGGCAGCATGCGATCGAGGGTGATCAGGTCGTAATCGCCGCTGACCGCGCGGACCAGGCCCTCGCGACCGTTGTCGACCCAGTCCACCTGCAGGCCGTGGCTGCTCAGTTCGGCAACGATTTCCTTCGCGGTGACGGCATCGTCTTCGATTGTCAGAATTCGCGTCATGTGAGATCAGGGCCACGTGAGAGGACAGAAGGCTGCATTTTGCCTTTAAACTTAGTCGGGATTTCTTAAAAATAATTTAAGAAGGGCATGAGGGGCGTTTTGGTGCTAGCAAGCGCGCCGGGGGGAGGGGGCAGGCGCCCGATTCCTGACAGGTCAGCGATCAGTGTGGGAGCGACCGGGGTGGCGCTCCACCTTGCTCGCGAATGCGTTGTATCAGGCGACCCTTGACTGTCAGGTCCGACGCCTTCGTGAGCAAGCTCACTCCCACATGACCTGTGTCAGACTCAGGTACACCGGTCACCCCCACATGACCAGTGTCACACCCAGGCACAACGGTCACTGTCACATTTCCTACCGCTTCAAGCGCCTTTTCGATCGGACTCAGCTTTGGGCTGACGCAGCTCTTGCTTCAGCTTTTCGTCCAGCGCTTTCTTCTGGCCTTTCTTGTCCGGCGTTTCGCCTTCGCTGCGGATCTGCGCATGGCTGATCAACGCGAAGATGAAGCTGCCGCCGATGATGTTGCCACCCAGGGTCGGGCCTGCGAATGTCAGCCAGAAATCCTTCCACGGCAGCTCGCCGGCGAACACCAGATACGAGACTTCCGCCGAGCCGACCACGATGTGGGTGAAATCCCCCAGCGCCATCAGGTAGGTGATCATCACGATGATGGCGACCTTGGCCGATTCCATGGAAGGGATCATCCACACCATGGTGGCGATCATCCAGCCGGAGATAATGCCTTTGGCGAACATCTGCCCGCTGTCGTTCTCCATGACCTTGCGGCCGATTTCGAGGAAAGCCTGGTCGGTCTTGGTGTCGAAGATCGGCAGGTGAAGCATGACGTAGGCCACCAGCAGCGTGCCGCACAGGTTACCTACCAGCACCACGGTCCACAGCCGCAACAGGCGGACGACGTTTTTCAGCGTCGGCTTGCTCATCACCGGCAATACGGCGGTCAGGGTGTTTTCGGTGAACAGTTGCTGACGGGCGAGAATCACCGCCAGAAAGCCTGCGCAGTAGCCGAAGCTGGCGATGACTTTGAAGCCTTCGGCATCGGGCAGGCGAGAGTTCAACAAGCCCATCGCCATCAGCGACAGGCCCATGGTCAGCCCGGCCGCGAGGGCCGACCAGAACAGCGCCGCGACGTTGCGCTCCAGCTCCTGATCGCCCTGCATGCGGATCGTTTCGTGGAGGACGGCGGCGCGGGGCGGCTGGTTTTCGTCGATGTCGCGTTCTTCTTCCGCCGTGAGGCCGGGGGTCTTGCCGTCTGGTTCGTGTTCCATGGCGATCCTTTGGATGATTCAGTGCTCTTGGGCAGAGCATTCTGCTTTCGATGTTCGAGGGAGGCGGCGGCTGGCGTGCACGTGCTTGCTGCGCGGCGCTGCTGCTTGAGACACAATCCGTCACCCGTCGTTCGCCAACGGCGGCAGCCTTTTCACTGACCCGGGAGCCCCCCTTGAGCCTTCACATCCGCGATGCCACCCGTGACGACGCCGCCGTCATCCTGGGCTTTATCACCGAGCTGGCGATCTACGAAAAAGCCGAGCACGAGGTCAAGGCCAGCGTCGCTGACATTGAGCAAAGTCTGTTCGACGAAGCTTCGCCGGCCAAGGCGCTGATCTGCCTGCTGGACGGCCAGCCCATAGGTTTCGCCGTGTACTTCCTGAGCTATTCCACCTGGCTGGGCCGCAAGGGCCTGTACCTTGAGGATCTGTACGTGTCCGCTGCGCATCGGGGCGCCGGTGCCGGCAAGAAACTGCTGCGCCATCTGGCCCGGATCGCCCATGACAGCGGCTGCGGTCGTCTGGAGTGGAGCGTGCTGGACTGGAACCAGCCGGCGATCGACTTCTACAAATCAATCGGCGCCGAGCCCCAGGACGAGTGGGTGCGTTACCGGATGGAGGGGGAAGGGTTGAAGCGCTTCGCATTGGGTGAAGATTAAAACTCCCACAGGTTTTGCAACAACCGCAAATCCCTGGCCGAACCACCATCCGTGGGAGTCGAGCTTGCTCGCGAAGACTTACTTTCAGCCGCCGGAGAAAGTGGCTGAATGTCCCGCCCTCTTCGTGAGCAAGCTCACTCCCACAGGTTTTGCAATAACCGCAAATCCCTGGCCGAACCACCATCCCGTGGGAGTCGAGCTTGCTCGCGAAGACTTACTTTCAGCCGCCGGAGAAAGTGGCTGAATGTCCCAGCCTCTTCGTGAACAACCTCACTCCCACAGGTCCTCCGAACTGGCCGAAATATTGAGTCAGTCCACTATCCCGTGGGAGTGACCGGGGTGGCGCTCCACCTTGCTCGCGAAGACTGACTTTCAGCCGCCGGAGAAAGTGGCTGAATGTCCCGGCCTCTTCGCGAGCAAGCTCACTCCCACAGGTTTTGCAATAACCGCAAATCCCTGGCCGAACCACCATCCCGTGGGAGTCGAGCTTGCTCGCGAAGACTGACTTTCAGCCGCCGGAGAAAGTGGCTGAATGTCCCAGCCTCTTCGCGAGCAAGCTCACTCCCACAGGTCCTCCGAACTGGCCGAAATATGAGTCAGTCCACTATCCCGTGGGAGTGACCGGGGTGGCGCTCCACCTTGCTCGCGAAGGCTGACTTTCAGCCGCCGGAGAAAGTGGCTGAATGTCCCAGCCTCTTCGTGAACAACCTCACTCCCACAGGGGGCTGTGTGTTTATTCAGTGAGCTCTGCGCTGTCGATCCGGTTGACGCCCGCCAGCGCCATGTCTTTCCAGGCCTGGTCCAGCGAGCCGTTCAGGTCGATGGCCTTGCACGCATCGGCGATCACCCAGGTGTTGAAACCAGCCGCCCGGGCGTCCAGCGCGGTCCAGGCCACGCAGAAATCCAGGGCCAGACCGACCACGAACACGCTGTCGATGCCACGCTCGCTCAGATACCCGGCCAGCCCGGTGCGCGTCGTGCGGTCGGCTTCGACGAACGCGGAATAGCTGTCGATGCCGGCGTTGCAGCCCTTGCGCAGGATCAGCTGCGCGTGGGTGATATTCAGATCCGCGTGCAATGCAGCGCCATGACTGCCTTGCACACAGTGGTCGGGCCACAGCGTCTGCGCGCCGTAGGGCAGGGTGATGCTTTCAAATGGCGCGCGACCGGCATGGCTGGACGCAAACGACACATGCCCGCGCGGGTGCCAGTCCTGGGCCATGACCACATTGCGAAACTGCGCGCCGAGGCGGTTGATCAGCGGCACCAGCGCATCGCCCTCGGCCACGGCCAGCGCGCCGCCGGGCATGAAGTCGTATTGCATGTCGATCACCAGCAACGCGGCGCGGGGGTCGGAGGGCAATCGGGAAAGCGGCGTGGTCATCATCTGAGTCCTTGATGCAGTGAGTCTTGAGGCTGGGTCTTGAGGCGATGAGTGAAGATCGCGGTCAGGCAAACACGCGGATCGGCGCGCCAGCGTGCCAGGCCTGAATGTCCTCGATCATCTGGCTGAAGAACATCCGGTAGTTGTTTTCAGTGACGTAACCCACGTGAGGCGTGGCCAGGACGTTGGACAGCGTGCGGAACGGATGATCGGCCGGCAACGGCTCGACGCTGTAGACGTCCAGCGCGGCGCCGGCGATTTTCTTCTGCCTGAGCACCTCGACCAGCGCGTCTTCGTCGACGATCGGCCCGCGGGCGGTGTTCACCAGATACGCCGTCGGCTTCATCCGGTTCAGCGAATCGGCATCGACCAGCCCGCGACTGCGCTCGCTGAGCACCAGATTCACCGACACCACGTCCGATTGCTCGAACAGTGCCCGTTTGCTGACGTACGTCACGCCATGCTCGGCGGCGCGTTCGGCCGTGAGGTTCTCGCTCCAGGCAATGACCTTCATGTCGAAGGCCTTACCGTAGCGGGCGATCTTCTGGCCGATGCTGCCCAGGCCGACGATGCCCAGGGTCTTGCCGTACAGGTCGCTGCCGATGCCGATCTGCCAGTCGCCCGCGCGCAGGGACTTGGCTTCGTCGACCAGGTTGCGGGTCACGCCCATGATCAGCGCCCAGGTCAGTTCCGGCGCCGCGTACTTGTAGCTGTCGGTGCCAACCACGGTGATGCCCAGGCGTGCGGCGGCCTTCAGATCAAGCGCCGCGTTGCGCATGCCGCCGGTGACCAGCAGTTTCAGGTTCGGCAGTTGACTGAGCAGGGCGTCATCGAAAATCGTGCGCTCGCGCATCACGCAGAGGATCTGGAAGTCTTTGAGGCGGGCGACCATGGCGTCAGTTTCGGCCGGGTAGTCATGCAGAAAACTGACCTCGCCGATCGGCTTCAATACGGTCCAGTCCACAACGTTTTCAGCGACCGATTGCCAGTCGTCGAGTACGGCAATCTTCAACCCGGAATCCTGAGTCATTGAGCGAGGCCTCGTTCAGCAGCGATGTTGGATTTTGTGGCGCTCACAGTACGCCTGCCTGCACGGCTCTGGAAGCCCGAAACCGCTTGGAATGGGCTTCTTTGTGGGAGCGACCGGCGTGGCACAGATCCCGAGTCAACCCGGATCCTGTGGGAGCGAGCTTGCTCGCGAAGATGCCAGTACCTGCGCTAAATGTCAGTTAAACAACCCGGCCGCGATGTTGATCGAGAAACCCAGAATCGAGGTGTTGAACACAAAGCCGATCAGCGACTGCGCCAGTACCACTTTGCGCAGACCGCGGGTGGCGACGCCGACGTCGGAGGTCTGCACGGCGACGCTCAAGGTGAAGGAGAAATACAGAAAATCCCAGTAGTCCGGGTTCTCCTCGCCATCGGCAAAGCGCAGCGCCGGCTTGTCGCCGCGCCAGGTGTAGAACACCCGGGCGTAATGCAGGCTGAAGACCACGCCGATCAGCAGCCATGAGCCAAGGATGGTGAAGCCGGTGAAGGCGTAATGCAGCGCTTTGTCGGCGTCCTTCATGTCCTGAATGCCGGCCAGCTCCAGGATGATCGCCGCCAGGCTGGCAATCGCCGCCACGCAGACGACGAACAGGACCACGCCGGCGTTCTCGTCCTCGATTTCCGCGACCCGGCGCACGTCATCCGCGCTGGATTTGAAGGTGCGGCGCATGATCATCGCCATGTACAGCCAGCCGGCGACGTTCCAGCCGATCAGGCATTTGCTGATCACTGAAATATCCGGGGCGATGAACGCGCTGGCGATACCGGCGGCGACGCCGACGAGGGTGGCGATGGTCAGGCGAGGGTGGGTCTTGGCAAGGCGGGACATGGAGGACTTCACGGCAGTGAGATGCGCGAACAGTAGCACGCGGCCGCTATGGGAGATGATGAAGAAAAACGGCGCGCAAGGGGTTACGCGCCGGTCGCCATTTGGCAATTTAGGTGATTCTGTCCGGTCGCCGCTGTTCAGCCGCGGTAGGACCGGCTCGGGTCAGTCGATCAGCGCACCAGACACGGCTGCTTGTTGTTGAACGTCCAGTTCGGCACCAGGAATTGCATCGCGACGCTGTCATCCCGCGCGCCGAGGCCCATGCCTTTGTAGAGCTCGTGGGCCTTGGCGACTTGGTCCATGTCGATCTCCACGCCCAGCCCGGGCTTCTTCGGCACTTGCACATTGCCGCCGATGATCTGCAGCGGTGCCTTGGTCAGGCGCTGGCCGTCCTGCCAGATCCAGTGGGTATCGATGGCGGTGATGTTGCCCGGCGCAGCGGCGGCGGCGTGGGTGAACATCGCCAGGGAAATATCGAAGTGGTTATTGGAGTGCGAACCCCAGGTCAGGCCCCATTCGTTGCACATCTGCGCGACGCGCACCGAACCCTGCATGGTCCAGAAGTGCGGGTCGGCCAGGGGGATGTCCACCGATTGCAGCTGAATGGCATGACCCATTTCGCGCCAGTCGGTGGCGATCATGTTGGTGGCGGTGCGCAGGCCGGTGGCGCGACGGAATTCAGCCATGACTTCGCGGCCCGAGTAACCGTTCTCGGCGCCACAAGGGTCTTCGGCATAGGCCAGCACTTTGTGCTGATCGCGGCACAGACGCACCGCTTCTTTCAGCGACCAGGCGCCGTTCGGGTCGAGGGTAATGCGCGCTTTCGGGAAGCGTTCGGCCAGTGCCGTGACGGCTTCGATTTCCGCATCGCCGCTGAGCACGCCGCCCTTGAGTTTGAAGTCCTCGAAACCGTATTGCGCATAAGCCGCCTCGGCCAGACGCACCACCGCTTCCGGGGTCAGTGCTTCTTCGTGACGAACGCGAAACCACGCGTTGTCCGCGTCGGCTTCGGTGCGATAGGGCAGGTTGGTTTTGGTCTGGTCACCGACGTAGAACAAGTAACCGAGCATCTTCACTTCATCACGCTGCTGTCCTTCGCCGAGCAGTGCGGCGACCGGCACTTCAAGGTGCTGACCGAGCAAATCCAGCACCGCCGCTTCGATGCCGGTCACCGCGTGGATGGTGATGCGCAGGTCGAAGGTCTGCAGGCCGCGACCGCCGGCATCGCGCTCGGCAAAGGTGCGGCGCACGTCGTTGAGGATTTTCTGATAGTTGCCGATGCTGCTGCCGACCACCAGGGACCGGGCGTCTTCGAGGGTCTGGCGGATTTTCTCGCCGCCGGGGATTTCACCCACGCCGGTGTGGCCGGCGTTGTCCTTGAGGATGACGATGTTGCGGGTGAAATACGGGCCGTGGGCGCCGCTGAGGTTGAGCAGCATGTCATCGTGGCCAGCCACCGGAATGACCTGCATGTCGGTGATGACGGGGGTGCTGCCGGAAGTCTGTGTGTTCATGGCTAAATCCTTGGTAATACCGGGCGCGGCGTGGCGCTTTCTTTAAGAGGTTCAGAACGTCGAGTTCAGCGCTTGGAGCGCCTGGCTCAGGTGTGGCTGGGCGTCACGTCGACCTTGGCCACCGGCACCGCGCCGGGCTTGGGCGTCGTGCGCACGGTGAACACCAGAATCGCGGCGATGATCGAGGTGACGGTCAGGCCATACAGGCCGCCCTGGATCGAACCGGTCTGCTGTTCGAGGATGCCGAAGGTGGTCGGCGCAACGAAACCGCCGAGGTTGCCCACGGAGTTGATCAGCGCGATGACTCCCGCGGCGATCCGTGCATCCAGATAGCCCTGGGGGATCGGCCAGAACAGCGACGACGCCGACTTGAAGCCCATCGCCGCGAAGCAGATCGCAACAAAGGCAAACACCGGACCGCCCGTGGTCGACATGAACATCCCTGCCGCTGCGATCAACAATGCGACGGCAACCCACGCCTGTTGGTGCTTCCACTTGGCCGACAGCGAGGCGAAGCCGTACATGCAGACGATGGCGATGAACCACGGGATCGAGTTGAACAGGCCGACCTGGAAGTCGGTGAGGTCGCCCATCTTCTTGATGATGCTCGGCAGCCAGAACGTCGCCGCGTAGATGGTCAGCTGGATGAAGAAGTACATCAGGCAGAACAGGATGATCTGCGGGTCCTTGAGCAGCTTGCCGATGGACAGCTTGACCGGGTTGGCCGCTTCGCGAGCCTTCTGTTCAGCGTCGATGGTGTTGACCAGCGCGTCCTTCTCGGCCTCGGTCAGCCATTTGGCGTCGTGGGGTTTGGAGTCGAGCCAGAACCAGACGAAGAAGCACAGGCCGACGGAGAACATGCCTTCGATGAAGTACATCCACTGCCAGCCGTGGTAGCCCAGCGCGTCGATCTGCAGCAGCAGGCCGGAGAGCGGGCCGGAGATCACCGACGCGAAGGCCGAGCCGCTGAGGAAGATGGCGATGGCCTTGCCACGCTCGACGCCGGGCAACCAACGGGTGAAGTAGTAGATCACGCCCGGGAAGAACCCGGCTTCGGCCACGCCCAGCAGAAAGCGCAGGATGTAGAAGTGGGTTTCGGTCTGAATGAACGCCATGCAGGCGGCGACGATGCCCCAGGTCAGCATGATGCGGGTCAGCCAGATGCGCGCGCCGACTTTCTGCAGGAGGATGTTGGAGGGGACTTCGAACATCGCATACGCGATGAAGAACAGGCCGGCACCGAAGCCGTAGGCGGCCGCACCGATACCCAAGTCATGTTCCATGTGACTACGCACGAAGCCGATGTTGACCCGGTCGATGTAGTTGACGATGAACATGATGACGAACAGCGGCAGGATGTGTCGTTTGACTTTCGAGACCGCCGATTGCAGGACGGAATCGGAGGCGTCATCCGCCCGTGTTGAGGATGTGTTCACTCTGGTAACTCCCACTGATTATTTTTATGCGGGTGGTCAAGCACGTTGTGTGTGACAAGGTGTGTAGCCCTGTTGCCAGTCATCATACAAGTAATGATCGCGCTGGCAACCGGATTTGCGGGGGTTGCGAGAAGTATTTCGTCGGGCTAGGCTCGCCTGTCTGACAAGTTGGATGAGTTGCTGTGCGCTGCTGTTTGGCTCTGTTTTCAAGGGTCCTGGCCGTGTCTCGATGAGTTTCCGGCGAGTGGTTGAGTGCGTGCAACGAGCGCGGGTGGTCAGGAAAATACAAGTGGATGGCAGGCTCTCGCGGGCCGCCGTTCTTTTCAGCACTTATAGGACAACTTCTTTTTGAACAGCACCGGACCCTTGCCACCCAAGCGTCGCCAACACAGCCTGGCGACGGACCTGGTCACCGACCTGAGCCAGCGAATTTTGATGGGCACCATTGCGCCGGGTGCAAAGTTGCCGTCGGAGAGCGAAATCGTCCGCGAGCATGGCGTGAGCCGCACCGTCGTGCGCGAAGCGATTTCCAAATTGCAGGCGTCCGGGCTGGTTGAGACCCATCAGGGCAAAGGCACTTACGTGCTCGCGCGTTCGGAGCAGAGCGGGCTGCATCTGAAGGTGGAAACCGCGTTCAGCGTGCGGCACATCATCGAACTGCGCATGGGCCTGGAAACCCAGGCCGTCGCCCTGGCCGCGCAACGCCGCAGTCAGGCACAGCTGACGGCAATGCGCGCCGCGCTGGATGATTATCAGGACCTGCTGGCCAAAGAAGACAGTTGCGTCGAAGCGGACCGGCGCTTTCATCTGCTGATCGCCGAGGCCACCGGCAATCCGTATTTCGTGGAGATCCTGCAGAACCTCGGCATCGCCGTTATCCCGCGCAGCCGCATCGCCACCAGCGAACGGGCCGGGGCGAGCCTCACCCATAGTGCGTATCTGGCCAACCTCGAACACGAAGCCATCCTCGCCGCCATCCGCCGCCAGGACCCCGACGCCGCCCGCGCCGCAATGTGGACTCACCTGAGCAATAGTCGCGAGCGGCTGGCGCCGGTTGAGTGATGGCGCGGGATTGATGGGAATGCAGTAAGTGAAAGTGACCGCGGCCAATAGTGGGACCGGCTTTAGCCGGGAAGGCGTCGGAGGTCACACCGCTAAATGTGTGTTGCTCATACGGGCCTCTTCCCGGCTGAAGCCGGTCCTACTGCGTGCGCGGTCCCATTATGGGTGCGCCAGAACCTCCATCATCACCCCCGACTGCCACTCGAAATACGGATTGAACGTCAGCCGCGCGAAGGCTTTGCCCTGTTCACGATGGCCCCAATCCGAATACCACACCGGCTCGCCATTCAGGCATTTCTGCATGTCGGCGGATGACTGGCCGTTCCAGCAGATCCGCTGACGGCCATTCACCCCGTACAACGGGTTTGCAGGTGAGAACATCAACCCCATGTGCGAGAACTGGGCGATGCGGTATTCCGGCAGGAGATCGCTGCGCACCCGCACCTTCGGGTTTTTCTGCGCCGCAGCCGGGTCGTTGCCGTACCAGATCAGCCGGCTGAGCGGATGGGTGAAGCGCGCGTTGAAGCTGTCCAGCACGTAACCGGTATCCAGCACCGAGTCGTGCTCGGTAATGGCGACGAACACCGGCTTGTCGTAGGCCCCTTTGTCGAGGTGCTTTTGGGCCAACAGCGCGCTGCGGTAGAACTGGGCGAAACCGTTGGTGGGCACGTTCAGGTAGCGGACCGGCGTCTGCATCGGGCGCACGCCATCATCCGGTTTCGCCAGCCAGGGGCGAAACCAGCCGATGTATTGAGTGACCCAGGCGTAGGTGTTCGCAGGTTTAAACGCCGGAGAGAACAGCACCAGACCGGCGATATTCGGGTGCTTGTACGCGTAATCCAGCACCAGGTTCGCACCGGTGGAAAACCCGCCCAGATACACCGTCGGCACCTCCCGCTCAAGAATCTGCGTCTGCTCCCGCACCACTTGCTGCCACTGTCTGAGCGTCACATCCAGCATGTCCGCCGGCTTGCTGCCGTGCCCCGGCAGCAACACCGTGCGCACCAGAAACCCCTGCGCCGCGAGCGCCTCGCCGACGTCATTGAACGACCACGGCGAGTCGCCGAGGCCATGGACCAATAAAATCCCCCGCGTGGCTGGCGCTTTGGGCCGCCATTCCCGAGGTGCATTCCACTCGATCTCGGTAGGGTGATCAGGCGTCTGAAAGGTCCGGTTCTGCTCCATCCAGGCGATGGTCTGCTGGCGATATTCGGCAAAACTCGCCTGCCCCAGGGGCACCTCGGTGGAGGCGCAGGCCTGAAGGGTCAGGGCGGAGAGGAGGAGGGTGAGACGGTGCAGGGCCAAATTGAGTTCTCGCGTGTTCAGATGTCCAGTTGATCGGGCCGGATGCCGAACGCCTGGGCGATTCTTTCTCGAGTCTGCTTGCGGGGACGCGCCACCGATTCCTGCTGGGCGTAGGCGGGTTGGGAGATACCGAGTCGTCCGGCGACAAGCTCCTGGGTCAGATCCAGATACTCGCGCCACGCCCGAATTGGCGTTGAGCCGTCGACAATCCGGCTGACGACTTCGTGGGGGATCAGATCTTCCCCACCGTGCTGGCTGACGTACTCTTCATAGGGGATGACCACGAAGGCGGGTTTGCCGTCGGGGCCGTTGATGATCTGGATGTTATTAGTAGGTGCGCTCATCGTTGTTATCCGATCAACCATGCTTTGGCGTCCTTATAAGACTTCCATAAGTCTGGCGTGGATATTACTTATAGTTGAAATCCCATGCTAGCGGCCAATCGCGCCTGGACCAAGATTCAGGCAGACTCCCACCACCCACAAAAACAAGACCTGATGTGTATGAACCCTCATTCCCTTCGCTGCGCAGACACCCCTCATGTTCGCCCTTGACCACGCCCTGGCCCAGGACATCGTCGACCGGGCGATGGCGATTTTGCCGTGCAACGTCAACGTCATGGATTACCTGGGGATCATCATTGGCAGCGGCGAGGCCGAGCGGTTGTATACACGGCATGAAGGGGCGCAGCTGGTCCTCGCCAACAGCCGCGTGGTGGAGATCGATTCGCACACCGCCCGACAGCTCGACGGCGTGCGCCCGGGAGTGAATCTGCCACTGATGCTGGATCAGAAACTGATCGGCGTGCTCGGCATCACCGGCGAGCCCGATGATGTGCGGGTTTACGCGGAGCTGGTGAAGATGACCGCCGAGATGCTCATGGAGCATCGACGCCAGCAGGCCGATCAGCAATGGCGGCATCAGCGCAGTGAAGACTTGCTGTCGCGGCTCTTGCTCGGCGACAGCGCTGCCCATCTGGTCGCCGAAGCTGAACAGCTGGGTTTGCAGCCGCAGTTGCCGCGCCAGGCCGTGTTGCTCGAATTGCCCCAAGCCGCGACCTATGCCGGTGCGATGAGTGCGTGGCTGATGGGGCGTTACGCCAACAGCTGGTGCCTGCCGTGCGAGCCGGGTCTGATTTATTGGTGCCGCGCGGTGGGCAAGGACCGCGACGACGCTTTGCTGCTGGCGCTTTTCGACGAACAGGGCTGGCCCGTGCAACGCATGGCAACCGTCGAAACTTCGGCGGACCTGGCCTCCCTGCGCGCCGCCTGCACCGCCGCCCGCGACCTGCTCGATTACGCGCGCCACTTGCGGCCGACTGTCAAACTGCTGCGGCTGGCCAGTCATCGCGTCGCGCTGCTGTTCTGGCGCAACCGCCACGACTGGTTGGCCGAAGGCATCGCCGAGCCGATCAAGCGCCTGCTCGATAACCCGCAATTGCTCGACACCCTGCGCGCCTGGTTCGACTACAGCGGCGAAAGCCAGGCCTGCGCCGACACGCTGGGCATCCATCGCAACAGCCTGCGCTACCGGCTGGAGAAAATCGCCGAACTGACCGGCTGCGATCCCTACCGGACCGAGGACCTGCTGCGCCTTTATCTCGGCGCGCAGATGGTGGTCAAGTAAGGCGCTTTCGCAGCGTTGTTCGTATGAACAACCGAGCGAGCCACCTGTTGTGCAAGCGTAAGGCGGTAAAGTCGCTTCAGGGTGCGAAGATCGGCCATCAGACAAGGAGAACAACATGAAAATCGTCATCGCCCCGGACTCGTTCAAAGACAGCCTCAGCGCCCAAAGTGTCGCCCACGCCATCGCTGCCGGGCTCCTCGACGTCTGGCCTGACGCCGAACTGGTCGAGTGCCCGATGGCTGATGGCGGCGAGGGCACCATCGAAGCGGTCTTGGCGGCGTGCGACGGTGAGTGGATGAGCAATCAGGTCAGCGGACCGCTTGCGCAGCCCGTGCAGGCGCAGTGGGGCTGGCTGGCGGACACGCGCACGGCGATCATCGAAATGGCCATGGCCAGCGGTCTGCAACTGCTGAGCCTGGATCAGCGCGACGCGACCATCACCAGCACGTTTGGCACTGGCGAGCTGATCAAGGCCGCCCTGGACGCTGGCGCCGAGCGGGTAATCCTGGCCATCGGCGGCAGCGCGACCAATGATGCCGGCACCGGCATGCTGTCGGCGCTGGGTGCGCGCTTTCTCGACCGGGACGACCAGCCCCTCGCTCCCGGTGGCCTGGCCCTGGCACAACTCGCGCGTATCGACCTGACCGGGCTCGACCCGCGCCTGAGCAGTGTGCAGTTCGAGGTCGCCGCCGACGTCAACAATCCCCTGTGCGGCGTGCAGGGCGCGTCGCACATCTTCGGCCCGCAGAAGGGCGCGTCCCCCGAGCAGGTGCTGGCGCTGGACGCGGCGCTGGGGCATTTCGCCGAGCATTCGGCTCAGGCATTGGGTCGGGACGAGAGCGAACATCCGGGAAGCGGCGCAGCAGGGGGCATGGGCTTCGCCGCCAAGGCCTATTTGAACGCGTCGTTCCGCCCCGGTGTGGAGGTGGTCGCCGACCTGACCGGACTGGCCGATGCCCTGGAGGATGCAGACCTGGTGATCACCGGCGAAGGCCGTTTCGACGCCCAGACCCTGCGCGGCAAAACCCCTTTCGGCGTCGCCCGGATGGCTCAACGCAACAACGTGCCGGTGATCGTGTTGGCCGGGACACTGGGGGAGGGCTACGCCGACCTGTATGCCCACGGCATCAGCGCCGCCTTCGCCGTGACCAGCGGGCCGATGACGCTGGAGTTCGCCTGCGCCAACGCCGCGACGTTGCTCCACGACCGCGCCCGGGATATCGCCCGGGTGTGGGCCCTCGCAGCCCGTTAACGCTTTGCCCGAGCGGTCGCCTCGATCAGGCAGTTTTCAGGTGCATCAGCGGAATCGGCCTGCGCATCAACGTGCCCACCAGCACCGCGGCCAACAGGGCGATCAGGCCCGCAACCCACAACACCGAGCCGAAGCCCGAGACAAATGCGTCCCGGGCCAGCGGCTGAATCATTCCCCGCGCGCTGGCATCGACGGTTTGCAGCGCAGCGTTCATGTCGCCGGCCACCACCCGTGAGGCGATGTGCTCGGCCTGATCGACAAGGTGGGGCGCGACGGTCGCCAGTGTGTTCTTCAGCGAGCCAAGGGTGTGACTGGCGAGTAGCGCGCCGTAGACGCCGATCGCCAGCATGATCGCGCTGAACCGCATGGTCGTGCTCATCCCCGACGCCATGCCGGTGCGTTCGCGGGGCACGCAGGCCATGATGTTTTTTTGCGTGTCACCGTTGAGCAAGCCTGCGCCCGCCCCAGTCACGGCCATCGCCGCGGCGAATGCCGGGTAGCCGCCAATCCCGGTGGCCCAGGCACACAGCAGGTTGCCGACGCCCACAAGGGTCAGGCCCAGCGCCATCATGGCGGCCGGCGACAGGTGCCGTGACAGCGTCGGCCCGAAGCGCGGCAACAGCAGCATGGTGATCGCGAACGGCAGCATCCCCAGGCCCGAATCAATGGCGCTGAAGCCCAGACCGTTCTGCAGGTAAAACGGCAGCAACGTCATCATCACCTGGGCGCAGCCGGCGTAGGCGAACATGCCGAGCAGGGCGCCGACGAAGCGCGGGTAGTTGAACAGCTGCAAATCGACCATCGGCCGGCGTTGCAGGCGCTCGGCGATGACGAACAGCACGAGGAGCACCGCCCCCGCTGCCAGGCGCATGGACGTGAGCGGGTGGTCCCAGCCGATTCGGTTGGCTTCTATCAGGCCCCAGATCAGGCTCAGCAGGCTGGTGCTGAAAAACAGACTGCCCCAGGGATCGAGACGCGCCGACTGCTCGTTGCGTGACTCTTGGATGTTCCGCATGACCATCACCAGCAGCCCCAGACCCACCGGCAGGTTGAGGTAGAAAATCCAGCGCCAGCCGATCAGCTCGGCAATCAACCCGCCGATTGTAGGGGCGGCGGTCATGGCCACACCCATGCACGCGCCCCAGAACGCCCAGGCCTTGGCGCGCTCGGCTTCGTCGTGGAAAACGTGGCCGATGGTCGCCAGCGCCGAGGTCAACAGCAAGGCCGCGCCAACGCCCTTGATCGCCCGGGCGATGTCGAGGAACAGAATGTCCGGCGCCGCGCCGCAGCCCAGCGACGCCAGAATGAACAGCACCAGCCCGATGATCAGCATGCGCTTGCGGCCAAAGCGATCGGCCAGGCTGCCCGCTGGCAGCAACAGCGCGGCGAAGGCCAGCATATAGGCGCTGACCACCCATTCGATATCAGCAAAACCTGCGCCCAGGTCACGCGCGATGCTCGGCAGTGTCACGGCGACAATATTGGTGTCGAGCACGATCAACGCGCACACGCCGGAGGCTGTGAGCAGGGTCATGCGGGGGCTGGGTCGAGACATGTATGGGGGCTCCGGACGCTGTTAGGTGCTGACTAACGCAGGTCGATATGAAAGGGTTCGTCGCCTGAACAGAGTAAGGGGATATGCCCTATGCTCTGTTACCCGCTCCCCGCTTTTTCATTACCTCTCAGGTAACGCTCCATGGAAATCCGTCATTTTCGCTACTTTCTGGCCGTTGCCCGCCATCGGCATTTCACGCGCGCCGCCGAGCAACTGGGCATCGCGCCGCCCACGCTGACACGGCAGATTCAGGACCTGGAGAACGCGCTGGGCACCCGACTGTTTTTGCGGGAACAGCGGGAGGTGAGGCTGACGGAAGCAGGGCGCGCGCTGCAGATCGAGGCCGAACTGGCGGTGCGTCAGTTTGAAACCGCGCAGTACAACGTCCAGCGCGCCGGGCGTGGCGAGGCCGGCAGGATCGAGTTGGGCTACGTCGCCTCAGCGGTGTTTTCCGGGGTCTTGCAGCGCCACGTCAGCCAGTTTCGTGAGCGCTACGCCGACGTCGAATTCAGCATCAACGAGCACCTGATGCCGACACTGCCGCGGCTGATCGAAGAGGGTCGGCTGGACGTGGGTTTCATCCGCTCTCCCATGCAGCTGCCCGATTCCTTGAGTGCCGTGCAGTTGCTGACGGAGGGGTTTGCCCTGGCGCTGCCGGACAGTTCGTGGCTGTGCAAGCTGAAGCTCATCAATGCGGTGAACCTGCAGAACGAGACGTTCATCCTGCCTGAGCAGATTTCCGGCACCCTGGAGGTGGCGGCCCACGGCGGTTTCGCGCCGACCCTGGGGCCGCAGCCGGGCGGGCTGGTGTCGGTGATTGCGCTGGTGAGTCTTGGTCAGGGTGTGGCGGTGGTGCCGGAGTCGGTGGTGGATCACATTCGTCTGCCGAATGTGGTGTATCGGCGGATTGAGGATTGTCAGCCGAGCTCGTCGTTGTCGCTGATCCACCGACGCCACGAAAAGGCCCCGGCGGTGATGAGGTTTATTGAGTACGTCCAAGGCGCGCGGGCGCCTTAGACTCAATCTCGCCCGATTGCGTGGTGCTGCTTAGAGAAGATCAAGGGCGTCTGCCTAAGGGCAGACTGTTTCGCCTTCGGCGAGTTACTTGATAAAGCCCCAAGTAACCAAGGGCTTGTGCTCCTGGTTGGGCCCTTCCTTCGTCAGGGTTCCTTCACTCCGGTCCCGCTCCGTGGGCCCGCGCCGAACGGACATCCATGTCCTGACGGCGCTCTCGCCGCATCCATGCGGCTCGACCCACGGAGCGAGACCTGCGTTCAGCCTGCACCCAAGTCGCGATTGGCGGTGATTGGGCTTTTTGCGTACGAAGATCAAAAGCAAAATCGAGGGCAAAAGCAAAGGCTTCCCGGCTGAAGCCGGTCCTACAGTCGAGGTCGCCGCCGCTATTTCTGATCGTTCCCACGCTCCGCGTGGTAACGACGCGCCGGACGCTCTGCGTCTCTTAGAGGACGCGCATTCGGGCCTGGGGAAATGACGCGGAGCGTCACGGGATGCATTCCCACGCGGAGCGTGGGAACGATCAAACGGCGGGTACTCGTAGGACCGGCTTCAGCCGGGAAGCTCTTGATCTGCTTCTGATCTGCTTCTGATCTGCTCTTGCTCTTCATACGCAAAAAGCCCAGACACCACAAATCGGGACTTGGGTACAGGCTGAACGCAGGTCTCGCGGAGTGGGCCGAGCGGCATGGATGCCGCGAGAGCCGCCCCCCGCCATGGATGGCGGATGGCGGCGGGCCCACGGAGCGGGACCGGAGTGAAGGAACCCCGAGGAACGAGGGGCCCAACCAGGAGCAAGCACCCTTGGTTACTTGGGGTGCTTTTCCAAGTAACTCGGCGAAGCCGAAACAGTCTGCCCCTAGGCAGACGCTCTTGATTTTGACCTTCGTATGCAACACCGGGGGTCTAGCGGTGGACCTGCGAAACGCCTAAATCTTGGCTGCTTCAGGCACCCGCCCATACACATCGGTAAACCGAACGATATCGTCTTCCCCCAAATACTCCCCGCTCTGCACCTCGATCATCACCAGATCAATCACCCCCGGATTGACCAGCCGATGAGTGTGCCCGGGCTGGATGAAGGTCGACTCATTGGTGTCGAGCATGAACTCCTTCTCGCCATTGGTAACGCGCGCCATGCCGCTGACCACAATCCAGTGCTCGCTGCGGTGATGATGCATCTGCAACGACAACGACGCCTGCGGCTTCACCACAATGCGCTTGATCTTGAAACGCTTGCCTTCCTCCAGCACCGTGTAAGTCCCCCACGGCCGGGTCACGGTGTTGTGCAGCAAGTACGCCGGATGCCCCTGACGCTTGAGCGCCTGCGCGATAACCTTGACCTCCTGACTGCGATCGGCGTCGGCAATCAGCAACGCATCCGGCGTGTCGATGATGATCAGGTTGTCCAGACCCACCGCACCCACCAGCCGCTTCTTCGAGTCGATGTAGCAGTTGGTCACGTCGTGCAGCACCACCTCGCCGTTGCATCGATTGCCATTTTCATCGGCCGGACTCAGCTCGCGAATGGCCTGCCACGAACCGATGTCGCTCCAGCCCATCTCGCACGGCACCACCGCCACCTTCTGCGAATGCTCCATCAATGCGTAATCGATGGAAATGTCCGGCGCCAGGGCGAAGGTCGTGCTGTCCAGCTCGATCTGCAACTCGTTGCGGCCTTCCTTGCTGTTGCACTGCGCCAGGCAATGGCGCACGGCGGTCAGCACGTCGGGCGCGTGAGCTTCCAGCTCGGCGAGCAGCACATCGACGCGCATGCAGAACATCCCGGCGTTCCACAAATGCAGACCGCCCGCGAGATAGTCCTCGGCGGTCACGGCATCGGGTTTCTCGACGAAGCGCGCGACCTGATAGGCCTCGCTGCTGAGGGCCTGGCCTTTCTCGATGTAGCCAAAACCGGTTTCGGCGCGGGACGGGATCAGACCGAACGTCACCAGCCAGCCCTCGTCGGCCAGTTTGCGTGCGCTCTGGACGGCGGCCTCGAACGCGGCAACGTCAGTGATCAACTGGTCCGCCGGCAGAATTAACAGCTGCGCGTCGTCGCCATAGCGCTCCTGAACGTGCAGCGCCGCGGCGGCGATGGCCGGTGCGGTGTTGCGGCCGAACGGCTCGAGCAGAAACTCGAGCGCCAACTGGTGCGTGTTCAGCAGCCGGTAGTCATCGACGGTGCGGAAATACACTTCCCGATTGGTGACGGTGAGGACGCTTTCGACGCCGTCCAGCTGGCTGGCGCGATTGAAGGTCTTCTGCAGCAGGCTTTCGCCGTCCGGCAGGCGCATGAAGGGTTTGGGCATCGCCTCCCGTGAAACAGGCCACAGCCGGGTGCCGGCGCCGCCAGCGATAATGCAGGGAATCAGTTGCATGGGGTTTCTCGCCTCTTCGATCCATGAATCAATGACTGGGGCTGCATTCCCGATCATTCCGAGAAAAGTCAATTTAATGACTTTATCGTAGTATTCGGGCGAATTAGCCAATTATTTGTCGATTAGGCGCTTTCCGCCCGCGCATTTCAAGGGGCTGTAACGCGGAATTAACGCCTCTCGTCCCCTATTTACGGGGCGTAAACCCCCGGCAACTCGGCATTGCCCGTAGGTGAACTCAAAGCGGTGGCAAGGCCGGCGCGCGTAAGTCCCTGCCATTCAAGGCTTTTTGCCATCACTGAGCGGGCTGACATCCAACTTCAGCCGTGTCCGGGTGAATGCCAAAGCGTTTCTTGTCGAGGACGCCGGGTTAAAAGATTTTTCATCCACCGGGCTTTTTTTGCAGCACGCGCGGTCAACACATCACGCATCAACTCGAACACGCAAAAGGAAGGGACATGGCAGCGCGCAGGGCATTACTGATTCTTCACGGCAAGCAGGCGCTCAATGAGGATGTCCGCGAGGCGGTGGCGCGCAAGCGCAAACACGGCTGGGAATTGGACGTGCGCGTGACCTGGGAAGCGGGCGATGCCCAGCGCCTGGTACGTGAGGGTCTGGAGGCCGGTCATCGGCAGATCATCGCCGGTGGCGGCGATGGCACATTGCGCGACGTGGCGGAGGCGCTGGCGCTGTCTGAAGTCGACGCCAGTCTGGTGATCATGCCTCTGGGCACGGCCAATGATTTCGCCCGTTCGGCGGGTGTGCCGCTGGAACCCGACCAGGCCCTCGACCTGCTGGATGTCCCGGCGCGTGCGGTTGATATGGGTGCGGTGGGCGGTCAGATGTTCCTCAACATGGCCACCGGCGGGTTTGGCAGCCAGGTCACCGCCAACACCTCCGAAGACCTGAAAAAGATCCTCGGTGGTGCGGCGTATCTGTTCACCGGCCTTACGCGTTTCAGCGAGTTGAAAGCGGCTTATGGCGAATTTACCGGCCCGGACTTTCACTGGAAGGGCGAGATGCTGGCGCTGGGGATCGGCAACGGTCGTCAGGCGGGCGGCGGCCATCCGTTGTGCCCGGAAGCCCTCGCCGATGACGGCCTGCTGGACATCAGCATTCTGCCAGCGCCCCAGGAGGTGGTAAGCACGCTGAAGAGCCTGCTCGAAGGCGGTCTGGGCCTCGACAACATGTTCGTCCGCGCGCGGCTGCCGTGGGTCGAGCTCAAGTCGGCGCAGGGGCTGAATATCAACCTCGACGGCGAACCGCTGAGCGGCGAAGCAACCCGTTTCGAGGCGCGAGCAGGCGCGTTGCGTGTGCACCTGCCGTCGCATTCGCCCTTGCTGGGGCAGACGCGACAACTCGCCTGAGCATCAACAACCGTCAGGTGAGCCGCGACCGCACGCTCATCTGACGCCATCAGTCATCCAGGCTGATGATTCTCTCCCTCACACAGAACAGCACCAGCCCAGGCACGTCGTAGATGTGCAGCCGTTTCATGATCTGCGCGCGATGGGTTTCCACCGTTTTGACGCTCAGACCGAGGCCGCCGGCGATCTCGCGGGTTGAGGTGCCCCTTACCACCAGCCGCAGGATTTCCAGCTGGCGGGCGGTGAGGTTATGACCTTCCGCAGGTTCGACGGGCGTCATCTGGCTGCTGACCAATGCCTGGCTGATCACCGTGTGAGCGATGGCCGGGCTCAGGTAGCGTTCGCCATCGCGCAGGGCGTTCAGCGCGTGTTCGATCTCGCTGGCGGTTGCATCTTTAAGTAGGTAACCGTGGGCGCCGCACGCCAGCGCGCGCATGATCAGGCATGGCTCGGTGTGCATCGACAGAATCAGCACCTTGCTGTCCGGCAGCGTCTGACGCAGGCGTTGCAACGCGTCCAGCCCGTCGCTGTCGCCCATGGAGATGTCGAGCAGAATGATGTCGGGTCCCAGCTGCAGGCTCATTTCCAGCAATTGATGGCCATTGCTGGCCTCGCCGATGACAGCGTAACCCGGGATGTCCGACACCAGCGCGCGGACACCGGCGCGGATCAGCGCGTGATCGTCCACCAGCAGTACGTTGCAGACACTCACGGCTTGCTGCCTTCAGCGCGTCCGCGGACACGCGGCGCCCACGGAAACAATGCCTGAATGCAAGTGCCTTGCCCGGGCTTGCTGGCGACGTTCAATTCTCCCCCCAACAAGCTCGCGCGCTCGGCCATGCCCGCCATACCGCGCTGCCCCTCACCGGCGGGGCTCAGCGCAGGCGCAAAGCCTTTACCATCATCGCGAATGTTCAGCCACAACCCTTCCGGTCGGCGCTGCAGTTGCACGCGCAGGTTTTGCGCCTGGGCGTGGCGCAGCATATTGGTCACGGCTTCCTGGGTAATGCGGAATGCCGCCACCGCGATCTCTTCGGGAATACCGTCCAGGCGCTGCTGGCATTCCAGGCTCCACTGCACGGAAGTGGCTGACAGCGTGCGCAGCAAATGCGCGCGCAGGCTGGCTTCCAGTCCCAGGCTGGTGAGCTGTCGGGGGTTGAGAATGGCGGACAGGTCGCGAACCTTCGCCAGGGTTTCATCAAGGGTGTTGATGAGCATCGTGCACTGCGCGTGCAGCTCCTGCGGGGCGCGGCGCTGCAGCCAGTCGCTCTGCATTTTTGCTGCCGTGAGCATCTGGCCGATGTCGTCGTGCAGCTCGCGGCTCAGGCGATGACGTTCGGTTTCCTGAACCTGCAGCATGTGATCGGCGAGTTCCTTGGGCTGGAACTGAATGGTCCGGTTCGGGCGGGTCATGCTGTAACAGAGGCCCGCAAATACCAGCCCGTTGACGATGGCCAGCTCCAGCGGCAGAGCGCCGCTCGCCAGGTACGCGATCACATTGCAGCCCGTGGTCGCCAGGCACAGCAGGGCTGCCCAGCGAATGGTGCTGCCGGGGTTCATTCGCAGAAAGCCAGGGAATTTGCTGCTGCCATGCATAGCGGATGAAGCCATCGATAATGGATGTCTACACCTGACGGATCTGCCAGGCCATTTGAAAGGGCATTGCGAAAAACACAATGCTGTACTTCCTCTGTATGGGTACAGCGTGTTCGAACGACTCGTCGAATGGACAGAAAAAGTGCTGGTTGAAGCGCTCTTTCGAGCGCGCCGATAGTACCTTAATTGTCGGCGTTATTAAGGGCTGAGGTTGAAACCCGACTCACACCAACAACAGAGCCGGTTGTCCGTTCAGTCAGCTTTCAAGTCCGGAATGCGGGTGCGTGTTCAGGAAATCAGCAGCCATTCATCGCGTTTCACTGTGATCGGCGTGCCTGGCGGCGAGCACGTCGCGCTGCCCGGGATTGACCGACCAGCCCGGATTGGCGGCGACGTTATTGTCCGGCTTGCCCACCCCGCACTGGCAGGCGAATGCGTCCAGCAAACCGCGTTGCTCGCTGTCGTCCAGCGCCAGCGATCCGGTGTGGGGGTCGATGAGTTCAAGCTGCCAGGCCATCAGCTCAAAGCAGCGTTTGAGCGTGGGCAATGCCTCTGGCTGCAAGTGGCCGGCCGCGCTGGCGAAGTAAAGGAGATAACGCAACTGCCGTGCGAAACCGCAGACCGTTTCCACGCGATGGGTGTCTGCCTTGCCGGCAAGGTGGTGCAATGTGGTGAGCAGGCATTCCATCGCGTCACCATCATCGCTGATCAATTCCAGATGACTGAGGCATTCATCGGCGCGGCACATGAGTGTCTGGGTATCGCTGAGAAACTCTGCGTGCAACTGCTGCCATTCATTGCCGTTCAGCATGTGCAATCTCCACTCTTCACAAATGGCGACGTCAGGTCGCGTGGGGCGAGTGGCCCAAAGTTAATGTTGAAGGCACTGGAAAGTCTGTAGGGCGTTTCTGATTGTTGCGAATGGCCGGGCAGGGTGGCGTGATCAGCATGAACGCGTGAAACGATCATCTGCACACAGGCCTCAAGAGAAGGGTCCTTCGCAAGGGTTCCGGCGAGTAGTGGGGAAACTTCCGCGAGCGCAACCGCATGCCTGACTCCATTCATTTACGAGAAGGGCGTCACAGTAATGACTATTGGAAAAGCCGAATATCAGGTTCGCCCCGATTGCCCTTAGGGGTTACCCCTACTCGCGGTGGCAGGTTGCACTGAGTGGTCATCGGGCCGCGCATCTGAAAGCCGCGCCGTTCGCCGGTCTGCCAGCGCTCGGGTCTGTCGATGGGGCTGCGGTGATGTTATTGTGATATCAAAGGCGCGACGCGCGTTTCTATCCCGATTAAGGTCTGTCATGGGGCTGCCGATACAGGGTAGGCGGACTTACTTGAACCCTGCTCCAGGAGCAACAGATGGCTGGCATTCTCGACACAGTAGACCAACGTACACAGCTGGTAGGTGAGAACCGCCTGGAAATCCTTATGTTCCGCCTGGCCGGCCGACAGTTGTTCGCGATCAACGTATTCAAGGTGCAGGAAGTCCTGCAACTGCCCAAGCTGACACTGATGCCCCAGCGTCATCCGTTCGTGTGCGGCGTGGTCAACCTGCGCGGGCAGACCCTGCCGGTCATTGACCTGTCCCAGGCCATTGGCATGCGTCCGCTGGTGCCGGGGCCTTCGAGCACAATCATCGTCACCGAATACAACCGCTCGGTTCAGGCGTTCCTGGTGGGCGGCGTCGACCGTATCGTCAACATGAACTGGGAGGCGATTCTGCCGCCACCGACCAGCGCCGGGCGTCAGCATTACCTGACCGCCATCAGCAAGGTCGATGACCAGTTGGTGGAGATCATCGACGTGGAGAAAGTCCTCGCCGAGATCGTGCCGTACAGTGCCAAGGTCTCCCGCGACAAGCTGGAAGATCCGGTCCTCGCCCGGGCCATTGGCCGCGAAGTGCTGTTGGTGGACGATTCCAACGTGGCGCTCTCGCAGTTGCGTGACACCCTGGGTCAGCTCGGCGTGAAGATGCACGTTGCCCGCGACGGGTTGAAAGCCCTGAACATGCTCAAGGGCTGGGCAGACACCGGCGAAGTCATGACCGACAAGCTGTTGATGGTCTTCACCGACGCCGAAATGCCGGAAATGGACGGCTACCGCCTGACCACGGAAATCCGTAACGACCCACGCTTGCGCGGCCTCTATGTCGTGCTGCACACCTCGCTGTCCGGGAGCTTCAACGAGTCCATGGTCAAGAAGGTTGGCTGCGATAACTTCCTCTCCAAATTCCAGCCGGACAAGCTGGTCGACGTGGTCCGCGAGCGGCTCATGCTCGACAACTGATCCGGTTCTGTTTCAAGCCCCTTGCTGTATGGAGGGGCTTTTTTGCATCTGTACCGCTTGGTTTTCCGGCGTCTCGTATAGAGTGGTGGCTTTCCGCTCTGGCATAAGGACGCGTACATGTTTCACCTCAGCGCACTGTATCGGTACCCCCTCAAATCCTGCATGGCCGAGACGTTGCAGCAGGCCCGTTTCGATGAGTTGGGCATGAGTGGCGATCGTCGCTGGATGCTGGTGGATGAAGCCAGTGGGCGCTTTTACAGCCAGCGCGCGCTGCCGCAGATGTCGCAGCTCTCGGTGCTGTGGAAGGGCGATGGGGTGAAGCTGTCGGCGCCGGGCCTGGGCAGTCTGGATGTGCCGGTGCCGGTCGATGAAGAGGCCAATCTGCGCGGCATCACGATCTGGCGCGACACTTTTCGGGTGCCGGACGCCGGCGAGGACGCAGCGCGTTGGGTCAGCGCCCTGGTGGGCAAGCCGACGCGGCTGGTGCACGTGCCGAAAGAGCGCGCTCGCTGGCTGCCTTCAGGCTACGGGACGGTGGAAGACAGGGTCGGGTTCGCTGACGGTTTTCCGCTGTTGCTGATCGGGCAGTCGTCGCTGGAGGATTTGTCGCAGAAGGTGGGTCGCCCGCTGGAAATGTTGCGGTTTCGCCCGAATCTGGTGGTGTCCGGCGCTGAACCGTTCGCCGAGGATGACTGGAAGCGGATTCGAATTGGCGGCGTTGAACTGCGGGTGCTAAAGCCGTGCTCGCGGTGCATCCTGACGACGATCGACCCGGCAACCGGTGAGCGCAGCGCGGATCGCGAACCGATGACCACACTGAAGACCTATCGCGAGCGAGAAGGGGAGATCTGGTTTGGCCAGAACCTGGTGAGCGATGGCCCAGGGCTGGTCGAGGTGGGAATGGAGGTTGAAGTGCTCGAGTGATTGAGCGCTTGCTCTTACGCTTTCCCGGCTAAAGCCGGTCCTACAAAATGCACTCGATTCGCACTGTAGGACCGGCTTTAGCCGGGAAGAGGCCGGCAGTCACGCCGCGATCTCCGCCGTGCAGCCCGATGTCTTCCCGGCTAAAGCCGGTCCTACGACCTCGCAGCCTCACAAATCATCAAAGAACCGTTCATGCCAGTCCACCAGCGGCTGCGGGGAATTAAGCTTCTGGCCGTAGATCACCGCGTACGACAGCACGTTCTGCACGTATTGGCGGGTCTCGTCGAACGGAATGCTCTCGACCCAGACGTCGAAGGCCAGATGGTTGGCGCCCCTCAACCACTGACGCACACGTCCCGGACCTGCGTTGTACGCCGCCGAAGCCAGTACCCGGTTGCCGTTGAACTGCGCATGGACCTGACTCAGATAAGCGGCGCCGAGCTGAATGTTCTTGTCCGGATCGAGCACCTGGGCCGGCGAGGCCAGGGGAATGCTGAACTTGCGCGCAGTCTCTTTGGCGGTCGCAGGCATCAGTTGCATCAGGCCTGCGGCACCGACGCCAGAGCGGGCGTCATCCATGAACGCGCTTTCCTGACGGGTGATCGCAAACACCCAGCTTGAATGCAGCCCGCGAACCTGCGCTTCACGCACCAGGGTGTCGCGGTGGGCCATCGGGAAGCGGATGTCGAGATCGTCCCAGTACTGCGCCTGACTGATGGTGCGAATGGCCGGGAAATACCAGTGCATGTCGTACGCCAGTTTGGCCTGGGCGACCATTTCGTCCCGGCTGAAACGCCGGGTGACGTGGTACCACTCGCGACGGCCGTCGACGATCTGCCCGCGATCATAGAACTCCAGCGCGCGGCGCACGCCCGGTGTGTTGCGCACCTTGGTCATGAGCGCCTGGCTCATCACCAGCGGCTTGTTGTTGAGCATGTACGGCGTCTGGGTGCGGTCGGCGGCAAGGAAGCCGTAGAAATCACGCTCCTTCGCGACCGCCTTGTACAGCCCCGGAAGCAACGGGCTGTTGGGCTGAGCAAGCTCGAGAGAGCGGGCCTGCCAGTAACGCCAGCGGTTCGTGGTCGCGAGGTCTTGGGGCAAGCGACGGGTCAGCTCGTACGCATCGCTCCAGCGACCGAGCCGCAGCAACAGGCGCAGGCGCCATTCGGTGACGGTGTTGTCGCGCAGGTCCGGGTCGTACTTGGTCATGACCTCAAGGGCGCGGCCGTCATAACTGCGAGCCAGGGTCAGGCCGATTTCCTTGGCGATCTGCACCTGTTCCTCGTGGGAGAAATGCAGCACCGGCGCGTAGCTGTCGAGCAGCTCCATGGCCCGCTGCGGGTCCTGCTTGGCCAGGCGACGCAGCCCCAGCCCGACCACATCGGACATCGCCTCGTCGGCTGGCATGAACTGGCCCTGGTTGTTGACCATTTCCGGCTTCTGCGCGACGGCGATCAGCAAACGGCCCTGGGGCGCGAGGGTGGTCATGCTGTTGACCAGTTGATTGGCCAGCGCGTAGTTGCGCACCTGCGCGGCGAGCTTGGCGCGCTGCCAGCGTTTCTGCTCGGTCAACTGCCCCTCGACCGCCCACTGGGTGAAGAACGTATCGCAGGCTGCCGGCAGCGTCTTGCCGGTCATCCAGGTCTTCTCGGCGTTGGCATAGCCTTCCGAGCGCTGGTTGTGGCTGAGCTGATACGAGCCATACAAACAGTCGAGCTCGACGAAATTCAGCTTGGGGTCGTAATACTTGACGAAGGGCTGCCAGTCACCGCGCGAAGCCAGCAGCCGCAGCCAGCGCAGCTTCATGTAGTTGGCTTGCGGCAGGTCGCCATGCTCGGCGAAGAACTTCTCGATTTCCTCGTTGCTCGCGCTGTTCAGGCGGGCGGTGAGTTCGTCGTAGGCCAGGTAGGGTTCGAGGGGGTAATCCGCCAACGCAGCGGCGTACGTACGATAAGGGCCGCCGTCGCCCTTGGCCAAAGCCCGTTTGGCTTCATCGTAATATTGGCGTTGGGTGGTGAGATCGACCGCTTGGACGGACTGGGCAGCGGTGGCCGACAGAAGCAGGCAGGACAAAAGGCTGAAGAAACGACTGCGCATGAGACTTCCGTGCAGATGCATCGTGAAAAGTGCGGCTAGCTTAGCCTGTTGCCCGCGCGGGTTGAAGCGCTGCCTCGTCCGTCGTGATAGATGGAAACAAACCCCGGCCTGCAATCGGCCGACCACCGGGTCCGGACGACGTCCTGTCATCGATTAGCCGCCCATCTGCCGGGTTATCTCAGGTAGAATGCGCGCCCGGTTTTTGGAGAAGCTCATGACCCTGCTCAAATTCAGCGATGTGTCCCTTGCGTTCGGCGCCATGCCGTTGTTGGACAAGGTGTCCTGGCAGATCGCCCGTGGTGAGCGGGTCTGCATCATTGGCCGCAATGGCACCGGCAAGTCCAGCATGTTGAAGCTCGTCAAGGGCATTCAGATGCCCGACGACGGCAATGTCTGGCGGGCGCCGGGCCTCAAGATCGGCGAGCTGCCCCAGGAGTTGCCCGTCGCTGACGGCCGTACCGTATTTGACGTGGTTGCCGAAGGCCTCGATGGCGTCGGCGAGTTGCTTGCCCAGTATCACCACCTCAGCCAGAACATCGTCACCGCCGAAGACCTCGACAAGCTGATGCACGTGCAGTCGGATCTCGAAGCCCGTGACGGCTGGCGCCTGCAGCAGTTGGTGGACAGCACCCTCAGCCGTCTGCAACTGCCGGCCGACAAGACCCTCGCCGAACTGTCCGGCGGCTGGCGTCGTCGCGTGTTGCTGGCCCAGGCGCTGGTCTCCGAGCCTGATCTGCTCATGCTCGACGAACCGACCAACCACCTCGACATCGGCGCCATCGCCTGGCTTGAAGAAGCACTGAAGGAATTCCAGGGCGCGGTGTTGTTCATCACCCACGACCGGTCCTTCCTGCAAAACCTTGCCACGCGCATTCTTGAACTCGACCGTGGCGGCCTGATCGACTGGGACGGCGACTACGCCAGCTTCCTGGTGCACAAGGAAGCCATGCTCGCGGCGGAAGAAACCGCCAACGCGCTGTTCGACAAGCGCCTGGCCCAGGAAGAAGTGTGGATCCGTCAGGGCATCAAGGCCCGTCGTACCCGTAACGAAGGCCGCGTGCGCGCCCTGAAGGCATTGCGCGTCGAACGCAGCGACCGTCGCGAACGCACCGGCAAGGCCAACATCCAGCTCGACACGGCAGACAAATCCGGCAAGCAGGTGATGGTGCTCGACAACGTCAGCTTCGCTCACCCGGGCGGCCCGATGCTGATCAAGGACTTCTCCATGGTCCTGCAGCGCGAAGACCGCATCGGTCTGCTCGGCGCCAACGGTACCGGCAAGACCACGCTGCTCAAGCTGATGCTCGACAACCTCCAGCCCACCAGCGGCAAAGTGGAAGTCGGCACCCGTCTGGATGTCGCCTACTTCGACCAGTTGCGTCACCAGCTCGATCTGGAAAAGACCGTGATCGACAACGTGGCCGAAGGGCGCGACTTCATCGACATCGACGGCCAGAGCCGCCACGTCCTCAGCTACCTGGGCGATTTCCTGTTCAGCCCGCAGCGGGCGCGGACGCCGGTCAAGGCGTTGTCGGGCGGTGAGCGCGCGCGTCTGCTGCTCGCCAAACTGTTCAGCAAACCGGCCAACCTGCTGGTCCTCGACGAACCGACCAACGATCTTGACGTCGAGACCCTCGAGCTCCTTGAGGAAGTGCTGTTGACCTTCAAGGGCACCGTGCTCATGGTCAGCCACGATCGGGCATTCCTCGACAACGTCGTCACCAGCACCCTGGTGTTCGAAGGCGAGGGCAAGGTCCGCGAATTCGTCGGTGGCTATCAGGACTGGATTCGCCAGGGCGGCTCGCCGCGTCTGCTGGGCGTCACCGACAGCAAGTCCGGCAAGTCCGAGCTGGCCACTGCCGTGGTTCAGGCAGCACCGGTCGCGGCGGCCGAAATGCCGGTCGCCAAAAAGAAGCTCAGCTATAAACTGCAACGCGAGCTGGAAGCGCTGCCTGCGCAGATCGACAGCGTTGAAGCGCAAATGGCTGCGCTCAGTGCCGAGATGGCCGAGGCCGGTTTCTATCAGCGTCCTGCGGAGCAAACCACAGCCGTGATGGCGCAGCTGGAAAGCCTGCAAGGCGAACTGGACGGACTCCTTGAGCGTTGGGCCGAGCTGGACGAGTGATCGCTAAGCTGTAGCAATAAAAAAGCCCGGCCCTTTTTCAAGGACCGGGCTTTTGCATTGGCGCGCTTATTTCTCCGGGCGCTTGATCAGGCGCACTGCCAGCACGTCACACGGCGCGCCGTGCAGCACGTCGTTGGCAGTAGAACCGAGCAGCAGGGACAGGCCATGACGACCGTGGCTGCCGACAACGATCAGATCAACGTGGTGTTCCTTCGCCAGGTTGTGGATTTCCTGACGCGGCTGGCCGTAGGTCAAATGGCTGTCGCCGGTCTTTACGTCGGGGTATTTGCGTTTCAGCGCTTCCAGCTTTTCCTTGGCCTGATCGAACTGCTGTTGCTGCAGCTGCGACAGGTCCATCGGGACATCGCCACCGAACGCCATGGCCATAGGTTCGACGATGTGCACCAGCGAAAGCTTGGAGTGGCCGGCCAACGCCAGCGCCATGGCTTTTTTGATAACCGGATCGCACTCTTCAGTGAGGTCCACGGCTACCAGGATATGTTCATAGGACATGGGGTGTTCCTTCTGAGGTTTGCGATGGTTTTGATTATGGCTCTTTTCACGCGCCTCTGGCACGCCGATGTGGTCCGCCAGCAGCCAGCCGCCGCGGGGGGCGTACAAATATGACGGTGTGGATCATCCTGTCAATCATTGCGGTGGTTTTAAGTCCGCTGGTCTGGCTGCGCCCCTCGCGCTCGCAGAGCGGCAGAATGGCCATGCGCATGCAGGCGCGGCGCATGGGGCTGGCGATGCAGCTGATCCCCCAGGAGTGGCCGCATTGGTTGCCGACCGAACCACCGAGTCCGTGCCCGCAGTATCACCGGCCGCGTACCGCGCGGGCGCCCGATGTCTGGGTGTACTGGCAGATGGAGCCGGGCGTGTGGGTTAACCAGTGGCGCGAGCCGTGTGAAGATCCGCGCCTGCTCGAGCCGTTCAAGACGCTGCCGGCGGACGTCTACAAAGTGGAGGCGGGCAAGCAGTTGATTGCCCTGTATTGGGCCGAGCGCGGCGAGCCCGAAGTATTGCAGCACATTGCAGCGGTGCTGAAGGCCTTGGCGTAAGCCGTCCCGATGCCCGAATCGCGGGCATTAAAAAGCCCGATAACAACATCGGGCCGGGGTTGGCCAGGCAGGCCGTAATTCTTGTGCAGTGCGGTGCAATGCCGCTCGCCGGGTCACACATCACTTGCTGACGACGCTCAAATGACCCGTCTTGATGCGCAGTGCGCTGAATGTAGACCTTAATGGTGCGTTTGTCTGCTGCCTCACCGTTTATTTCATGCTGCGTTCCGAGCCGCTGCCCGCCGCCACGGCCCATCTTCTTCAGTTTCATGCCCCCGCGATCATGCGCCTGAATAGCCTTCTATCAGGCGCACGTTTTACCTGCGATTTGCCGGTTTTGCCCGCTGTCTGCTGAATTGACAATTGCTGGAATATGGCAGAAGGTAGCCGCACCCAAATCAAACGGGCGTATGAATTGAGCGTTTGCCGTAGGAATGCTCTGACAGACGCTCGAATCGCGTCGACGGGGTGACTGGCGTTTGGTGTTTCGCCTCGACGGCAACGTCGTGCATAGCGCCGGATCTCAGCGTCTGATGCGTATTGTTCAGCTTCCATATCGTGGAGATCAGTTGATGATTTACGAAGGTAAAGCCATCACGGTTAAGGCTCTTGAAAGTGGCATCGTCGAACTGCAGTTCGATCTCAAGGGTGAGTCCGTCAACAAGTTCAACCGCCTCACCCTCAACGACCTGAATCAGGCCATCGAAGCCATCAAGGCCGACAGCTCGATCAAGGGCGTCATCGTCACCAGCGGCAAGGACGTGTTCATCGTCGGCGCCGACATCACCGAATTCGTCGATAACTTCAAGCTGCCGGACGCTGAACTCGTCGCCGGCAACCTCGAAGCCAACAAAATCTTCAGCGCCTTCGAAGACCTCAACGTACCGACCCTTGCGGCCATCAACGGCATCGCCCTGGGCGGCGGTCTGGAAATGTGCCTGGCCGCTGACTTCCGCGTGATGTCCGCTACCGCCAAGGTCGGCCTGCCTGAAGTCAAACTCGGTATCTATCCGGGCTTCGGCGGCACAGTCCGTCTGCCACGCCTGATCGGTGTGGACAACGCAGTTGAGTGGATCGCGTCCGGCAAAGACAACAGCGCTGAAGATGCACTGAAAGTGGGCGCCGTCGATGCTGTCGTGGCTCCCGGCAAACTGCAGGAAGCTGCACTGGACCTGATCAAGCGCGCCATCTCCGGCGAGTTCGACTTCAAGGCCAAGCGTCAGCCGAAGCTGGACAAACTCAAGCTCAACGCCATCGAGCAGATGATGGCCTTTGAAACCGCCAAGGGTTTCGTGGCAGGCCAGGCCGGCCCGAACTACCCGGCGCCGGTCGAAGCGATCAAGACCATCCAGAAAGCCGCCAATTTCGGTCGCGACAAAGCGCTGGAAGTGGAAGCGGCCGGTTTCGTGAAGATGGCCAAGACCTCGGCCGCTGCGAGCCTGATCGGTCTGTTCCTGAACGATCAGGAGCTGAAAAAGAAAGCCAAGGTCTACGACGAAGTCGCCAAGGACGTGAAGCAGGCCGCTGTATTGGGCGCCGGCATCATGGGTGGCGGCATCGCCTATCAGTCGGCTGTCAAAGGCACGCCGATCCTGATGAAGGACATCCGTGAAGAAGCCATCGCGCTGGGCCTGGGCGAAGCATCGAAGCTGCTGGGCAAGCGCGTCGAAAAAGGCCGCCTGACCACCGCGAAGATGGCTGAAGCGCTCAATGCGATTCGTCCTACGCTGTCCTACGGCGATTTCGGCACCGTCGACCTCGTTGTCGAAGCCGTGGTCGAGAACCCGAAGGTCAAACAAGCCGTACTGGCCGAAGTGGAAGGGCAGGTGGGTGAAAATACCATTCTCGCTTCCAACACCTCGACGATCTCCATCAGCTTGCTGGCCAAGGCCCTCAAGCGCCCGGAAAACTTCGTCGGCATGCACTTCTTCAACCCGGTGCACATGATGCCCCTGGTTGAAGTCATCCGTGGCGAGAAGTCCAGCGAAGTCGCCGTGGCGACCACCGTGGCTTACGCCAAGAAGATGGGCAAAAACCCGATCGTGGTCAACGACTGCCCGGGCTTCCTGGTCAACCGCATCCTGTTCCCGTACTTCGGCGGCTTCGCCAAGCTGGTCAGCGCCGGTGTGGATTTCGTGCGCATCGACAAGGTCATGGAAAAATTCGGCTGGCCAATGGGCCCGGCGTACCTGATGGACGTGGTTGGCATCGACACCGGCCACCACGGTCGCGACGTCATGGCTGAAGGCTTCCCGGACCGCATGAAGGACGATCGCCGCACCGCCGTCGACGCCTTGTACGACGCCAATCGCCTCGGCCAGAAGAACGGCAAGGGCTTCTACGTCTACGAGACCGACAAGCAGGGCAAACCGAAGAAAGTGGTCGACGCTTCCGTGCTGGAAGTGCTCAAGCCGGTGATCTACGAGCAGCGTGAAGTCAGCGACGAAGACATCATCAACTGGATGATGATCCCGCTGTGCCTCGAGACCGTGCGTTGCCTGGAAGACGGCATCGTCGACACGGCTGCCGAGGCCGACATGGGCCTGATCTACGGCATCGGCTTCCCTCCGTTCCGCGGTGGCGCGCTGCGCTACATCGACTCGATCGGTGTCGCTGAATTCGTGGCCCTGGCTGACCAATACGCTGATCTGGGCGCTCTGTACCACCCCACTGCGAAGCTGCGTGAAATGGCCAAGACCGGCCAACGCTTCTTCGGCTAAGTGCCCAACGAACAGGTGAAGATATGAGCTTGAATCCGAGAGACGTCGTGATTGTCGACTTCGGTCGCACACCGATGGGCCGCTCCAAGGGTGGCATGCACCGCAATACCCGCGCCGAAGACATGTCGGCGCACCTGATCAGCAAATTGCTGGAACGCAACCACAAGGTTGACCCGGCCGAAGTCGAGGACGTGATCTGGGGCTGCGTCAACCAGACCCTGGAGCAGGGCTGGAACATCGCGCGCATGGCGTCGCTGATGACCCAGATTCCGCACACCTCCGCCGCGCAGACGGTCAGCCGCCTGTGTGGTTCGTCCATGAGCGCGTTGCACACGGCGGCTCAGGCGATCATGAGCAACAACGGTGACGTCTTCGTCATCGGCGGTGTCGAGCACATGGGCCACGTTGGCATGATGCACGGTGTCGACCCGAACCCGCACATGTCGCTGTACGCCGCCAAAGCCTCCGGCATGATGGGCCTGACCGCCGAAATGCTGGGCAAGATGCACGGCATCACCCGCGAGGCGCAGGATGCGTTCGGTGTGCGCTCCCACAGGCTCGCTCAGAAGGCCACGCTGGAAGGGAAGTTCAAGGACGAAATCATCCCGATGCAGGGCTACGACGAGAACGGTTTCCTGAAGATGTTCGACTTCGACGAGACCATTCGTCCGGAGACGACGCTGGAAAGCCTGGCTGCCCTCAAGCCTGCGTTCAACCCGAAAGGCGGTACGGTCACGGCCGGCACCTCGTCGCAGATCACTGACGGTGCTTCGTGCATGATCGTCATGTCCGGCCAGCGCGCCATGGACCTCGGCATCCAGCCCCTGGCGGTGATCCGCTCCATGGCCGTGGCCGGTGTCGACCCTGCAATCATGGGTTACGGACCGGTTCCGGCGACCCAGAAAGCGCTCAAGCGTGCAGGGCTGAGCATCGCCGATATCGACTACTTCGAGCTCAACGAAGCTTTCGCTGCACAGGCCCTGCCGGTGCTGAAAGATTTGAAAGTGCTCGACAAGATGGACGAGAAGGTTAACCTGCACGGCGGCGCCATCGCCTTGGGTCACCCGTTCGGTTGCTCGGGGGCGCGGATTTCCGGCACCTTGCTCAACGTGATGAAGCAGAATGGCGGCACCCTGGGTGTTGCCACCATGTGCATCGGTCTGGGTCAGGGCATTACCACCGTATTCGAACGCGTCTAAACGGTGTGAGTGTGCAAGCCGGGGCCTGGTGCCCCGGCTTTTGTTTTTTCCGAAAATGTATTTTCGCCACTTTTTTTCCTGTCACACCCGAGGTCCCCCGCATGCCGCTACAGCCAGGTCTCTACCGTCACTACAAAGGGCCCGAATACCGTGTTATCGGTGTCGCGCGGCATTCGGAGACCGAAGAAGAAGTGGTGTGCTATCAAGCGCTGTACGGCGAATACGGCCTGTGGGTACGCCCTTTGAGCATGTTTCTGCAGTCAGTTGAGGTTGACGGCGAGCAAGTGCCGCGCTTTGCTTTGGTTCAGGCCGAACCGGATCTTTTTCCACGGCCCTGAGGCATGACGTTGCAGCAGCCATTGCTTGACCTCACCTTTCAGCCACTATATATAGCGGGGCCTCGACGGCTCTGACGTCTTTTTTCTCGCATTAGGAATTTTCCGATCCATGGGCAAATCGCTGGTCATTGTGGAATCCCCGGCTAAGGCCAAGACCATCAACAAGTACCTGGGCAACCAGTACGTGGTGAAGTCGAGTATCGGCCATATCCGAGACCTGCCCACCAGCGGTTCGGCTAGCGCCTCCAAAGAGCCTGCTGCCAAGCGCGGCAAGGCCGTGGCCGAAGCGCCTGCGCTGTCGCCCAAGGAAAAGGCCAAGCGCCAGCTCGTGGCGCGCATGGGTGTCGATCCGGAACACGGCTGGAAAGCCAAGTACGAAATCCTTCCCGGCAAAGAGAAGGTGATCGACGAATTGCGCCGCCTGGCCAAAGACGCCGACACCATCTATCTCGCGACGGACTTGGACCGCGAAGGGGAAGCCATTGCCTGGCACCTGCGCGAAGCCATTGGTGGCGACGATGCGCGCTACAAGCGCGTAGTCTTCAACGAGATCACCAAGAAAGCCATCCAGGAAGCCTTCTCCAAACCGGGCGAGCTCGACATCGACCGCGTGAATGCCCAGCAGGCACGCCGGTTCCTCGACCGCGTCGTCGGCTACATGGTGTCGCCGCTGCTGTGGCAGAAGATCGCCCGCGGTCTGTCGGCCGGCCGTGTGCAGTCCGTGGCAGTGAAGCTGGTGGTGGAGCGCGAGCGTGAAATCCGCGCGTTCATCCCGGAAGAGTACTGGGAGATCCATGCGGACCTCGGCACTGCCAAGGGCGCCATCGTTCGCTTTGAAGTCGCCCGCGAAAAAGGCGAGGCCTTCAAACCGCTGAACGAAGCGACCGCCATGGCGGCGCTGGAGAAGCTCAAGGCCTCGGCCTACAGCATCAGCAAGCGTGAAGACAAACCGACCAGCAGCAAGCCGTCGGCACCTTTCATCACGTCCACGCTGCAACAGGCCGCGAGCAACCGCCTGGGCTACGGGGTGAAGAAAACCATGATGATGGCCCAGCGTCTGTACGAAGCCGGTTACATCACCTACATGCGTACGGACTCGACCAACCTGTCGGCCGACGCAGTGGCCATGGCCCGCACCTACATCGAAACCGAGTTCGGCAAGAAGTACCTGCCGGAATCGCCGATCGTCTACAGCAGCAAGGAAGGCGCGCAAGAGGCTCACGAAGCGATTCGTCCCTCCGACGTCAACACGCATCCGAGCAAGCTGACCGGCATGGAGCGTGACGCCGAGCGTCTGTACGAGCTGATCTGGCGCCAGTTCGTGGCCTGCCAGATGCCGCCTGCGCAATACCTCTCGACCACCGTCAGCGTCGCGGCTGGTGATTTCGAACTCCGCGCCAAGGGTCGCATTCTCAAGTTCGACGGCTACACTCGCGTGCTGCCACAAATGAGCAAGCCGGGCGATGACGACGTACTGCCGGACATGGCCCAGGGCGACAAGCTGAAGCTGATCAAGCTCGACCCGAGCCAGCACTTCACCAAGCCGCCTGCACGTTATTCGGAAGCCAGCCTGGTCAAGGAAATGGAAAAACGCGGCATTGGCCGTCCATCGACCTATGCCGCGATCATTTCGACGATTCAGGACCGTGGCTACGTGGCCCTGCACAACCGTCGTTTCTATTCGGAAAAGATGGGCGACATCGTCACTGAACGTTTGTCCGAAAGCTTCTCGAACCTCATGGACTACGGCTTCACCGCCGGCATGGAAGAGAACCTCGACGACGTGGCCCAGGGCCAACGCGACTGGAAAAACGTCCTCGACGAGTTCTACGGCGATTTCAAGAAAAAACTCGAAGTGGCCGAAGCTCCCGACAGCGGGATGCGCGCCAACCAGCCGGTGATGACTGACATCCCGTGCAAGGTCTGCGGCCGCCCGATGCAGATTCGTACCGCGTCCACCGGCGTGTTCCTCGGCTGCTCGGGCTACAGCCTGCCGCCGAAAGAGCGCTGCAAGGCCACCGTCAACCTCACGCCGGGCGACGAAATCGCCGACGACGATGAGGGCGAGTCCGAATCCCGCGTGCTGCGTGGCAAGCACCGTTGCCCGATCTGCAGCACCGCGATGGATGCGTACCTGCTGGATGAGAAGCACAAGCTGCACATCTGCGGCAACAACCCGGATTGCTCGGGTTACGAGATCGAAGAGGGCACCTACCGCATCAAGGGCTATGAAGGCCCGAGCGTCGAGTGCGACAAGTGCGGCGGCGAAATGCAGCTCAAGACCGGCCGTTTCGGCAAGTTCTTCGGCTGCACCAACTGCAAGAACACCCGCAAGCTGCTGAAAAGCGGTGAAGCGGCGCCGCCGAAGATGGACCCGGTGAAGATGCCGGAGCTCAAGTGCGAGAAGGTCGACGACACCTACATCCTGCGCGACGGTGCTTCGGGGTTGTTCCTGGCGGCCAGCCAGTTCCCGAAAAACCGCGAGACCCGTGCACCGTTGGTGATGGAGATTGCACCGCACAAGGACGAGATCGATCCTAAGTATCACTTCCTCTGTGAAGCGCCGAAGAAGGACCCCGACGGTCGCCCGGCGGTGATCCGCTACAGCCGCAAGTCCAAGGAGCAATACGTGCAGACCGAAGTGGACGGCAAGCCGACTGGCTGGCGTGCGTTCTACGACGGCGGCAAGTGGAAGGTCGAGGACAAGCGTTGATCGTTTGATCACGATCCGACTGGTCAGCTCCGACGCTTTGCGTTAAAAGAATCCCTCGGCGCGCTCGTGCGCTTCGAGGGATTTTTTTGTCTGCGGCTGACTCGCTGCGGGCAGGTTGTCGCTTCACTCATCTCTACAGAGGCCACCGTTATGGCTCACGAACTCTACACCCGCACCAACCAGAAGCTGTTCTTCGCAGGCCTGGCACTGGAGGCGATGGCGAAGGCCAGGGACAGCCGCGCGATGAACGCCCAGGGGCTTGAGCAGGCGGAGCGTGAGTCGGCGATCTTTCATCTCTATGGCGCGTTGCTCGGGCTGTGCCACGAGATTGCCGGATTCTACCGACTGCCACAGGCCAGCACCCCGCGTGCCGAGGATCTGCTGTCGCCGAAGGTGCTGGAAGCTATCGCCATCCCGGAAATGGGCGAATTGGTCGAGCTCGCCCACAACCGCGAAACGTGGCTGGCGCAATTACTGGCCTCCTACCAGGCGTTGTTCATGCCGCCGAGGGCGCCGCGCAAACCCAAAGGTGACGTCACTCAGCCACTTATTATCGCAGTGGGGGCGGAAGAAGAGCCCGAGCAGGCGTTGACGCGCGAGGAGATGGAAAGCTGGCGTCAGCAGCTCAAAGGCCTCGCAATCCGGTTCAGAGAAGGCCTGAGCGAGTGCTGAGTCGGAGTGATCGATGGGCTAGGGACTCAGTCATCTGGCTGTTACAATGCGAGCCTTTCGTGGAGAACTGCCCTGATGCCAACTTCGTTTCTGGAAATTGTTGAACTGCCTGACGGTCGCATCGAGCTGCGCCGCGCCGAAGATGAAGGATCGCTGGTCACCCTGAATTTTTCGGAAGACGCCAAAGCGTTCTTGCAGGGTCAGCACGTTGAAGTCGCCAAGGCGATGCTCAGCGTAGGTGTACAGATGGCGGGGCGCCTGGCCGAAGGCGAGTTGACCAAGGATGAAGAAGGGCCGCGCGTTCTGCATTGATCCTCAGGATTCGCAGCTCGCTCAAACGCCGTTCCGCTTCTCGATTCGCAAGAAGCGCCTACACGCTCCAAATACTCTGAATAGTTCTGCCGACGTGCTTAGCCCAGACGAATGTTGAGGCTCTGCGCATCGCCGATACGTGCTGCGCTGGCCAGTTGCTGGCGCGCACTGCCTGAGATGGGATTGATCCAGCTGACCACCGTATGACTGCGGCCCAGGCGCAAGACTTCACGGGTCAGTTCCAGCGCACTCTGCGTCCCGCGCGGGTGCATCAGAATAATGCGTTCCCGATTCAGGCCCGCGTCACGCAGCCACGCCTGGGTCACGCTGGCGGGTGGTGCAACCAGTGTCAGCCAGCGGTCGTTGGTGTCCTCACTCAACTCACGCAGGATCGGGGCCAACAGGTTGAGGCAGTTCCCGGCAGCGCCGCGCAATGACACTTCACTAAAGGCTTCCGGTTCATTGCTCCAGGGCGACTCGGCAATCTCTGCCAGGGTCGGGACCTGCAACAGCGGAACGTCGAGCATGGGCACGCCGGGCGCCATGAATGCTTCGAACAGGGGCAGTTGTGCATGTTGTTGCGGTGTCTGTGGGAACTGCATCTACGTTCTCCTTATCGACGAATCACGCCGACGCTCAAGCCTTCAATGACAAGATCCTGATCTTTGAGATTCACTTCGATCGGTGCGAAGTCGGCATTCTCGGCCAGCAGCCAGACCTTGTTGCCTTCGCGTTTGAAACGTTTAACTGTCACTTCATCACCAATTCGCGCCACAACGATCTGGCCGTTGCGTGCTTCGCGGGTGGTATGGACGGCCAGCAGATCGCCGTCGAGAATTCCGACGTCTTTCATGCTCATGCCGTGAACACGCAGCAGGTAATCCGCGCTGGGGTGAAAGAAGGCCGGGTTGATGGCGAGGGATTCTTCGATGTGCTGCTGGGCCAGGATCGGCGCGCCGGCTGCGACGCGACCAATGATCGGCAGGCCGCTGTCATCGGGCTTGGCTTCGAAGCCGGGGATACGAATGCCGCGGGAGGCGCCAGGAGTCATTTCGATGGCGCCTTTGCGGGCGAGTGCTTTCAAGTGTTCTTCGGCAGCATTGGGCGATTTGAAGCCCAGCTCCTGAGCGATTTCAGCGCGGGTCGGCGGGTAGCCGTTGTCTTCGAGGCAGCGCTTGATGAAGTCCAGAATCTCGGCTTGGCGTGACGTCAGTTTGATCATGTGCATCGCTCTGGCTTTTTATACAGTGACTGGGATTATATACAGTGCTTGGGTCTTGGCAATGGTCCTTTTTGCCCAGCCTGCGGTGAGCCCTCTTCATGAGTGGCTACAGGCCCCGGTTTGTATGGTTAAATGCCGTGACCGCATGGACAGAAAGGGGACGCTCAGGGTTGACAGTGCTGTGTATGAAACGTATGTTTCAAACACGTGTTTGTCAGGCGTTGAACCATGGCTCAGTCGGAAACAGTTGAACGAATTCTCGATGCAGCGGAGCAGCTATTTGCCGAGAAAGGTTTTGCCGAAACCTCGTTGCGGCTGATCACCAGCAAGGCGTCAGTCAATCTGGCAGCGGTGAATTACCACTTCGGTTCCAAGAAGGCCCTTATTCAAGCGGTGTTCTCCCGCTTCCTCGGGCCGTTCTGCGTCAGTCTCGACCGCGAGCTGGAGCGCCGCCAGGCCAAGCCTGAACACAAGCCGACCCTTGAAGAGCTTCTTGAAATCCTCGTTGAGCAGGCGCTGGTGGTTCAGCCGCGCAGCAACAATGACCTGTCCATCTTCATGCGCCTGCTAGGCCTCGCGTTCAGCCAGAGCCAGGGCCATTTGCGGCGTTATCTCGAAGACATGTACGGCAAGGTGTTCCGCCGTTACATGCTGTTGGTCAACGAAGCAGCCCCGCGCATTCCTCCCATCGAGCTGTTCTGGCGGGTCCACTTCATGTTGGGCGCTGCGGCCTTCAGCATGTCCGGCATCAAAGCGCTGCGGGCCATTGCGGAGACCGATTTCGGGGTCAACACGTCCATCGAGCAGGTCATGCGCCTGATGGTGCCGTTTCTGGCGGCCGGCATGCGCGCCGAAACGGGCGTCACCGACACGGCCATGCTCACCGCGCAACTTCGGCCCCGTACCAAAACCTCGACACCGGCACCTGCCAAGGTCTGAGGCGCGCCACCGGCTGGCGGTGGCGTAATTTGCATCACATCCTTCGATCCCGCACCATGCCGGCCTGAGCATTGGTTGTTGAAGGATCTTCCTATGAGTTCTGGCCTGCAAGGCTCCCTGATGGTGGACGTCGCCGGTACCTGGCTGACCTCCGAAGACCGTCAGTTTCTGCGTCAGCCCGAAGTGGGCGGCCTGATTATTTTCGCGCGCAACATCGAGAGCCCACGGCAAGTTCGTGAACTCTGCGCATCCATCCGTGCCATTCGTCCCGAGTTGCTGCTCGCTGTCGATCAAGAGGGTGGACGTGTCCAGCGCCTGCGCCAGGGCTTTGTGCGGTTGCCGCCGATGCGCGCCATTGCCGGCCATCCGAATGCAGAAAGCCTCGCCGAGCATTGCGGCTGGCTGATGGCAACCGAAGTGCTGGCAGTGGGGCTGGACCTCAGCTTTGCGCCGGTGCTGGATCTGGACTATCAACGCAGTGCGGTCGTCGGCACCCGGTCGTTCGAAGGCGATCCCGAGCGCGCGGCGCTACTGGCCGGCGCTTTTATCCGTGGCATGAACGCAGCGGGCATGGAGGCCACCGGCAAGCATTTCCCCGGGCACGGTTGGGCCGAGGCCGACTCCCACGTGGCCATCCCCAATGACGAGCGCAGTCTTGAAACGATCCGTGCCAATGACCTGGTGCCTTTTCAGCGCTTGAGCAAACACCTCGCAGCGGTCATGCCCGCCCACGTGATCTATCCCCAGGTCGACTCGCAGCCGGCGGGCTTTTCCCGCCGCTGGCTGCAGGACATCCTGCGCGGTGAGCTGGGGTTCGATGGCGTGATTTTCAGCGATGACCTGTCGATGGCTGGCGCCCATGTCGTGGGTGACGCTGCCAGTCGCATCGAGGCGGCGCTTACGGCCGGCTGTGACATGGGCCTGGTGTGCAACGACCGCGCGGCGGCTGAGTTGGCGTTGAGCGCGGCGCAGCGCTTGAAGGTCTCGCCGCCGGCGGCGCGGCTTCACAGAATGCGCGGGCAGGGCATGGCGTCCACCGAATACCGGCAGCATCCCCGCTGGCTGGCGGCGCTGACCGCCCTGCGCGCTGCTCAACTGATCGAATAAGGAACTCCCATGACTGTTTACGCGATTATCGGCGGCACCGGCCTGACCCAGCTCGAAGGGCTGACGATCCGTCAGTCCCTGGCGGTGAACACTCCATACGGCGCGCCGTCCGGCGATATCCATCTCGGCGAATACGCCGGCCGCGAGGTGATGTTCCTGGCTCGTCACGGGCACCCGCACCGCTTTCCGCCGCACAAGGTCAACTACCGCGCCAACATCTGGGCCCTGAAGCAGGCCGGCGCCGAAGCGATCCTGGCGGTCAACGCCGTGGGCGGGATTCACCCTGACATGGGCACCGGCCATTTCTGTGTCCCCCACGATCTGGTGGACTACACCAGCGGTCGCGAGCACACGTTCTTTGCCGATGACCTTGAGCACGTGACCCACATCGATTTCAGCTTCCCCTACAGCGCGCCATTGCGGGCTCGACTGATTGCCGCGCTGGCGGCCGAAGGCTGCGCCCACAGCGATTTCGGCGTGTATGCCTGCACCCAGGGACCCCGGCTGGAAACAGTGGCCGAGATTGCGCGGCTCGAGCGAGACGGCTGCGACATCGTTGGCATGACCGGCATGCCGGAAGCTGCACTGGCGCGTGAGCTTGAGCTGGAATATGCCTGCCTGGCGCTGGTGGTGAATCCGGCCGCCGGCAAGTCCGCGGCGGTCATCACGATGGCGGAAATCGAGCAGGCTTTGCACGATGGCATCGGCAAGGTCAAGGCGACATTGGCTCGGGTGCTCAGCGCCGCTTGAGGCCTGAAATCGTGGGTTTGGAGGGCTTTCTCTGAACGCTGGCTAGGCCGGAAAGGGCAACAAAGTCAACGCTATATCGTTGAAATAGTTGTCCACGGAAAGCGTGAATATCTCTGTGGATAAGTTTCTGTAAGCCAGTGATTGCAAGGCGTTAGCGGCAATGGTCGTTTAATGATCAGGTTTGCCAATGGCGTCGATGAAGCGAGTTAATGGTCAGAATCCCCTTCAGATCAAGCTTCAAAAGGGCGGGGTTAAGCGAGGGGGGCAGGCATTGGACTGCCCGCCAGCGCGCCGAGGATGACGCGCCGCCGAGGCAGATTTCCGCAGGGGAAAGTCAGGTGGAAGGTCAGCGAAAACTCAGAGGAGAAAAAGCCCTGATGGGTTGATCAGGATTCAGCCCACTCAACATCGGTCAAGCCTAGTTGCTCGGCTTTTGGCTTGGTCACTTTCGGCACCCGGTCGGAGCGGTATTTGGGAATCTGACCAAACCCGGCATCCACCGACGCCCAGTGCCAGGCAGATGCGTTATCCATGGCTTCAGCGCTGATGTAGAAGCTTTTGTAGCTGCCATGCAGCAGGTAATCGATTCTGAAATGCTTGTACTGTGCCACGCTTGCAAACCTCCCTATCAGTCACTCTCTTTGTAACTGAGTCGTCACCGTCAGGAAAATTCACTCGAAATCACCGTTCATAAGCCAAATGGTTAGCTTTAGTACAGAACGATGATCCCAAGGTCTTTAACCCTTACAAATGAATGGCACACCCGGTTTTGAGCGGTTTCAGTGACGCTATGGCGGCTTTAAGCAGTGGCCGGTGCGACAGAGGCGACGTTCGAAGTCGCCCTGCCGCGTCGGTTTTACACTCAAACGATCACTTGGTCAGGAATTTGAACACAGTGGTCTGGGTGTAAGCCTTGCCAGGGTCCAGACGCGTGGAAGGGAAGGCCGGCTGGTTAGGCGAATCCGGATAGTGCTGGGTTTCCAGCGTGAACGCGCCCCAATGCGGATAGATCTTGCCGGCCTTGCCCTTAACGGTGCCGTCGAGGAAGTTGCCCGTGTACAGCTGAACCCCAGGCTCGGTGGTAAACAGCTGCAGACGGCGACCGGACTTCGGATCGACCACGTCCGCGGCCAGATTCGACAGTTTGCCCTTGGTGTCGAGCACCCAGTTGTGGTCGTAGCCGCCCTGGGTCGCTTCAGCGAACTTGAGCTGCTGGTTGTCTTCACGGATGCGCTTGCCGAAGGCGACCGGTTTGAGGAAGTCAAACGGGGTGCCGGCGACTGGCGGCAGCTCGCCGGTCGGGATCAGCGTCTCGTTGACCGGCGTGTAATGCGCAGCATGCACCACCGCCACCTGATCCAGGATGTCGCCGTTACCCGCGCCGGCCAGGTTGAAGTAGCTGTGGTTGGTGAGGTTGAGGACGGTCGGTTTGTCCGTCGTCGCGTGGTACTGGATGCGCAGCTCGTTCTTGTCGTTCAGGCTGTAGGTGACTTCGGTTTTCAGCGTACCGGGGAAGCCCATCTCGCCATCGACCGAGACGTACGTCAGCTTGACCCCGACCGAGCCTTTGTCCTTGACCTCCTCAGCCTTCCAGATCTGCTTGTCGAAGCCCTTCGGCCCGCCGTGCAGTGAATTGGTCTTATCGTTCAGCGGCACCTGATAGCTCTTGCCATCCAGAGAGAACTTGCCGCCTGCCAGACGATTGCCGAAGCGGCCAATGGTGGCCCCGAAGAATGCGGTGCCTTTGACGTAGCCGTCCACGTCATCGAAGCCCAGTACCACATCCTCAGCCTTGCCGTGCTTGTCCGGGACCAGCAGCGATTGCAGCGTGCCGCCGTAGGTGATCACCGTGGCCTGCATGCCTTTGCTGTTGCGCAGGGTGTATTTCTCGACCGGGGTGCCGTCGGCGAGTTTGCCGAAGGCGCCGTGTTCAGTGGACAGTCCGGCGGCGTGCACTTGCAGGGCGGCGGCCATCAGCGACAGGCCCAGGGCAGGGATAAGCGTCTTTCTCATTGCGTCGATCCTTTTGTTTTTATAGGCGTGTTGTGGTGAGTATTTCGGGGGTGTTGCCCGAAGGCTTTAGCCTCTTTACTCGAAGCGCTACCGCCAAGCAGTACGTCAATGGCCTGGATCTGGCGATTGGTCATACTATTCAGCTTGGAAGGCCCCGATATTTCGAGTTATAGATCAAAATCACTCGCTTTAAAAATAAATTGTAATACTATTTGGCGAAAGGCAGTGTCCGTCCCGATGCGGGAAGGTCTAGCCCAGGAATGGCCTTCTGTACAGGTGATTGACGCCTAATCGTATGATCATTAGCCTCGATTTGCGGAACACACCGCGAACAGGGGCGGATCAATGAGCAGCAGTTTTCACGCGTCGACGGTAGACCGCCTGGGAGCCTGGATTGCTCAAGGCAATGTGATGCCGGGACAGTCGCTGAAGGTTGAAGCGGCGTTGGGTGAAGAATTCGGGGTCAGCCGGACGGTGATTCGCGAAGCCATCAAGACCTTGGTGGCCAAAGGGTTGCTGGAGGTCGGACCCAAGGTGGGCACGCGGGTATTGCCGGTGCGCAGCTGGAATCTGTTTGACCCGCAGGTCGTGGGATGGCTGGCGGCGAAAGGCCTGCCGGAGAGTTTTGTGCTGGACCTGCTGGATTTGAGGCGCGCCATTGAACCGATGGCCGTGCGTTGGGCCTGTGAAAGGGCGACACCGGAGCAGATTGCCGGGATTCAGGCAGCTTATGTTCGGCTGGCGGCCAGCGTGGCGGATTCGAGTGATTACAACGCGGCGGATCAGCGCTTCCATGAAGCGGTGCTCGCGGCGAGTCATAACCAGTTCATCGAGCAGATGTTGCCGGCACTGGGTGCGTTGCTGGCGATCTCGTTCGAAGTGTCGTCGGCGGTACCCGGAGAGCTCGGCAGAACCTTGCCGTTGCACAAGGATCTGGCGGATGCCATCGCCAACCGTGATTCGGCGCGGGGTGTCTGGGCCTGCATGAGCCTGATCGAAAACGCCGGTGAGGTGATTGCGCGTTCACGGGAGCAACCGTTGTCGCGCTATTCCTGAGCAGGCACGTTTGACGTTTTACAGGTGAGCTTTTTGAGTGGCTCACGGACCTACAATAATAAGCAGGAAATTTTCCATGAAATGGCTGCCGGTCTGCGACCAGCGTTTCAAATTGGCCGAAGGGCCGTTCTGGGACCACGCCCACCAAGCGTTGTACTGGGTCGACATTGCCGGCTTCCGCGCGCTGCGCCTGCACGCTGGTGAGGTGTCCCACTGGCAGTTCAGCGAGCCAGTCTCTGCCTTCATACCCACCTCGAAAGGCGACGCACTGGTCACCCTGGCCAGCGGCGTCCATCGTCTCGACCTTGATTCCCCGTCCGACAAACCGGTTACTTCCCTGCTGTGCGCCGCCGATCCCGTGCCGGGCAACCGGGCCAACGAAGCCCGTTGCGACCGGCATGGCCGACTCTGGCTCGGGACCATGCAGAACAACCTGGACGAGGAGGGCGGTGACCTGCCGATCGAGCGTCGATCCGGCGGGCTTTACCGCGTCGACGGTGATGCCTCAGTCGCGCCTCTGCTCAGTGGGCAAGGCATCGTCAACACGCTGGTCTGGCCAGAAAACGATTCTGTCGTACTGACCGCCGATACTCTGGACGGCGTGATCTATCGTTACCCGATCAACGACGATCACTCTTTGGGCGACCGCGAGGTCTGGGCCCATGAGCATTCTCGCGGTGCGCCCGATGGCTCGGCGATGGACGAAGACGGTTTTGTCTGGAACGCCCGCTGGGGTGGCGGCTGCCTGATCCGTTTTGCCCCCGATGGCAGCGTTGACCGGATCGTCGAACTGCCGGTCAGTCACCCGACCAGCTGCGTATTCGGCGGGCCGGACATGACCACGTTGTTTGTCACCAGCGCGCGAACTGCAGAAGGCGCGCTGGCGCTGGATGGAGCTGTGATTCAGATGGAAATCGGCATCAAGGGCATGGCCTCGCACCGCTTTGCGGGGTGAGCCAAACCTTGCGTCGTCGAGGTGTGACACTCGGTTACATAGGCTTCATTGATAATATGATATGACTGTTTTCAGTCGATCGGCGCGCGGTGTTTTCTGCTGCATGCCGCTCTGACACTCACTGCTGAACGCTGTAGCTAGTCAATAAAAATAAGGAGTTAGCTATGTTGAGTCGCCACGGGATTCGTTCCCTGTGCTGTGCTGCTGTTGCCACCGCCATTCTGGGCATGAGCGCCGGTGTGTCCGCCGCTGACGTCGAAAAAGTCAAGATCGGTTTTCTGGTCAAGCAGGCTGAAGAGCCCTGGTTCCAGACCGAATGGCAGTTCGCCGAAAAGGCCGGTAAAGACCACGGATTCGAAGTCATCAAAATCGCCGTTCCCGACGGTGAAAAAACCCTTTCTGCCATCGACAGCCTCGCCGCCAACGGCGCCAAGGGTTTTGTCATCTGCCCGCCTGATGTTTCCCTCGGCCCATCCATCGTCGCCAAAGCCAAGGCCAACGATTTGAAAGTCATGGCTGTCGATGACCGGTTCGTCGACGCCAAAGGCAAGTTTATGGAAGACGTGCCGTATCTGGGGATGGCCGCGTTCGAAGTCGGCCAGAAACAGGGCGCGGCCATGGCCGACGAAGCGAAGAACCGCAAGTGGGACTGGAAAGAAACCTACGCGATCATCAACACCTACAACGAGCTGGACACCGGCAAGAAGCGCACCGACGGTTCGGTGGACGCCTTGAAGAAAGCCGGTCTGCCTGAGGATCACATCCTCTTCGCGCCGCAGAAAACCCTCGACGTGCCAGGCAGTATGGACTCCACCGGTGCGGCCCTGCCGAAACTGCCAAGCGGGGCGAAAAACCTTATCATCGGCGGCATGAACGACAACACCGTTCTGGGCGGCGTGCGCGCCACAGCGGGTGCTGGCTTCACCGCGGCCAACGTGATCGGCATCGGCATCAACGGGACTGACGCCATCGACGAGCTGAAGAAGAAGGAAAGCGGCTTCTTCGGATCGATGCTGCCCAGCCCCGACAAAGAAGGCTACAACACCGCCCTGCAGATGTACGAGTGGGTCACCACCGGCAAAGAACCTGCGAAATACACCGCGATGGACGACGTGACGCTGATCACCCGCGCCAACTTCAAGGACGTGCTGACCAAGATCGGTCTGTACAAGTAAGCGCGGCAGTCGAGTCGGGACGCCTGAAAATCAGGCGGATATCTGCGAGGCCCCGTCCCACCCGGCAAGGGTGGGGCGGGGTGGAGGTGGTTCATGCAACAGGCATCGGTTCAGCAACAGGTTCAGCACGGCGGCAGCCTGCGTTTCAACGGGATCGGCAAAACCTTCCCCGGTGTGAAGGCGCTGTCAGACATCAATTTTGAAGCTCGGCCAGGCAGCGTCCACGCGCTGATGGGCGAGAACGGCGCAGGTAAATCGACGCTGCTGAAGATTCTCGGCGGCTCGTACCAGCCCAACAGCGGCGATCTGCAGATCGGCGATCAGCATCTGGCGTTCAAATCCACCGCAGACAGCATCGCGGCCGGCGTCGCGGTGATTCACCAGGAACTGCACCTGGTTCCGGAAATGTCGGTGGCGGAAAACCTGCTGCTCGGTCACATGCCCAATCGCTGGGGCATGATCAACCGTCGGGCCATGGTTCGTCGCGCGCGGGAGCTGCTCAAAGGCCTGGCCGACGAGATCGACCCGACCACGCGCCTGGGTGATCTCTCCCTGGGGCAGCGGCAACTGGTGGAAATCGCCAAGGCCATGTCGCGCAATGCCCACGTCATCGCCTTCGACGAGCCCACCAGCAGCCTCTCGGCGCGGGAGATCGATCGGCTGATGGCGATCATCATCCGGCTGCGGGACGAAGGTCGGGTCATTCTCTATGTCTCTCACCGCATGGAAGAAATCTTCCGCGTCTGTGACGCCGTGACCGTGTTCAAGGACGGCCGCTTCGTCCGCACCTTCGAGGACATGGCCGATCTGGACCATGACCGCCTGGTGACCTGCATGGTCGGGCGCGACATCCAGGACATCTACAACTACCGGACCCGCCAACATCAGGGACCGAGCCTGCGAGTGACCGGCCTGATGGGCCCGGGCCTGCAGGAGCCCGCCAGTTTTGCGGTGGAGAAGGGCGAGATCCTCGGCTTCTTCGGCCTGGTCGGTGCCGGTCGAACGGAGATGTTTCGCATGCTCTCGGGGCTGACGCGCAGTCAGGCCGGAACCTTGCAGTTGGAAGGCAAGCCGCTGAACCTGCGTTCGCCTCGGGACGCCATCGACGCCGGCATTCTGTTGTGCCCGGAAGACCGCAAGAAAGAAGGCATCGTGCCGCTGTCCAGCGTCGCCGAAAACATCAACATCGGCGCGCGGCCTCGGCACGTCAGCCTGGGTTGCCTGATCCAGGGGCGCTGGGAGCGTGACAACGCCCGGCATCAGATCAAGTCGATGAACGTCAAGACGCCTTCGCCTGAGCAGCAGATGCTGTTTCTGTCAGGTGGCAATCAGCAGAAGGCGATTCTGGGGCGCTGGCTGTCGATGCCCATGAAGGTCCTGCTGCTGGACGAGCCCACCCGCGGCATCGACATCGGCGCGAAATCCGAGATCTATCAGATCATCCACAACCTCGCCGCCCATGGCATCGCGGTCATCGTGGTGTCCAGCGACCTGATGGAGGTTATGGGGATTTCCGATCGGATTCTGGTCATGAGTGAAGGCGCCATCACCGGCGAGCTGTCCCGCGAAGAGGCTAATGAACAGCGTCTTCTGCAACTGGCATTGCCGCGTACGCGCGGTTGAACCTGGCTATGAACACTGGCTATGAAAAATAAGAACGAGGTGCGTATGTCTACCGAATCCAGCCTGACGGCTCCCCGCCAAGGCATGAATCTGCGTCGATTCGTCGACGACTGGGCCATGCTCATGGCCGCCCTGGGCATTTTTGTGCTCTGTGCGCTGCTGATCGACAACTTCATGTCGCCACTGAACATGCGCGGCCTGGGCCTGGCGATTTCCACGGTCGGCATCGCCGCGTGCACCATGCTCTACTGCCTGGCCTCCGGGCATTTCGACCTGTCGGTCGGTTCGGTGCTGGCATGCTCTGGCGTCATTGCCGGGATCGTGATTCGCGACACCGACAGCGTGTTTCTGGGCGTATCGGCGGCGCTGGCCATGGGTTTGCTGGTCGGGCTGATCAACGGCATCGTCATCGCCAAGCTGCGCATCAACGCGCTGATCACCACACTGGCGACCATGCAGATCGTCCGGGGCCTGGCCTACATCTTCTCCAACGGTAAAGCGGTGGGCGTTGGCGACGAGGCCTTCTTCGTGTTCGGCAACGGTCAGCTGTTCGGCGTGCCGGTGCCGATCCTGATCACGATCGTGTGCTTTGTATTCTTCGGCTGGCTGCTGAATTACACCACCTACGGCCGCAACACGCTGGCCATCGGTGGCAACCAGGAAGCGGCGTTGCTGGCAGGCGTTCACGTCGACCGGACCAAGATCATCATCTTCGCCGTGCACGGCTTGATTGGCGCGCTGGCCGGCGTGGTGCTGGCCTCGCGCATGACCTCGGGTCAGCCCATGATCGGTCAGGGCTTCGAGCTGACGGTGATTTCCGCGTGCGTACTGGGCGGGGTGTCCCTGAGCGGCGGCATCGGCATGATTCGCCATGTCATCGCCGGGGTGTTGATTCTGGCAATCATCGAGAACGCCATGAACCTGAAGAATATCGACACGTTTTACCAGTATGTGATTCGCGGCACGATCCTGTTGCTCGCGGTGATCATCGACCGGTTGAAGCGTCGCTGATTCGAAGTCCTCAGTCGTTTGCTGTGTGGGGAGGTGTCCCCCACACAGCCTCATCTCCTGCGAAGCCGCCCTATACCAGCTTCGAGGTCTCGAAGATCAACTTCATAGTGGCTTGGGCCAGCGACTGCGCTTCAACCCGGATCGTCTCCAGCTGCACCTTTGCCTCGCTGAACCGGGCGTCGTGGTTGCGCACTTCGATGAGTTGCGTCAGCTGCAGCGATGCCTCAATGAGTCCGTATAAATTACGGTGCAGCTGATGGGTGACTTTGGTCAAATGGGGATAGACATCCGGCCTTTCCTCAGGATCGATCACCAGTGATCTGTTTACTGCGTCCGGCGATGCTCTGTTGCCACTCATGACGTAGTTCAGGTCGACACCGGCCTCGGCGATGCGTAGCAGATAATCGGCTTTCGGCGACCGGGTGCCATTCTCGTAATTACCCTGCGCGTTGGTCTCGACGCCTCCGATTGCGCCCAATGCGCTCTGTGACAGCTTCAGTCTGTTGCGTTCCTGCCTGAGTCTCAGGCCAATGCCTTTCATGTGCTCAACTCCATTTGACGATCCCTGACATTAAGCTGCTGGTTGCGACTTCCTGGATCGACTCGACAGGAGCATGAGCAGATCAACGCAAACGGGTGCAGCTTAGGCGGTTTTATCTATTCACTCCGAACAATACTGCCATCCGGTGGGAAAGAGGATCCAAACATACCGGCTTGTAGGAGTTTTCTCAAACAGTTGTATGATAACTATCCCAATGAAGACTTTTTGATGTCACTTGCGGGCGTTTTTGAATAGTGTCCTGAGAAAAGGGCGGGTCGGCGAACGGCCGGGGCTTGGAGCCCCGGCTTTTTCGATGTCAGGACGGGCAGCGGGCGTCGGATTGGCGCGCCCATTGTGTGGCGGTGCGGGCGATGGTATCGGCCAACGTCGAGACAGCCTTCTGGTGTGCGACCACCAGACTTTCCATGCCGGTGCCCGCCGGTTGCCGAATGACGCTGCTGCAGGTGAGGGTCTGCCGCTTGCTACCCGGACCGGCACCGCTGCCGCGCAGGCTCAGGTTCCAGACCACGTCGATCAGTGCGTATTGGTCCAGTACCGACTCAAAGCGACGTACGTCAGTGCGAACCGACAGCACTGGCTGGTCACTTTGTTTAGGCAAGCCCGCCAGGTCTCGGGACCCGAAGCGGCGTTCGAGCTGGCCGGTCAACGCGTCATGGAACTCATCGCCCAACGGCGCGCCCCAGCGCTCATTCTCCAGAATCGCCAGACTGCCGTTGCCCTGGCGGATGACCAGCGGCGGCTGATCGACCTGCACCGCCATGAGCACCGCCTGCATTTCAAACTGGAAGGGCGCCGGACTTGCATTCCCCGGAGCCTGGGTCGCGGGCGCGATCAACGTGTAGTAATGGGTTGGCGTGGAAGCACAGGCTGTCACCCCCAGCACGCAGGCCAGGGCAAGAAGAGAGTTACGCAAGGTCATTGAGCAGGCTCCGGAGCGATTTCGCGGGAAGAGGAAGATCCTTTGTACGAGCCTGGCGCCGCATCGCCGGTGCGACCGCGAATCAGGGATTCGGGATGGCGGCTGAGGAAGTCGGTCAACACGCGAACCGAGCGCGCCGTGCGCTGGACTTCGTCCATGGCCTGACCCAGTTGCTGACGTGCTGGCGAGTCATCCGACAGCGCTTCGTTGGCCGTGCCCAGGGTTTTCTGCGCTTGCTGCAAGGCGCCGCGCATCTGAGGCAAGACGTCGCTGTTGACCTGCTTCATGGTTTTCTGAAGTTCGATCAGGCTGCCGTTGAGGTTCTTCGCCAGGTCGTCGAGGGGGATTTTGCCGAGCTTGTCGACGAACGCCTGCAACTGCTCCTGCAGTTTGTCGAAGCTGCCGGGCACTGTCGGGATCTCCAGCGGCCGTGCCTTGGCGTTGTAGGCAACCTTCGCCGCTTTCGGATCGAAATCCATCGCGACGTAAAGCTGGCCGGTCAGCAGGTTGCCGGTGCGCACCTGCGCCCGCAGTCCGCGCTCGACGAACTGGCCGAGGATCCTGGAGGTCTGTTCTTCGTCATCGCCACCGCCGGCCTGCTGCTTCAGCTTGTCATTGGCTGCGCCCAGACGTTGCGGATAGATCACCGCGCCAACGATGCCGGGGAACGTGCCCGTCGCCGGGTCGTAATCGAGGTCCACCGACACGACGCGGCCCACGTTGACGCCGAGGAAGTCCACCGGCGCATTGACCACCAGGCCGCGCAGCGACTGGTTGAAGCGCATGCGGATGTATTTGGGTTCGCCATCGGGCGGCGCCAGTGCAGTGGCCTGGTCTTCGAACAGTTTGAATTCGGCGTTGCCGTTTGCTGGCTTGGCGTCCGGGCTGTATTTGGGTTCGCGGAAGGCGATACCGCCGGAGAGGATCGAGGCCATGGACTGGGTCGACACTTTCAGGCCCGAAGCACCGAGGGTGACGTCTACCCCGCTGGCGTTCCAGAAGCGTGAATCGTCGAGGACGAATTGATCGTTTGGCGCGCCGACGAAGATTTCGACGTCCACGCCCTTGCCGTCCTTCGCCAGTTCGTAGGCCACCACCTGACCCACCTGAATGCGGCGGAAGTACACCGGCGAGCCGATGTCCAGAGAGCCAAGGTCGTCGGTGTGCAGAATGAAGCGCTTGCCTTTCTCGCCGAAGGTCACGGCCGGCGGGGTTTCCAGACCGGTGAAGTCTTTTTTGGTTTCTTCCGAGCTGCCGGCGTCAGCGCCGATGAAAGCACCCGACAACAGGGTGTCGACGCCGGTGACGCCGTGGGCGCCGATGCGCGGACGCACCACCCAGTACTGCGTGTCGGCGCGGGTGAAGGGCGCGGCCGACTGGTTCAGGTCGATGCTCGCCAGCACGTGGGTGCGGTCATCGCTGAGTTCGATGTCGGTGACCATGCCGATGACCACGTTCTTGTACTTGACCTGGGTTTTCTTGGCTTCCAGACCCTCGGCCGTGAGGAAGCTCACCACCACTTTGGGGCCGACGTTGAGGAAGTCATGAACCACCATCGACAGGCCGATCAGGGCTGCGACGATCGGCACCAGCCAGACCAGCGAAACGCGCACCTTGCGGGCCTTGACCTGCGGTCGGGTCGGCGGGGAGGGGGGTAGGGTGTTATCGGACATCTTCAACCTCTGCGTCCCAGATTAGCCGGGGATCGAACGTCATGGCGGCAAGCATGGTCATCACCACCACCAAACCAAAAAACAGAATGCCAAGGCGCGGCTCGATGGTGCTGAGCCCGCGAAACTGCACCAGCGCTGCCACCAGCGCCACCACCAGCACATCGAGCATGGACCAGTAGCCGATCAGTTCAATGAAGCGGAACAACCGCGAACGCTCGCGCATCGCCCAAGTGCTGCGGCGCTGGCACGTGATCAGTAACAGCCCCAGCACCAGAAACTTGATGCAGGGCACGACCACACTGGCGATGAAAATCAGAATGGCGATGTCCCACGAGCCGCCTTCGGCGAACTCGATGACCCCGCTCATGATGGTGTTCTCGCTGCTGCTGCCGAGCATGGTCGTGTACATCACCGGCAACAGGTTGGCCGGGAGGTAGAAGATCAGCCCCGCAATCAGAAAGGCCCAGGTCCGCGTCAGGCTGTTGGGCTTGCGCCGATGCACCGGTGAATCGCAGCGCGGGCATTCATGGGCGTCTTCCGGGCAGACGTAACTGCAGATGTGACACAGGGTGACGTTGTACTCGCGGGCGTAGGGAATGCCGTTCATTCAGGTCCGACTCCCAATTCGTCCCACAGACGGCGGATGTCTTTGCCAGCGATCAGTACGATCAGCACCATCAGCATCGCCATGGCCCAGAGGCCGACGCCCGCGTGCACGTCCAGCATGCCCGCCAGTTTGACGATGGCCACCAGAATCCCCAGCAGGCACACCTCCAGCATGCTCCAGGGCCGCAAATGTTCGAGGGTGCGCATGCATATCTTGAAGCCGGGGGCGATCTCGCCGCGATGGGCGTGGGCGAGTACCCAGAACAGCAAGGCAATCTGCAGCGCTGGCGCGAGAATGATGGCCAGTCCCGCGACCAGCGCGATCAGTGTGATCTGCCCCTGGGCCAGCGCCTGAACCGATCCCCACAGCGTCACCTCGTTGTGCAGGCCCTGCATGCTGATGCTGATGACCGGGAATACGTTGGCGAAGATGAACAGGACGCAGGCGGCGATGGTCAGGGCGAGCAGTTGCTCGACGGTCATCCGGTGACTGCGGCGAAGAATCGCGGCGCAGCGCAGGCAGTAGGCAGCCTCGCCTTTGTTCAGGGGCAGGGCCTCATAGACCGAGTCGCAATGCTCACAGATGATCCACTGATCGGCGCGGGTCTGCGCCTCGGCGATCGCTGGAGCGGGCGGCTGTCCGAATGCATGAGCCTGGCGGTGAGGGGTGTCAGTCATCGGCGCGGGCGTCGCGGGAGTCATGGGTGTGTTCACGATAGATCGGCTTTCGTGGATTGCGCGCCTGGGTGGCGGGCTGGCAACGATACACTGTCGGCGAAGCGCAGGCTCGCATTAGCTGAAGTGAACGCCATGAAGGGTACGCCTGGGAAATGACTTGAGAGATTGACCACAGTGCCATCATCGGGTTCGGTTATTTGTGGAGCGGGCAGCAAACTTTTCAGGGCTTTGTGAGCGGGGAGGCTTGAATGCGGGTCCACTGCTGCAGCCCGGCGGTGTAGCGTCGGGCCGTTACAACTCCCGCCTGTCTGCGGTGATAGACTCCCGCCACTTCAAACGAGGAGCGACAGACGTGCGCAAGATGGCAATGATGGTGGCGGTGTTGATGCTGGCGGGTTGTGATGGTGGCAAGCCGGCGACGCCCGCCCAGGTTCCGAGCACTGATTCGACCGCGGAAGCACCGACGCCGGCTTCGCAGCAATGGACCATTCGTGTCCATTTGAAAGAAGCGCTGAGCGACATGACCTACTGGCTGGTCGAGCACCATTACCCGTCTTACGTGGTGAAGGTCGATGGCAGGGAAGTGGTGATGATCGGACCGTTCGAGTCTCAGGCGGATGCCGAGAAGGCCAAGACAGAGATCGATGCCGCGATGGTCAAGGGCCATCGCCTGTCACAGCTGGAAGTGATCGCGCCGAGGTCTTGAGGGTTTGAAGCCGGTGGCATCACGCGACGCCCCGGCCAAATTCAATCTTGCTACCAGGTCAGACGTCGTTAATCAACGACGGCCCAGCAACAGACCCACCACCAGACCAAAGCCTGCCGAGACTGCCACGGTCTGCCATGGGTGGCCGCCGATGTAGTTTTCGGTGGCATCAACGGCTGGCTTGGCGCGTTCGCGCACGCTGCCCACGGATTCCAGCGCCTGCTTGAGTTTCTGGCTCAGTTGCGCACGCACGGTATCGGCTTCTTCGCCGACCAGGGAGGCGCTGTCTTTGAGCAGTTTGTCGGACTCTTCAATGAGGGCGGCCAGTTCGCTGAACGCTTGATCCTTGATCTGTTCGACAGCGGCGTTTTGGGCAGCAGTTTTACGAGCCATGGCAAATTTCCTTTCAGTGGTTATGGCAGTGTGCAATGGAGTTTTGAGCGCCTGAAAAGTTGCAGCGCTTTTCCCCCAGCCGGCAAAAAGTACGCGTAATGGGGTCGGGATTCACGGTCGGCGGGTGTAAGATGCTGACGTTTTTCGAGCCCGTCACCGGCTCCGTTTATGCGTTTCGTTTTGACCACCGAGGTACATACCATGAGCTACAACCTGGCCAATAAAACCCTTCCGGAACGTGCCGCGATCGAGGACGAAAAGTCCCGCCTGTTCGATCTGTGGCAGAGCAATCTGGGCAAGGCCAAAGGTGACGCCGCCCGGCTGATGGGCGAACGGGCCAAGCGCAAGGGCAAATGGTCGGAGTGGGTGCGCGGTGAGCTCGACGCCATGTCGCCGCCGGAGTACGCCAACATGGTGCGCGCCGAGGTCAATCGACTGGTGGCAGCGGCGCGGGGGTAGGTTTCGGTTTAGCCCGTCGGACGCCTTCCCGGCTAAAGCCGGTCCCACTAAAACCGTAAAGCCGGTCCCACTGACAGCGTACGGCTACGGCCTGGCCGCTGCGCTCACGTCAATGCGTTTGGGCAGCAAATGGTTTTCGAAGAACAGATCGGCCGTCTGCTGCTGCGCCGCAATGATCTGCGGGGTGATCGGCAGGATCGGTGAGGCAGGGCGGTTGTCCATGTAGCGGGCTATCACCGCCTGGGGCAGCCCCATCGACCGCGTCAGCACGTCCAGGCTCAGCTGCCGCTGGCTGCGGGTCAGCGCTTCGGCATTCGTCAGCTGTTCAAGCAATGCGTTGATGAACGCCCCGTGCCCACTGGCGTACGAACGTCTGGCCGTGTAGATCGGCCCGGACAGTCCCAGGTCGGTGCCGTCCGCCAACAGCCGGGCGCGACCGCCGCTCAGGGCCAGCGACGAAAACGGTTCCCAGATCGCCCAGGCATCGACGCTGCCTTGCTCAAATGCCGCGCGGGCATCGGCCGGGCTGAGGTAGACCGGCTGAATGTCCGTGTACTTCAACCCGGCATGGTTCAGGGCGCGGAGGATCAGGTTGTGCGAGCTGGAGCCTTTCTGGAATGCCACCTTTTTGCCCTTCAAGTCCGCCACCTGATGCAGCGGGCTGTCGGCCGCGACCAGCAGGGTTTCAGCCTGCGGCTTGGCGGGCTCGGCGCCGATGTAGAGCAGATCGGCGCCGGCGGCCTGGGCGAACAGCGGCGGAATGTCGCCGGTGGAGCCCACGTCCAACGCCCCGATATTCAACGCCTCCAGCATCTGCGGCCCGGCCGGGAATTCGATCCACTGCACGTGGGTATTCGGGAAGCGCTTCTCCAGCAGCCCCTGTTCCTTGGCCAGCACCAACGCAATCGAGCCCTTCTGATACCCGATGCGCAACTCGGCCGGGTCGGATGAGTCGGCTGCGGACGCGACGTTCGCGCAGGCCAGGTTGATCCCGATCACGGCCAGCAATGCGCTGCCCAATGTGCGCAATGTCTTCATCCTTTCAAACCCTCTTGGTTTCTGTGTGCAGGGCGATGGCCTGGCGGCGCGCTGAAGCGGTTGGCCGGACGCGGCAAACCCAGGTGCTCGCGCAAGGTGCTGCCGGTGTAGTCCTGTCGGAACAAGCCGCGCCGCTGCAGCTCCGGAATCACCTTGTGCGCGACGTCTTCCAGCCCGCCCGGCAAGTGCGGCACCAGCACGTTGAAGCCGTCGGCCGCGCCCTGCTCGAACCATATCTGCCACTGATCGGCGATCTGACTCGGGGTGCCGACCACACTGAAGTGGCCTCGACCGCCGGCGATTTTTCGTCCTAGCTGGGCCAGGGTCAGGTTCTCGTCCTGCGCCAGTTGCGAGAGCAGGGCCTGGCGGCTTTGCTGGCCGCTCCGGGTCAATGGCAGCGCGGGCAAGGGTTCGTCCAGCGGGTAACCCGAGAGGTCGAAATTGCCCAGCATTCTTCCCAGTAACGCGACACCCACGCGGGGCTCAACCAGCGCCTGGAATGCCTCGAATTTGTCCCGGGCCTGGGCCTCGCTGTCACCGACGACTACGAACATGCCGGGCATAATCTTGAGCGTGTCGGGGTCTCGGCCGAACCCGACGGCCCGAGACTTCAGGTCTTGATAGAACGCCTGGGCAGCGGCCAGCGAAGGCTGAGCGGTGAATACCACTTCGGCAGTCTGCGCCGCCAGCGTGCGACCGGCCTCCGACGAGCCGGCCTGAACCACCACCGGCTGACCCTGGGGCGAGCGGGCCACATTGAGCGGGCCTTTGACCTTGAAGTGCTCACCCTGATGATCCAGCACGTGGAGGCCGTCAGGGCGGTAATACGCGCCACTGGCCTTGTCCCGCACGAAAGCGTCGTCGTCCCAGCTGTCCCACAATCCGGTCACCACCTGATGAAACTCCCGGGCGCGGCTGTAGCGCTCGGCGTGGTCGATGTGCTCGTCGCGGCCGAAATTCAGGGCTTCGGCGGCGGCATCCGACGTCACCAGGTTCCAGCCCGCACGGCCTCCGGACAGGTGATCCAGGGAGGCGAATTTACGGGCGATGTGAAAGGGCTCGTTGTAGCTGGTGGTGGCGGTGACGATCAGGCCGATGCGCTCGGTGACCGCACTCAACGCCGAAACCAGCGTCAGGGGTTCGAAGTGGTCCGAACGCGCCATGGAGCTGGCGGCGTCTCCCGTCGCGGCCGCCACGCTGTCGGCGATGAACAGCGTGTCAAACTTCGCTGCTTCGGCCACCTGCGCCAGGTGTTTGTAGTGCTTGAAGTCAAGGCCCGCGTTGGCCGGCACGTCCGGGTGGCGCCACGCCGCAACGTGGTGACCGGTGGCCATCAGGAACGCGCCCAGTTTCATCTGCCGGGGCTCAGTGTGTGTGTGGCGGGATTCAGTGCTCATTGCCGATGCCTTTCATGCAGTGTCCTTGTGACGGTTCGCCCATGTTCAGAAATCCTTGCGCACTTGCACGCCGAAGTAGCGCTCGTCGTCCCGTGGCACGGCGCGGTAGATGTAGCCCGTGCCGCTGGCAAGCAGGGGGGAATAGGATCTGTCGGTGAGGTTTTTCGCCAGCACCGCGACGCGCCAGCCATTGCTGTAATCGGCCACGGCTGCGCTGGCGTTCCACAGGCCGTAGGCGCCCTGTTTGGTGTCCGGGTTCTGGCTGATGTCGTACTGCACTTCGCTCTGCCAGCTGTAGTCAGTGCCCAGTTCGATGTCCAGCCCGTTGTCCAGCGGGATGGTGTAATCGGCGCGTACGTAACTTTTCCAGTCCGGCGCGTAGGGCAGCGTCTTGCCGTTCACGTCACAGGACGCCGCGGCGCCCGTCGGGCAGCTGAACTGGTCGATGCGCGCCTTGGTGTAGGCGATGGCGCCGGAGAACTTCAGGTTGCGTGTGGCCTGCAAGGCGTAGTCGGCCTCGACCCCTTCGGTGCTGACGCTGCCGGCGTTGATCAGCCGGGTCACCACCTGGCCCGCGACGCTGTCGAAGAAGTTCGCCTGATAGTTGCTGTACTCGCTGTGGAACACCGCGACGTTGGTGGTCAGGCGGTGGTTCCAGGTGGTGGCCTTGATGCCCAGCTCCCAGTTGTTGGAGGTCTCGGGTTTGAGGGCGCCGGTGTCCCGGGGCTGCATGTTGAAGAACACGTTGTAAGCCGGGCCTTTGTAGCCGCGCGAGTAGGTGAGGTAAGCCATGACCGAATCGCTCAGGTCATATTGCACGCCCAGCCGCCCGGACCAGCCGTCTTCGTCCACCGAACCGGAGCTGCTGGTGCCGGGCTGAATGCCGCTGACCGTAGTAGCGGACGTCGACACGCGGCGGTGATCGTATTCCAGGTCGTCGTGGGTCCAGCGCAGACCGGCGATGCCGCGAAACGCCGGGGTGAAATTCAGCGTGCTTTCGCCGAACACCGCGTAGCTGTCGCTGGTGGTGCTGTAGTCGGCGACGCCGGTGTTGGTCGCGGTGGGCGTGATCAGCGTGCGGCGGTAGCTTTCGTCGTCCTTGCCGTGCATGTAATACAGGCCGCCGACGTACTCGAGGAACTGCCCTTCCGGCGAGGCCAGTCGCAGCTCCTGGGAGTACTGATTGAAATCCAGATCGCCCTTGTCTTCGGTGCCGGGGAAGGCGGCGCTGACGTTGGCCAGTCGGTCGCCATCCTGCCACTGGGTGTTGTTCCAGCCGCGCCAGGCGGTGATCGAGGTCAGCGTGTAATCGCCCAGGTTCCAGTCCAGTTGCGCCGACAAGCCTTTGTTGATGTCGTCGACATGGCTGCGGTAGTCACTGACCAGATCGCGGTTGTCGTTGCTGGCGCGCACCGGCGACAGCGCGTTGGCGAAGGCAGGTGTCAGCGCTTGGCTGATGACCCCGTTGGGAGTGTCGTCATGGGACTGCATGTAGTCGCCGATGACCGTCAGTTTGACGTCTTCGTTGGGGGTGAACTCCAGCTTGCCGCGCGCGCCTTTGTGGTTGTAGCCGTTGACCTCCTGCCCGTTGGCCTTGTTGTGCACGTTGCCGTCGTAGGTGCCGAACAGGGTCGTGACCGAGGCTTTCAGCGTATCGGGAATCAGGCTGCCGCCAATGCCGAAACGGGTGCGGCTTTCATTGCCGCTGTAGTACGACTGATCGATGTAGCCGTGGGTCTCTGCGGTGGGCGCCTTGCTGACGATGTTCAGCACACCGGCCGAGGCGTTCTTGCCGAACAGCGTGCCTTGGGGGCCACGCAGGACTTCGATGCGCTCCAGGTCCAGCAGGTCCAGGGTCGCCTGGCCGGGACGCGCGTAGACGACGCCGTCCACCACCGTCGCGACAGTCGGCTCGACGCCCGGAGAGGTGGAAATGGTGCCGACGCCGCGCATGAACAATGAAGTGTCCTTGTTCGAGGCACCGGTGCGGAAATTCAGCGCAGGCACTTGCTGCGCGACGCTGGCGACGCCGTTGCGGTTGTCACGCTCCAGCTGTTCGCCGTCCAGTACCGTGACGGCGACCGGGACCTGCTGCAGCGGTTCTTCCCGGCGGGTGGCGGTGACCGTGACCGCCTGGAGGGTGGCGGTTTCGGGTGCTTGCTCCGCCATTGGCGACGCTGTGGACACGTCCGCGGCGAAGGCCGGCAGCGCACACAGCGCTAATGCCGTGGCAATGGCCTGACTAAGGTGACTCGGTGAATGGAACGCCCCGGTTTGTCGCATGATCGTTGCTCGCTGATGAATGCTTGTCGGAAGGTGGCTCTGCGGCCACTGGTGTGCTGCGCGGCAGAAAGGTGGGCATTCGCTCAAGCGAGTAGCTGATACTGTCAGTTAGCGCTAACATCGCCAGTATCGGTAATCGGCGAATAGACCGTCCAATACTGAAAAATCAGCTTTAAATAATCTCTGGTTATAACCAGGCTTTTGCCAGGAGCGGGCGTTTTGAGTGACACACCAGATCCCCCACGCAAGCGGCGCGGTGCCGGGCGCGTCACTCAGGACGCGGTTGCTCGCCACGTCGGCGTATCGACGATGACCGTGTCGCGCTATTTCAATCAGCCGGATCAGGTGTCCGACGAGCATCGTCAGCGCATCGCGGCCGCCGTTGCCGAACTGGGTTACGTGCCCAATCTGGTCGCCGGAGGGCTGGCGTCGGCCAAGGGCAGGATCGTGGCGATGGTGGTGCCGAACATCTCCGGGCCGATTTTTGCGGACACCATCCAGGGCTTCAGCGACACCCTGGCCCGGCACGGCTATCAGTTACTGCTGGCGTCGAGCTACTTCTCCACCGAGCAGGAAGAGCGAGCGATCCGCGCGTTTCTCGGCTGGTCACCCGCTGCGTTGGTGGTCACCAGTCACTTCCACAGTGAGGCCACGGAGAAGATGCTCGCGGCGACGGACATTCCGCTGATCGAAACCTGGGACTACCAGCCCGACCGCGCGCCGATCCAGATCGGCTTTTCCCATCACGAGGTCGGGGTCACTGGCGCGCGTTATCTGCTGCAGCGCGGCTATCAGCGAATTGCGTTCGTGCTCAACAGTGCGGCGGGGGACTTTAGCGCGCAAGAACGGTGCGCCGGTTATGTGCAGGCGCTGGGGGAGGCCGGGGTCAGCCCGCAGATTTTCACCCCGGCGGGCGATCTCGCGCCGTTCGAAGCCGGCAAGCAGGCGCTCACCGAGCTGATGCAGCGGGCCACGCCTCCCGATGCGATCTTCTTCGCCAACGACAACCTGGCTGCCGGCGGTTTGCTCGCGGCCCAGCGTGCAGGGGTAAGCATTCCGGGTGACTGCGCGATGCTGGGTTTCGGCGATTACCCCTTCGCCGAAATGCTCATGCCTAGCCTCAGCACGATCAAGCCGCCGGCGCTCCAGATCGGTGTGCTCGCTGCCGAGCGCGTGCTGCAACGGCTGGGTGTGATTGTCACGGACGAGGTCTTTCAGCGGTTGAATCTGCTGGAGTGCCGGTTGATCGGTCGGGAAAGTACCTAGCGACGTTCTGCCAATCCGCCATCACCAAGTGCCGCTGGCCGGTTTCGGCAGGTTCAGCGTGCCGCTGTCCTCGAAGCGCATCGTGCCGAACAGTCCGCCGGCCAGCTTGCCGTGCAGCTCGTAGGGCAGGTTGTCCAGGCGCTGCTGATCGGCAAGGCCCACCGCCTGGCGCAGTGCGGCAAAGGCTGACACGGTGACCGGCACCGTCAACACGCCTTCGGAGAACCGCCCGATCGTGCCTTTCTGGTCGCTCACGCCAGAGGCAAGCAAGCGGCCGTTGACGTCCAGATTCAGCGCCACACCGTCGTACTGGATGTCGGTGTCGTTAGGGTTTTGCAGGCGCAGCTTCACGGCGAAGCGGATTTCCAGATCCTGGCCGGGCAGGGGATCGATGCCCACTACGTTGATGTTCAGCGGATCGCGGTTGGGAAACAGCGCGCAGGCGCTGAGTGCGAGCACCAGGGTCAGGCCGGCGAGGAGGGTGCGGATCGGGCGTAGCGGCATCGGTGACTCCCGTGGCAGGCAGTTGGGGCGCAACACGCCCCTTCAAACGTCATGACGATTCAAGTGTGCGACCCCGCGCGTCGGGAGAGGTTCTGCGTCAGGTCCCGCGGCAGGGCTAGGGGGCGGATCCTGCAGCACCTTAAGCGTGGCAGCTTCCGGGTCGAATTCCGTGAGCTCCGGCTCCTGGTATTCCTCCGGTAGAAAGATGTTGAGGATGATCGCGCAGAACGCGCCGACGGTGATGGGCGATTCGAAAATGTTGTGCAGCGCCTTGGGCAGCTCGCGCAAAACCTCCGGCACGGCCGCGACGCCCAGGCCCATGCCCAGGGAAATCGCCACGATCAGCATATTGCGCCGATGCAGACCGGCCTCCGAGAGGATCTTGATCCCGGCCACCGCGACCGTGCCGAACATGATCAGCGTTGCGCCACCCAGCACCGGCTTCGGCATCAGTTGCAGCACCGCGCCGATGATCGGGAACAGGCCCAGCAGCACCAGAATCCCGGCGATGAAAAACGCCACGTAGCGGCTGGCCACGCCGGTCAGCTGAATCACCCCGTTGTTCTGCGCGAAGGTCACCATGGGCAGGCTGTTGAAGGTCGCCGCCAGCGCCGAATTCAGCCCGTCCGCCAGCAGCCCCGACTTGATCCGGCGGATGTACACCGGCCCGCTCACCGGCTGCTGAGAGATCATTGAATTGGCGGTGAGGTCCCCGGCGGCCTCCAGCGGCGACACCAGAAAGATCACCGCAATCGGGATGAACGCCAGCAGATCGAAGGAAAACCCGTATTTGAAGGGCACCGGCAGGCTCATCACCGGCACATGGGGCATCTGCGCGAAATCCACCCGGCCCATGAACCAGGCGACGGCGAAGCCCAGGGTCAGGCCGATGATGATTGCGCTCAGGCGCAGTAACGGAATATTGAACCGGTTGAGCACCACGATGGTGATCAGCACCAGGCCGGCCAGGCCCATGTTCGCCGCCGAACCCAGGTCGCTGGCGCCGAAGCCGCCGGCCATGTCGGTCATGGCCACTTTCAACAGCGACAGGCCCATCAGGGTAATGATCGTGCCGGTGACCACCGGGGTGATCAGCTTGCGCAATTTGCCGATGAACTGGCTGAGGGCGACCTCGACGAACGCTGCGCAGAAGCACACGCCGAAGATCGTCGAGAGGATTTCGTCGGTGCCGCCGCCGCGACTCTTGACCAGAAACCCGGCGCTGAGGATTACGCTGAGAAAGGAAAAGCTGGTGCCCTGCAGGCACAGCAGCCCCGAGCCAATCGGGCCGATGCGTTTGGCCTGAACGAAGGTGCCCAGCCCGGACACGAACAACGCCATGCTGATCAGGTACGGCACTTCACTGTCCAGCCCGAGCACGCTGCCGACGATGAGGGTGGGAGTGATGATGCCGACGAAACTGGCGAGCACGTGCTGTAACGCCGCAAAGATCGCGGCGGTGAAATGCGGCCGGTCATGCAGGCCGTAGATGAGGTCTGTTCTGGACGAGACTGAAGCAGAAGCCGAGCGGGTCGGGGCGCTGTTGCGGGGTGCGGTCATGGTTAGCCTGCCATTTTGTTTTTATGGGGTCATGGGCTTTGCGGATGACACATCTCCGACCGGTGCGGACATCTTGCCTTGCCGGTCAGGATTGCCGACTGTACAACATGTCCACACGCTTAAATACAGTTTGGTAGGAGATTGTGTACAAAGAGCAGGGCGGGGCATGGCAGTCGGTCGTGGGAAAAAGGGCGCGCAGGATGCCAGAAAACATTAACGCGGTCAGCGATCAATGTCGGGTGGTTCCAGGTAATGCTCACGGCGCTGAACCATCTTTTGCCGGAAGCCTCCATACTGTTGACCGCCAGGGTCGACCGCCATCAATGGTGACCGTCATCAGCCTGTCGAGTTTGTTCCGCAGTATCTCTGGACAAGGAGGTTTTTACTGAGGCGTCACAATGATTAACAGCACGGCACAGCAGTTCCCGTTGAGTGACTCGCAATTCGCATTGATCGCCCGGGCGCTGGCCGACAGCCGCCGCTTTCGGATTCTGGTTCAGATCGGCGACAGTGAACAGGCGCTGCCCTGCGCCGAAGTGCTGAAGATCCACCCCGTCAGCGCCGCGACCGTTTCCCATCACACCAAAGAGCTCGAGCGCGCCGGCCTCATCGCCACCCTGCGCGAAGGCAAATACGCCAGCTTCATGATCCAGCGCGAGGTACTGCACGCCTACGCTCGGCAGCTGATGCTGATCTAACACGCCCCGCGTCGTCTGCAGGACGCGGAGCGTCCGGGGCGGTGTTACCACGCGGAGCGTGGGAACCATCAACATCTTTGGTGAACAAACCGGCCTCTTCCCGGCTAACGCCGGTCCTACTAAATGCATCGCATGCATCCAGCAGGATTGGCGTCGACTGTAGGACCGGCTTTAGCCGGGAAGCCCTTGATCTGCTTTTGATCTTGATCTTCATACACAAGAGGCTCAGTCACCGCCAATCGCGAGTTTCATGTTCAGCGCCATTGAAAACGGCCTCGTCAGCCCCTATCTCTGAGGATGTCCCGCAACCGATCCAATCCGATCGCGAGCGGCGCGCATCCGGCAGGTTCAGCGCGCCTTTCTTCCCTCCGCCTCCCCGCGAGGCGCATCTGGAGTTCCCCATGTACCCAGACGTTCAGCTCTACATCGATGGTCAATGGCGTGCCAGCTCAGACGGCCGCACCCTCGATGTCATCAACCCCGCCGACGGCGAAACCCTCGGCACCGTGGCCCACGCCGACATCGCCGATCTGGACCAGGCGCTGGCAGCGGCCGAACGCGGCTTTGAAACGTGGCGCAGCACCCCGGCCTACGACCGCTACAAAATCATGCAAAAGGCCGCCAACCTGCTGCGCGACCGCGTCGATCACATCGCCAACATCATGACCCAGGAACAGGGCAAGCCCCTGGCCGAAGCGCGCATGGAAACCCTGTCCGCCGCCGACATCATTGACTGGCTCGCCGAAGAAGGCCGCCGCGCCTACGGCCGTCTGGTGCCATCGCGCAACGTCTCGGTCGAGCAGAAAGTCATCAAGGAACCGGTCGGCCCGGTGGCGGCGTTCACGCCGTGGAACTTCCCGATCAACCAAGTGGTGCGCAAGCTGTCGTCGGCGCTGGCGGCCGGCTGCTCGATCATCGTCAAGGCCCCGGAAGAAACCCCGGCGTCGCCTGCCGAACTGGTCCGTGCGTTCGTCGATGCCGGCGTTCCGGCCGGCGTCATCGGCCTGGTATACGGCGACCCTGCGCAGATTTCCAGCTACCTGATTGCCCACCCGACCATCAAGAAAGTCACCTTCACCGGCTCGACCCCGGTGGGCAAGCAACTGGCAGCGCTTGCCGGTCAGCACATGAAGCGCGCGACCATGGAACTCGGCGGCCACGCCCCGGCGCTGGTGTTCGATGACGCCGATATCGACCTGGCCGCGCGCACGCTGGCCGGCGCCAAGTTCCGCAACGCCGGGCAGGTCTGCGTGTCACCCACGCGGATTCTGGTCCAGCGCGGGGTGTTCGATGAATTCGTCGAGAAGTTCGTCGGCCACACCCACGAGCTGAAAGTCGGCAACGGCCTGGAGCAGGGCGTGACCATGGGCCCGGTGGCCAACGAGCGACGCATCCCGGCGTTGAACGCGTTGATCAAGGACGCCAGCGACAAGGGCGCCAAGGTCCACGTCGGCGGCAAGGCCATCGAAGGACCGGGTTACTTCTTCCAGCCCACGGTCATCAGCGGGCTGACCACCGAAATGCGCATCATGAACGAAGAACCCTTCGGCCCGGTGGCGCTGCTGGTGCCGTTCGACACGGTCGAGGATGCCGTCAAGGAATCCAACCGCGTGCCGTTCGGTTTGGCGTCGTATGCGTTTACCTCATCGATGAAAACCACCCACATCCTCAGCACCCGCATCGAAGCCGGCATGCTGTCGATCAACCACCAGGGCATCGGCCTGGTGGAAGTGCCGTTCGGCGGCATCAAGGATTCCGGCTACGGATCCGAGGGCGGCACCGAAGCGATCGAGGCCTACCTGAACACCAAGCTGGTGACAGTGTTCAACGTCTAACCCACGCAGCCCCGTTGAAAAAAGAAACCCACCGTTTGGTGGGTTTTTTTTAGGTTGTCGCGGGTGCCGCGGGTGACTGCTTTTAGTTGTTGATCGTGCCCACGCTCTGCGTGGGCACGCGCCCTATGACGCTCCGCGTCATGTCGCTGGACGCGGAGCGTCCTGAGCGGTGTTACCACGCGGAGCGTGGGAACAATCAGGCTTGGGAAAATGACTGAGACCGCGAGTCGGATCCGCGATCCTGTGGGAGCGAGCTTGCTCGCGAAGGCTTGCTCTTACTCACTGAAGACAGTGGCTGACTGTTCCGGCCTCTTCCTGAGCAAGCTCAGTCCCACAGGTTCAGCGGCTGACACAGATCCCGTCACCCCCGCTGAACTCCCACGCACCCCGCGAACTCTGAACCCACAGATCACTTCCGATCCACGGGGACGACTCATGGCGATCAGCAGCGTGCAGGCAGTAGCGGCAGACCCCAAAGGCGCAGTATTTGAAACGGACCTGCCGGCCCGGCTCGATCGTCTGCCCTGGGGGCGGTTTCATACGTTGCTGGTCTTTGCGCTGGGCATCACCTGGCTGCTCGACGGTCTGGAAGTGACCCTGGCGGGCTCGGTGTCCGGGGCGCTGAAAGACAGCCCGGTCCTGCACCTGACCAACGCCGACATCGGCCTGGCCGGCGGCGCCTATATCTGCGGCGCGGTGCTGGGGGCGTTGTTCTTTGGCTGGCTGACCGACCGGCTCGGCCGGCGCAAACTGTTCTTCATCACCCTCGCGCTGTACATCACCGCGACCGCCGCCACGGCGTTTTCCTTCAGCGTCTGGAGTTTCCTGCTGTTCCGGTTTCTGACCGGGATGGGCATCGGCGGCGAGTACACGGCGATCAATTCGACCATCCAGGAATTCACGCCCGCACGGTTTCGCGGCTGGGTCGATCTGACCATCAACGGCACCTTCTGGATCGGCGCGGCACTGGGCGCGGTCGGCTCCATCGTGCTGCTGGACGCCTCGTGGGTCGGCGCGGACATGGGCTGGCGCCTGTGTTTCGGCATCGGCGCGGTGCTCGGCCTGATCATTCTGCTGATGCGCCTGTGGCTGCCGGAAAGTCCGCGCTGGTTGCTGATTCACGGCCAGGGTGAAGAGGCGAGGGAGATCGTGGAAGGCATCGAAGAGCGCCTGCGCCGTCAGGGCCACGACCTCTCCGCGCCAACGGGTCCACCCTTGCGTCTGCACGCCCGGGACCACACGCCGCTGAAAGAGATTTTCCACACGCTGTTCAACACCTACCGCCGCCGCGCGCTGGTGGGCCTGACGCTGCTGACCGCCCAGGCGTTTTTCTACAACGCGATTTTCTTTACCTACGCCCTGGTGCTGACCGAGTTCTATCAGGTGCCGTCGGCGTCGATCGGCTGGTACGTGCTGCCCCTGGCGCTGGGCAACTTCTGCGGGCCCTTGCTGCTGGGCCGGCTGTTCGATGTGGTGGGGCGGCGGGTGATGATCAGCCTGACCTACGCCGTGTCCGGGGTCCTGCTGACCATTAGCGGCTATCTGTTTCAGCAGGGCGTTCTGGATGTCACGCAACAAGCCATCGCCTGGATGATCATTTTCTTCTTCGCCTCGGCAGCGGCCAGTTCGGCCTATCTGACCGTCGCCGAAACCTTCCCGCTGGAGATCCGCGCGCTGGCGATTGCGGTGTTCTATGCATTCGGCACGGCGCTGGGCGGCATCGTCGGCCCGACCCTGTTCGGCCAGTTGATCGACACCCATGAGCGGGGCCCGGTGTTCTTCGGCTATCTGATCGGTGCCGCGTTGATGTTGCTGGCCGCCGTGGTGCAGGCGATCTGGGGCGTGGCCTCGGAAGGCAAATCCCTGGAAGAAGTGGCGCGGCCCCTGTCCCAGGCCCACGACTGACCCAAGCCCACGACTGAACCCTGAGCCCTGAACCCTGGACCAGGCACACCGTCGGCGATTGGTCAGTTTTGTTCAATCGCCCGCTCGTGCGCCCTTCGTACACTTACCCCACAGTCAAATGAAGGGTGAGACGTGCAATGAACCTGATGATTTCCATGGCGGCGTTTGCACTGGCCGCGTCCATATCGCCGGGGCCGGTGAACGTTGTGGCGCTCAGCTCGGGCGCGCAGTTCGGTCTGGTCGCGAGCCTGCGCCATGTGCTCGGCGCGACGGTAGGCTTTGTCGTCCTGCTGATGTTCACCGGCTTCGGCCTGCACGAAGTGCTGCAGCGCTACCCGATGCTGACCGAGATCATTCGCTGGGCCGGGGTGGCGTTTCTGCTCTATCTGGCGTGGAAACTGGCCGTGGACGACGGCCGCCTCGACGTCGCCAAACCGACCCGCGAGCCATCCTTTTTGCACGGCGCGGCCATGCAGTGGCTGAACCCGAAAGCCTGGCTGGCGGCGGTGGCGGGGATGGGCGCGTTTGTGGCCGATGGCGAGGCGCGACTGATCGGTCTGTTTGCGCTGATCTACTTCGTCGTGTGCTACCTGTCGGTGGCGTGCTGGGCCTACGCCGGTGCTTTTCTCGGCCCTTACTTGCGCAGCCCTCGTCGCATCCGCGTGTTCAACCGCAGCATGGCGGCGCTCCTGGCAGGCTGCGCGGTGTCGCTGTTTTACGTCTGAGCCCGTTCAGCTCCGGGCGAGCAGGCGTCTGATCACGGCTTGTACTGGCCCGGCGTCACGGCCAGATGCTTTTTGAACGCCCGCTGAAAATGCGCCTGATCGGCAAAGCCACTCTGCTGCGCGATGTCGGCGATGGGCTCGCCGCTGCGCAATTGCGCCTGGCCGTGCTGGATGCGCCGGTTGACCAGCCAGGCGTGGGGTGTCATGTGGTAATGCTGCTCGAACGCGCGAATCAAGTAGGCCTCGGACAAGTTCGCCACCGCGCATAAATCCTCGAGCCGAATCGGTTGCAGATAATGCGCATCGATGTACCGCGCCGCGCGCTCGACCTTGGGATTGGGCTGTCTTGGCGTCAGCGTCGAGCCGCCCAAACGCTGTTCGACCAGGCTGAAAAAACCGACAGCGGCCTCCTGTTTTGCCAGCGTATCGAGCTGCGAATCCACCAGCCGCCGATGCAAGTCGAGCAAGCCTTTGAACAACAGCGGGTCACGACTGTGGGTGGCCGGATACCCGCGAAACACGCCCCCGTTGTTGACCCCGCAATCCCGCTGAAGCGCGCCCAGCCATTGCACGTTCACGTACAGCATCAGGTAGGACCACGGCTGATCGTCGATGGGGTTGCAGGCGTGGACCTCGCCAGGGTTCATCACCACAACGGTGCCGGCGGCGATGGTCTGGGTGGTTTTCTCGTGCAGGTACGTGCTTTGCCCGGCGGTGATTGCGCCGATGGAAAACACTTCATGGGAATGACGGGAATAACAGACCTTGCGTCCGTCGGCGATGGAGCGCGCTTCAATGAACGGCAGCTGCGCGTCCCGCCAGAACACCGGTTGATCAAGACGTTTCACCGGGTTCTGGCAGGTCATTTCAACTCATCCCTTGTTGCGTTTGCAGCTGTGAAAGAGGTCCAGCGCCGGCTGGTATTCCGTGCTGGTAACGCCGAGCAAGCCTAGCACCGAATGAAACATGTAGTCATGGCTCAGGTCCGGCTGGTCTTGCCTGGCCGCCAGGCACGTGCGATCGACGCCGGCGTCTTCCAGGGTCGAGTGGCCGAACCACATCACCATCGGCACGTGGGTCTGCGCCGTCGGGGCGATGGCGTACGGCGCGGCGTGCAGGTAGATGCCGTTTTCGCCGAGGGACTCGCCGTGGTCCGAGACGTAGATCATCGACGCATCGACCTTGTCCTGATTGCGCTTGAGCAGTTCGATGGTCTGGGACAGGAAATGATCGGTGTAGAGAATGGTGTTGTCGTAGACGTTTTTCAGCTCGTCGGACGTGCAGCTGCCCAGCTGATTGGTGTGGCAGACGGGCGTGAAGCGTTCGAGCGTCTTGGGGTAGCGATCATAGTATTCCGGGCCGTGGCTGCCATCGGAATGGAGGACGATGATGGCGTTGTCCTGCAGTGAGTCGATGTAGTCCTGCAAGCCCACCAGCAGCGATTCGTCGAGGCAGTTCTTGCCATCACAGAACGGGCTCGGCTGGTTTTTCGGGATATCGCTGTGGGGCACGCGCAGGCAGGTGCCTTTGCAGTCGCTGTTGTTGTCCAGCCACAGCACTTTCAAACCGGCGCGCTGAAGCATGTCCAGCAGACCCTCGTAGGTCTTGCCCTTTTTGTCGCTGTAATCGGTGCGCGGAAACTTCGAAAACATGCACGGCACTGACACGGCGGTGGAGGTACCGCACGAGGCCACGTGGGTGAAGTTGAGAATGTCCTGCTTCTTCAGTTCCGGGTTGGTTTCCCGCCCGTAACCGTTGAGGGAGAAGTGGTCGGCCCGTGCCGTTTCACCGACGACAAAGATCATCAGGCTCTTTTTTGGCCGCTGTTGTGCCTGGGGGCTGAGCGCCGCGTCGGCGCCGACGGTCTGGATTTTCAGCGTCTCTTTGATGGCGACGGTCTGCTTGGTCAGCTTGCCGATGGCGTAAATGTAATTGGTCGGGTTGATGAAGTGGGTGAGCTCGTCTTCATCGCGAAAGATCGGCGCATAGGTCGAGTAGAAGGGGCCGACGGCAGCGGCGATCACCAGCAAACAGCCGATGCAGACAAGCACTTTGTTGACCAGCCCGGGCAGCACGGGGCGGTAGGTCACCGGCACCCACCAGATCAGCGCGATCGGCAGCACGCCGAGCAGGCCCAGGTAGAGAAACAGCTTGCCGCTCAACAAAGCCTCGGCCTCGCCGGGGTTGGTCTCCAGCACGTTCTGCATCATCGTCGTGTCGATGCTGATGCCGTAGGTGTTCATGAAATACGCGGCGCCGGCCGAGCACAGCGCCACCAGACTCAGCGCCGGCTTGAGCGTCGGGCGAAACGAAAAGGGTGTGAGCAGCAGGGTGATTGCGGCCCACAGCAGGAAGGCAAACGACACATAGAACGCGATGGCTTTGACGCCCTGCAATTGCGCCAGATCAACCAGTGCGCGCCAGGTCGCCAAGTTGTAGAACACCACCAGACACAGGGAAAACAGCATCACCAGACGAGTAGACGTGACCGGTTTGACCATCGGATTCATTTCCATATAAGGGGCCGCGCAGTGCCTGGGGTGCGGGTGCAACAGGCATTTCCATCCGTGGGGCCGAGACGTCAGACTGAGTCAGTCAATGGCTGCCGGGAGGGGAGGCGGGACAGACCGCGCGGAGTTTTCCAAAACGATTGTGAAGGCTTTGTGAAATCCCCGAGGCGCTGATTTCCGGGGCATGAAAAGCAGTTTTGCAGGGCCGGGGTGGGCTTGCGACTTATTGCTGTCACTGCCCGGCGATGACCCTGTCCACCGTGCCGTCCTGTTTGAGTCGGGCGAAGGCGGCGGTGATTCGCTGGACCGTCTCGTCCGGGGTGCTGGCGCTGAGGGCGACGTACAGACCTTTGGACAGTTCGTCGAGGGTGAAGACGCTTTCCAGGTCCTCGAAGGCAATGTGCAGATCAGCGCATTGTTCCCGCGCCTCGCGCTCGGGCATGGGAATCAGCTCGACCTGGCCGCTGATGAGTTTGCGCAGATTGTCGAGGTTATTGGCCGACACCACCATCCTGCTGAACCCCTTGCCTTCCAGGTATTGCTGGCGCGAATCGTCGCGCACCACGCCGACGGTGTAATGACTGGCGTCCTGCAAGTCCTTGACCCGCACATCGCCGCGCTTGCGCAGTTTGTAGAACGACGGCATGACGTGTTCCAGCTCGCCGACCCACTTGAACAGCCCTTCGCGCGCACTGCTGCGGATCATCGGGTAGATCAGCACGTTCGCTTCGAGCCGCGCGATGTCGTAGGCCCGCGCCCAGGGGTACAGCGCCATGTGGTAATCGGTGATGCCGGCGTTGGCGAGGGTCAGCTCGACCACTTCACTGGCGACCCCGACCACCTTGTCGCCGTCGAGTGCGCTGTAGGAGGAGTCTTCGGTCACCACTTGCAACGTCGCGGCGCCAGCGTTCAGGCACACGAACAGCATCAGCAAAGGGACCAGAACGCTGCACTGACGATGAATTGTTCCCATGGCATTCCTCTCGGTTCAGATCACACAGCGGTCCCGGCCCTGGCTTTTCGCCCGGTACAGCGCCCGGTCGGCACTCTGCAGCAGTTGATCGAAGTGCTCCATGTTCGCCGGGTCGAGCTCGGCCACGCCGATACTCAAGGTCACGAAGGGCGAGACCGGTGAAGCGCTGTGTACCAGTTGTTGCCGGGCCAGCAGCCCGCGCAGGCGATCGGCCGAGGCCAGTGCCTGTTGCTCATCCTGGCCCGGCAGCAGCACGGCGAACTCTTCGCCGCCGAGCCGCGCCACCAGTTCGCCGGAGCGCGAAAACAGCGCGCTCATGGCCAGCGCCACGTCGCGCAGGCATTGATCGCCCCGGGCATGGCCGTAGGTGTCGTTGTAAAGCTTGAAGAAATCGATGTCGCACATCAGCACCGACAGCGGCTGGCGATGACGCAAGGCGCGGTTGAATTCCAGCTCCTTGAGCTCGTCGAAATGCCGGCGGTTGGCCAGGCCCGTGAGCGGATCGAAGCGGGTCAGGGCTTCCAGTCGCGTATTGGCGGCCTTGAGCTGTGCGGTGCGCTGCTCGACCAGTTCGGCGAGCTGGTCGCGGCTGGCGGCGAGGGTGACTTCATCGCGCGCCTGACGCTCCAGGTGCGCGGCCAGTTTGTCCTGCAGGTCATTGACGCCCGCTTCGAGCAGGTCGAGTTCGTCGCCGGCCTTGCCGCGTCGCTCAAGCGTCAGGTGCGTCTTGAGGTTGAGCGGTGTCAGGTGTTCGAGGTGGCGGGCAATGCGCCGCACGTGCAGGGTCACCGAGCGGTTGAACATCCCCATGATCAGCCCGGCGAGCGCCAGGGACTGGATGATCTGGGTGAGCATGATGACCGCGACTTCTTTCCACAGGCGTCTCCACAGCAGGCTCTCGTCGCCTTCGATGGTCAGCTCGCCGACCACCTCGCTGGCGCCGGGGTAGGGCGCAATCGTCAGCTGCCGATGCAATGCCGGGGCGAGGATCGAGCCAGTGTGGCCGGGGTGTTGGTGTTCCAGAATCTCGGGGGCGCGACCGGGCCGCAGGATCGTCAGTTGAACCCGGCCCACCGGCGCCGCCGTGGCCACGCTGTCGATCTGGGTCTGCAGCGCCTGATCATCCATCTCCCACACGGCTTTTGACAGCGTGCCCTGGAACACCTGATCGATCAGGCTCAGCTCGGCGTTCATGTTCGCCAGATTGGTGTTCCAGGCGAACCAGGTGCGCACCAGCACCGTTGCGGCGGTGAACAGCATGCAGAACGCCAGCGTCGCCAGCACCAGACGCCGTGCCAGCGAGCCGTTGCGCTGTCCGGTGCGCTGCCCGTTGCGAGGGTCCGGGCGGGTGTCGCCGGGCGGGTCGGAAGGGGTGTCGAACGGCATGCTCATTGCCACTTGCGCGCGATGGCGTCGTAGGTGCCGTTGGCGCGAATGGTCTCAAGGGCTTTCTGAAACAGCTGCACCGTGGCGTCGGGCGTGCCCATGCTGAACGCCATGTTGAAGCCGCCGGCTTCTTCCAGCTCTTTTATGCGCAGGGATTGCACCAGTGTTCGGGCCGGGTCATCGCCGACCTGCCGGGCGAGGTAGTAAGCGTTGAGCTCGTCGGAAATCCACAGGTCGACATGGCCGGTCTGCAGCTTCTGGTAATTGAATTCGTAGCGGTTGCTCGATTGCAGCTGATGGCCGATCTCGAACGCGCGCGCCATCAGGTACTGCTCGCCGACGTCTTCGTTGACCGTCGCGGTTTGCCAGTCCCGGGCATCGTCCAGGCTCAGCAGCGTGACGGGATGGCTGGCCGACGAATACAGAAACCAGCGCGACGCGGCGATGGTGCCGACCCACTTGAACAGCCGCTCGCGCTCGGCGGTGCGGGTGATGGAGTAGATCAACACATTGGGCGTGTGCAGCGCCAGATCATAAGCCCGCGCCCAGGGCATGGACTGAATGGAGGCCTGCACATTGACCTCCTTCAACACCGCCTGGACCACCTCGGTGCTCATGCCGGTGAGCACCCCGTCGCGGGTCATGTTATAGGGTGGGAGTTCTTCGGTGACCACATGGATCTCGACACGAGCCGCGTTCGAGTTAATCGATTCAGCTCCCGACGCGCCAGTGCCCACGCACAGCAACAGCGCCACACAGAGTGCGCTGCCCAGTGTGTGAATGAGCGAATGGAATGTCATCGATAACTACCTCATGGGGTGCAGAAGCGACAGATTCCGGACCGTGAACACCCCGGCGCAACCGTCACCGACTGCCTTGCACACCGGGATATCGGCTGAATAATCCGTCACTTGAGACGGCATCCTGCCGGTCATCCTAACAGCTTGAATGGACGAGGCCGGGTTCCCCGACTGCTGCGGACAACCTCACGCAAACTACCCGACCTCCAGATCCACCACATCGCGCGCCAGCCACCGCGTCTCGTCCAGAAATGCCGGCGATTGTGCTGGCCTCTTCCCGGCTGAAGCCGGTCCCACTCAAAAGCTGCGGGCAGTCCAAAAATGCCGGCGCCTGCGATGGCCTCTTCCCGGCTAAAGCCGGTCCTACAAGAACACCGCGCGCAGTCAGTGGGACCTGCTTTAGCCGGGAATGGACGCGGAGCGTCCCGGGATGCATCCCCACGCAGAGCGTGGGGACGATCATCCACGGCACCGCATTCCCCCGTAGGACCGGCTTCAGCCGGGAAGCCGTTGATCTGCTTTTGATCTGCTTTTGATCTTCGTACAAAAAAGGTCCAGACACCGCCCAACGCGACTTGGGTGCAGGCTGAACGCAGGTTTTGCGGAGTGGGCCGAGCCGCATGGATGCGGCGAGAGCGCCGTCAGGACATGGATGTCCGTTCGGCGCGGGCCCACGGAGCAAGACCGGAGTGAAGGAACCCCGACGGAGGAGGGGCCCAACCAGGAGCAGGCACCCTTGGTTACTTGGGGTGCTTTTCCAAGTAACTCGCCGAAGGCGAAACAATCTGCCCCCAGGCAGATGCTTTTAAACAACTGTGGCGTTCTGCCACACCGGAGTAAACGCGGTTCCTTGACCTGGATCAAAGGTGCACGAAGGGCCTGTAGGAAAAATACCTCGCACCCCGACGAGTCCTCAACATGCCCGGTCCTTTCGACTTCCTCAAACACCCCCTGGCCAGAGACATCAGCCTGATCCTCCTGATCAAACTCGTCCTGCTCATGGGCATCCGCAGCGTCTGGTTCGACGCCCCGGTCGAAGTCAAGGACGACGGCGTGCAAGCCGGCCTGCACCTACTGAGCACCCCATCCGCACCCTCTGAGAAAAACCCAAAATGATATCGGAATCAGTCGTCGACCTCTCCCGGCTGCAGTTCGCGATGACCGCGCTGTACCACTTCCTCTTCGTCCCCCTGACCCTCGGCATGACCTTCCTGCTCGCCATCATGGAATCGGTCTACGTCATGACCGGCAAGCAAGTCTACAAAGACATGACAAAGTTCTGGGGCAAGCTGTTCGGCATCAACTTCGCCCTCGGCGTCACCACCGGCCTGACCATGGAATTCCAGTTCGGCACCAACTGGGCCTACTACAGCCACTACGTCGGCGACATCTTCGGCGCGCCGCTGGCCATCGAAGGGATGATGGCGTTCTTCCTCGAATCAACCTTCATCGGCCTGTTCTTCTTCGGCTGGGACCGCCTGACCCGCGTCCAGCACCTCACCGTCACCTGGCTGGTGGCGATCGGCTCCAACATGTCAGCGCTGTGGATCCTCATCGCCAACGGCTGGATGCAGAACCCGGTCGGCGCCGAGTTCAATTTCACCACCATGCGCATGGAACTCACCAGCTTCAGCGACCTGCTGTTCAACCCCGTCGCCCAGGTCAAGTTCGTCCACACCGTGGCGTCCGGCTACGTCACCGGCGCGATCTTCGTCCTGGCGATTTCCAGCTGGTATTTGCTCAAGGGCCGCGACATCGCTTTCGCCCGGCGTTCGTTCGCCATCGCCTCGGCATTCGGCATGGCATCGATCCTGTCGGTGATCGTGCTGGGTGATGAATCCGGTTACGAGATTGGCGACGTGCAGAAAACCAAGCTGGCCGCCATCGAAGCCGAATGGGACACCGAACCGGCCCCGGCAGCGTTCACCTTGTTCGGCTTGCCCAATCAGGCCGAGCAGCGCACCGACTACGCGGTCAAGATTCCGTACGTGATGGGCCTCATCGCCACCCGCTCGGTGGACAAGCAGGTCACCGGGATCAAGGACCTGGTCCGCGAACACGAAGGTCGCATCCGCAACGGCATGACCGCCTACGACCTGCTCGGCCAGCTGCGCGGGGGCGACAAGAGTGCGCAGACCCTCGACGCCTTCAACGCCGTGAAGAAGGACCTCGGCTACGGCCTTTTGCTGAAGAAGTACACCGACATGGTGGTCGACGCCAACGAGCAGCAGATCAGACAGGCTGCGCTGGATTCGATCCCCCAGGTGGCCTCGATCTTCTGGACCTTCCGCGTGATGGTGCTGAGCGGGATGCTCATGCTGCTGTTGTTTGCCTGTGCCTTCTGGGCCTCGGCGCGCAAGAACGAGACCCGCAAGCGCTGGCTGCTCAAGTGGGCGGTGTTCAGCCTGCCGCTGCCGTGGATTGCCACCCAGACCGGCTGGTGGGTCGCCGAGCATGGCCGTCAGCCCTGGTCCATCGGTGAAGTGCTGCCCGTGCATCTTTCAGCCTCGACCCTGTCGGCGGGGGATGTGCTCGGTTCGATTGTGGCGCTGGTCGGCTTCTACACCCTCCTGCTGATCATCGAGATGTACCTGATGATCAAGTTCGCCCGACTCGGCCCGAGCAGCCTGCACACCGGTCGCTACCACTTCGAGCAAGGCGCGCCCGGCAACGCTGCCCACGCCAAACACCCGGCCCTGGCCTGAGGAATCCCCGATGTTCGATTACGAGACACTGAAAATGATCTGGTGGGTGCTGGTCGGCGTATTGCTGATCGGCTTTGCCCTCACCGATGGCTTCGACCTGGGCGCGGCGATGCTGATGCCCTACGTCGGACGCAGCGACACCGAGCGGCGCGTGGTCATCAACACCATCGCCCCGCACTGGGATGGCAATCAGGTCTGGCTGATCACCGCCGGCGGCGCGCTGTTCGCGGCCTGGCCGCTGGTCTACGCCGCCGCGTTCTCCGGTTTGTACTGGGCGCTGCTGCTGGTGCTGTTTGCGCTGTTCGTGCGCCCGGTGGGGTTCGACTACCGCAGCAAACTGGAAAACACCCGCTGGCGGCAGAGCTGGGACTGGGGCCTGTTTGTCGGGGGCGTGGTGCCGTCGCTGGTCTTCGGCGTGGCGTTCGGCAACCTGTTGCTGGGCGTGCCGTTTCAGTTCGACGACACTCTGCGCTCCAGCTATCACGGCAACTTCTGGCAGCTGTTGAGCCCGTTCGGCCTGCTGGCCGGCGTGGTCAGCCTGAGCATGCTCGGCCTGCACGGCGGCAGTTGGCTGATGATGCGCACCGAAGGCGCCATTGCCCGACGCTCCCGCCGGGCGGCGCAGTGGCTGTCGCTGCTGTTCCTGCTGTCGTTCATCGGCGCCGGCGTGTGGCTGTTGCTCGGCGGCATTCAGGGCCTGGCGATCACTTCGGCGTTCGACGCCGGCGCGGCGCTGAACCCGCTGGCGAAAACCGTGACAGCCAGCAACCACGGCTGGATGGGGAATTATCAGCAGCACCCGCTGACGGTCATCGCGCCATTGCTCGGGATTTTCGGTGGCTTGCTGGCCTTGCTCGGCGCCAGTGCGGGGCAGGGCAGAACGGCGTTCCTCGGCAGCAGCCTGGCCATCGTCGGCGCGCTGTGTACCGCCGGTTTTGCGCTGTTCCCGTTCGTCATGCCCTCGAGCCTGGACCCGGCGTCGAGCCTGACCGTGTGGGACGCCGTTTCCAGCCATAGAACCCTGATGATCATGCTGATCGCGGCGTCGATTTTCGTGCCGTTGATCCTCTGCTACACGCTGTGGTGCTACGCCAAAATGTGGGGCAAGGTCACCACCGCGCACATCGACCACAACCCCCACGGCCTGTACTGAGCCACGTTTTAGAGGAGAGACAATCATGTGGTATTTCGCCTGGATTCTCGGCGTGTTGCTGGCCTGCAGCTTCGGCATCATCAACGCGCTTTGGCTGGAGTCATCCGACGCCGCTGCGCTGGAGAGCGGCCGTGACCGCTGAAGCGCTCAACGCGCCCTTCAGACACGCCATCGGCCGGGCGTTGTCCCTGTTGATGGCCGCGCCGCTTAGCCTGGTGCTGCTGATTCACCCGGCGTCGATGCTCGACGCCAACGGCCATTACTCCCACAGCCTGCTGATGCTGATCATGTGGGGCGTGGCCGGAGGGTTCGTCCACGGCGTCGGTTTCGAGCCGCGCGCGATGGCCTGGCGGGTGGTGTTTCACCCGCTGCTGGCCTGGGCGCTGATGGCCGTGGGCTATGGGATGTGGCTGACCGCGCGGCAGTGGCTTTAAGCCGTTTACGCAGTAGCAGCCCTGGTCGACTTCACGGGCGGCACGATGGACAGCGCGATCAACGCCGCAATGGCGCACAACAGGCCGGAAATGAAAAACGCCGGCAGGTAGGTGGCGAAATGCGTGCGTGTCCAGCCGGCGCCGAAGGCGGCAAAGGCGGCGCCCAGCTGATGGCCGGCAAACACCCAGCCAAACACGATATTGGCGCGCTCGGCGCCAAATCGCTGGGCGGTCAGCTTGACCGTCGGCGGCACTGTGGCGATCCAGTCCAGCCCGTACAACAGGGCAAACACCGACAGCCCGAACACGGTGAAATCCAGAAACGGCAGCAGCACCAGCGACACGCCGCGAAAGCCGTAGTAACAGAACAGCAGCCAGCGATTGTCGAAACGGTCCGACAGCCAGCCGGAACCGATGGTGCCGAAGAAGTCGAAAATCCCCATCACCGCCAGCATTCCGGCCGCCGTGGTTGCGGCCAGGCCGTAATCGCCGCACAGACTGATGAAGTGGGTCTGGATCAGGCCGTTGGTGCTGGCGCCGCAGATAAAAAACGTCATGAACAGCACCCAGAACGTCCAGGTTTTCGACACGTCGCGCAGCACTCGCAGCGGGGTGATCAACAGCTGAACGAAGGTCTGGCTGCTCGCGGCTACGGGCTGGATGTCCTGATCGCCGTAGAGTGGCAGTTGCAGATCGGCAGGGCGGTTGCGCATCAGTGCGAGTACGGCAACCCCGGCAATCACGATGGCCGTGCAGATGCATGCCAGTGCCGTGCGCCAACCAAAATGCTCGGTCATGTTCGCCAGCAGCGGCATGAACACCAGTTGGCCCGTGGCAGAACTGGCCGACAGCAAGCCCATTGCCAGCCCGCGATGTTTTGAGAACCAGCGCGTCGCAACGGTGGCGCCGAGCACCATCGCCGTCAGCCCTGTGCCGAAGCCAACCACCACGCCCCATAGCAGCACCAACTGCCAGAACTGCGTCATGAACAGCGACAAGACCATGCCGCTGGCGACCAGCGTCAGCGCGGTCAGCACCACCTTGCGCACGCCGAAGTGGTTCATGAACGCGGCGGCAAACGGGCCGACCAGACCGAACAGGGCAAAGCGAATCGCCAGCGCCGAAGAAATCTCGGCCGTGTCCCAGCCGAACTCTGCTTGCAGTGGCCGGATGAACACACCCGGCGCGCCCACTGCGCCGGCCATGACCAGCATGGTGAGGAAGGTGACGGCCAGGATCACCCAGCTGTAGTGAATGCGACGGCGCGACAGAGAAGCCGCCAGAACGGACGAAACCATGGAAATTCACCAGAGAGCAGAGCAGTTGGATGATGGCTGTACTCCAATATGAACGCTCAGCCATCGGGCCGCCGTCAAGGGGATATTTCTGAATGTTGCAGATAGGGGAGGCGCGAGCCGTGTGAGCGGTTCAAGCAGCGGGATTTGACGCCCGGCATTTCACTACGTGAAACAGTGGATTGCTTTTTCTGGTCATTCTCCAATCCAGCGGTCAGGCCCACTATCCATTCCACCAGCGCGGCCCACCATTGCGGCACCGCCGCCCCACGCTGAGTTGACGCACTTGCCCAGGAGCCCACCCCATGACCGCCATCACGCTCTATCACTTCCCGCTGTCCGGCCACTCCCACCGCGCCGAGCTGATGCTGTCGCTGCTGGGCCTTGATCCGAAGATCCAGTTTGTTGATCTGGCCAAGGGCGAGCAGAAAAAGCCGGAATTCCTCGCCATCAACGCCTTCGGCCAGGTGCCGGTGATTGACGACAACGGCGTCATCGTCGCCGATTCAACGGCGATCCTGGTGTACCTGGCGAAGAAGTACGACCCGTCGGGCCGCTGGTTGCCGAATGATCCCGAGGGCGCCGCGCAGGTGCAGCGCTGGTTGTCTGCCGCCTCCGGCGCGATTTATCTGGGCCCGGCGCGGGCGCGGCTGATCACGGTGTTCGGCGCGGGCTTCGATCCGAAAGACACGATCCAGCGGGCCCACGACGCGCTCCGTGTCATCGATCAGCACCTGAACGGCCGCGAATTTCTCGCCACCGATCACGCCACCATCGCCGACGTCGCCGCCTACAGCTACATCGCCCACGCGCCGGAAGGCAATGTGTCGCTGGACGAATACGCCAACGTGCAGGCATGGCTGGCGCGCATCGAGAACCTGCCGGGCTTCACGCCCATGCCACGCACGGCGGCAGGGCTGGTCAACTAATCATCCGGGAGTCCAGGGAGTTCGCGCCATGAACGAGATTCGCACTGAAATACCATCGCCATGGCATTCCGGCGAGCGCGCTCTGCAGGCCAAAGTCGGCGTTGCAGAGCGCATGGAAACCCTGGGCAAGCGCGTCATTCGTGACTACATGCCCGATCAGCACCGTGAGTTCTACGAGCATCTGCCGTACCTGATTCTCGGCGCCGTGGACGCTGAGGGCTGGCCATGGGCGAGCCTGCTGGACGCCCAGTCGGGGTTTATCCATTCACCCGACGCCAGGCAGTTGCACATCGCCCGACGACCCGACGCCGAAGACCCGGCCGGCGCCGAGTTCACCCCGGGCGCGGCGGTGGGCATGCTCGGCATCGACCTGCACACTCGCCGTCGCAACCGCATCAATGGCCACATCAGCGATGTGTGGGAAAACGGTTTTTCCGTGAGCGTCGAGCACTCGTACGGCAATTGTCCGCAGTACATTCAGCTGCGGGCACTCAAGCAGGTGCCGCTCAAAGCTGAGGCGGAGCGTTCCCCGGTGCAGCGATTGGCCGCGCTGGATGATGCCGCCATCGCCACCATTCGTGGCGCCGACACCTTCTTCGTCGCCAGCTATGTCGACCTTGAAGGCGCCCAGCCCCATCGTTCGGTGGACGTGTCCCACCGTGGCGGCCATGCCGGGTTCGTGCGCGTAGAGGGCGATGTGCTGACCATCCCGGATTTCGCCGGCAACCTGTTTTTCAATACGCTCGGCAATTTCCAGGTCAATCCAAGGGCCGGTCTGCTGTTCGTTGATTTCCAGACCGGCGAGCTGTTGCAGGTGGCAGGCACTGTAAGGCTGATCCTCGACGGGCCGGAAATCGCGGCGTTCCAGGGCGCCGAGCGGCTCTGGCAGGTGCGGGTGGAGCAGGTGGTGCGTCGGCCGGCGGCGTTGCGCTCGCGCTGGGAATTCCAGGGCTGGTCGCCGAACAGCCTGATGACCGGCGACTGGCAGCAGACCGCCGCGCGCTTGCAGGCCGATGCCCTGCGCGATCAATGGCGGCCCCTGCGGGTGACGCGGATCGAGGACGAAAGCGACGGCATTCGTTCGTTCTATTTCGAGCCTGCCGACGGCGCCGGGTTGCCCGCGTTCAAGGCCGGTCAACACCTGCCGCTGCGCCTGTCCCCGGATGGTCGGACGCCGCCGCTGATTCGTACCTACAGCCTGTCCAGCGCGCCGTCCGATGGATTCTTCCGCATCAGCGTCAAGCGCGACGGCCTGGCTTCGGCGTACCTGCATGACCACGTCAGCATTGGCGATCTGCTTCAGGCGCGGTCACCCCAGGGCAGTTTTGTGGTGGATGCGCAGGAGCGTCGGCCGCTGGTGCTGCTGGGTGCGGGCATCGGCGTCACGCCCATGCTGTCGATGCTGCGAGAAGTCATCTACGAAGGCAAACGGGTGCGGGGAGGGCGGGCGACCTGGTTCATCCAGAGTGCCCGTCGTCTGGCCGACCTGGCGTTTCGCGAAGAAGTGGACACACTCATTGCAAAGGCTGGCGACCAGCTCACAGCGATCCGCGTGCTGAGCCAGCCGGAAACGTCGGCGCGGGTGGGTGAAGACTTCCACCTGACCGGCCGCATTGACCTCGATCTGCTCAAGGCGCTGCTGCCGTTCAACGATTTTGATTTTTATGTGTGTGGGCCGGCGGCATTTACCCAGGAGATCTACGACGGCCTGCGCGGCATGCACATTCGCGATGAGCGCATTCATGCCGAGACCTTCGGCCCGTCCAGCCTCAAGCGCAGCGGTGATTCACAGGGGGTTGCCTTTGATCAACCGCCTGCCGCCACCGAAGCAGTGCCGGTGGTGTTCGAACGCTCCGCCAAGGAAGCGCGTTGGCAACCCGCCGCTGGCAGTCTGCTGGAACTGGCCGAGAGCCGAGGACTGAGCCCGGAATTCAGCTGTCGCGGCGGATCCTGTGGCACCTGCAAGACCCGGCTCATCAGTGGCCAGGTGCATTACCCGGTCCCGCCCGCTGAAAGGCCGGCGCCGGACCACGTGCTGATCTGCTGCGCAGTCCCGGCTTCAGGGCCGTTGGTGCTCGATCTGTAACCATCCATGCGTGTGCGGGAGAGACGGCGATGAACCCATGGCCAGCGTTCGAGAAAGAGGAAACCCCGATGCCTTATCAAGCCACCGAGCAGGAGATTTCCTGGTTGTTGCCGCAATCACTGGCGTCTCTGGCCGGCGAGCTTGCGGCGAGCCACGAGCCCGTCGACACGCCGGCGACCCTTCGGCTGTTTATGTGGGTGCGGTCGATCCCGGCTTTCAAACGATCGCACTGAGGCAACGTGAGAAGGGCGATGAGGGCGCGGGCCGATGATTGTGCGTGTGTAGCGGCTTATGGTTGAAATGTCCCGGCGTCTGGCCGGATGATGTGCGCCGGTTTGCCCACCGTTCGCAGCGGCTCACCGGCGGCTCGTCACATTGGGGTGAGTGCCATGATCCGTGCGGCGCTCGTTGCCCTTCACAAGGACGTTCATCTTGATCACCCGCAGAACCCTCATCGGCGCGTCGTTGCTGGCTGTGCCCACGTTGTTGAGTCTTCCTTCATTCGCTTTCGAGCGGCGCTCGGAGCCTTCTTCCGATCGAGTCATCCAGCAGCAACTGGCCGACTTTGAACGTCGTTACGGCGGCCGGTTGGGTGTCGCCATTCTGGACACGGCGAGCCAGCGCCTGATCAGCCATCGCGGCGATGAACGCTTTGCCCTGTGCAGCACCTTCAAATGCCTGGCCGCCGCCCATGTGCTGGCGCGGGTGGATCGAAAGCAGGAAGACCTGTCGCGGCGCATCGTCTATTCCGCCGAGCAACTGGTGCCGTATTCACCGACCACCGAGCTGCACGTGGGCGGGCAGGGGCTGAGCGTCGGTTCGCTGTGCGAGGCGGCGATGACGCTGAGTGATAACACTGCTGCCAATCTTATGCTCGACAGCATGGGCGGTCCCGAAGGGTTGACGGCCTGGCTGCGCTCGATCGGTGACACGCAAACGCGCCTCGACCGGCGCGAGCCCGAGTTGAATGAAAACCGGCCGGGTGACCCGCGCGACACCACCACGCCCGTCGCCATGCTGCAGACATTGAACACGCTGGTGCTGGGTGAAAAACTGACGCTGGCCTCGCGAGATCAGTTGACGGCCTGGCTGGTGAACAATCAGACCGGCGACAAAAAGCTGCGCGCCGGCGTCCCTGCCCGTTGGCGTGTGGGCGACAAGACCGGTTCGGGTGCCAACAACGCCAGCAACGACGTTGCGGTGATCTGGCCCGGCGACCGTCCGCCTGTTCTGGTGACGGCGTATTACACCGGATCGAAAGCCAGCGGTGATCAGATCAACGCGCTGATGGCCGAAATCGGGCGACTTGCCGCCGGGGTGTAGGGCGAGCGTCGAGGTGTATCGAGGCGAGTCGTAAAATCTCGATACACATTGCCCTCGATGGATCGGTTGCGCCGTACGGCCGGAGAACTCCGCCAACGTCTCACACAGCCCTGTGCCGTCCCCAGACGCCGCTCAATTGCCACAGATTTGATGCCTTGATGCCGATATATGGCGCATTGATATTAAATTCCCTTCTGCTAGACAACCTCAGCCTTAGCCAACAAAACCGGGCACTTCAGCTTTACACGCTGTAGGAAATGGCTGACAGACGACTCCGTTTTGGCGCGTGGTCTCAAGACTGTCATCAAACAGAAATGTTTCCAGTTTTAAATCTGCCTCGGGTCTTCAACTGTGACCACACACACAAAATTCTCTTGTTGAGGTATTGCCGTGATTCTGCTGACTAAAAAACGCCTGTCGCTTCTGATGGCTTCGATGTGCCTGTCGGGTATGGCACACGCCGTTGATGTGACGGGCGCTGGTTCGAGTTTCGTATTCCCGGTTATCTCCCAGTGGTCGCAGGACTACAGCAAAACTGCTGACAATCGCGTGAACTATCAGTCGATCGGTTCGGGCGGCGGTATCGCCCAGATCAAGGCTGCCACCGTAGACTTCGGCGCGTCTGACGCCCCGATGTCCGCTGAAGACCTCAAGGCCGGCGGCCTGGGTCAATTCCCAAGCGTCATCGGCGGTATCGTTCCAGTCGTCAACCTCGAAGGCGTCAAAGCCAACGACGTGAAATTGAGCGGCCAGGTTCTGGCTGACATCTTCCAGGGCAAAATCACCAAGTGGAACGATCCTGCAATCGTCAAACTGAACGATGGCGTGAAACTGCCTGATACCAACATCACCGTGGTCCACCGTTCGGACGGCTCGGGCACTTCCTTCAACTTCACCAGCTACCTGACCAAAGTCAGCGACGCATGGAAATCCGGTCCAGGCACTGGCTCCGCTGTTCAATGGCCTGTGGGCGTTGGCGGCAAGGGTAACGAAGGTGTGGCGGCTTACGTAAAACAGATCAAGGGCTCGATCGGTTACGTTGAATACTCCTACGCCACCAAGAGCGATATCGCTTTCACTCAACTGCAGAACTCTGCTGGCGAGTTCATCAAGCCTGACGCCAAAGCCTTCGCCGCAGCGGCTGACACGGCTGATTGGGCCAACGCCAAAGACTTCAACCTGATCATGACCAACGCGCCGGGCAAGACGGCATGGCCGATCACCGCGACCACCTGGATCATCATGTACAAGCAACCGAAGAACGCCGAGAAAAGCGCGGCTGCTTTCGACTTCTTCAAATGGTCCCTGGAAAAAGGCCAGAGCGCCGCTGAAAAACTGGAATACGTACCTCTGCCTGCATCGCTGGTCAGCAAGATCGAAGACTACTGGAAAACCGAGTTCACCAAGTAACTCGACGTAATCCGGCTAACCCCTGTCACCGAGCGCTCGGTGGCAGGGTTTCCTTGCGAGTGGACCTACCATGAATGAGAACACCCAATACATGTCCGCTGTGATTCCGGATGCACTATCCGAGAGCGAAAAACGCGCGGCCCGCGATCACCGACACGACGCCTGGTTTCGGCGCACGATGCTGGGAGCGGCTCTGTTGGTGCTGCTGTTGCTGGCGAGTATCGCCGGCTCGACACTCTGGGGCGGTGCCCTGGCGTTCAAGACCTTTGGCTTCGAATTTCTTACCAGTACCGAATGGGATGTGGTCAACGGCAAGTTCGGCGCGCTGGTGCCGATCTACGGCACGCTGGTCACCTCCTTTCTCGCGCTGCTGATCGCCGTTCCGGTGAGCTTCGGCATCGCGGTTTTTCTGACTGAAGTCGCACCGCCCTGGTTGCGCATGCCCATCGCTTCGGCGGTGGAACTGCTCGCGGGCATTCCTTCGATCATCTATGGCATGTGGGGCCTGTTCGTGTTCGGGCCGTTCATGGCGCAATACATGGCCCCGTGGATCAACGACAACCTCGGCGCGCTGCCGCTGATCGGCCCGGTGTTCCAGGGCCCGCCACTGGGCATCGGCATGCTCACCGCCGGCATCGTGCTGGCGATCATGATTATCCCGTTCATCACCTCGGTCATGACCGAAGTGTTCCGCAGCGTGCCCATCGCGTTGAAAGAGTCGGCTTACGCACTGGGCGGCACGACCTGGGAAGTGGTCTGGGACATCGTCCTGCCTTACACCCGCTCTGCGGTGGTCGGCGGTGTGTTCTTGGGCCTGGGCCGTGCGCTTGGTGAAACCATGGCGGTGACCTTCGTGTTGGGCAACGCCCACCAGTTTTCCGCGTCGCTGATGATGCCGAGCAGCTCGATTGCTTCGGTGATTGCCAACGAATTCAGCGAGGCCTACACCGACCTGCACCGTTCTGCGCTGATCGCCCTGGGCTTCCTGCTGTTCGTCGTTACCTTCATCGTGCTGGCGATCGCCCGTCTGATGCTCTCTCGTCTGTCGCGCAAGGAGGGTCTATGAGTAAGGCCGATAACGAAAACCTGTACCGCGCCCGCGCGATCAAGAACAGGATCGCGATGGTCCTGAGCTGCGCCGCGACGGCCTTCGGCCTGTTGTGGCTGGTGTGGATTCTGCTGACCACGATCGTCAACGGGTTCGAAGCGCTGAACCTGCGGCTGTTCACCGAGATGACCCCGCCACCGGGCTCATCGGGCGGTCTGGCCAACGCCTTTTACGGCAGCATCCTGATGTCAGGGATCGGTCTGCTGATCGGCACGCCGATTGGTTTGATGGCCGGTATCTGGCTGGCAGAATTTGCACGCAACACCAAGCTGGGCAATGCGGTGCGCTTCATCAACGACATTCTGCTGTCGGCGCCGTCGATCGTGCTCGGTCTGTTCGTGTACACCGCGGTGATCCTGCCCCTCAGCGCCGTGACCAACCATCAGGTCGGTTTCTCGGCCATCGCCGGCGCTCTGGCCTTGGCACTGCTGGTGATCCCGGTGGTGGTGCGGACTACCGACGAAATGCTCCAGCTGCAACCCTCGACCATGCGCGAAGCCGCGCTGGCGCTGGGGGTGCCGCAATGGAAGCTGACGCTGCAGATTGTCCTGCGTGCGGCCAAGGCCGGCGTCGTGACCGGCATCCTGCTGGCGCTGGCGCGCATCACCGGCGAAACCGCGCCGCTGCTGTTCACCGCCTTTGGTAACCAGTTCTGGAGCAGTGACCTGCTCAAACCGATCGCAAGCGTGCCTGTGGTGATTTTCCAGTACGCGATGAGTCCGTTCGATGACTGGCATTCCCTGGCCTGGGCCGGCGCTTTGATTATGACCATGTTTGTACTGGTACTGAGCCTCAGTTCCCGTCTTCTCCTTTTGCGCAATAGGGCGTCCTGATGAACAACCTTTCCCTCGCCGACGAAAAAACCAAAATCCAGGTACGCGGTCTCGATTTCTACTACGGCGCTCAGCGTTCGCTGAAGTCGGTCGACATGATCATCCCCGAGAAGCGCATCACCGCGATCATCGGCCCGTCTGGCTGCGGCAAGTCCACGCTGCTGCGCGTGTTCAACCGCATTTACTCGATGTACCCGAAACAGGAAGCCAAAGGCGAAGTGATGCTCAACGGGGAGAATATACTCGCCCCGGGTTACTCGATGAACCGCCTGCGCAGCAACGTCGGCATGGTGTTCCAGAAGCCGGTGCCGTTCCCGATGTCGATCTACGACAACATCGCCTACGCGGTGCGTCACCATGAAAAACTCTCCCGTCGCGAGATGGAAGAGCGCGTCGAGCAGGCCCTGCGCGGCGCGGCGTTGTGGGATGAAGTCAAAGACAAGCTCAAGCAGAGCGCCCAGAGCCTGTCCGGTGGTCAGCAACAGCGTCTGTGCATCGCCCGCACCATCGCGCTGCGTCCGCAAGTGCTGCTGCTGGATGAGCCGACTTCAGCCCTCGACCCGATCTCCACCGGTCGCATCGAGCAACTGATCACAGAGCTCAAAGAGCAGTTCACCGTGATCATCGTCACCCACAACATGCAACAGGCCGCGCGCTGCTCGGACTACACCGCGTTCATGTTCATGGGCGAACTGATCGAACACGGCGACACCGACACCATCTTCACCAAGCCGTCCAAGACCCAGACCGAGGATTACATCACCGGTCGTTTTGGCTGAGTGGAAATATCGCTGGCGCTGCAGGAGGTCTTAGTAGGACTGGCTTTAGCCGGGAACGCATCAGGGGCTACACCGCAAATTTGATGGCGTCCAAACCGGCCTCTTCCCGGCTGAAGCCGGTCCTACTATGGGAAAGCGTCGAGCATTACGGCGCGGCGCTCGAAGCGCCGGCATCCCCCATGAACGCCTCAAGCCGCTTGCGCAGCCAGCGTTCGGCGGGGTCGGTGTCCATGACGCTGAGCCAGACCATCGACAGCTCCAGATTCGGCGTCACGAACGGCAGCGGTTCGCCGCGCAGACCGGTTCGGGCCATGGCCCGGGTCAGGTGATCCGGCAAATTGCACAGCAGATCCGTCCCCTCCATCAACGCCGGCAACGTGCTGTATTGCGGCACCGACAGCACGGCGGTGCGCTTGCGCCCGATCGCGGCGAGCCACTCATCCGCAAAGCTCGAAATGTTCGCCACGTGGGAAACCACGACGTGGGGCCGGGTGCAGTATTCATCCAGGGTGATCGGCTCAGGCGACGAATCGGCCCGCACCACCATCGGCTGCACGCTGCGCAGCAGTTTCCGCTTGGCATTGGCCGGCAGTTCACGGGTCAGGCAGACGCCGACGGTGATGTCGCCGGACATGAGCAGCTCCGAGACATTCCAGAAATTGACCTGCTTGATCACCAGCACGATGCCCGGCGCTTCCTCGCGAATCGCGCGCAGCATCGGCGGTAGCAGGCTGTATTCGACGTCATCGGACAGCCCGATGCGGAAGGTCATGTCACTGCTGGCGGGGTCGAATTCCCGCGTGAGGCTCAGGGCGACGGACATGGCGTCCAGCGCCGGCGACAGGTGACTGATGATCTCGTTGGCCCGCGCGGTGGGTTCCATGCGGTGACCGACGCGAATGAACAGCGGATCGTTGAACAGCGCACGCAGGCGGTTGAGGGCGGCACTGATGGTGGGTTGGCCGAGGAACAGCTTCTCGGCGGCGCGGGTCACGTTACGCTCTTGCATCAAGGTCTCGAACACCACCATCAGGTTGATGTCGGCCTTGCGCAGCTCATTGCGATTCATACATCGTCCCCGTTACCCGACATTCGTCACCCTTCTGTAGAGGTCTGCGACAGATGGACGCAGTTTATGGAGCGCGGTCGTTCGCCGTCCAGCCTTCTTGGCTGAAGCCAGTCCTGTTGGATATACGCATGCTTTTGGTGGGACCGACTGGACCGCGAATTGTAGGACCGGCTTCAGCCGGGAAGAGGCCAGTTCGGGCGCCCTCGATTTTGCGGTGTGACCACTCAAACCTTGCCTGCCAACGCCACCGCACGCAGCGTTTTTGCCATTGGGGCGAACCTTTCCCGATGAACTTCAGCAGAACCCCATGAGTCAGCATTAAAACGCTCACCATGAGGCTCTACATTCCATGCAGATTTCCTTGAAAGGCCAGGTCGCCCTCGTCACCGGCGCCAGTTCCGGACTGGGTGCCGGCGCGGCGAAAGGGCTGGCGGCGTCCGGCGCGGCAGTGGTCGTCAACTACCATTCGCAGCCCGAACCTGCGCAGAAGCTCGCGCAAGAAATCATCGACGCCGGCGGCCAGGCCATCGCCATTGGCGCCGACGTCTCCAACGAGCAGGACGTGGAAAGGCTGTTCGCCGAGACCCTGAAGGCGTTCGGCCGTCTGGACATCCTCGTCGCCAATTCCGGGCTGCAGAAGGATGCGGCCTTCGCCGACATCACCCTCGAGGACTGGAACACCGTCATCAACGTCAACCTGACGGGTCAGTTTCTCTGCGCGCGCGCTGCAGTGCGGCAGTTCGCCAAACAGGACATCCGCCCAGAGGTGTCTCGCGCCCTGGGCAAGATCATCCACATGAGCTCGGTGCATCAGGTCATACCCTGGGCCGGCCACGTCAACTACGCCGCGTCGAAAGGCGGCGTCGATCTGTTGATGCGCAGCATTGCCCAAGAGGTCGGCGAGCAGCGCATCCGCGTCAACAGCATCGCGCCGGGGGCGATTCGCACCGCCATCAACACCAAGGCCACCAGCGGCGACGCCGAGAAGAAACTCCTGGAGCTGATCCCCTACGGTCGGGTGGGCGAGGCCGATGATGTGGCGAACGCCATCGTCTGGCTGGCCTCGGATGCGTCCGACTATGTGCATGGCACGACGCTATTCATCGACGGCGGCATGAGCCTCTACCCGGAGTTCCGCAACAATGGCTGAACACACCCCGAACCCCGATGAGCAGACCCAGCAAGAACCGCAGAACGCTATCGAAAACCACGGAATCATTGGCGACATGCGCAGTGCGGCGCTGGTCGCCGACACCGGCAGCATCGACTTCTGCTGCTGGCCCGACTTCGACAGCCCGAGCATCTTCACCGCGCTGCTGGACACCCCTGACGCTGGGATTTTCCAGTTGGCGCCGATCCTGCCGGACGCCCGTCGCCAGCAGCTGTACCTGCCCGAAACCAACGTGCTGATGACGCGCTGGATCGGCCAGGACGCCGTCGTCGAAGTCACAGATCTGATGCCCATCGCATCGGAAGTCGACAACCTACCGCGCCTTATCCGCCGCATCCATGTCCGTCACGGCCAAACGGCGGTGCGCATGCTCTGCCGGGTGCGCCACGATTACAGCCGCGCTGACACCACCGCGCAGATGGACGGCGACGACATCCGTTTCGAGGCTGAGGGTCAGCCGGCCATGCGTTTGGCGGCGACCACCGCATTAACGCTTGAAGGCCAGGCCGCGGTGGCCGAGTTCGAGATGAAGCAGGGAGATGTGGTCGAGTTCATGCTCGGCGGCGTCGATGATCCGCTGGTCAAGGCCACCAACTGCGACTGCGATTTGAAAAACACCGTCAATTACTGGCAGCACTGGAGCCGGCATTCCAATTACCGCGGCCGCTGGCGTGAAGTGGTCAATCGCTCGGCCCTGGCACTCAAGCTGCTCACCTCGCGCAAGCACGGCGGCATTGTCGCTGCGGCGACCTTCGGCCTGCCGGAAGAAGAGGGCGGCGAGCGCAATTGGGACTACCGCTACACGTGGATCCGCGATGCCTCCTTCACCGTCTACGCCTTCATGCGCCTGGGTTACACCGAAGAAGCCAATGCCTTCATGCACTGGGTCCGTGAGCGCATGGGCGACTGCTGCGAAGACGCCAACAAGCTCGGCATTCTCTATGCGCTGGACGGTCGCGAAGAATTGCCCGAAGAAGAACTGGATCACCTCAGCGGCTACGGCGGCGCGTCTCCGGTCCGCATCGGTAACGAGGCCTACAAGCAGACGCAGCTGGACATCTACGGCGAGCTGCTCGACGCGGTGTACCTGGCCAACAAATACGGCGAGGCCATTTCCCACGAAGGCTGGAAGCACGTCACGCGGCTGGTCAATGAGCTGTGCGAAACGTGGAACAGCAAGGACGTCGGGATCTGGGAAATGCGCGGCGACGATCAGCATTTCCTGCATTCGCGGCTGATGTGCTGGGTCGCGCTGGACCGGGCGCTGCGGCTGTCGCTGAAACGTTCGCTGCCGGCGCCGTTCGAGCGCTGGGACAGGGAGCGTCAGGCCATTCATGACGACATCTGGGAAAATTTCTGGGACGCCGATCTGGGTCATTTCGTCCAGCACAAGGGCAGCAAGAACCTCGATGCGTCGATGTTGCTGATGCCACTGGTGCGTTTCGTCGGCGCCAGTGATCCGAAGTGGCTAAAGACCCTGGACGCCATCGAACGCACCCTGGTGCGCGACGGCATGGTCTTCCGCTATCGCAACGACGATGACCATCAGGACGGCCTTGAAGGTGAGGAAGGCGCGTTCGTGGCCTGTTCGTTCTGGTACGTCGAGTGCCTGGCCCGCGCCGGGCGTGTGGAGCAGGCGCATCTGGAGTTCGAGCAATTGCTGCGCTATGCCAACCCGCTGGGGCTGTACGCCGAGGAGTTCGACGCCCACGGCCACCACCTGGGCAACACGCCGCAAGCCCTCAGCCATCTGGCGCTGATCAGTGCGGCGAGTTTTCTGGATCGCAAACTCGAAGGCAGCCAGACCCTCTGGCAGCCCTGACTTCCAGGATCAAAGGAGAAAATCGATGGCTCATGCATTCAAGGTCGGTGATCACGTGCGCTGGAATTCCGAAGCCGGGCACATCGTCGGCAAAGTGACGAAGGTGCACACCAAGGAGGTCGAGTTCATGGGCCGCCATCGCCATGCCTCGCCCGACGCGCCGCAGTACGAGGTCAAGAGCGACAAGACCGGTCACCTGGCGATGCACAAAGAGGACGCGCTGGAAAAGGCTTGAGTCCCGCGTCTTCGATAACAGATGGCCCGGATACAACAACGCAGCGATGACCGAAATCATCGCTGCGTTTTTTTGTGGCCGGTTCAGCAGATCAAGGAATCAGGCGCTGGGCCCGCAACGTGTCGAACACGTCGAAAAAGGCCTGGTCGCTGGCCTGAAATTCCTTGAAGCCCAAGGCCCGGCTTTTCGACATGTCGGTCACCACTTCGATGGGACGACCGAGATCAGCATCTGTGTGCCACGGCGAGATCAGGCGACTGATGTCGGCTTCTTTCAAACCGTGGGCGCGCACGAGCTCGTCCCACGCCCCTTGATCGTTGGCCATCTGCTCTTCCAGCGGGGACACCTTCTCCGGGAATGCAGCAGGGTGCACACCGAAGTACTCGGCGATCTGGCCCCACATCCACTTCCAGCGGAACACGTCGCCGTTGGTGATGTTGAACGCCTGATCCGCCGCCGCAGGGGTCGTCGCTGCCCACAGCTGCTGTTTGGCCAGTTGCCGCGCGTCGGTCATGTCGGTGAGGCTGTCCCACTGCACGCGGGAGCCGGGGAACACGAACGGGCGGCCGGTGGCTTTGCAGATCGACGCGTACACCGCGAGGGTAGTCGCCATGTTCATCGCGTTGCCCACTGCGACGCCGGTAACGGTGTGCGGACGGTGCACGCTCCAGGTGAAGCCGTCGCGTTCGGCGGCGGCAAACACTTCATCTTCCTGGGCGTAATAGAAATTCTCGATGTCCAGCCGCCCTTGGGACTCACGGAACGGCGTCTGCGGCAGGGTGCCTTTGCCGTAGGCTTCGAACGGGCCGAGGTAATGCTTCAGGCCGGTGACCAGCGCGACGTGCTTGACGCTCTTCGCCGGGCTCAACGCGTCCAGCACGTTACGCACCATGGCGGCGTTGACGCGGATGTTTTCAGCTTCCGTGGCTTGACGCGACCAAGTCGTGAGGAAGACGTGGGTCGGCTTGAGGTCCGCGAGGGCCTGCTGTACCGATGCGGGGTCTTGCAGGTCTGCCGCGACGGGGATCACGCCAGGCGTCTGGGAGGGACGGCGGGAGAGGGCGGCCACCTGCCAACCGTTATCGAGCAACAGTTGAGTGGTTGCGCTGCCGACGATGCCGCTGGCGCCGACGACCAAGGCCGTTTGGGTCATGGGGATCTCCTGTTTGATCGGGTTGAACGAGCTTCATAACGATGCAGCTCTCAGGTTTCAGAACGGCATCGCTGCCCATAGGTTCAGCTCGATTGGCCGGGTGCGACCACACACCGCGCCGACGCCCTCCGTTAACTCATCCGACCAGCAGCGCCGCACCATACATGCCGATAGCGAAGACCACATGGCCGACCACATTCTGCAACCGCGCTACGTTCGGCTTCGGCGCCTTGTTGCACGCCACGCCGACACCCATGCCGGGCTGCAGGATGAACCAGCCGGCGCCGACGGTGACCAGCCCGACGATCAACGCTGGCAGAAAGGTCGGCGCGTGGGCCCACTGCACGCCCCAGATAAACAGCAGCGCCGCAGCGAACAGCACGCCGACGGTGTAATGCATGAACCAGCCAATTGCCAGCTCGTTCGGAACGGGAGGGGAATTGCCAATGCCATTGCGGTGCACGAACTGCCCCTTGGGCATCCCGGCGAACCAGCGACCGACGAGGTGCCAGGGCGGGGTCGGCAAACCCAGCAGCGCCTTGAGCAGCAGCGCCCAGAGATCCAGCAGCGCGGTGCCGCCGATGCCGATGAGAATTGCCAGGTAGATGAATTCGAACATGTCCGTCCCTGCGTGCTGTCAGTGATCGATGGGCGAGTGATGGCCGGACACGTTAGCAGTTTTGTCACAAAAAGCGGCGGTGCAGACAAGGCAGGTTCCACTGAATGAACGCGGCGCTTTCTTGTAGGACCGGCTTCAGCCGGGAAGAGGCCTGCATGAACACCGCGAGATTTGCGGTGTGACACCCGACGCCTTCCCGGCTAAAGCCGGTCCCACATTACCGTCCGCTTGAGCACTTACCAGCGGTCATTGCCACGACCGTGGTCAAACCCCCGGCGGTAGCCACCGTCGTAGTAACCGTGGGGCGGTGGTGGCGCGAAACGGCGATATTCGACCCGCTCACGCACCGGCACATAGACAACCTGCTGGTACTGCGGCTGATAACGCGGCGCGTAGCGTGGTTCCGGGCGGTAATCCTGATAGCGATCGTGACGGTCGTTGTTCGACTGACTGATCACCGCGGCCAGTACGGCACCGACGGCGGCTCCGGCGATGACAGGCACAATCACGTTGCGTTCGCTGGCGGACGCCGTGCCGGCGCCAACGAGCAGACCGGACAGGATCAGGGCTTGGGTCATCTTGGAAATCATGGTGTCTCCTTTGGCGAAAGAGTGGGTTCGCCATGGACGTATGAAACACCGGATCCGTGTAAACCCACGTCTAGGATCGGTAAAGGTTGGGTAAACCCGGATGTGCTCAATCGGCGCAGCAGTGCACGACCGGCGATCGGTTAACAGCCTGCGACGATGTAATGTTCGGCCATCCGAGAGGTCACTTGTGCAGTCCAATGGATTGCGACGGCCTTGTCCTCCTCGTGTCACGCTTTCCCCTGCCACCTCAGGCACCTCTTTTTGACATCGTTGCCACTGGAACACAGCCCATGCGCCTGGCCGACTTCATCCTGCAGAACATCGAACCCATCCTGCAAAAGTGGGAAGCCTTCGCCAGGACCATGACGCCCGCCGCCAATGGCATGGACTCCGCCGAACTTCGCGACCACGCCGAACAGATGCTCCGCACGATCGCCGCTGACCTCCAGACCTCACAGACCGATGAGGCGCGGGTATCCAAGTCGAAAGGCGAAGCGCCCGATTCCGATAACGTCACGTCGGCCGAGACCCATGCTGAAGTCCGTCATTCGTCCGGCTTCACCATCGGTCAGATGATCGCCGAGTACCGGGCCTTGCGCACCAGTGTGCTGATGCTGTGGATGCCGCCCAAGGAAGTGAACCGGGCAGACGAGATTGCCGACATTCTGCGCTTCAACGAAGCCATCGATCAGGCCCTGGCCGAGTCCGTCGTGACCTACACCGATAATGTCGATGCTGCGCGCAACGTCTTCCTCGGCATCCTCGGTCACGATTTGCGCAGCCCGCTGGGGGCGATTTCCCTCAGCGCCGAAGTGCTGCTGCGTGCAGGCGACCTGCCACCCAAGGCAACCAAAAACGTGTCGCGCATCTACACCAGTGTCAAGCGTTCGACCAAGATCGTCGGTGATCTGCTGGACTTTACCCGGACGCAACTGGGCTCGGGAATTCCGGTCCGAGTGGCGCGGGATGATTTTTTCCAGGCCTGCGAAGCCATGGTGGAAGAGGCCAGGGCCTACCATCCGGATCGTGAGATCGACATGCGCGGCGACACCCGAGTCGTCGCGCAATTTGATCGGTCACGGATGGAACAGGTCATGTCCAACCTGATAGGCAACGCGATCAAGCATGGCAACCCCCTGACTCCGGTCACCGTCACGCTGATGGCGGGTGCCAAAACGGTGTCCCTCTCGGTGCACAACGAGGGCCCGCCCATCGAGGACAGCGTGAAAGCAACACTCTTCAACCCGATGGTGCGCAATTTTCAGGACGGAAAAGTGGAATACGGCGCGGCCGCAGGTCTTGACTTGGGGCTGTATATCGCAGCGGCGATCGTCGACGCCCATAACGGCAGCATCAAGGTCGACTCCGCAGCCGACCGCGGCACCACCTTCACCGTGTCCTTGCCGTTGATCGGTGACGCAGGCGACTGAAACGCGCAGATCTCGGGGCACAAATGCTGCAATCGATACACAGGGCAACGACCGCCGATCAGCCGGCGGTCAGGCTCGGGAAACCTCGAGCAACAAGTTGAATCAACTGGTTACGTAGGTGAGGTTAGGGGAAGTATATGGGGACCGACGATCTAGTCCGGTGGAACAGCCACTGGCGGTTAACCGACCACACAGTGTTGTGCAGGACCTGCAAAGCCAGGCAAAGCGAAGCCGAACGAGAAGCGACCTTCGTGCATCTGCCCACCTGCGGCTATGCCCGAGAGGCCGCCCATCCCTGGGATGAGCTCGACGCGAGCTGCGGAATGCTGCAGACCTCCCATTGAATCGGACCCTGTCGCCGATCGCTTACTGCGATGGCTCGGCCACGGCGCTGAACATCAGGCTCGGGGCCTGACCGGGTACGTCATCGAGCTCGCCGCAACGGTGCATGCCGATTTTCTCCAGCACCCGAATCGACGCCGCGTGGGTCGGCCGGACGTAACCGTAGACCTCTTCCAGCTTCAAGCTTGAAAACCCGAAGTCCAGCGCCGCTCTGCCCATCTCCGTGGCAAACCCCTGTCCCCACGACTCAACGGCGAACCGATAGCCCAGATTGACCCTTTGCACGCCCAAAAAATCATGAAACCCGATGCCGCCGAAGCCGATGATGTGTTCGGGGGCCTCCTTGTGCGCAATCGCCCACCAGCCAAAACCGTGGGTCTGCCAGTGCTCGATCCAGCCCTGAAGCATGGCTGCTGCCTGGGCCTCGTGGGTCATCGGCCCGGAAGGGTTGAACAGCTGGGTCTGCGGGTCGCTGTAGATGGCGAACAGGCGGGCGAGATCATCAGGTTCCGGGGCGCGGTAGATCAGATGAGCGCTGCTCATGGCCATGGCAAGTGATCCTCAGGTTAGCCTTCAGAGTATTTGCAGCGGATCGCTGCTGCTGACGTCCTGATCTACCAGTTGAATGCGGTTGCGTCCACCGCGTTTGGATTCATATAGGGCGGCATCGCTGCGTTCGATCAATTCAGCCAGGCTGGACGGCGGTTGGCTGAACAGGCTGGCACCGATGCTCAACGTAACGGGCTGGGGGGTGGAAAAGGTTGCCGACGCGGTCGCGTGAAAGGCCTCGCGCAGCGTGCTCCCCACGGCCAGCAAATGCTCGCTGGAGGTGTCATTGAGCAACACCACGAATTCATCACCGCCCAGGCGCGCGGCGAGCGAACCGGTGGGCAAGGCCCCACGGATAATTTCACTGAGCGCGACCAGCAGCCGGTCGCCGGCGCTGTGGCCATAAAGGTCGTTGACCAGTTTGAAATTGTCGATGTCCATCAGCAGCAGCGCCCCCGGCCGCGCCTGCGAAACGTTATCCAGCAGACGCTGCCCGCGCACTTCCAGCGCGCGGCGGTTGTACAGGGCCGTCAGCGGATCCCGCGCCGCCAGCCGGGCGATGCGTTTTTCCCGGCGATGACGCTCCGAGCCGGTCATCGACAGGGCGATCAGCATCACCGCCATCGTCCCTTCGACCAGCGAAATCTGGATGATCTCGCCCCGAAAGGCGGCCAGATCGATCAGCGTGCCAGGCACCACCGCCGTGACCGCCTTGGAAAAATAGAACACGCCGTGGGCCAGCAGCACATAGCGCAACTGCACCGCGCCGACGCTCAGGGACTTGCCGTGAGGCCGCAGCAACCCGCTGGCCTTGACCATCAGCAGAGAGATCAACAGCGAGTTGGCTGCCAGCATCACCTTCGACCACCACGGCTGGTCGGGCAGCAGCAACAGCCCGATCCACAGGACGAAGATCAGGTACCAGGCCCGCGACACCCGGGTCTCGGTAAACCGCGCAACGCCCAGCAGGAACAGCCAGTGGGCGGTGACCAGCAAGCCGTTGGCGAACCAGATGCCAATCAACAGAATGCCGCTGCTGCGCAGTAATGCAAGGGTCGAGCCCACTGAAATAACGGCAAACCCCGCGCTCCAGAACAGCAGCGACGGCTCCCGCACCGTCCGCCACTCCACGGCCAGGTACAGCGCGGCGGCCGCAGCGAGGGCGATGGTCATCGTCAGCAGGGTGATCGGGTCGAGCGCCATAAGCAGCCTGATGGGTAAGGGTTGCGGTGTCGTCGCGAGTCGAAGCGCCGGGAGGCTTTCATTCGCTGGCTGTTGTGTATCGGCCACCCCGACAAAACTTTAACGCCGGCGCCGTTCCGCTAGAATGGCGCGGACCCGGTCCTGCCGCCGTTATTCCAGGTCTTTGTTGGCTACGAACGGCTGCAACCATCGGTACCAGGCAGGACGCACAAGCGAGGCGGCAGTGATCGAGCGGCGAGAATTCAGCGGAGGCATGAAGGGCAAGAACCTTCGCTACGTGGATGAAAACAGGCGAAGCCCCTCGGCCCAGACCCGAACCGGCTTCCTGCTGCTCGAACACTTTTCGTTGCCGGCTTTCACCCAGGCCCTGGACACGTTCGTCACCGCCAACCTGCTGCGCCCCGATCTGTTCACGTCGAGGACATTTGGCTTGCACGAGGGCGAAGTGGTCAGTGATCTGGGGCTGGTGATCCGGCCCGACACGCGGTTCGACGCGTCGGCGCTTAAGGCGCTGGACCTGCTGGTGATCTGTGGCGGTTATCGCACCGAGCTCAAGGCCGACGAGCCGCTGGTGCACCTGCTGACCACCGCCGCCGAACAGGGCATCACCCTCGCGGGGCTGTGGAATGGCGCCTGGTTCCTCGGCGCAGCGGGTTTGCTCGACGGCTACCGGTGCGCCATTCATCCCGAGCACCGCGCCGCCCTGGCGGAGATCTGCAAAGTCAGCGAAGTCACCAGCGAAGCTTTTGTCATCGACCGCGATCGTCTCACTGCCGCAAGTCCCGCCGGGGCCTTCCACATGGCGCTGGAATGGATCAAGACGCTGCACGACAAGGCGCTGATCGAAGGCATCGAGGACATTCTGTCCTTCGAGGAGTCGCGCTATCGGCGGATCAAGCCGAGCCGGCACATGACGGTCAGCGCGCCGCTCAAGGAAGTAGTCAAGCTGATGGACGCCAACCTTGAGGAACCCCTGGAACTGGAGCAACTGGCGGTGTACGCCGGACGTTCGCGGCGACAGATCGAGCGGCTGTTCCAGGAACAACTGGGCACCACCCCGCAGCGCTACTACCTGGAACTGCGCATCACCGAGGCCCGACGCCTGCTGCAGCACACTGAGCTGACCCAGGTGGAAGTGCTGGTGGCCTGCGGGTTCGTCTCGCCGAGCCATTTCAGCAAATGCTACAGCGCGTACTTCGGCTATCGGCCTTCCAAAGAAAAGCGTCTGGTCAAATGAGCGCTGCCTTGATTTGCCCCTCGGCCAGCCCAACCCTGTAGGCTTCGTCCTCAACAGAACAAACGTACCCAGCCCGGGGCAGAGACAGCGTGAATGAGTGAGATCAGCACCAAAATAATCACCGTCGAGGGCCATGCCGCCCTGAAGAAGGAGCTCGATTACCTCTGGCGCGAGCACCGGCCTGATATCACGCAGAAAGTGGCGTGGGCCGCTTCCCTGGGGGATCGCAGCGAGAACGCCGACTATCAATACAACAAAAAGCTGCTGCGCGAGATCGACCGGCGAGTGCGCTACCTGCGCAAGCGTCTGGAAGACATGCGCGTGGTCGCCTATTCGCCGGAGCAGGAAGGCCGGGTGTTCTTCGGCGCGTGGGTCGAAGTCGAGGACGAGGAGGGTGAGAGCAAGCGTTTCCGCGTCGTCGGTTATGACGAGATCTACGGACGCATGGACTACATCTCCATCGATTCGCCCATGGCCCGGGCCCTGCTGAAGAAAGAAGTCGGTGACGAAGTCTCGGTGCCGGTTCCGTCCGGCAGCAAGCAATGGTGGATCACCAAGATCGAATACCTGAAATAGCAGGGGCTTTGCGCGGGTTGACGGTGGGCAGCGCAGTGCCGCCCACCGTCAGGCCCCCACCTTTAGCCCTCGCGCAGCACTTGCAGGGGACTGGCGTTCAGCGCCCGCCGCGTGCCGAACACGCCCGCGCCGCCCACCAGCAAGGCGCCGATCAGCGGCAGCACCAGCAGCCAGATGTGGGGGTGCCACTGGAGGTTGAAGGCGTAGCGGTACAGCGCAAAGCTCACCAGCTCGCACCCAATTGCCGCCAGCACACCGCTCGCCGCGCCGAGCAGACCGAACTCGATTCGCCGGGCCTTGGTCAGCAACGCACGATTGGCGCCCAACGCCCGCAGCAGCGCCCCCTGTCGAATCCGCTCATCCAGGGTCGCCTGCAAGCCGGAGAACAACACCGCCATCCCCGCCCCGAGCACGAACAGCAGCACGTACTGCACCGCCATCGTCACCTGATCAAGGATGCTGCGCAGCTGCTCCAGCAACGCTTCCACCTGCAGGATCGTCACCGCCGGGAAGGCCCGGGACAGCTCGACGATCTGCTGATCATTGCCGGGCGCCAGATAGAAACTGGTCAGGTACGTGGCCGGCACGTCCTTGAGGGTGCCGGGCTGGAAGATCATGAAGAAGTTGGGCTGAAAGGTGTCCCAGTTGATGTCGCGCAGGCTGGTGATTTTGACCTCGCGGGTCAGCCCGCCGATCACGAAACCGAGGGTGTCGCCCAGCTTCATGTTCAGGCTGCTGGCCAGTTTGGTTTCCACCGACACGCCGGGAACCACGCCGTCGGCAGGCGGCTGATCGCTCGCCCACCACTGGCCCGCGGTGATGCTGTTGCCTTCCGGCAGCGTCGCCGCCCACGTCAGGTTGAGGTCGCGCTGGGTGGCATTCTCCCCTCGGGAGTCCTTGGTGACGAACTTGCTCACCGGCTCGCCGTTGATGGTCATCAGACGCCCCGGAATCATCGGGTACAGCGGCGCGCTGTGGGTCGACAGGCGGCCCATGCGTTCCGCGAAGTTGTCTTTGTCGTTGGGCAGGATGTTCAGCGCGAAGTAGTTCGGCGCATCCTTGGGCAGCTGGTTCTGCCAAGTGTCGAGCAGCTCGCCGCGCAGCAGCGCAATCAGCCCCATGGACAGCAGAATCAGACCGAACGCCAGGGACTGGCCGGCTGCGGCCATGGGGTGGCGCAACAGCTGACCCAGGCCCAGACGCCACGGCAGCGAGGCCCCGGCGAGCAAACGGCGCAGGCTTTTCAGGGCCAGCAGCAACACGCCGCCGAGTATCAGCGCCGCGATCAGACCGCCGCCGAGCAGGGCGAAGGTCAGCACCAGGTCCAGACTCAGGCGCCACATGATCAGGCCCAGTGCGAACAATGCCGCGCCGTAGACCAGCCAGGTGCTGGCCGGGATGGGCAGCATATCCCGACGCAATACCCGCAGCGGTGGCACGCGACCCAAAGCCGCCAGGGGCGGCAGTGCGAAGCCGGCGAGGGCGACCAGTCCGGTGCCGATTCCGGCGACTGCGGGCAGCCAGCCTCCGGGCGGGACGGCAGCGGGCAGCAGGTTTTCCAGCAAATGAAACAGCCCGAGTTGGGCGAACCAGCCGAGCAAAGCGCCCGCCACGCTGGCCACGACGCCGAGCATGGCCAGCTGCAAACCAAACAGCACCAGCGCTTCATTGCGCGACAGACCCAGGCAACGCAGCAACGCACTGGCGTCAAAGCGGCGCACCGCGAAACGCGCCGCCGACAAGGCCACGGCCACGCCGGCCAGTAGCACGGCGACCAGACTGGCCATGTTCAGGTAACGCTCGGCCTTGCCCAGTGCGCCGCCAATCTGCTGGTTGCCATCGCGGGCGTCGTCGATCTTCTGATTCGGCGCCAGCCCGGGTTCGATCGCTTTGCGGTACGCGGCGAGGTCCTGGGGCGCGCCGCGCCACAATTCCCGGTAACTGACGCGGCTGCCGGGCTGCACGACCTTGGTGGCTTCAAGGTCGGCCATGTTGATCATCACCCGGGGCGTCAGGCTGTAGAAGTTGCCGGCGCGGTCGGGTTCGTAGGTCAGCACGCGGGTCAGCTTCAAGGTCTTGGAGCCGACGTCGATGCTGTCGCCGACCTTCAGGTTCAGCGCCACCAGAATCCGCGCTTCCGCCCAGGCTTCGCCGGGTTGCGGCTCACCGCCCACGGTTTCGGCTTCATAGGGGGCAGGGGCGCTTTTCAGCTCGCCGCGCAACGGGTACGCCGCGTCCACGGCCTTGACGCTCGCCAGCTGAATGCCGTTATCGGTGGCAACCACGCTGGAGAAAATCACGATCTGCGAATGATCCAGCTTCAGCGCCTTGCCGGCGTCGATCTGTGCAGGCGTCGCCGGTGCGGAGCCGCCGAGAATGAGGTCAGCACCGAGAAACTCCGTCGCTCGCAGCAGCATGGCGCTGTTGAGGCGTGCGCCGAAATATCCGATGGCCGTGCTGGCGGCAACCGCCACCACCAGGGCGAAGAACAGCACGCGCAGCTCGCCGGCGCGGGCATCGCGCATGAGCTGGCGCGCCGCGAGGCTGAGCAGACGGGAAAAAGGCAGGCGTGCCATCAAGGCTCCATGGGGGCGACCAGTCGGCCACCCTCGAGACGGATCAGGCGCCGGCAACGGTGGGCCAGACGCTCATCGTGGGTGACCAGCACCAGGGTGGTGTTGCGTTCCTGGTTCAGCTCGAACAGCAGATCGCTAATGCGCTCGCCGGTGTGGCTGTCCAGGTTGCCGGTGGGCTCATCGGCGAACAACACGTCCGGGTCGGCGGCAAACGCACGGGCGATGGCGACACGTTGCTGCTCGCCGCCCGACAGTTGCCGTGGCGTGTGGGTCAAACGCTGACCCAGGCCGACGCGTTCCAGCAGATGGCGGGCCTGATCACGGGCGTCTTTGCGGCCTTCCAGCTCCATCGGCAGCATGACGTTTTCCAGCGCGTTCAGGCTGTCGAGCAACTGGAAGGACTGGAACACGAAGCCCACGTGTTCGGCGCGAACCCGAGCGCGCTGGTCTTCGTCCAGGTCGCTGAGATTGCGCCCTGACAGGACGACGGAACCGGCGCTGGGCAGGTCGAGGCCGGCCAGCAGACCGAGGAGGGTGGATTTGCCCGAGCCCGACGCGCCGACGATGGCCAGCGTGTCGCCCTTGTTTAGTTCCAGGGAGAGTTCGTGCAGGATGGTCAAGTCACCTTCGGTGCTTGGGACCACTTTGCTGAGGTTCCGAGCACTGAGAATACTTTCGCTCATGGAGAATCCGATGCGTGCGTGGTTTATAAGTGCTGGCCTGGGTTTGCTGCTGGTATCACAAGGCGCGATGGCAGGCACGGTGCTGATCGTTGGCGATAGTATCAGCGCGGCTTTCGGACTGGATACCCGGTTGGGTTGGGTCAGTCTGCTGGAACAGCGTCTGGCAAAGGAAGGCTTCAAGGAAAAAGTGGTCAATGCGTCGGTCAGCGGCGACACCAGTGCAGGAGGCCAGGCGCGGCTGCCCTCGCTGCTTGCCGAGCACAAACCGGATCTGGTGATCCTCGAACTGGGCGGTAATGACGGCCTGCGCGGGCAGCCGCCGGCGCAATTGCAACAAAACCTTACCGACATGGTTGAGCAGTCCAAAGCGGCGGGGGCCAAGGTGCTCTTGTTGGGCATGAAAATCCCGCCCAACTACGGTGAGCGCTACACCACGGCCTTCGCGGCGGTGTACCCGAAAGTCGCCGAAGCCACAGACGCTGCGCTGGTGCCCTTCATGCTGGAAGGCGTGGGCGGCAGGCCTGACATGACCCAGCAAGACGGCATTCACCCTAACGTCCAGGCTCAGCCTTACCTGCTGGATAACGTGTGGCCGGTGCTTAAGCCACTTCTTTAAATGCAATCTCTGAGGCTTCAGGATGGAGTTCCCTTCTGGTGCATCAGTCGGCTCGTAATGCGGTTTATTACAGCTTTGTCCCACCGTTGTGACAATCAATGCTCTCATCAGCGACGGTGACGCCCATTGTGATGAGCAGTCATGATCACGCTGGGAACCGGGGGACCGCCTTAGACCACCTATATGCTTCCAGGCACCAGGAGGCCCACATGAATCCCATTCGCCCCTATCAAGGTCAGCAACCTGCTTTCCACATTCCTGAAAGCGCGCAGCCGCATGGTTCCAATGCCCCAACCTCAACGCGTTCGTCGAACCACACTTATCCAGCCGACTTGGCGCCTTCCAGAAACCGTTCCGTAGCGATGCCTTCAAAGGTGAAAGTAGGCGGAGATTCCTTTCTGATAGGAACGCTCAGAAGCCGGCTTGATGCTCAGTCAAGAGCCTATTTGCGTACGGCGCTGAATCCAGACGAAAACACGCCTACCACGCAACGTCAGGACGGAATCGTTTCCTATTTGGTGCAGCACGAGACCGAAGAAAACCAGACGCCCGGGCCAGATGTTTTAGCCGTGTCCGTTGACGTGGATCAAAATAAGTACCTTAAATCACTCGTGGCAGCCCGAGTCTCCGATAGAGCAACGGTTCTGGATCTCCGGTTTGATAGCAAGCTCGGCCACTTTGCAGAAAAACTAATCTCAGGATTGAGGTCGAAAACCGCGGATAACGTCCAGGCATCGATGCTGAAAAACGGTCCGAAATGGTATTGGGAACTGGAATCCGGGGAAGACCTGACGCTGAAGAAGCTTTCAGCTGAAAACATCGATGCCCTGAGAAGCGAGGTCAACGCTGCAAGCCTTAAAGATTATGAAAAGGCCTTCATTAAAAGCCTGATTGATGAGCCGCTTTACATCACCCACGCAGCGCCATCTGATGCCGACATAAAACGTCCGGACGGTACGGTTTCGTTATTTTCCAGAAGAAAGCTGGAGGAAAGACAAATAGAATTCAACACTGAAAACACGACGGACCACGATATCGCCATGCTTGCCAACGATGATCACGTGTTTTTTTCACTTGAGGCGGGTGATCAACCTCAGAAAGACAGCAGCCGGTTTGGCGACAAATTGATGAGATTCAAGTTTGATCAGCCCAAGATCCTCAGCCATGCGACTCTGCATCTTGTCGACCCATTGACCGCCGTACCGCCCTCTGTGGGCTCACGCTTTGACGCCATTGAAGACCATATGGACGAAGAAGAGGCCGCGGACGCTATCGATAAACTTGAATCGCGCGCGTTCACCCCTGGCGAAGCGACATTTCATGGCCGGCATATGAAAATAGGGCTCGCCTTGTCCATTATTCAAACCTGTAGAAACAGCATGCCAGACGACATGAGTCGCGAGCTGCTAGAAGGCGAATCTGTTAATCGCGTAATGAATGGATTGTTCCGGCCTACCGTGATGGTCCCACGGCACTTCTTCGACAAACCGGTCGATGAGTCGGACATTTTAATAAATTAAACGGGACTGTCTGGGGACAGACTATGGACCATAGGCGTCTTTCTCGGCCTGGCGTGAGACCTCCAATGGTCTTGTGGCGTGGCCCGTGTTCAGGGTGACGTCTCGTCCATTGTCAGCGGCCCCGTTTGCGCCTATGGTGGCGCAAACCTGTACAGGACCCCAAAGATGTACAAGAAACAGCAGTGGCCACTCACGCTGTACTTCGACGGTGACTGCCCGCTTTGCGCGCGGGAGATCAAGCTCCTGCGTTCTCACGCTTCCGCGCACGCCGACGCCACCGCAACCGCCGCGCAATTGCTGTTCGTCGACATCAGCCAAGAGGGTTTTGACGCCGGTGCACTCGGATTTAGCCGTGAGCAGATGGAGTCGGTATTGCACGCCCGATTCGACGACGGCACCTGGGTCACGGGCCTGGACGCCACCCTCTGGAGCTGGCGCGCAGCCGGTCTTGGCATCTGGGCTGCGCCGCTGTCGTGGCGGCCACTGAGGCCCTTGCTGAACGTCGGTTATCGCTTGTTCTGCCGCTGGCGTCCCCACCTGGCGTGGCTGCCTCATCCCGACGGGAGTCGTCGATGCCGCGACGACCGTTGCGCGGTTTCCCGACCCTCAGACCAAAACCGCTGATTTAAAGGCCTGCAGGCCTTTTCCGGACGGGGGCTTTCGGCTAATGTGGCGCCCCCGCTCTGGAGCCCCCAATGCCGCGCCGTCCTTCCTGGTCCCTTTATGCCTATCAACTGATCGAGCCCGACGAACAGCTCGACCTGTTCGCGTGCCAGGAAATCCTCGTGCATCTGGTCGCTCGCCAGCTCGAGCTGGCAGGCTCCGCCGACCGCACCTTGTGCGGCACCTTGCTGCCCGCCCAGCCGCGCTGGTCGGAAGTCCGGCAGACGGTTTATCAGGATGAGCGACTGTGCCCGCTGTGCCGGGCGATCATAGACGCGCAACGGCGCGGCTGGCACCCGATCTGGCCGGAACTGGAAACCGGCGTCTAAGGGCTCGCGCGCACTCCCCGAATGCGCAGGCGTGCGTGTACAATCGCGCACAATCAAGCCTTCGTTTACCAAGGATTCTCCGGATGTTGTCGCGCATTCCAGCTTTCGCCCGCTGTCTGTCGCTCGCTGCGCTGTGCGCGGCCGGCCCCGTCTCCGCCCTGGAGTTTCCGTTGCCGCCGCCCGGTGAGGACATCATCGGTCAGGTGCAGACCGTCACCGCCAAGTACGAAGACACCTTCGCCGATCTGGCCACCCGCTACGACCTGGGCTATCTGGAAATGATTGCCGCCAATCCGGGCGTCGATGCCTGGCTGCCGGGCGCAGGCACTCAAATAGTGTTGCCGACGCGTTTCATCCTGCCGCCGGGTCCGCGCGAAGGCATCGTCATCAATCTGGCCGAGTACCGTTTGTACTACTACCCGAAAGGTCGGAACGTGGTCTACACCTTCCCGCTGGGTATCGGTCGCGAGGGCTGGGGTTCGCCGGTTTCCACCACCAAGGTCACCGCCAAAACGCCGAACCCGACCTGGACGCCGCCCGCGTCGGTCAAGGCCGAGCACGCCGCCGACGGCGACATCCTGCCCAACGTGGTCCCGGCCGGGCCGGACAACCCGCTGGGCCCTTTCAAATTCGGCCTCGGCTTGCCGGGCTACCTGATCCATGGCTCGAACAAGAAGTTCGGCATCGGCATGCGCACCAGTCACGGCTGCTTCCGCATGTACAACAACAACGTGCTGGAAATGGCGGACATGGTCCCGGTGGGCACCACTGTGCGCATCATGAGCGAGCCCTATAAGTTCGGCGTCAGCGGCGGCAAGGTCTACCTCGAAGCGCACACGCCGCTGGACGAAAGCGGCAAGCCGTCGGTAGTCGACAAGCACACCGCCGTGATCAACGCACTGCTCAAGCGTGAAGACCTGGCCAACAGCCTGCGCATCAATTGGGACGAAGTGCGGGACGTGGTGGCTGCCGAAGACGGCATGCCGGTCGAAATTGCCGTGCCGACCACGCCTGCGCCCGTGGTGGGCGGCGCGCCGATGACGCTGCAGTAACGCTGCGACGCCAAACGCCGGGCAATAAAAAAGCCGACCCGTTAACGGGTCGGCTTATCAATAATCCCGGGGGATTATTACTTACGGCTAGCCTTGTCCAACATACGCAGAGCGCGCTCGTTGGCTTCGTCAGCAGTTTGCTGAGCTTTTTGAGCTGCAGCCAGAGCTTCATCAGCCTTGCGATAGGCTTCATCGGCACGGGCTTGCGAACGAGCGGCTGCGTCTTCAGTTGCAGTCAGACGAGCTTCGGTTTCTTTGGATGCGCTGCTGCAACCGGTAGCCAGAACTGCGGCCAGGGCCAGAGCAGAGAATTTCAGAACGTTGTTCATCGTGTTCCCCTTAAAGGACTTCTATCAAATTAGTCATCTCTCGAGAGTGAGAAAATGACCGGCGTACATCTTACTCATTGTTTGTAGTAAGTAAACGGACCGCGCGCAAGATCTGCAGAATATTCTTGGGTTTGAACGTGTTCCGTGCAACTCCTCACGCTTTTTCTTCGCACGCAGAGAGCCCCAGGCGGTGATGTCTGTCAGGTGACTCCGGCCCGGGCGATTTCCCACTACCAGCGACGGACCGGCGACCATTTTTGTATAGTCGATTATCGTGACAGGCGCATCCCTGAGGGCGGTTTTAATGACCTTCAAGTGACTTGAGTGGGGGCGTCGCGTCTCAATGGACATTGCCCGGCGACAACAGGTTCCATGGTGCACGCCTTCAGATGTGCGGCATCGCAATTAACAGTTGATTCACTTGAGCGCACTTGCTCAGGGCGCCTACTATTTGCCTGTGCTCAAATTGTTTGAGAACAGCGACGCTCTTCGCGGTGTCCAAACGGCACAGGGTGGCGCAGTCAGCTCTACTGCAGAAGTCGCTATTGCAGAAGGCAATAGTTTCATACTGCCTGTAGAGGTTCCTTCGCCGGGAAAATGTCGATAAGGTAAGGGTCCAATTCCAAGACCCGCGAGGAGTAGTGATGAGCGAGGCGTTGTCCATCCACCATGACGAGACCGGTCACCAGTTCGAAGTCAATATTGACGGCTACCGTGCCTATCTGACCTACATGGACCTGGGTAAAGAGACCCTGGATATCTACCGTACGTTCGTTCCCAACGAATTGCGCGGACGTGGGATAGCGGCAGCCTTGACCAAGGTGGCCCTCGACTACGCCGACCGGATCGGCTACACCGTGATTCCTTCGTGCTCCTACGTGGAACGCTACATGGAGCGCAACCAGCGCCAGGCTGCCAAGATCTGACCCAGGCGCGCGTCACACAGTAAAACGCCGAGCATGTGCTCGGCGTTGTCGTTTCTGCGGGCAGGTCAGTCGCGCTTGCGCTTGGGCAATACGTCTTTGAGCTTGGCGTGCATGCTGCGCAGGGTCTTTTCAGTGCTTTCCCAATCGATGCATGCATCAGTGATGGACACGCCGTATTGCAGGTCGGCGAGGTCTTTGGGAATGGCCTGGCAGCCCCAGTTCAGATGACTCTCGACCATCAGGCCGATGATTGACTGGTTGCCTTCGAGAATCTGGTTGGCGACGTTCTCCATCACCAGCGGTTGCAGTGCCGGGTCCTTATTGGAGTTGGCGTGGCTGCAATCGACCATGATGTTCGGCTTGATCTTCGCCTTGTTCAGCGCCTGTTCACACAGCGCGACGCTGACCGAATCATAGTTGGGCTTGCCGTTGCCGCCGCGCAGCACGACGTGGCCGTAGGCATTGCCCTTTGTGGTGACGATGGACACGCCGCCTTCCTGATTGATACCCAGGAAGCGATGGGGGCTGGACACCGATTGCAGGGCGTTGATCGCAACGGTCAGGCCACCGTCGGTGCCGTTCTTGAAGCCGACTGCGGAGGACAGGCCCGAGGCCATTTCCCGGTGAGTCTGGGATTCCGTGGTGCGCGCGCCGATGGCCGACCAACTGATCAGGTCCTGCAGGTACTGAGGCGAAATCGGGTCGAGGGCTTCGGTCGCGGTCGGCAGGCCTTTTTCGGCCAGGTCGCGCAGCAATTGACGGCCGATGTGCAGACCATCCTGAATCTTGAAAGAGTCGTCCAGGTACGGGTCGTTGATCAGGCCTTTCCAGCCGACGGTGGTGCGTGGCTTCTCGAAATACACGCGCATGACCAGATACAACGTATCGGACACCTCGGCGGCGAGTGCTTTCAGGCGATCGGCGTATTCGTGGGCGGCCTTGAGGTCGTGGATCGAGCAGGGCCCGATCACGACGAACAGGCGGTGATCCTTGCCATCGAGGATGTTGCGGATGACTTCGCGGCCCTGGCTGACAGTGGCCTGGGCGGCGGCGGTCAGCGGGATTTCGCGTTTCAGCTGATCCGGGGTGATCAGTGTCTCGTTGGAGGCAACGTTGAGGTCGTCAATCGGTAAATCAGCCATCGTGTTACTCATCAGGTCACGGATGCTGGCCGCCAGCGTCCCCGTGCGGCGGAGCCGAGCATGATTGAACGCAACGGGGGAGCCGAACCTTAGCGCGTTAGCCGGTGGTTCGACAATGGGTAAACGTGGCTTTCGTCCAACGGTTGCGGCATTGTCTGACCTGTCTGGGGTGGCGACAGGCATCACCCGAACATCATTCAGAGGAGAAGCGCGTGGATCAATTGCAACTGACGGACTTCGACCTCGACCAGCAACTTCTCAACCTGCCCGGCGTCTCACTGCTGATTTTCACCAGCCTGGGCTGCTCCAGTTGTCGCTGGGCCCGGCATCATTTACCCGAGCAATCGCTGCCTGTTGACCGCCTGTGCTGGATCGATGCCGAAGAAAACGGCGGCGCGGTGCAGCGCTACGGCGTGTTTCATCTGCCGACGATGTTTGTGATCCGCGACGGTGCCTTCTTCGGGCCCCTTGGCACGCAGATGTCCGCCGAGGCCATTGTCCCGGGCCTGGCCCACGCGCTGGCGACGCCGCCAGACGAATTACCCTGAAGCGGAGTTTCCATGAGCGAGAGCACAGCGAGCGAAAGCTCAACCAGACCGCGGATCGGCATCATCGGCACCGGCGCGATCGGCGGCTTCTACGGCGCGATGCTGGCCCGGGCCGGCTTCGATGTGCACTTTCTGCTGCGCAGCGAATTCGAGGCCGTCGCCCGCAACGGCCTGCGGGTAGACAGCCATGTGCATGGCCCGTTAGTGCTGGAAAATGTCCAGGCCTACGCCTCCGCCGCCGACATGCCGCCCTGCGACTGGTTGCTGATCGGCGCGAAGACCACCGGCAACGGCGGGGTGGCCTCCGCCATCGTTCAGGCCGCGGCGCCGGACGCCAAAGTTCTGCTGCTGCAAAACGGGTTGGGCGTCGAGGAAGAGCTGCGCGCCGAGCTACCGGATTCCCTTCATCTATTGGGCGGCTTGTGTTTTGTCTGCGTGCATCGCACCGGTCCGGGCCAGATCACCCACCAAGCCTTTGGCGCCGTGAATATCGGCTATCACAGCGGGCCGGCCGATACGGCTGCACGGGGGAAATGGGTCGAGGAGGGGGCGTCGCTGTTTCACCAGGCCGGCATCGACTCTGTGGCGATGGACAATCTCGACAAGGCGCGCTGGCAGAAACTGGTGTGGAACGTGCCCTACAACGGGCTTTCCGTGCTGCTCAACGCCAGCACCACGCCGCTGATGGGCGATGCCGACAGTCGCGCGCTGATCCAAGGCCTTATGGCGGAAGTGATGCAGGGCGCCGAAGCGTGCGGCCACGTGCTGCCGCAGGGTTACGCCGAGCAATTGCTTAAGGTCACCGGCCATATGCCGGATTACCGGCCGAGCATGTACCACGACTTCACCGAAAAACGCCCGCTGGAACTCGACGCCATCTATGCCCGGCCCCTCGCCGCTGCGCTTGCCGCTCGCTGTGACATGCCCAAGGTGCGCGCCCTGTATCACGCGCTGGCGTTCATTGATCGCGGCAATCGTTGACGGCCATGGCCGTGCGCATGCCCAACTGCTGCTTAAAGGAAGACTGATGAGCACTGAGCTGAACATTAAAACCCCGGGGAGCAAACTGGTGCTGGCGATTTCCTCGCGGGCGCTGTTTGATCTGCGGGAAAGCCATGACGTTTACATGGCCAATGGGGTCGCTGCCTACCGTCAGTACCAGATCGACCACGAGGACGAAATCCTCGAGCCCGGCGATGCGTTCCGGCTGGTGGAAAAACTGCTCAGCCTGAACGCCAGCTTGAACCAGTCCCGGGTGGAAGTGGTGCTGGTCTCGCGCAACAGCGCCGACACCGGCTTGCGCGTGTTCAATTCGATTCAGCATTACGGCCTCGATATTTCCCGCGCCGCGTTCGTCGGCGGCCGCAGTCCGTTTCCGTATCTGGCCGCTTTCGGCAGTCATCTGTTCCTGTCGACCCACGCCGATGACGTGCGCAGCGCGCTGGACGCGGGGTTCGCCGCGGCGACCATCCTCTCCGGTGGCGCACGTCGTGCCGCCAGTGCAGAACTGCGCATCGCCTTCGACGGTGACGCCGTGCTGTTCTCCGATGAGTCCGAGCGCGTGTATCAGTCCGGAGGGCTCGAGGCGTTTCAGGCCAACGAGCGCGAGGCGGCGCGACGGCCATTGCCCGGCGGGCCATTCAAACCCTTTCTCGCGGCACTGAATGCCCTGCAGCGTGAATTCCCCGAAGAGTCCTGTCCGATTCGCACGGCGCTGGTGACCGCGCGCTCGGCTCCGGCTCATGAACGGGTGATTCGTACCCTGCGCGAGTGGGACATCCGTCTGGATGAGTCGCTGTTTCTCGGCGGCCTGGACAAATCGGCGTTTCTCGAAGCCTTCGCCGCGGACGTGTTCTTCGACGATCAGCCGGGCCACTGCGAGCGCGCCCGCGAGGTGGTCGCGACCGGGCACGTGCCCCACGGCATCAGCAACGAGCTAAAACCCTGAGGCGTTAGACCGAAAAGCAGCAGTCGGCCGTCGCAGTGCGCAGCGCGCTGCTACGCTGATGAAGTCTTCACTTCACAGGCTGCCGGGGGTCCCATGATCCGTTCGATGCTCTACGCCACGGACCTCGGTGCTTATGCGCCGTATGTGTTGCAGCACGCGCTGGTGTTGGCGCGGACCTTCGACGCCGAGCTGCACGTTGTGCATGTGGTGGAGCCGATGGGCGTGTTTGCCGAGTCCGTGCTGCAGAGCTATCTGGCGGCAGACGTCTTGAAACAACTGCACAGCGAGGGCGTCAACACGGTCATCGACGGCATTGAGGCGCGGGTGCTGGCCAGTTTTCGCGAGGAACTGGGCGAGGGCCATGAGGACCTGGCGCTGATTCGCAGCGTTCGTGTGGTCCAGGGCGACCCATCCAATGTGATACTCGATCAGGCGCGCCTGCTCGGCATTGATCTGCTGGTGGTGGGCAGTCGCAGTCACGGTGGGGAGGGCGATACGCCGATTGGCCGAACGGCGGCGCGGGTGCTGCAACTGGCCGACGTGCCGGTGTACATGGTGCCGATGCTGCAAAGTCGTACACAAACGTGATCGCGTTCCGGGAATGTGCCAAGGGCGTTAAAAGCTGCGTGCCATTACTGGATAAAAGTGATAAAAAGTTCTAGCTTTGCCTTCCTGACCAATAATCCAGTTATATACCGTCGCTGATGCCCGTGGCGTCTTCCGGCTTTGAGGGATACATATGAAGCTTCAACAACTGCGCTACATCTGGGAAGTGGCGCACCACGACCTCAACGTTTCAGCGACCGCGCAAAGCCTCTACACCTCGCAGCCAGGCATCAGCAAGCAGATCCGCCTGCTGGAAGACGAGTTGGGCGTCGAAGTCTTCGCCCGCAGCGGCAAGCACCTGACCCGCGTCACCCCGGCAGGCGAGCGCATCATCACCACCGCCGGCGAGATCCTGCGCAAGGTCGAGAGCATCAAGCAGATCGCCCAGGAATTCTCCAATGAGAAAAAGGGCACGCTATCCATCGCCACCACCCACACCCAGGCCCGTTACGCGTTGCCGCCGGTGATCAGCAATTTCATCAAGCAGTACCCGGACGTCGCGCTGCACATGCATCAGGGCTCACCGATGCAGATCGCCGAAATGGCCGCCGACGGCACCGTCGATTTCGCCATCGCCACCGAAGCGCTGGAACTGTTCGGCGATCTGGTGATGATGCCGTGCTACACCTGGAACCGCTGCGTGGTCGTCCCTCAGGGCCATCCGCTGACCAAGGTGCCGAAGCTGACCCTGGAAATTCTCGCCGAATACCCCATCGTGACCTACGTGTTCGGCTTCACCGGCCGTTCCAAACTCGACGAAGCATTCAGCCACCGTGGCCTGACGCCGAAAGTGGTGTTCACCGCCGCCGACGCTGATGTCATCAAGACCTACGTGAGATTGGGACTGGGCGTTGGCATCGTCGCGAAAATGGCCGTCGACCCGAAGCTGGACAGCGATCTGGTGGTGCTCGACGCCAGCGAACTGTTCGAAGCCAGCGTGACCAAGATCGGCTTCCGCCGCGGCACTTTCTTGCGCGGTTTCATGTGCGATTTCATCGAGAAATTCGCCCCGCACCTGACCCGCGACGTCATGGCCAAAGCCATTCAATGCCACAACAAGCAGGAACTGGAAGAGCTGTTTGCCGGGGTTGAACTGCCGGAGCATTAACAGGCCCGACCTGCGGGTCACGCCTTGCGCTTGACCTGTAGGAGTGAGCTTGCTCGCGATGCGTCAATTCAGGCGCTGAACGGCGTCTGCCAGACCGTCATCGCGAGCAAGCTCACTCCTACAACATTGCGATCTGCTCTCAGGACTTCGCGATCATATTCCCGGCATGCAGCCCGCATTCCTTCTGCGTGGCTTCTTCCCACCACCAGCGGCCTTCGCGCTCATGCTGATTCGGCAGGACAGGGCGCGTGCAGGGTTCGCAGCCGATGCTGATGAAGCCGCGCTCGTGCAGGGTGTTGAAGGGCAGTTCGAGCATGCGGATGTAATTCCACACGTCGGCGCTGCTCATCTGGGCCAGCGGGTTGAACTTGTACAGCGTGCGCTCCGGGGTCGAGAACGCGCTGTCGATTTCCACCACCGCCACGTTGTTGCGCGTGCTCGGGCTCTGGTCGCGACGCTGACCGGTGGCCCAGGAGGTAACGCCGGACAGCTTGCGGCGCAACGGCTCGATCTTGCGGATCCCGCAGCACTCGCCATGGCCATCGCGGTAGAAGCTGAACAAGCCCTTTTCCTTGACCATCGGCTCGAGCTTTTCGCGGTCCGGGCTGACGATGTCGATGTCAATTTTGTACTGCTCGCGGACCTGATCGATGAATCGATAGGTCTCCGGGTGCAGGCGGCCGGTGTCCAGGCTGAACACCTTGACGTTCTTGTTGATTTTCCAGGCCATGTCCACCAGCACCACGTCCTCCGCGCCACTGAAGGAAATCCACAGGTCGTCGCCGAAGTGCTGGAAAGCAAATTTGAGGATGTCGGACGGGGATTTGTTGGCGAAGGTGGCGGCGATGTCGTCGACGTCGAAAGGGTGATTCATCTGGGCGGCTTCCTGATCAGGGCTGGCGCTTAGGCGCTCGTAATGGCGCAGATGGTAACAAAACATCGCGCCTTTTGGCTGAAAGCGCCGGATTGCTTTGGGGTGGAAGCTGAGTGCTGAGCAATGGGTGCAGAGGGTGGGGTTGGGACCAAAGCTGATACTCCAACAGGTCCAACGAACCGGCCGGAATCCCGAGGCGACCCACGATCCTGTGGGAGCGAGCTTGCTCGCGAATGCTTACTGTCATTTCCCGGAGAAAGTGGCTGGCTGTCCTGGCGTCTTCGTGAGCAAGCTCACTCCCACAAGTCCCACGAACGGGCCGAAATCCTGAGGCGACCCACGATCCTGTGGGAGCGAGCTTGCTCGCGAATGCTTACTGTCATTTCCCAGAGAAAGTGGCTGGCTGTCCTGGCGCCTTTGTGAGCAAGCTCACTCCCACAAGTCCCACGAACGGGCCGGAATCCTGAGGCGACCCACGATTCTGTGGGAGCGAGCTTGCTCGCGAAGACTACATTCCTGCCGGTAAAAATTTAGCGGATGTACCGACTTCTTCGTGAGCAAGCTCACTCCCACATGGACCGTGTTCGCCGCCCAACGGCGCGGTATCTGCGCAATCGAGAGTCGGTCCATCCGCACCCGCCGCCCCGCTCACAACCCCTCAAGCGTCTCCATCAACACCCGCACTTTGGTGAAGGTCTCCTGATATTCCGCCTCCCACTGCGAATCAGCGACGATCCCGCCGCCGCCCCAGCACGCCATCTGGCCGTCTTTCGCCAGCAGGCTACGGATCGCGATGGAGCTGTCCATCTCGCCGCGCACGTCCAGGTACAGCAACGAGCCGCAATACAACGCCCGGCGAGTCGGCTCCAGTTCGTCAATGATCTGCATCGCGCGGATCTTCGGCGCGCCCGTGATCGAGCCGCCGGGAAAGCTGCCGCCAATCAGGTCCAGCGCGTCCTTGCCGTCGGCCAATTCTCCCGTCACCGCGCTGACCAGGTGATGCACGTTGGGATAGCTCTCCAGGCTGAACAGCTCCGGCACTTTCACCGAACCGATGCGGCAGGTCCGCCCCAAGTCGTTGCGCAGCAAGTCGACGATCATCAGGTTCTCGGCGCGGTCTTTCGCACTCGTTAGCAGCTCTTGAGCAAACGCCACGTCCTCATCGGCATCCCGCCCGCGCGGCCGCGTGCCTTTGATCGGCCGGGTCTCGACCTGACGCTGACTGACTTTGACGAACCGCTCCGGCGACAGGCTCAACACCGCATCGCCCTCCGGCAGGGCCAGATACCCGGCGAACGGCGTGGGACAGGCCACCCGCAGCGCCTGATACGCCGCCCATGGATCACCGAGGTACTGCGCGCGAAAACGTTGGGCGAAGTTGACCTGATAGCAGTCACCGGCCTGGATGTAGGCGTGAATCCGCTCGATGGCCTGTCGGTACTGCTCGGCATCGATGTCCGGCGCGAAGGACGCGGTCAGTTCAAATGATGCATCCCGTTTCGCCACCGGTTGCTCGAACAGCGCGATCAGGCGCTGGCGTTCGGCCTGATCAAGGGCAGGATGAAACACCAACTGGCTGGTGTGCTCGTGGTGATCGGTGACCAGCGCCCAGGGGTAGAGACCCAACCGCGCGGAGGGCAGGTGCAAGTCGTCAATGGCCTGATCGGGCAGCGGTTCGAACAGGCGGCCGAAGTCATACGCCAGATAGCCGATCAATCCACCGGCGAACGGCAGCGCGCAGTGTTCGGGCAGGTCGGCTTCGCCGAGGCGGGCCAGTGATTCACGCAGGCGATGAAGAAAGGCCGGGCCGGATTCGTCCGCCACCGGCTGCGGGGTTTCCAGCGGCCAGGCGCTGAGCAGATCGAAGCGGCCCCGGTCCGCGGTCGGGCGACCGCTGTCCAGCAGCACGGCACCCGGGGCAAGGCGCACGCGGGCGAAGTAGCCGCTGGGGTCGGCGTGATAGGGCAGCGGGTGTAGGGAGCAAGTTGGCATGCGAGGCGTGGATCAGTCAGTGCGCGAGGACGGCGATTGTAGTCTTCCGCAGGGTCGAGTCCTAGGGGGAAGGCGCAGTCGCCGGCGGCTCACCGTGCAAAATCCGCTGAGCATCCTCGGGCGTCAGTGCGTAATCGAAAAAGCGTCGGTAGAAGTCAATCGTCTGCGCCGCCATGTCCACGTCCGCAAACAACGCCGGATGCAACTGCTGCGCCGCCCACGCCAGCTGAAGCGCCACTTCGGTGCCGTAACGGTCCCACGGGAACACCCCGGCCGGGTTGCGCAGGACGCGCCCGTTGCGCACGGCATCAAGCTGGTTCAGCAACTGCGGTTGCGCTGCCTGATTCAAATCACCCGCGGCCGCCGCGAGGATCAGCACATCCGGCTGCCACGCCAGCAACTGCTCAGCCGAGACAATCTGCATATTGCCTTTGAGCCCCGTCGCGGCATTGCGGCCTCCGGCGATCTCGATCCAGTCGTCGATCAGCGTATCGGCGCCGTCCACCTTCAACGGATTGACCGACGCGATGTGCAGCACTTTTGGCCGCTGCTCAGTCGGGATACCCGCCAGCACGCGATTGACTACCGCCAGCTGCTGATCCAGAAACCCGTTGTAGGCGAGGGCGCGCGCAGTGGGTTCCGCACCGCCGAGGGCCTTGGCGGTGTTGAGCATCGAGCGTTTCAGCCCGGCCAGGTCGGTGTAGCCCATCTGCATGACCGGCAGGCCGAGCTGTCGGTAGGCGATGGCCTGCCGATCACCGAGGTGTGTGAACACCAGATCGACGTGCCCGGCGAGCAAGGTCTCGGCATTGAACGCCGTGCCTTGGATGGCCGTGGCCTGGTTGAGCGACGGAAGGACCTTGAACATCCACGGCTGGCTTGCGGGATGGTTGACCGTTGCAACAATGCGCGAACCGGCGCCCAGCGTCATCAGCAGCACGTGATGGGCATACCAGGCGTCAGCGATGCGCGCGGGTTCGGTGGGAATGCTGACCCGTTGGCCGCCATCGTCCTGCACCTGTCCGGGTTTTAGCGGGCTGGCCTGACTGTTCTGGCCGGCATCGTTCGGGGCAGCGAAGGCGCTGACACTCAGACTTACGAGCATCACGACGCTCAACAAACCGCGCACGCCGCCCCGCCCCTTGCTCACAGGTCCACCTGAATCGACGCCTGCACCATGCGCGGCGCGGCCGGGGTGGCGCTGGCTTGCCCGGCGCCGGTGTAGCCATTCAGCCCGCCGGGGACGATGTTGGTCCAGTAGCGTTCGTTGGCCAGGTTGGTGACTTCGAGGCGGTAGACCGTGTCGCGTTTCATCAACCGGGTGCTGTAGCTGGCGCCGGTGTCGAAGGTTGTGTAGCTGCCCACCCAGTGATCGTTGCTGTCGTCGGTGGGGCGAGCGCTGGCGTAACGGGCGTTGAGGTTGACGGCGAGGCCCGGCACCTGGTCGATGCGGTATTCGGTCAGCAGACTGGCGGTCATCCGTGATAGCCCAACGATCCGGGTGTCTTCCGTGCTGTCGTTGCCGGTGGACAGCAGCTTCGGGTCCAGCCAGGTGATGCCGCCGAACATCTTGAGATTTTGAGTCAGGTCACCGTCGGCGAGGAATTCCACCCCGCGATTGCGCTGATCACCCGCCACGGCATAGACGTTATCGGGCTGGGTGTAGGCAAAGGGACGTTTGATCTGAAACGCCGCCAGCGAAAGGTTGACCCCGCGCGCGACCCATTTGCCGCCCAGCTCCCACATGCGGCTGCGATACGGCGAGAGGATCGCCCCGGCGTTGTTGCTGCCGGCCGCCGCACTGTCGCCCTGCTGCAGGCTGTCGGCGTAGGTCAGGTACAGCGTCAGGTCGTCCACCGGTTTGTACATCACGCTGCTTGCGGTGCTGATCCCCGAATCCTGCGATGAGGCGTGGACACCCGCCTGGGAATAATTGTCGGCGGTCAGGCGGCTCTGGCTGCCGCTGAGCATCAGGCTCCATTTCGGTGTGAACGTCAGGGTGTCGCCCAGCACGAACGAGCGTTGGCGGGCGTTGGCCGAGTGGTATCGGTCTGTGAAGTCGGGGAAGTCCGGCTCGTCGAAGGCGACCGGGTTGCTCAATGACGCGCTGCCCAAGATTGTCGTTCCGCCCGCCACGGGGTTGTAGTTGTCCCAGTCAAAACCGGTGACGCCGACGGTCAGGTCGTGGCGAATGCCGCCGGTGTAGACGCTGCCATTGAGGTTGGCCAGATAGCTGTTGATGGTGAAGCGGCTTGCAGTGGCGCTGGTCACCGAGCTGCGATACGTCCCGGCATTGTTGATCAGTGTGTTGGTGACCGCGGTGGATTCGCGGTCGGCGATCTGCCGCAGTGCGCCAATGTCGAGTTTCCAGTTGCCGTCGAAGTCGTGCTTGAAATGCGCGCTGGCGGTGTCCGTGGTGTTGTTGTCGCCGGAATAATGCTGCCCGAGGTTGCTGCGGGTCGGGTCCGGCGCGTGGGGCAGCGTGACGCCCGAGGCGACGGCGAACTTGCCGGGCAGTCCCTTGGATAGATAGCTGTAGTGGCTGAAGTTGGTTTCGATGACGCTGTCGTCACTGATCTGAAAATCCGTGGCGAGGCTGACCAGCTGCCGGCGCAACGTGCTGCCCGGGGCATAACTGTGGCCTTGCTCGTCGGCGACGTTCAGGCGGTATTTGATCTTGCCGTCCGGGTCGAACGGGCCGCTCAGGTCGGCGGCCTTGAGCCAGGTCAGACCGGTGCCCACGCCGACCGTCACCCGATTGCGGGTGAAATCCGTCGGGCGTTTCGACAGCAGGTTGAAGGTGCCGGCCGGATTCGCCGGGCCATACAGCGACCCCGACAGCCCGCTCAGCACCTCGACGCCGCCCAGTTGCTCGGCCGGGTAATCGGTGGTCGAGACCACGTTGAGGCCGTCCAGCCGGCTGTTCTGCACCACGCTGCCCTGCAGGCCCCGGGTTTGCGGCCGGGCGCCGTCGGCCTGCACGGAGGGCATGTAGCGAATGATGTCCTTGAAGCTTTTCAGCTGCTGGCTGTCGATCAGGTCGGAGGACAGCACGCTGATGGAGTAGGGCGTGTCCAGCAGCCTGCGCTCACCCATGGGGCCGAGGGTCGCCGACTTCTCCCGCGCCTGATCGGCAATCGACTGTTCGGCGCTGATGTCCAGCGGTGCCAGGGTCATTTCCTGCGCCAGACTGACCTGGGCGAAGCCGCCAAACAAAAGCGGCGCGAACGCCAGGCGCGATGAGAAGGATCGGGTCATGTAAACACTCAGGAAGGAATAAAAAAGCGGTGGCCGTTGGTGTCGATCTGCTCCACGGCGATCTGGTAAAGACGCGCCATCAGGGCGCTGTCGATGACGTCGTGGGGGGATCCGTCGGCGATGAGTCGGCCGTCGTGCAGCACCAGCACGCGATTGGCCGAGGCAAGGGCATGTTCAGGGCGATGGGTGCTGGAGAGAATGCTGATGCCCTGAGCGGCAAGGCGCTTGAGCAAGGCCAGCAGGCGCAACTGATGGCCGTAATCGAGACCGGTGACCGGCTCGTCGAGAATGATGATATTGGCGCGCTGAACCATGGCCCGGGCGATCAGCACCAACTGGCGCTCGCCACCGGACAGTTCGGTGTACGGCCGTTCACTCAGGTGATGAATGCCCAGGTCGTTCAGGGCCTGCTGCACAGAGGCCTTGTCGTCGCGGCTCGGCGCATGGCCCAGACCCACAGTGGGCAATCGCCCCTGCCCGACGATGTGGGCGACGCTGAACGGAAAGCTCGGGACGTGGCTCTGCGGCACGTAGGCAATCTGCCGGGCCACGGCGCGACGTTTCATTAAGCGCATCGGTTGGCCGTCGATCAGCACCTCGCCGGAGTGCGGCGTCAGCAACCCCAGCAGCAGCCTCATCAACGTGCTTTTTCCGGCACCGTTGGCCCCCAGCAGGGCAATGTTGTCGCCGGCGGCAATGTCCATCGAGACGTTATCGAGGATCAAGCGCTCGCCGATCCGATAGGTCAGTCCGCGGGCCTGCAAGCGCTTCATAGCCAACCCTTGCGCACGCGATGCAGCACCAGCACAAAGGCGATCGCGCCGAACAACTCGGTAATGATGCCGAGGGGGATTTCTCCCGCCGACACGCTGCGAGCGATGCCGTCGGCCCCCAGCAGGAAGATCCCGCCCAGGCAGGCGCTGAGGGGGAGCAGGCGCGTATTGCCGGGGCCGACCAGCAACCGCGCCAGGTGCGGAATTAACAGGCCGATCCAGCCGACCATCCCGGCCAGACTCACCGTGAGCGCGCAGATCAGCGTGGTGAGGACAATCAGGCTGCCACGAATCTGCTCGACCGGCACGCCCAGGCTCAGGGCTTCGTCATCACTCAGTGACAGCGCGTCGATGGCGCGGCCGGTCAGGCACAGCATCACGATGGCCACGGCCAGAATCGGGCCGATGATCCACAGCGCCTGCACGTCCACGGCACTGAGGCTGCCGAGCAGCCAATAGACGATGCTCGGCAACTGATCCAGCGGATCGGCCATGTATTGAGCAATGGACAGCAAGGAAGTGAAGAGGGCGTTCGCGACAATGCCGCCGAGCACCAACAGCAGGATCGAGGGGGTCTGAAACATGTGCGCGATGCCCAGACCAACCGCTACGGCGATGAGCCCGGTCACGCACGCCACCAGCGCAATGGCCAGAGGCGGCAGGTGCCAGATGATTCCCAGCGCAGCACCGAACGCACAGCCGCTCAACACGCCCAGCAGGCCCGGCGACACCAGCGGATTGCGGAACACGCCCTGATACGCCGCGCCTGAGACCGATAGCCCGGCGCCCACGAGTATCGCCGCGATCACCCGGGGCAGGCGCGCCTCGATGATCAAGGTGTGGAGCAGGTCGTAGCGCTGAGTGGGCATGTCGCTGAGGCCCAGCATCGTCGCAACGAACGAGCAGAGATCGTGGATTGAAATTTGATAGCGGCCCAATAACAGCGCGCAGGCGGCTGTCACGATCAACGCCAACAGGCTGAGAAACAGAGGGGAATACAGCTTGGCAGGAGACATCTGTTACTCATTGTTTCGGTATGTAAAAAACTATACAGCGATAGGCAAGGCTTCTCTAGGGACGCAATGCCGCATGGGGTGAATCTTCATTTAGCAGGGGGTTTATGGGTGGCGAGTTTCGGCTTGAGTTTTGCGGTGTGACGCCTGACGTCTTCCCGGCTAAAGCCGGTCCCACAGTCCGAGTTTCAGCCGGTCACATTGACGGCACACGGTATTTAGTGGGACCGGCTTCAGCCGGGAAGAGGCCGGTGTGAACGCCATCAGATGTGCGGCGTGGCACGTGACGTCTTCCCGGCTAAAGCCGGTCCCACAGTCCGAGTTTCAGCCGGTCCCACTGACGGCACGCGGTATTTAGTGGGACCGGCTTCAGCCGGGAAGAGGCCGGTGTGATCGCCATCAGTTTATCGGTGAACACCGATCAGCCCGATCTATCGACAAAATTCAAACGTGCCCAAACAACCCCTGAGCAAACTTGACCCGCTCTTCCGGACTCTCCTGAACACCTTCCGCCGCCAGTTCCTCGAGCCGTTTCTCCACCGCCACGGTCCGGTGAGTCAGCCCGCAATCGTTGGCGATCTGGATGTTCAGCCCCGGCCGGGCATTCAACTCCAGAATCAACGGCCCGCGATCCTGGTCCAGCACCATGTCGACGCCGATATAACCCAGCCCGCACAGCTCGTAGCACTCGGCCGCGAGCTTCATGAAACCGTCCCAGTTCGGCAGTTGCACGCCATCCACCGCGTTGGTGGTGTCGGGGTGCTTGCTGATGATGTTGTTCAGCCAGGTGCCGCGCAGCGTCAGGCCGGTCGCCAGATCGACGCCGACACCGATGGCGCCCTGGTGCAGGTTGGCCTTGCCGCCGGACTGTCGGGTCGGCAGCCGCAGCATGGCCATCACCGGATAGCCCATCAGAACGATCACGCGGATGTCCGGAACGCCTTCGTAACTGATGCTCTTGAAAATCTGATCGGGCGTGACCCGGTATTCGATCAGCGCGCGGTCGCGATGGCCGCCCAAGGAATACAGCCCGGTGAGGATGCTGGAAATCTGGTGCTCGATTTCGTCGTGGCTGATGATGCGCCCGGACACCGTGCGGAAGCGCTCCTCGAAACGGTCGGCGATGACCAGAATGCCGTCGCCACCCGCGCCTTTGGCTGGCTTGATGACAAAGTCACTGCGCCCGCCGATGATCCCGTCAAGCTTGTCGATTTCCTTTTCGGTGGAAATGATCCCGTACAACTCGGGCACATGAATGCCCGCCGCGATGGCCCGCTCCTTGGTGATGATCTTGTCATCGACGATCGGGTAGAGGCTGCGCTTGTTGTACTTGAGCACGTAGTCGGCGTTACGCCGGTTGATGCCCATGATCCCCTTGGCTTCCAGTGCCTTCCAGGTTTTCCACCAGCCGATCATTGATGGTGTTCCCGCTCGGCATCTTCCTTGAGGAAGGCCTTGAAGCGAATCAGCTCGGTCAGCCGATAACCGCGATAACGCCCCATCGCCAGCATGAAACCCACCAGGATCAGCAGGATCGCCGGGAAGGTGAACACGAAGTAGATGAACTCCGGGATGCTCATGATGATGTGCGCCAGAGACGCCGCGAACAGCGTGCCGATGGCGACTTTCATCGCGTGCCCGCCGCCGCGCTCTTCCCAGGTGATCGACAGGCGTTCGATGGTCATGGTCAGAATCACCATCGGGAACAGCGCCACCGACAGCCCGCGCTCAAGGCCCAGTTTGTGGCTAAACAGGCTGATGGCGGCAATCAGCACCACCACGAAGGTCAGCACCACCGACAGCCTCGGCAGCATTTGCAGCTTGAGGTGTTCCAGGTACGAGCGCAGGGACAGGCCCAGTGCCGTGATGATGGTGAATAACACGATGCCAAAGCCCAGTTGGGTCTCGCGGAACGCCAGCGCGATCAGCACCGGGGTGAAGGTGCCCAGGGTTTGCAGGCCTACGAGGTTGCGCAGGATCAGGATCACCAGCACGCCGATCGGGATCATCACCATGATCATGAAGGTCTGCTGGGTTTGCAGCGGCAAGCTGTAGAGCGAGTACTCGAGGAAGTCGGCGTCGGTGCTTTCGTCGGTCAGCTTGGCCAGACGAATCGCGTTCATCTCGCTGTTGTTCAGGCTGAAGTTGACCGTGGCCTTCTTGCCACCCTCGACGGAGATCAGGTTGTCATTGCCGATCCACCACAGCAGACGGTCCTGGGGCAGGCCCGCTTCACCGGTTTCCGGATTGAAATACAGCCAGTCCTTGCCATTGAAGCTGCGAAGCCACAGTTCCGGCGACTGCGGCTGATCGGCGACCAAACGGATGGTGTGGGCTTTCTCCACCGGCACGTGGGCGATGGACAAAAGGGTTTCGGTGATGCGCGCCTTGTTCGCCACCGACGTATCGCCGGCCAGCAGCAGCTTGACGTTGTCGTCGCTCAGATTGTTGACCCGCTTGATGGCTTCGCTGACGAAGGTTTCGACGTCGGCGGAATGCTGCCGGATCGGCGCAAGCAGGGCGTCGGCAGCGATTTTTTCCGGCCCTTCGACGACGATGCTGTCGCGGAAGATTGGCCCCTTGATCTTGGCTTTCTCGCCGCTGTAGCGCTTGGTCAATACCAGTCGGTAGTACAGCGTCTGATTGCCGGTGGCCCGGCGCGCGGACCAGGTGACCTTGCGGTTGCCGTCGGCGCGGTTGACGTTCACGCCATAGTTGTTGGAGATGAAGCTTTCATTGAGGCTGATGTAATCGCGGGACAGCGGCGGCACGTACATCTGCACCTTGACCGTGTCCTTGGGGTTGGCGACGAACTCGACCTTGGCGTCGATGTTCCACAAGTCGTCGGTTTCATCTTCGGTCACCGGAATGCCGAGTACCAATATCTGATAAGCCGTGATCGCGATGCCCAGCGTGACGAGGGTCGCGATCAGGATCTTCAGATGGAGGGTAAGAGAGCGCATGTCGTTACTCTGCGGTTGGAGCATTGACGCAGGCAGGCTTGCCCGCTGCGTATTTCAGGCTTGGATCGACCAGCGCATCGAAGTGCTTGAGGGCTTCGGAGCCAATCAAAAGCGGGTATTGGAATGCGCTGCGGTCGGTCAAGTTCACTTCGATGGTGCGCAGCGCCTCGCCCATGCAGACATCCAGGCTGATGACCGGGCGTGCGGTGTATTTCTTGTCGTCATCAGCGTCGATGTCACCTGCGCGGCGCTTGATTTTGCTGACCCGGGCCAGGGGGCGTTCGATGGGGTGTTCGTGGGCGTCGTCGATGGCCAGGTAAAAACGCACCCAGGAATCGCCATTGCGCTTGAAGCGCTTGATGTCGCGGGCGCTCAGGGAGGCGGTTTTGGCGCCGGTGTCCAGTTTGGCCGCGACCTGCAGGTCGATGTCGGCCAGCTCGGCATATTCGTTCAGGCCATACACCGTCTTTTCAGCGGCCAGGGCCAGGCCGGGGAGAAAAAAACCGGGCAGAAAGACGCCTGGCAGGTACAGCGATAAGAGGAAGAGAAGAGGGTGGCGGCTCATAAGTCCAGGCGCGATGAAAAGTGAAGAAGCTGCTTTGACGTCGAAAAGTGGTTTTGGTTTGACCAAGGGTGCCGCTCCTGCGAAAGCCGCCTGCTGCCCGCGTGGGCGTTTTGAGGCGGCCGGCATTCTAGCATGAAGCTTTTATGGCACCAGCGAAGGGCGGCGCGGATACGGGCTGTCGGACTTTTCGTCAAAATGTGTCGCTGTTAGATGATTGTCGACAATCTATCGTTTTGCTTTGACGGATCTTGCATCTTTCGCTAGATTTGCTGGCATTCAATCAGCAGGTGTCAACAATGTTGGATGCCGCAGAAATTCTGCCTGCCTCTCCGGTGGATGCCGAGACCCTGTCCGAGAACGTGTTCCGCCGCATTCAGGCGGCTATCGTCAAGGGCGATATCGCCCCCGGCAGCAAGATTTCCGAGCCCGAACTGGCGCGCACTTACGGCATCAGCCGAGGGCCGTTGCGCGAGGCCATTCACCGGCTCGAAGGCCAGCGCCTGTTGGTCCGCGTGCCTCACGTCGGCGCTCGCGTGGTCTCGCTGAGCCATGCCGAACTGGTCGAGCTGTACGAAATCCGCGAATCCCTCGAAGGCATGGCCTGTCGACTCGCCGCCGAGCGCATGACGGTTGAAGAAGTCGACGACCTGCGCCGCGTGCTGGAAACCCACGAGTGCGACAGCGCCTTCCAGGCCGGCGTCGGCTATTACCAGCAGGAAGGCGATTTCGACTTTCATTACCGGATCATCCAGGGCGCGCGCAACAGCACGCTGACCCAGATGCTCTGCGATGACCTCTATCAACTGGTGCGCATGTACCGCATTCAGTTCTCGACAACGCCCAACCGCCCGCGCCAGGCGTTCGCCGAGCACCACCGTATTCTCGACGCCATCGCCGACCGTGACGGCGAGCTGGCCGAGCTGTTGATGCGCCGCCACATTGCCGCATCCAAACGCAATATTGAGCAGCACTTCCACGCTGCCCCTGCCCGAGGTGAACAATGACCACAAGAACCACTCCCGGCCAACGCTTCCGTGACGCCGTTGCCAGCGAGCATCCGCTGCAAGTGGTCGGCACGATCAACGCCAACCACGCGCTGCTGGCGCAACGGGCCGGCTTCAAGGCCATTTACCTGTCCGGAGGCGGTGTCGCGGCGGGTTCGCTGGGCGTGCCGGACCTCGGCATTACCGGTCTGGACGATGTGCTCACCGACGTGCGCCGCATCACCGATGTCTGCGACCTGCCGCTGTTGGTGGACGTCGACACCGGCTTCGGTGCCTCGGCTTTCAACGTGGCGCGCACGGTGAAGTCGATGATCAAGTTCGGCGCGGCGGCGATGCACATCGAGGACCAGGTTGGCGCCAAGCGCTGCGGTCACCGGCCCGGCAAGGAAATCGTCTCGCAGCAGGAGATGGTCGACCGCATCAAGGCGGCGGTTGATGCGCGAACCGACGACAGTTTCGTGATCATGGCGCGCACCGATGCGCTGGCGGTGGAAGGGCTGGAGTCTGCTCTGGACCGCGCCGCTGCGTGCATCGAAGCGGGCGCGGACATGGTTTTCCCGGAAGCGATCACCGAGCTTGAGATGTACAAGCTGTTTGCCTCCCGGGTGAAGGCGCCGATCCTCGCCAACATCACCGAATTCGGCTCGACGCCGCTGTTCACCACCGACGAGCTGAAGTCCGCCGAAGTGGCGCTGGTGCTGTACCCGCTGTCGGCGTTCCGGGCGATGAACAAGGCGGCGGAAAACGTCTACACCGCGATTCGTCGCGACGGCACCCAGCAGAACGTCGTCGACACCATGCAGACACGCATGGAGTTGTACGAGCGCATCGACTATCACGCGTTCGAGCAGAAGCTCGATGCGCTGTTTGCGCAGAAGAAATCGTAGAAAAGCCGCAAATGAATTGCCGATTCCCACACAACTACAAGACTGGAGACAGCAATGGCTGAAGCAAAAGTATTGAGCGGCGCAGGCCTGCGGGGCCAGGTGGCCGGTCAGACCGCGTTGTCCACCGTCGGCCATGCCGGCGCCGGATTGACCTACCGCGGCTATGACGTGCGTGAACTCGCCGCCGACGCCCGATTCGAAGAAGTCGCGTACCTGCTGCTGTACGGCGAACTGCCAACCCAGCCGCAACTCGACGGTTACCTGAAGAAACTCCAGGGCCTGCGTGACCTGCCCCAGGCGCTGAAAGAAGTGCTCGAGCGCATCCCCGCCGACACCCACCCCATGGACGTGATGCGCACCGGTTGCTCGATGCTCGGCAACCTCGAGCCCGAAGCAAGCTTCGCCGACCAGCTCGATTCCACCGACCGTCTGCTGGCCGCGTTCCCGGCGATCATGTGCTACTGGTACCGCTTCAGTCATGACGGCAAGCGCATCGACTGCGTTACCGATGAGGTGTCCATCGCCGGGCACTTCCTGAAGCTGTTGCTGGACAAGGCGCCGAGCGAATTGCACCGCAAGGTCATGGACGTGTCGCTGATTCTCTACGCCGAGCACGAATTCAACGCCTCGACCTTCACCGCCCGGGTCTGCGCGTCGACCCTGTCCGATCTGTTTTCCTGCATCACCGCAGCCATTGGCACGTTGCGCGGGGCTTTGCACGGCGGCGCCAATGAAGCGGCGATGGAGATGATCCAGACGTTCTCGTCGGCCGAAGAAGCGACCCGTGGCACGTTGGCGATGCTCGAACGCAAGGACAAGATCATGGGCTTCGGTCACGCGATCTATAAGGACAACGACCCGCGTAACGAGGTGATCAAGGGCTGGTCGAAAAAGCTTGCGGAGGAGGTGGGTGACACGGTGCTGTTCCCGGTCTCCGAAGCCATCGACAAGACCATGTGGGAGCAAAAGAAGCTGTTTCCCAACGCCGACTTCTATCACGCCTCGGCGTACCACTTCATGGGCATCCCGACCAAGCTGTTCACCCCGATCTTCGTCTGCTCGCGCCTGACCGGCTGGGCCTCCCACGTGTTCGAACAGCGCGCCAACAACCGCATCATCCGACCGAGCGCCGAATACATCGGCGTCGAACAGCGCAAATTCGTGCCCATCGAACAGCGCTGATGGGGCGGGGGCCACTGACTGAAGACTGAGACTAATTCCTGTGGGAGCGTGCTCAGTTCAAGGCCGGTGCAATCCCCCGCCTTTTGAAACTACCGTGATCGAGTCCTGACGATGAACACTGAATACCGCAAAGCCTTGCCCGGCACTGCGCTGGATTACTTCGACGCCCGCGCGGCGGTCGATGCGATCAAGCCCGGCGCCTACGCCACGCTGCCTTACACCTCCCGCGTGCTCGCGGAAAACCTGGTGCGCCGTTGCCATCCGACGACGCTGACGGCCTCGCTCACGCAACTGATCGAACGCAAGCGCGACCTCGACTTTCCGTGGTTTCCGGCGCGCGTGGTCTGCCACGACATCCTCGGTCAGACCGCGCTGGTGGACCTCGCCGGCTTGCGCGATGCCATTGCCGACATGGGCGGCGACCCCGCGCAGGTCAATCCCGTGGTGCCCGTGCAGTTGATCGTCGACCACTCGCTGGCCGTCGAATGCGGGGGCTACGACCCGGACGCGTTCAGCAAGAACCGGGCGATTGAAGACCGTCGCAACGAAGACCGCTTCCACTTCATCAACTGGACCAAGCAGGCGTTCAAGAACGTCGAAGTGATCCCGCCGGGCAACGGCATCATGCATCAGATCAATCTGGAGCGGATGTCGCCGGTGATCCAGACGCTGAATGGCGTCGCCTTCCCGGATACGCTGGTCGGCACCGACAGCCACACGCCTCACGTGGATGCGCTGGGCGTCGTCGCCATTGGTGTCGGCGGCCTTGAAGCCGAGAACGTCATGCTCGGCCGCGCCTCGTGGATGCGCCTGCCGGACATCATCGGCGTCGAACTGTCGGGCCGTCCGCAGCCGGGCATTACCGCCACCGACGTGGTGCTGGCGCTCACCGAATACCTGCGTCAGCAAAAGGTCGTCGGCGCGTACCTTGAGTTCTACGGCGAAGGGGCCCGCGCGCTGACCCTCGGCGACCGTGCGACCATCTCGAACATGGCCCCCGAATACGGCGCGACCGCCGCCATGTTCAGCATCGATCAGCAGACGATCGACTACCTCAGGCTGACCGGTCGCGAAGACCCGCAAGTGCAGCTGGTCGAAGCCTTCGCCCGTCATACCGGGTTGTGGGCCGACAGTCTGGTCACGGCCGAATATGAGCGCGTGCTGCGTTTCGACTTGTCCAGCGTCGTGCGCAACATGGCCGGGCCGTCCAACCCACACGCACGTGTAGCCACCTCTGATCTCGCCGCCAAAGGCATCGCGGCGGCGTGGGAGGAAATTCCGGGCCAAATGCCGGACGGCGCGGTGATCATTGCCGCCATCACCAGTTGCACCAACACCAGTAACCCGCGCAACGTCATCGCTGCAGGCTTGCTGGCGCGCAACGCCAATCGCCTGGGACTGACACGGAAACCCTGGGTCAAGTCGTCCCTGGCGCCGGGCTCGAAGACCGTCGCGCTGTACCTCGACGAAGCGGGGCTGACCGGCGAGCTGGAGCAACTGGGTTTCGGCATAGTCGCGTTCGCTTGCACCACCTGCAACGGCATGTCTGGCGCGCTGGACCCCGTGATCCAGCAGGAAATCATCGACCGCGACCTGTACGCCACGGCAGTGCTTTCGGGCAACCGCAACTTCGACGGGCGCATTCACCCTTACGCCAAGCAGGCCTTTCTCGCCTCGCCGCCGCTGGTGGTGGCCTACGCCATCGCCGGAACGATCCGCTTCGATATCGAGAAAGATGTGCTGGGTCTTGGCCCGAACGGCGAAGAAATCCGCCTGAAAGACCTCTGGCCGAGTGACGCCGAGATCGATCAGGTGGTGAAGGCCTCGGTCAAGCCGGAGCAGTTCCGTCAGGTGTACATCCCGATGTTCGCCATCCACGAAGACACCGGCCCGAAAGTCGCGCCGCTGTACGACTGGCGCCCGATGAGCACTTACATTCGCCGACCGCCGTACTGGGAAGGCGCCCTGGCCGGCGAGAGAACCCTCAAGGGCATGCGTCCGCTGGCGGTGTTGCCGGACAACATCACCACCGATCACCTGTCGCCGTCCAACGCAATCATGCTCGACAGCGCGGCCGGCGAATACCTGGATAAAATGGGCCTGCCGGAAGAGGACTTCAACTCCTACGCCACCCATCGCGGCGATCACCTGACGGCCCAGCGCGCCACCTTCGCCAACCCCAAGCTGTTCAATGAAATGGTGCTGGAGAACGGGAAGGTCAAGCAGGGTTCCTACGCGCGGATCGAGCCGGAAGGCCAGGTCACGCGGATGTGGGAGGCCATCGAAACCTATATGGCGCGCAAGCAGCCGCTGATCATCATCGCCGGCGCCGATTACGGCCAGGGTTCGTCCCGGGACTGGGCCGCCAAGGGCGTGCGCCTGGCGGGCGTCGAAGTCATCGTCGCCGAAGGCTTCGAGCGCATCCACCGCACCAATCTGGTGGGCATGGGCGTGCTGCCGCTGGAGTTCAAGTCAGGCACCAATCGCCTGACCCTGCGCATCGATGGCAGCGAAACCTACGACGTGATCGGCGCGCGTACGCCGGGTGCCACGCTGACGCTGATCATCCAGCGCAAGAATGGCGAGCGCGTTGAGGTGCCGGTGACCTGCCGCCTCGACACGGGGGAAGAGGTGTTGATCTACGAAGCCGGCGGCGTGCTGCAACGCTTCGCCCAGGACTTCCTCGAATCCTCGGCCGTCGCCTGAGCCGACGCGCGCTCTGCTCTCTATGCGCGCTCTGCTCTCTATATAAGAAAGGACAAGAAGGAACAGTTCATGGCTTCCACAGCACAGACCAAGATTCCCGCGACCTACATGCGCGGTGGCACCAGCAAGGGCGTGTTTTTCCTCCGGGACGATCTGCCCGAAGCCGCGCAAACCCCCGGCGCGAGCCGTGACGCCTTGTTACTGCGGGTGATCGGCAGCCCCGACCCCTACGCCAAGCAGATCGATGGCATGGGCGGCGCGACGTCGAGCACCAGCAAAACGGTGATTCTGTCGAAGAGCGAGAAAGCCGATCACGACGTCGATTACCTGTTCGGCCAAGTTGCCATCGACAAGGCCTTCGTCGACTGGAGCGGCAATTGCGGCAACCTGTCGGCGGCGGTCGGCCCGTTCGCCATCAGCAACGGTCTGGTTGACCCGGCGCGCATCCCCCGCAACGGCGTGGCGGTGGTGCGCATCTGGCAGGCCAATATCGGCAAAACCATCATCGCCCACGTGCCGATGACCGACGGCGCGGTGCAGGAAACCGGCGATTTCGAGCTCGACGGCGTGACCTTCCCGGCGGCGGAAGTGCAGCTGGAGTTCATGGACCCGGCGGCGGACGAGGAGGGCGCAGGGGGGGCGATGTTCCCCACTGGCAATCTGGTGGATGAGCTTGAAGTGCCGGGCGTCGGGACGTTCAAGGCGACGATGATCAATGCCGGCATCCCGACGATCTTCGTCAACGCCGCTGACATCGGCTATACGGGCAGCGAGTTACAGGACGCGATCAACAGCGACCCGAAAGCCCTGAGCATGTTCGAAACGATCCGCGCCTATGGGGCCGTGCGCATGGGGCTGATCGGCACTGTCGAGGAGGCAGCGACGCGTCAGCACACACCCAAAGTGGCGTTCGTGGCCGCGCCCGCTGAATACCTGTCTTCCAGCGGCAAGCGCGTCACAACCGAAGATACTGATCTGCTGGTCCGCGCCTTGTCCATGGGCAAGCTGCATCACGCCATGATGGGCACCGCGGCAGTGGCCATTGGCACGGCGGCAGCGATTCCGGGGACGTTGGTCAACCTGGCAGCGGGCGGCGGCGAACGCAGCGCCGTGCGCTTCGGCCACCCCTCCGGAACCCTGCGCGTAGGCGCTGAAGCGGTGCTGGTCGACGGCGAATGGCAAGTCAAAAAAGCCATCATGAGCCGCAGCGCACGGGTATTGATGGAAGGTTGGGTGCGCGTGCCGGGTGACAGCTTCTGACCGAACGGCAAGGCCTGACTCCGTCAACTTGCAGCTTGTAGCTTCAAACTTGCAGCTGCTCAGCTACTTAAACCGCCGCTCGACGCCTTTCTCCACCAGCACCTTCGCCGAGATTTCCTCGACCGAAAAATGCGTGGAGTTGATGTGCGGGATGTTTTCGCGGCGGAACAGGCCCTCGACTTCGCGCACCTCGAACTCGCACTGGGCGTAGCTGGCGTAGCGGCTGTTGGGTTTGCGTTCGTGGCGGATGGCGGTGAGGCGGTCGGGGTCGATGGTCAGGCCGAACAGCTTGTCCCGGTGCAGTTTCAGCGCAGCGGGCAGCTGCAGGCGCTCCATGTCGTCTTCGGTGAGCGGGTAATTGGCCGCACGGATGCCGAATTGCATGGCCATGTACAGGCAGGTCGGGGTTTTGCCGCAGCGCGAGACGCCCACCAGAATGATGTCGGCTTTATCGTAATAATGGGTTCTGGCGCCGTCGTCGTTGTCCAGCGCGAAATTCACCGCCTCGATCCGCTCCATGTAATTGGAGTTGTGCCCGATGGAGTGGGATTTCCCCACCGAGTACGACGAGTGTGAACTAAGCTCCAGCTCCAGCGGGGCGAGGAAGGTCGAGAAGATGTCGATCATGAAGCCGTCGGAGGTCGCGAGAATCTCGCGGATGTCCTGGTTCACGATGGTGTCGAAGATGATCGGGCGGGCTTCGTCCTTCTCGGCGGCCTTGTTGATTTGCTGCACCATGGCCCGCGCCTTCTCGACGCTGTCGATATAGGGGCGCGTGAACTTGTTGAATGTAATGTTTTCAAATTGCGCTAGCAGGCTCTGGCCAAGGGTTTCGGCGGTGATGCCGGTGCCATCGGAGATGAAAAAAGCGGATCGTTTCATTTGCGCCCCGGGGCCTTAAGCTGAAGACAATTTGTGGATATGATAGGCCGGCTTGCGGGCCATGACTGGCCGCATTCTACCCGTTTTCAATCGCCGCGATTCCCGCACCAAAGCATTTCCAACAATAACCGGTTAGTGGAGAGATCACCTTGGTAGAGTACGTAGTTTCCCTCGATAAGCTCGGCAAACATGATGTTGAGCACGTGGGGGGCAAGAACGCATCCCTCGGCGAGATGATCAGCAACCTGGCGGGCGCAGGCGTGTCCGTTCCCGGTGGCTTTGCCACTACCGCCCAGGCCTACCGTGATTTCCTTGAGCAGAGTGGCCTGAACGATCAGATCCATCGGGCCCTCGACGCGCTGGATGTCGACGACGTCAACGAGCTGGCGAGAACCGGCGCCAAGATCCGTCAGTGGATCATGGAGGCTGAATTCCCCGAGAAGCTCAACGCCGAAATCCGCACCGCCTTCGCCGAGCTCTCGGCGGGCAACCCGGACATCGCGGTGGCCGTGCGCTCTTCCGCTACCGCTGAAGATTTGCCGGACGCCTCCTTCGCCGGTCAGCAGGAAACCTTCCTGAACATCCGTGGCGTCGAAAACGTGATCCGCGCGGCGAAAGAAGTGTTCGCTTCGCTGTTCAACGACCGCGCCATTTCCTACCGTGTGCATCAGGGTTTCGACCACAAGCTGGTGGCGCTGTCCGCTGGCGTGCAACGAATGGTGCGCTCTGAAACCGGCACCGCAGGCGTCATGTTCACCCTGGACACCGAATCCGGTTTCCGCGACGTGGTCTTCATCACCGGTGCCTACGGCCTGGGCGAAACCGTCGTCCAGGGCGCGGTCAACCCGGACGAATTCTACGTTCATAAAAACACCCTTGAAGCCGGTCGCCCGGCGATCCTGCGCCGCAACCTGGGCAGCAAGGCGATCAAGATGATCTACGGCGAAGAAGCCAAGGCCGGCAAATCGGTCAAGACCATCGACGTCGACCTGGCCGACCGCGCGCGTTTCTGCCTCAGCGACGAGGAAGTCAGCAACCTGGCACGCCAGGCCATGATCATCGAAAAGCACTACCAGTGCCCGATGGACATCGAGTGGGCCAAAGACGGCGACGACGGCCAGCTGTACATCGTGCAGGCGCGTCCCGAGACCGTGAAAAGCCGCAGTTCGTCCAATGTCATGGAACGCTATCTGCTGAAAGAGAAGGGCACCGTTCTGGTGGAAGGCCGCGCCATCGGCCAGCGCATCGGCGCCGGCAAGGTGCGGATCATCAAGGACGTGTCCGAGATGGACAAAGTCCAGCCCGGCGACGTGCTGGTCTCCGACATGACCGACCCGGACTGGGAACCGGTCATGAAGCGTGCCAGCGCCATCGTCACCAATCGCGGCGGGCGCACCTGCCACGCGGCGATCATTGCCCGCGAGCTGGGCATTCCGGCGGTAGTGGGTTGCGGCAATGCCACCGAGCTGTTGCAGGAAGGTCAGGGCGTCACCGTGTCCTGCGCCGAGGGCGACACCGGTTACATCTTCGAAGGCGAGCTGGGCTTCGACATCAAGCAGAACTCCGTCGACGCCATGCCTGACCTGCCGTTCAAGATCATGATGAACGTCGGCAACCCCGATCGCGCGTTTGATTTCGCCCAGCTGCCCAACGCCGGTATCGGCCTGGCGCGTCTGGAATTCATCATCAACCGCATGATCGGCGTGCACCCCAAGGCGCTGCTGAACTACGCCAACCTGCCCCAGGACATCAAGGAAAGCGTCGACAAGCGCATCGCCGGTTACGACGATCCGGTTGGTTTCTACGTCGAGAAGCTGGTGGAAGGCATCAGCACCCTGGCAGCGGCCTTCTCGCCGAAGAAAGTCATCGTGCGCCTGTCGGACTTCAAGTCCAACGAATACGCCAACCTGATCGGCGGCAAGCTCTACGAACCGGAAGAAGAAAACCCGATGCTGGGCTTCCGTGGCGCGTCGCGTTACATCAGCGAAAACTTCCGCGACTGCTTCGAGCTGGAATGCCGTGCCCTCAAGCGCGTACGCAACGAGATGGGCCTGACTAACGTCGAAATCATGGTGCCGTTCGTCCGCACCTTGGGCGAAGCGAGTCAGGTCATCGACCTGCTTGCCGAAAACGGTCTGGCCCGTGGCGAGAACGGTCTGCGCGTGATCATGATGTGCGAACTGCCGTCCAACGCCCTGATGGCCGATGAATTCCTCGAATTCTTCGACGGCTTCTCCATCGGTTCCAACGACCTGACCCAGCTGACCCTGGGCCTGGACCGTGACTCCGGGATCATCGCCCACTTGTTTGACGAGCGTAATCCTGCGGTCAAGAAGCTGCTGTCCTACGCCATTCAGGCCTGCAACAAGGCCGGCAAATACATCGGCATCTGCGGCCAAGGCCCGTCCGATCACCCGGATCTGGCGCGCTGGCTGATGGAACAGGGCATCGAAAGCGTTTCTCTGAACCCCGATTCGGTACTGGAAACCTGGTTCTTCCTGTCCGAAGAGGACGCTCCAACCTGATGCAGATCGAGTAAGATGCCGGCCCGTTTCCATGGGCCGGTTTCCCGAGAGGGCGGTTTTTAACGAATCCGCCCTTTTTTGTGGGTGATTTTCAGTGCGCTGGCAGCGTCAACCTGCTGTCCCGGCCATCGGCCAGCCCTAATCCACCAAGAGCGTCCAGCAAAAGCACCATGCAAAGCAGCAGTCATCTCTTTCCCGTGGCCTTGATCAGTGCCGAGCGTCGTGGCGACCTGACCGAGGACGTCTACCGTTTGAAGCCCGGCAACAGCCCGGATTTCACTGTCGAAATCGCCGTCACCCGGCTGGGTCTTGTGGCTGCACCGGATGCCCGAGGCGTGCCGGTGGTCCTGCTGCACGGCAGCTTTTCCAATCGGCGCTTCTGGTACTCGCCCAAGGGCATCGGCCTGGGCGCGTATCTGGCCCGTGCCGGGTTCGATGTGTGGATCCCGGAAATGCGCGGTCACGGCCTGTCGGCGCGCAACAGTGCGTACAAAACCAATTGCGTGGCCGATTACGCTCGCTTTGATCTGCCGGCCATCGCGGCGTTCGTGCGCGAGCAGACCGGCGAGGCGCCCCACTGGATCGGCCACTCCCTGGGCGGCACGACCCTGGCCGCAGCATTCGGCGGGCAGTACCTGGCGGCGGACGATGCGGCCTCGGTGGCGCTGTTCGGCAGTCAGGTCACCCGAAGCCACTGGCCGCTGAAAGTACCGCCACTGCAATGGGCTGCACGGCTGCTGCTCAAGCGCTTCGAGCACGTGGCAGGCCCGCGTTTCAAGCGCGGCCCGGAAGACGAGCCCATGGGCGTCCTGCTGGAAAGCATGCGCTGGCATGGCCTGTTCGGCGGCTTCGGGCACAAGAAGGAGGACTGGTGGGCCGGGCTGCAACAGGTGACGGTCCCGCTGCTGTGCGTGGCTGGCGCTGGCGATCATCAGGACCCGGAATGGGCGTGCCGCGAGCTCTTCGAGCGGTTCGGCAGCGAAGACAAGACGTTTCTCGTCCTTGGCCGCGAACAGGGTTTCAGTGAAGACTTCGGCCACGTGCCGATGCTGGTCAGCAAAGCCGCGCAAACTCAGGTGTGGCCGCGTGTGACGGACTGGCTGAACCGCCATGTTCCGGTGGTAAAGGCTGAATCAAAGCTGAACATGATGGCAACTCTGTGATTGTGACGGGCGCAACCATTCCTTGGGCGCCGACTTGGCGATAAGCTGCACTCACTCAGCACCGGGGCTGAATGGCCGGGAGGAGAATCGCTGGCCAGATGTGTGTTCTGTGTGAGGTGCTATATAAGGATGCAGCCCGTTGAAGCGTCGGCCGTTGACGCAGGCCGTCTATCCTTGTAGTTGTTTTCCCTCATCACAGAGCTTTCCTGACAGGAGTTACCCATGCATTACATCACCCCGGACTTGTGCGACGCCTACCCTGAGCGGGTTCAGGTGGTGGAGCCGATGTTCAGCAACTTTGGTGGCCGTGATTCATTCGGCGGCGAGATCGTCACGCTCAAGTGCTTCGAAGACAATTCGCTGGTGCGCGAGCAGGCCGAACAGCCTGGTCACGGAAAAGTATTGGTCGTGGACGGCGGAGGCTCGCTGCGTTGCGCATTGCTGGGCGACATGATTGCCGAAAAAGCAGCGAAAAACGGTTGGGAGGGCATGGTCATCTTCGGCTGCGTCCGCGACGTCGATGTGCTGGCACAGACCGACCTCGGCGTGCAGGCATTGGCCAGTCACCCGCTCAAGACCGAAAAGCGTGGCCTCGGTGACCTGAACAAGGTGGTGACCTTCGGCGGTGTGACGTTCAGGCCGGGCGAATTCATCTATGCCGACAACAACGGAATCATCGTCTCGCCCAGTGCACTGAAGATGCCGGACTGATCGGTTTTATCCCTCTTCACCCTGGTAGCCATTCACTCAGCAAGGACACGAATGTTCGACGAAACAAACGCGCAGTGGGGGCTGGTTCATGCCCTTGTGTTGGACGGGAAGGGCGGGGCGCGTTCAATCCCCCGAACTGCACTGGATGGCCTTCAACTGGAGCCCCACGAAAGTGTGTGGCTCCACTGGGACCGAAGCCATCCGCAGACCCAGACCTGGCTGCGCAAGACCAGCGGTCTCAGCGAGTTCGTTTGTGACCTGATGCTGGAAGAAAACACACGGCCACGGCTGCTGGCCTTGCCCGACAACGAGCTGTTGCTGTTCCTGCGCGGGATCAACCTGAACCCTGGCGCCGAACCGGAAGACATGGTCTCGGTACGGATCTTTGCCGCCGCCCAGCGCGTTATCTCTTTGCGATTGCGCTCGCTAAGGGCAACCGATGAGCTGATCGCTTCACTGAATGAGGGCAAGGGCCCGAAAACCGCGTCCGAATTGCTGCTGTATCTGGCTCAGTTTCTGACCGACAAGGTTCAGGCAGTGGTCAGCGAGCTGACCGAATTGGTCGATGACATGGAAGAACGCATAGATGCCGACGAGCGGTATCTGCCCGAGCACGGCAACATGGTGCACATCCGCCGGCGAGCGGCGGGACTGCGTCGGTTCCTTGCACCGCAGCGCGAAATCTACGCCCAGCTGACGCGCAGCAAGATGCCGTGGTTCGTGGAAGACGATGCCGACTACTGGAACGAATTGAATAACAGCCTGACGCGCTATCTCGAAGAGCTGGAATTGACCCGAGAGCGCGTGGGGCTGGTGCTTGAGGCGGAAGACAGGCGCCTCAACGAGCGAATGAACAGGACCATGTATCGGTTTGGGATCATCACTGGGATTTTCCTGCCGATGAGCTTCCTGACAGGATTGTTGGGGATCAACGTGGGGGGCATCCCGGGGTCGGAAAATCCCTACGGATTTGTGTACGCTTGCGGCTTGATGCTCGTTGTGGCCGTCGGCCAGATGTGGCTGTTCAAGCGTTTGCGCTGGGTGTGAGGATGAAAAATCGGAAGGCGTTCATGTGTGTCGTGTGACTCAGGCAGAATTGGCTGCGTCTTTCAGTGACATTGCGTGAGGTGCCTATGCACGACCCGTTTGAAGAATCACTGCGAGACATGCTCAACTCGTCGTCCAGCAGCCGGGACGACGATGCCGTTCTGGGCCGAGTGTTGAAGACCGCCAACCGTCAGGTGGGCGCCGGTGATCTGTTCAGCCTTCTGGGTCGTTGCACGCAGGCTTTAATGATCGCCGTCAATAACGGCTCCGCTCACGTTTCACCCGTTTCCCGCCGCAAGGCGACACGTGCCGGTACTACGTTTACCGGTGCCGGTACACAAGACAAGGCTGATTGAATATGGAATTGGATCTCTGGACGCAGAGCCTGGTTACCGCAATGACTGCGCTGTGGACCAAAGTCGCGAATTTCATCCCGAATCTGTTCGGCGCGCTGGTCGTAGTGCTTTTGGGCTTCGTGGTGGCAAAGCTGCTCGACACCCTGCTTTCGAAGTTGTTGGCCAAACTCGGTCTGGATCGCCTGATGGGCGGCACCGGTTTGACCAAGCTGATCAGCCGCGCGGGCATTCAGGTCCCGATTTCGACCCTGATCGGCAAGATCGTTTATTGGTTCGTGCTCTTGATTTTTCTGGTGTCGGCGGCAGAATCGCTGGGGCTGGAGCGGGTCTCGGCGACACTGGACATGCTCGCGCTGTACCTGCCGAAGGTGTTCGGCGCCGCGCTGGTGTTGCTGGTGGGTGTCTTGCTGGCGCAGTTGGTCAACGGTATTGTGCGGGGCGCTGCCGAAGGGGTGGGCCTGGACTACTCGGCCGGCCTGGGGCGAATCGCCCAGTGGTTGGTGATCATCATCAGTATTTCGGTGGCGATCAGTCAGCTGGAGGTCAAGACCGACCTGCTGAACCACGTTATTGTTATCGGATTGATTACCGTTGGTCTGGCCGTTGCGCTGGCCATGGGCCTGGGAAGCCGCGAAATCGCGAGCCAGATCCTGGCAGGAATTTATGTACGTGAGCTGTATCAGGTAGGGCAACAAGTGCGTGTGGGTGAGGTTGAAGGGCAGATTGAAGAAATTGGCACGGTGAAGACCACCCTGCTGACCGAGGAAGGCGAGTTGGTGTCTTTGTCCAACCGGATCCTCCTCGAGCAGCGAGTGAGCAGCCGTTGAGCCGGCGAATCTGCTAATGTATGCCGCCGCAAAACCCGGGCGATTCCCGGACGCGGCGGACATCTACCCGACTGTCGGCACGACTTGTTTTGAATAACGTTCAAACGCCCTCTCTGCGCTACGACCCACGCGAGCTCTCCGATGAGGAGCTGGTTGCGCGTTCGCACGCCGAGCTGTTTCATGTGACGCGTGCCTACGAAGAGCTGATGCGTCGTTACCAGCGGACACTTTTTAACGTCTGCGCACGGTATCTGGGGAACGATCGCGATGCTGACGATGTCTGTCAGGAAGTGATGCTTAAGGTGTTGTATGGCTTGAAGAACTTCGAGGGTAAATCGAAGTTCAAAACCTGGCTCTACAGCATCACGTACAACGAATGCATCACGCAGTACAGGAAGGAGCGACGAAAGCGTCGGTTGCTGGACGCTTTGAGTCTTGACCCCCTCGAGGAAGCGTCGGAAGAAAAGACGCCGAAACCAGAAGAAAAGGGCGGGCTTGATCGTTGGCTTGTGCATGTGAATCCGATCGACAGGGAAATTCTGGTGCTACGATTTGTCGCAGAGCTGGAATTTCAGGAGATCGCTGACATCATGCACATGGGCCTGAGTGCCACGAAAATGCGTTACAAACGGGCACTTGATAAATTACGTGAGAAATTTGCAGGCGTTACCGAAACTTAACTCGGTGCAAATATCTCTAACGAGCAGGCAAGTTCTGATAGACTTGCCGACGAGTTGTCTCTCGCTAAGGGGGACTGCTTTACAATCACCAGATGGGGATTTAACGGATGAAACTGAAAAACACCTTGGGCTTGGCCATTGGTACTATTGTTGCCGCAACTTCGTTCGGCGCTCTGGCTCAAGGCCAAGGCGCAGTCGAAATCGAAGGCTTCGCCAAGAAAGAACAGTTCGACAGCGCTCGTAATTTCAAAAACGACGGCAACCTGTTCGGCGGTTCTGTTGGCTACTTCCTGACCGACGACGTTGAATTGCGTCTGGGCTATGACGAAGTGCACAACGTCCGTAGCGACAATGGCCAGAACATCAAGGGCGCGAACACCGCTCTGGACGCTCTGTACCACTTCAACAACCCGGGCGACATGCTGCGTCCATACGTTTCGGCTGGTTTCTCCGATCAGAGCATCGATCAGAACGGCAGCAACGGTCGTAACCGCTCCACCTTCGCCAACATCGGCGGCGGTGCCAAGCTGTACTTCACTGACAACTTCTATGCCCGTGCTGGCGTTGAAGCTCAGTACAACATCGACCAAGGCGACACCGAGTGGGCGCCAAGCGTCGGTATCGGTGTGAACTTCGGCGGCGGTTCGAAGAAAGTTGAAGCAGCACCGGCTCCAGTAGCTGAAGTGTGCTCCGACAGCGACAACGACGGCGTTTGCGACAACGTTGACAAGTGCCCTGACACCCCAGCAAACGTGACTGTTGACGCTAACGGCTGCCCAGCTGTTGCTGAAGTCGTACGCGTTGAGCTGGACGTTAAATTCGACTTCAACAAGTCGGTTGTGAAGCCAAACAGCTACGGCGACATCAAGAACCTGGCTGACTTCATGAAGCAGTACCCACAAACCACCACCACTGTTGAAGGTCACACTGACTCCGTCGGTCCTGACGCTTACAACCAGAAGCTGTCCGAGCGTCGTGCAAACGCCGTTAAGCAAGTTCTGGTTAACCAGTACGGTGTTGGCGCTAACCGCGTAAACTCGGTTGGCTACGGTGAAACCCGCCCAGTTGCTGACAACGCAACTGACGCTGGCCGCGCTGTAAACCGTCGCGTAGAAGCACAAGTAGAAGCCCAAGCTAAGTAATTAGCCTCGCTTCACGAAAAACCCGGCTCCGGCCGGGTTTTTCTTTGCCTGCGATTTAACCTCCTCTCGTCCCCATTCATTCCCGGTCTGATCGTCTAAGCGAATAGACAGAGATGAACCTGGATCCATCTAAGCAGATGCCCTTGAACGACTAAGTCCAGACTAGCGTTTGAGCAGCAAACCCCACAAAACCAGATTGAACAGCAGCGACATCAGCGCAATTGCGCGCCACACCTTGAGCGGCTCGCGCTCCAGTAGTGGGACAGTGCGTTTATCCAGCGGCGAAAGTTCGCCCTGTTGAAAATGCACGAGCCAGTGCTCCGCAGTCTCGAAACGCTTCAGCGGATCAGCCAGCAGCGCGCGTTGCAGATGCTGCTCTAGCCACTCCGGGACATCCGGTCGGTAACGACTGACCGACAGCGGTTTGCCAAAGCGGCGGCGCTGGAAGGGCTCGATCTCGCCGTAAGGGTAATGACCGGTCAGCAGGAAATACAGCGTGACGCTGGCGGCATACAGGTCGAAACCTGGGCAGGGTTCTGCGCCTTCGAAGATTTCAGGCGCCATAAAGCTGGGCGTACCGGGCACGTCGCCGCCTTGATCCACTGACAGACCCGGGCTGTAGGCGAGCCCGAAATCCAGGACGCGCAAACCTCCCGCCTGCTCGAGCAGCAGATTTTCCGGCTTGATGTCGCGGTGAATGATGTTGCGCCGGTGCAGCAGACCAACGGCAGCGATCAACTCCCTGGCCAGACCCAGCCACGGCGACAGCGCCATCGGCCCTTCCTGCTCAAAGATCTCAGCCAGGGTCTGTCCGGGGTACTCGCGCATGACGTAGTACAAATGCTGGCGCTGGCCGAGCGGGTGCAGCTCGGGAAAGAAGCGACCCGCAACGCGACGCAAGAACCATTCTTCGAGCAACAAGGCCTCTGCCGCGCCGGCCTCGTTAACCCGTGAGGGCGGCAGCGTCTTCAGTAGCCACGGTTGCTGTTGGCTGTCGCGTACGCGGTAGAGCAGGGACTGTCGCGAGTCGCTCAAGCGCGTTTCGACCTGCCAGCCTTCAAACGTCTGGTCTGCTTTGAGAAGGGGTGGGGCAGGCCATTGCTGCAGTTGCAGCAGCGTTTCCCCCAGGCTGTCCGAGCCCAACTGATCCACCTGGATCAGCAAGGCGCTGGCATTATCGGCGCTGCCGGACAGATGTGCGGCATTGATCAGCGTTCGGACAGCCGTGTCCAGATCTGCCTGTTCGTTGAGGATCGAGCCGATTCGGTCATCGCCCAGCGTTGCCCACACGCCGTCGCTGACCAGCAGCAAGCGCTCGCCGGGCCGCAGTTCGCCGTCCAGGTAATCCATGACCACGTATTGATCCAGGCCCAGCGCGCGTTTCAGCACGTGCTGCATGTCTGGCTGTTCCCATACGTGGTCCTGGCTGATTCGCTGCAGCAGCCTTGAGTGCCAGCGATACACGCGACAGTCGCCGACATGGGCGAGGGTGAATCGTCGCCCACGCAGGACCAGCGCACTGAGGGTGGTCAACAAGCCGTTGGCCAGCAGCCAGCGGTTCTGTGCCAGCAGCAGGCGGTCAAGGGCCTGGGCGACGCTCCAGGTTTCCGGCGTCGCGTAGTAGTCCATCGCCAGCGCTTGCAGCGTGGCCCGGGACGCCAGACCGCCATCGGCGCATTGGCTGACGCCGTCGGCAAGGGCGAACAGATAGCCCTTGCTGGCCGCGAGCGCTGGAGCGGGAGTGACCACGCGAAGGGCGTCCTGATTCTCCGCCCGCGGCCCGGTGGCGCTGAATTCGGCGACGCGCAGTTGCAAACCGGTCGCAGTGAGCGCGACCGGCGTCAGCGGCGGATTGACGCTCACGGCCTAGACACGGGCGGCGGTGACCGCGGCCGAGCCCCAAGTGGTTCTCCAGCGACGCTTGACGTTCATCAGGCCGAACCAGGCCAGCACGCCAAGGAATGCGAACAGCCACAGGCCCAGTTGGTACTCGCCAGTGTTCTGCTTGATCGCGCCAAGCCCGGCGGCGAGCAGGAAGCCACCGATGCCGCCGGCCATGCCGATCAGGCCGGTCATCACGCCGATCTCCTTGCGAAAGCGTTGCGGCACCAGCTGGAACACCGCGCCGTTACCGGCACCGAGGCCGAGCATGGCCGCGACGAACAGCGCCAGTGCGGCCCATGAGCTGGGCAGGTTAAACCCGACGGCGGCGATGCAGATGGCGGCGACGGCGTACATGCCCGACAGCGTACGAATCCCGCCGAAGCGATCGGCGAGGGCGCCGCCCAGTGGCCGCATCATGCTGCCGCCGAAGACGCAGGCGGCGGTGTAGTAACCCGCCGTCACCGGACTCAAGCCGTATTGATCGTTGAAGTAGCCGGGCAGGGCGCTGGCCAGGCCGATGAAGCCGCCGAAGGTCACGCTGTAAAAGAACATGAACCACCAGCTGTCGCGGTCGCCCAGGGCTTTGAAATAGTCAGCCATGGATTTGGCTTTGGGGCGTTCCGGGGCGTTTTTCGCCATGAGCGAGAACGCGATGAGGGTCAGCAGCAATGGCGCGACGGCAAAGCCGAACACGTTGTTCCAGCCAAAGCTGGCGGCGAGGACGGGCGCGATCAGTGCGGCGAACACAGTGCCGGAGTTGCCGGCGCCGGCGATGCCCATGGCTTTGCCCTGGTGCTGCGGCGGGTACCACTGGGAGGCCAGCGGCAGGGCCACGGCAAAGGACGCGCCGGCCATGCCAAGGAATACGCCGAGCAGCAGCGCCTGTTCATAGCTGTGAATGCCCAGTTGCCAGGCGCCCAGCAGCGCGGTGATGACGATGACCTGGCCGATGATCCCGGCGGTCTTGGGCGACAGTTGGTCGGCGAGCATGCCCATGATGAAGCGCAGCACCGCACCCGCGAGAATCGGCGTGGCGACCATCAGGCCCCGCTGCTGGGTGGTCAGATGCAGGTCGGCGGCAATCTGTACAGCCATCGGGCCGAGCAGGTACCAGACCATGAAGCTCAGGTCGAAATACAGGAACGCTGCGAACAGTGTCGGTTTATGGCCGGCTTTCCAGAAACTCGTGTTCATCTACCACCTCATCTGCAGGGATTCGTGTCCGGTGGAGATGTCGCTCGCACCGCTACGGGTCAGGTCATGCAGGCGAAGCACCAGACCGGCACTCCACCCGCCCCGATGTGTTCAGGGCAAAAACGAAAAAACGCCGCAGCCCTGTGCGCTTTCGCGAAGGGGTGCGACGTCTTTGTCGTGAGTGGGCAACCGCCGTTGGCTACCTGTGATGTGTAGCTAGCAATACATGGGCCAAATGTGCGCCGCGAGCTGCGGGCTGGAGAGACGGGCTGGATGAAACCGTCTGGATCGAACAAGCACGCGCGGCTCGGAAAAGGAAAGGCTCAGCCCAGCAATTCACTCATGGCAATGATTTGTTCCGCCACCTGAATCAGTTTCTGCTGCCGGCTCATGGCCTGGCGCCGCATCAGGGTGTAGGCCTCTTCTTCGTTGCACTGTTTCATCTTCATCAACAACCCCTTGGCCGTTTCGATGCGCTTGCGTTCGGCCAGTTGCTGGTCGCGGGCATGCAGTTGCGCGCGCAGGTCCTGATCGCTTTCGAAGCGGGCCATGGCCACGTCCAGAATCGGCTGCAGGCGTTGCGCGTGAATGCCTTCGACGATGTAGGCGCTGACCCCGGACTTGATCGCCTGACGCATCACGACCGGGTCGTGCTCGTCGGTGAACATCACGATGGGGCGCGGCAGATCGCGGGTCACCAGCACCACTTGCTCCAGCACATCACGGCCCGGCGATTCGGTGTCGATGAGGATCACGTCCGGGCGCACGGCCTGAACCCGCGCCGGCAGGTCGATGATCAGCCCGGATTCGTCGATCACCTCGAAGCCGGCCTCGGTCAGCGCCGCTTTCAGGCGCCCGACCTTTTTGGGGGTGTCGTTGATCAACAGGATTCGCAGCATCTTGGCGTCTCCTCAGCGATCAGCATGAACGAGGGCGGCATCGGCCAGCGCGTGCAGCTTGAAGCTGCGGGCGTAACGCGCCGGGTCGCTGCCGTCCCAGATTTTGCCGTCGATCAACTGGCTGCTGCGCATCGGCGACGGCGGGACGGCGATGCCCAGTGCGTCGGCGGCCTCGCGGTACAGGTCGAGCTGCTGGACGCTGCGGGCAACGTCGAGATAATCCGGGTCTTCGCGCAGCAATCCCCAGCGGCGGAACTGGGTCATGAACCACATGCCGTCGGACAGCCAGGGCATGTTCACCTGACCGTCGCCATGGAAGCGGATCGCGTGATGGTCGTGCCATCGGTTGCCGAGCCCGTCGTCGTACTCGCCCAGCAGCCGGGATACGATGGCGCCGACCGGTGCATTCACGTACTCGGCGGCGCTGAGCAGCTGCGCGGTGCTGCGCCGGTTGTCGGTGCTCTCTTCGATGAAACGGCTGGCTTCAAGCACCGCCATCACCAGCGCCCGCGCCGTGTTCGGGTACTGCTCGGCGAATTCCAGGCTGCACCCCAACACCTTTTCCGGGTGATCCGGCCAGATGGCCTGGGAGGTCGCCAGGGTGAAGCCCAGGTTCTGCTGAACGGCGCTGGCACCCCACGGCTCACCGACGCAAAAACCGTCGATGCGCCCGGCCTGCAAGTGCTCGACCATCTGCGGCGGTGGCACCACCACGCTGTCGACGTCGCGCAGCGGATGAATGCCCTGGCTCGCGAGCCAGTAATAAAGCCACAACGCATGATTGCCGGTGGGAAAGGTCTGGGCGAAGGTCAGTTTTGAGTCGCTTTGGTGCGTGCGCCGATCGAGTGCCTCAGGAGTGGTCACGCCGGCATCCTGCAGCGCCCTCGACAGGTTGATGCTCTGGCCGTTCTGGTTCAGCCCCATCAGCACGGCCATGTTTTTTGCCGGCCCGGCCAGCCCCAGTTGCACGGCATAGACCAGACCGTAAAGGCTGTGGGCGGCGTGAAGTTCGCCGCTGACCAGTTTGTCGCGCAGGTTGGCCCACGATGTCTGCTGGTGCAGGTTGATGTGCAGGCCATAGGGCTGAGCGAAGCCCTGGGTCGCGGCGACGATCAGCGAGGCGCTGTCGGTCAGCGCCATGAAGCCGAGGTCGACGCTGGTCAGTTCCGGTGCATCGCTGCCGTTGACCCAGGCCAGCGAGGGGGTAAGCGTGTCATTCATGAGTGCCATTCCGCGCGGAGGCCGACGCGCTGGTCAGCGCTGCCGATCGTCCAAAAAAAACGCCGCCACGCCCCGATTGAACCGGGGCGCCAGCGACGTCATTGTCCTGTGTCTCGCTCCGCCATTGGATCGAGTCGATACAGGAAGCCAAGCAAGCCATATGCCAGCGGGAGCCGAGGTTGTAAGCAAAGTTCTCGACATGCCTCGCGCTTCGCCCGCACCGGCGTTTATAATCCGCCGCTGATCCCAGCCGCAATCGAGCCGCCCCCGCCCATGTATAACCTGGCCCGCCAGTTACTGTTCAAACTCTCCCCGGAAACCTCCCACGATCTGTCCATTGACCTGATCGGAGCGGGCGGTCGTATGGGGCTCAACGGCCTGTTCAACAAGGCGCCGATGCAGCTTCCCGTGACCGTCATGGGCCTGCGCTTCCCCAACCCGGTCGGGCTGGCGGCAGGGCTGGACAAGAACGGCGCGGCCATCGACGGCTTCGCCCAACTGGGCTTCGGTTTCGTCGAGATCGGCACCGTCACGCCGCGCCCGCAGCCGGGCAATCCAAAACCGCGCGTATTCCGTCTGCCCCACGCCCAGGCGATCATCAACCGCATGGGCTTCAACAACCTGGGCGTCGACCATTTGGTGAGCCGGGTGCAGGCCGCGCAGTACAACGGCGTGCTGGGCATCAACATCGGCAAGAACGTCGACACGCCGGTCGAGCGTGCAGTGGACGACTACCTCATTTGCCTGGACAAGGTGTACGCCCACGCCAGTTACATCACCGTCAACGTCAGCTCGCCCAACACGCCGGGATTGCGCAGCCTGCAATTCGGCGATTCGCTCAAGCAACTGCTCGAAGCCCTGCGGGTGCGTCAGGAAGGGCTGACGCTGATCCACGGCAAGCGCGTGCCGCTGGCGATCAAGATTGCCCCGGACATGAGCGACGAAGAGACCGTGCTGGTGGCCAGCGCGTTACTGGAATCGGGGATGGACGCGGTGATCGCGACCAATACCACCCTCAGCCGCAAGGGCGTCGAGGGCTTGCCCCACGGTGACGAAGCGGGCGGGCTTTCGGGCGCGCCGGTGCGCGAGCACAGCACGCACATCGTCAAGGTGCTGGCGGGTGAGTTGGGTGGGCGCTTGCCGATCATTGCCGCTGGCGGCATCACCGAAGGCAGGCACGCAGCCGAGAAGATCGCGGCGGGGGCGAGTCTGGTGCAGATTTATTCGGGCTTTATCTATAAAGGGCCGGCGCTGATTCGCGAGTCGGTGGACGCGATTGCAGCGATGACTCGCCAAGCGGTTTGATCGCTAACGGCGTGAACGAAAAGAGGGGTTCCGACTGGAACCCCTCTTGGGCTTTAGCCCGCCGCCCGGGTGGGGCGTGCGTGGTCATGATGAAGCGATCAGGAATGTCGAAGAAGCTTTAGGTCAGGCTGTAACGTGAGGGTGGCGTCAGCCGACCGCGTGAAGTTCGTTGAGTCTGTGAATGCCCGCAGTGCCGGTCATACCGTCCCAGTTGTCGCCGCGTCCTTCTCGCCAGCCATTGATCCAGGCTTGACGCACTGACGGTAGAGTAAATGGGCAAAGCTCACGGGATTTACCGGATACGCCGTACTGGTATCCGCGCGAAAATGCTCTTTCCATCGGATCACGCTTAAGTCTTCTCATAGGGTGTTGCCCTCGTTTGTTGACTGTAATGTCCCTGGAGACCTCAGGTTGAGGTCCGGCAGAAAATCCTCTGCCGTTAACAGCCCGCTGCCGGCGTCGCGGGCTTGCGGCCACCGCCGTTGCGGCGATGACCTTGGGTGATTTCTAACCAATGAGGGATACGCTGTGAATGATCGTTTTGTCATAAGAACGTAACCATTCAGGCATTACGACCATAAGCGCTGACGCGTTTCAGCGCAGTTTTGTCAGAGGGCCCCCTTGAACCGGGGCTTTCACGTGGCAGTGCAAGTGTTTCGCAATTGAGAGTGCTGGCCGTTTGCGGTCAGTGGAAAAACGACGAAGGGTCGGCGATGTGACTTTTTATTGCAGCCACCGTCGTGCTGAATAGTGGTTTTTTAACATCAAAACGTCGGCGTTGATGCGTTGGCGGACCGTCGCACTCGAAATGTATCGGTGCGAGGGACAGGCACAAACTGTGTGCCGCGCAGGCGTCCTCCTTGAAAGGCGTCTGTTGGAATCGGGTCGGACAATGCGTTGTCCGGCCGCTATGGCCTTAGGCTCTGGAATACTCATGTCGGACCGTTACGAACTTTTCCTCACCTGCCCAAAAGGCCTCGAAGGCTTGCTGGCGGAGGAAGCCACCGCCCTCGGTCTCGAGGAAACCCGCGAACACACTTCCGCCATCCGCGGCACCGCCGACATGGAAACCGCCTACCGGCTGTGTCTGTGGTCGCGTCTGGCCAACCGGGTGCTGCTGGTGCTCAAGCGTTTCCCGATGAAAGACGCCGAGGACCTCTACCACGGCGTGCATGACATCGAGTGGGCTGATCACCTCGAGGCGGAAGGTACGCTGGCCGTTGAGTTCAGCGGTCACGGTTCGGGCATCGACAACACCCATTTCGGCGCATTGAAGGTCAAGGACGGCATCGTTGACCGCCTGCGCACGGCAGACGGCGTACGCCCGTCGGTGGACAAGCTCAACCCGGATCTGCGCGTGCACCTGCGTCTGGACCGCGGCGAAGCGATTCTGTCCCTGGACCTCTCCGGCCACAGCCTGCACCAGCGCGGCTACCGTCTGCAGCAAGGCGCCGCGCCGCTCAAGGAAAACCTGGCCGCCGCGATCCTGATCCGTTCCGGCTGGCCGCGCATTGCCGCTGAAGGCGGCGCGCTGGCTGACCCGATGTGCGGCGTGGGGACCTTCCTGGTCGAAGCGGCGATGATTGCCGCCGACATCGCGCCCAACCTCAAGCGCGAGCGCTGGGGTTTCTCCGCCTGGCTGGGCCACGTGCCGGCGATCTGGCGCAAGCTGCATGACGAAGCGCTGGAGCGTGCGCAAGCGGGTCTGGCCAAGCCGCCGCTGTGGATTCGTGGTTACGAAGCCGATCCGCGTCTGATCCAGCCGGGCCGCAACAACGTCGAGCGCGCCGGCCTGAGCGAGTGGATCAAGATCTACCAGGGCGAAGTGGCAACCTTCGAGCCGCGTCCCGATCAGAACCAGACCGGTCTGGTCATCTGCAACCCGCCGTACGGCGAGCGTCTCGGTGACGAAGCCAGCCTGTTGTATCTCTACCAGAACCTCGGCGAGCGCCTGCGTCAGGCCTGCCTGAACTGGGAAGCGGCGGTGTTCACCGGTGCGCCTGACCTGGGCAAGCGCATGGGCATTCGCAGCCACAAGCAGTACGCGTTCTGGAACGGCGCACTGCCGTGCAAGCTGTTGTTGATCAAAGTGCTGCCGGATCAGTTCGTCACCGGCGAGCGTCGCACCCCGGAGCAACGTCAGGCCGAGCGTGAGCAAGCCGCCTACGATCAGGCGCCGGACGAGCCGCAGGAGCGCCAGTACAACAAGAATGGCAACCCGATCAAGCCGACGCCGGCCCCCGCGCCGGTCATAGAGCAACCGCGCCTGAGCGAAGGCGGGCAGATGTTCGCCAATCGCCTGCAGAAGAACGTCAAGGCGCTGAGCAAGTGGGTCAAGCGCGAAGGCATCGATTGCTACCGCGTCTACGATGCGGACATGCCCGAGTACGCCATGGCCATCGACCTGTACCACGACTGGGTCCATGTTCAGGAGTATGTGGCGCCGAAGTCCATTGATCCGGAAAAGGCTTCGATCCGTATGTTCGATGCGCTGGCGGCCATTCCTCAGGCACTGGGCATCGACAAGAGCCGTGTGGTGGTCAAACGTCGCGAACGCCAGAGCGGCACCAAGCAGTACGAGCGTCAGAGCGCCCAAGGTAAATTCAACGAAGTCAACGAAGGCGGCGTGAAGCTGCTGGTCAACCTCACGGATTACCTGGACACCGGTCTGTTCCTCGATCACCGGCCGATGCGCATGCGGATCCAGCGCGAAGCGGCCGGCAAGCGGTTCCTCAACCTCTACTGCTACACCGCGACCGCCAGCGTGCACGCAGCCAAGGGCGGCGCGCGCAGCACCACCAGTGTCGATCTGTCGAAAACCTACCTGGACTGGGCGCGTCGCAACCTGTCGCTGAACGGCTTCTCGGACAAGAATCGTCTGGAGCAGGGCGACGTGATGGTGTGGCTGGAGGCCAGTCGCGAAGAGTACGACCTGATTTTCATCGACCCGCCGACCTTCTCCAACTCCAAGCGTATGGAAGGCGTGTTCGACGTGCAGCGCGATCAGGTTCAACTGATCGACCTGGCCATGGCACGTCTGGCGCCGGGCGGCGTGCTGTATTTCTCCAATAACTTCCGCAAATTCCAGCTCGAAGAGACGCTGGTGGAGCGTTATGCGGTGGAGGAGATCACCCAGCACACCGTCGACCCGGACTTTGCACGCAACGGCAAAATCCACCGCGCGTGGAAGATCACCGCGCGCTGAGGGTGAATGGCAGGCTGAAGCGTCGGGATAACTGACGCATCAGCCTGGGTTTCCCGAAGCCGATGCGCCTGCGCGTCGCTCACACTGGCCACGCCTCTCATGATCAGCGCTGCACCGCCACGCACTTGATTTCCACCAGCAGTCCCGGCCTGGCCAGTTCGCTGACGCCGAGGCAGGTCCACGCGCAGGTGCCACGGGGGAAGACCTTGTCCTTCACCTCCCTGAACACGGGCATGTGACGGTGCAGATCGACGTGGTAGGTCGTCAGGTCGACGACGTCTTCGAAGGTGCATCCTCCAGCGGCCAGCACGAGCCGCAGGTTTTCCCACGCGGCCAGGAATTGCTGCTCCGGGTCTTCGATGACTGTCAGCTCAGGGGTGCGACCGACCTGACCGGCGCAGTAAAGCGTTTTGCCGACCTTGACGGCAGGGGCATAGCCCGCGCGCTCGGCGAGTAGACGCATTTCGTCCGGGACGATGAGTTGACGGTCGGTCATGGGGTGGGCACTTTGAGTTTCGTTGGAGGCGCACGCTATCCCAGGTGGTTGATGTCCGTCCAGAGCGTGGGTGGCCTCTCGGTTTTCGAGAGGTGATGTGTGGCTGGCCCGAACGTCAGCGTTTTTCCGTTTTGCGTTGAGAGCGCAGCAAGAACGTCGGCGCGAAGTGTTCGGGTGGCAAAACCTTCCGCGCCTCCTTGCCCGGTAGTCCAGGATAAATCACACTCCGAACGCCAGGTCATGATCATCGGGAAAGGATGAGTCCATTTTTTGAGGCAAGGGAATGCGTAAATCAAGAGTCATCATAATAGCCACTCTGTCAGGGCTGATAGGGGCTGTTTTGCCCATGATAACGATGGCTTACATTTCCTGGGAAAGGGCCCTGGCCAAAGAACGAACGCATTTGGAGACCTACTCCGAGCGGGCTCTCAAAAATATTAGTTTGTCATTGCAGCAAGGACTCAACGTTATATCGGACATGGAGAACTGGTCCGGAACTCCGTGCTCTCCCGAGCATATTTCGTTGATGCGAAAAGCGACCGTGAACACCCGTGCGGTGGAAGAAATTGATTATCTTGAGCAAGGGTCGCTTGCTTGTACCTCATGGGGAGTCACTTCGATACTGTCTGGATCGACGACGTCGACCTATACCGATGCGGGAGGCTATAAAATCAATGTTCGCCTCATCCCGCGTGACCACGGGATCCAGCCGATTACGATCATCCATCGTGGTGCCTACAACGTACTTATAAATGCAGAAAGGCTGAGCGACATCATTCTGGATGATCGAATGCAGCTCGGGGTTTTTTACCAAGGTCAGTTAGTGAATATCTCTCGGGGCGCGGATGAAAAGACGATTTCCCGACTTGCATCAAGTCAAGATCGAAATAATAAAGACTATCTCCATGCGGCTTCCACTCAGGACGACTGGTCCGCGCTTGTGATGGAGCCCATTACCAGCGTCGACACAAGCTTTTACAGCGAGCTGGCCTGGATGCTGCCGATTGGCATAGGTATCGGTTTCGTCGTCGTGCTATCCGTCATCCGAATCATGCGCATCAGACTCTCGCCGATGGCGGAGATGCAGATCGCTATCGCCCAGCGGGAGTTCACTGTTCACTATCAACCGATCATTGATCTTGAAACAGAACAATGTACAGGGGCCGAGGCATTGGTCCGATGGCTAAGGCCGGACGGAACGGTTGTGGCCCCTGATCAGTTCATTCCGCTGGCTGAAGAAACAGGGCTGATTTTGCCCATCACTGACCAAGTCATCCAGGGCGTCGTCAGAGACATGGCGCAACTTCTGCGAGATAACCGTCATCTTCATGTCGCCATCAACATATGTGCAGATGATCTGAAATCCGGGCGTTTTCTTGACACGCTTGATCATGCATTGAAAGGCTCCATGATTGACAACAATCAAATATGGATAGAGGCAACTGAGCGAGGCTTCATTGATGTCGAATCGGCCGTTACGACACTTAAAAGAGCTCGGGCGCTGGGGTTCAAGATTGCCATCGATGACTTTGGTACGGGATACTCCAGTTTGCAATATCTGGAGCGCCTTCCTGTCAATGTGCTCAAGATAGATAAATCTTTCGTGGACGCCATCGATAAGTCTTCAGCGTCCAGCTCGGTGGTGACGCATATTATTGCAATGGCTAAAACACTGGGTCTGGACATTGTTGCCGAGGGGGTCGAGAGCCCCCATCAAGCAGATTACCTGCGAACGCATAAGGTGGACTACGCTCAAGGTTGGCTGTACTCGAAAGCATTGCCCTCCCAAGATTTTCTGAACTTCATCAATACCCAAAAAAACCGCTAGGCAATCCCCGCGATGTCACACAGGTCGAGGAGCTGGACATTGCGAGAAGCGGGGCACCTTGGCGGTGCCCGCTGCGCTGAGTTTCTGCTCAACAGGGATCAATGCACCGCCCACGAACGGGGTGCCGGAGTGTGGCTGAATTTGGAAATGCCTTTGACCCAGAATCGTCGATGAGGATTCTGGTCCGGCGGCAGCAACGGCTGGCTCGACCACTGGTGATGACGCTTGGCTTCATCGCGATACGCTTTCCACTCCATGGCCTCGGCGGTGTCCTGCGCGGCGCGTTCGTCATCGAACCAGCCCAAAACAGAAACTTCACCTTGATCGCGGCCATGCTCTACCAGCAGAAAAATGTTTGTGTACATACCTGTGCCTTTCACTGATCCGGTCCGACCCGACATTTCGGGCTCTACGAATAGCGTATCGACAGCGGCGGCGGAAAATTTAGCCCCGGGTTTCTCTGCCCGCTTTTGCGGTGTGACGCCCGGCGCTTTCCCGGCTAAAGCCGGTCCCACTGATTGCGTGCGATCTCATCGTAGGACCGGCTTCAGCCGGGAAGAGGCCGGTTTGAACGCCATCAAATCCAGCGGTGTGACGCCCGGTGCTTTCCCGGCTAAAGCCGGTCCCACTGATCGCGTGCGATCTCATCGTAGGACCGGCTTCAGCCGGGAAGAGGCCGGTTTGAACGCCATCAAATCCAGCGGTGTGACGGCCGGCGCCTTCCCGGCTAAAGCCGGTCCCACGGGACAGCGGCATCACTTCGGCAGCGGTGTGAGGATGTCGGCCTTGTCGTCCAGCAGAATGAACACCAGCAACTTCGCAGGCTGGGTGGCGCTGGCGTTTCGCGATTCGTAGTGCTTGGAGCCAGCCGGCTCGTACCACGTCTGGCCCGCCTTATAGGTGATCGCCTTGCCGTCGTTGACTCTCGAGATCACTTCGCCTTCCAGCACGTAAGCGATCGCGCTGCCGCTGTGGCTGTGGGCGATGGAGGCCTGGCCCGGCGTGTAATCGACGGTCAGGACCATAGCTTTTTTGCCCGGTGCATTGAGCATCGGGTGCTCTTCCAGCACGGTGACCTTTTCCTGCTCGGCATCGTGGGCCTGGACGCTTCCCACGGACAGCAAGCCGGCGAAGGCCAGCCAGCAGAGCGGGGCGGTGAGGAAATTGAGGGGTTTCATGAGCGGATCATCTGGCAGCAATTGATGACCACTACGCTAAGCCCGCCGATGCAACGCGGCTACGTCCAATTGCCCAGAAGATCACGGGACCAATGGCTGATCCCCAGAAACGAAAAAAGGGCCGAATCACATTCGGCCCTTCATCGTATTCAGCGTCGCCCCGGCGCAATCGCACTCAAGGGCATACGGTCATCACAACAGCGATTACTTGCTGCCGCTGGACCCGCTTGCGCCACCGCCAGTACCGCCGCCGCTGCCGCCCATGCCGTTGCCATTGGTCATGCCGCCGCCATCAGCGTCGGTGCGGTTGGTGCCGTTGGTGCTGCCCATGCCTTTGGTGCCTGGGGTCGACGTGCCTGGCGAGCTGCCGTCGCTGCTCTGACCGCTGGTGGAGGTGCTTGGCTTAGGACCGTTCTTGTCGATCGGATCGGTTGGGCCTGTGGAGCCTGCAAATGCGGAGCCAGTAGCAACAGCCATCAGGCCAGCGAGTGTCAGGGCAGTCAATTTTGTCTTGATCATGATGTGAATCCCTTTGTTGTCATGGATACCTATTGGTCAGTCGGGCAATGCAAGAGGTGCATTCGTCCCGACGAACGGTCATCCACGATCACTCAGGTTTGGCTATTTCGCGCGCAGCTCGTATCCCACCGCCAACGTCTGCAGATCAAAACGATCGGAAATGCTCGAGCAGTAGCTGGTCCTCGCCAGGAAGGCCCCGGGGCCGTTCAGATACGACTCGATGTCCTGCGCGCCTTCACACAGCGCTATCGTTCGACCCTTGAGCAACCCGCTGGCCTGCGCCGAGCGCAGCGCACCGTTGGGCGTCCAGTCGGCGACGATCAGCGCGCCTTCCGGAGCCGATTGTTCGTAACTGTGCACGAAGGTTTCCGCCGAGCGATCCCGCAGGTACGGCGCCATGAAGTAATGGATATCGTCACGGAACGGCAGCGCTTCCTTGTGGGTCGGCAGCGCAACGGCGCCGCTGGCGTAAATCGCGTACACCGCGAGAATGGTCACCGGGCCGCTGAAGGGCAGGGCGTAAGCGACCACGGCGGCCTTGCGGCGCGCCAGCCATGCCTGCACATGGATCACGCCGATGATGCTCAACAGCACCGCACCCGGCAGGAAAAACGTGAAACGATCGGTGACGTTGTACGACACCGCAAAGATGAAGTTCAGCACCGCCGCGCACCACAACAGTCGCAGGCGCCGGCTTCTGGGGAACAGCACCAGCGCCACCAGTTGCGGGCCAAGCAACGACAGCATCAGCAGCGCCACCGAGTTCTTTTCGTGCCACATGTCGTCGAAGCGAAACAGCGAGCCCTGCCAGCTTTGCTCGGTGGGGTTGTCGGGGATGCCGATCAGGTAACGATGGCCGATATCGATCAGGCTCAGGCCGTTCTGCATCTCCTGCAGAACACCGGGAATCGCCACCGCAAAGCCCAGCACAAACCCCGGAATCGTCAGCAAAACCCGCGCCCTGTGCTGCCACACCAGTTGCACATACAGCGGGAATAACACGATGAACGTCAGTTGATGAATGGCCGCAGCCAGCCCGGTGAGGATGCCGATGACGAACAACGCGGTGAGCAGGCCCAGACGCGATTTATCGCGAAAATGCACCATGTACGCCAGGGTCACCAGCAGCGTGTGCAGCAGGTAAACCTCGGCCTTGGTCGAGACCCAGAACACGCAATGGCACAACACCGCAGCGGCAATCGCCAGCAAGGCCTGCTGCGACGTGGCGCCGACGCCCTTGGCCAGACGGAAGATCGCCCAGCCCAGCGGGATCAGCAGCATCGAGTTCATGAAACTCAGCACCAACGGGCCGAAATTCGCGAACAGCGCCGTGGTGACGAACAGGTACAGCGGGTGATCCAGCGGCCCGAGGGTTTCGCTGAAGTAGCGGCCCTGCGAGGCGTCGGCGATGAAGATGCCGTTGTCCATCCACTGAATCGGTCCGCTGGAGGCCAGAAAACTCCAGAGGACGGCGGCCACCGCCAGCAACAGGGGAATGCCAAACAACGCTCGATAACGTACTGCTGCCACCATGACTTGCACTCCTGTCCCTTAATCCCGTCGAAAAGCGTTATTGAATCGGTTGAACCCGAGGCGCCGATGCCTCGCCTTTGAGCCTGACCAGCATCACCGCGCCGATGGCCACGGCGAACCACAGCGTCGCCAGCCGAATCAGCACGGTGGCGGCCACGGCGTCGGCGCTGTTCATGCCTTTCCAGACCAGCAGCCCGACCATTACCGCCTCCGCGCCGCCGAGGCCGCCGGGCATGAAGCTCACTGCGCCGGCCAGCATTGCCAGGGCGTAGACGAACACCGCGAAGGTCAGCGGGATGTCGGTGCCCATCCATTTCAGAATCCAGTCGAACGCCAGCGCCTCGGCGCTCCAGGCGACGACGCTGAGGGCGGTCAGGCCGAGCATCAGGCGCAGGCCATGGCATTGCTGCGCATGCACCAGCACCTGCAGCAGATGGCGCAGCAGCCCGAATACCTTGCCGCCACCGGCCGGCATTGTTCCGGTGATCCGCTCAAGCAGGCGACGTTGCGACAGCACCACCAGCCCGACCGCTACCAGCGCCACGCCGACCACGATCATCGGCCACGCCTGGGGATACAGCGACAGGCCGAACAGGGTCAGCAACACCACCGCAAACAGGTCCGAAAGCCGTTCGCTGAAAAACGCCGCGAAGCTCTGCGGGTAGGGCACGCCCCAGCGTTTCAGCAGCACGCCGCGCAAGGCTTCACCGGCCTTACCCGGCGTGGTGGTCAGGGCAAAGCCGGCCAGATAAATGTTCAGGCTCGGCCGCCACGGCATCGGATGGCCGAGCACCTTCAGGTAGGTCTGCCAGCGGACAAAGCGCAGCCCGTAATTCACAGACGACATGAGCAGCGCGATGCCGATGCCGACCAATCCGACCTCACTCACCGCGGCGCCCACCGCCTGCCAGCCGCCCCACAGCGAAAAGCCCAGATACCCCAGCGCCGAACCGACCACCGACAGCACCACCGCGCGGTAGCGCCAGCCAGACAGGTGCGAAGGCTCTGTCACGGCTTCGCTCATAGATTCAGCCTCTTGAACACCGGCTGCGGAATCGAACGAATGACCAGCATGATCAGCGCCCAGAAACCCGGTGCGTAGAGCGTCGGCACCTTGTTGGCGATGCCCTTGACGATGCGCTGGGCGACCTGCGCCGGTTGCGCCAGCAAGGCTGCCGGCAACGACAGGCCCTGGGTCATCGGCGTGTCGACAAATCCCGGCTTGATGGTGGTGACGTGCACGCCGACCTTGAACAGCCGCGCCTGCAAGCCTTCGCAGTAGGTCGACACCGCCGCCTTGGCGCTGCCGTAGAGGTAATTGGAAGGGCGGCCTCGGTCAGCCGCCACCGAAGAAATGATCGCCAGGCTGCCGCAGCGCTGGGTCTCGAACTGCATCGCCAGCACGGTGAGCAGGGCGATCACCGAGGTGCAGTTATTGGCAAATTCCTTCAGGGCCATGTGCACGTCGCGCTCGCAGGCCTTCTGGTCCGGCAGCGTGCCGTGGGCGATCAGGGCGATGTCGATCTGACCCAGGGCGGTCAGGCAGCGCCCCATCATCAGCGGGTGCGCCTCGATGTCGTTGGCGTCCATCTCGTGCAGCGTGACGTTGCTCGCCCCGCGCGCCTTGAGGTCAGCGGCGGTCTGCTGCAGCTTCTCGACGTTGCGCGCCACGAGGAAAAAATCGCTGCCCTCTGTTGCCCACAACCGCGCGCAGGCACCGGCGATGGCGGAGGTGGCGCCGATGATCAGGACTTTCTTCACGGCAGTTTTCATAGGATCACACGGCTCCAGAAACGGGACATCAAAGAGGGATCGCGCAGCGCTTCCAGTTGCTCCCAGGCGGGGTAGGCACGACGGAAATCGGCGCCGCTCATGTGGGCGTCCTTGGCGGGGTACAACCGCCCGCCGGCAGCGCGAACAATGTCGTCCAGACGTGGGAAAAGAACGTTTTCCAGCGCCTCGCTCTGGGCAAAATCCAGCGCCAGCGAAGTGCCCCCCAGCGGGAACGACAGCAGACCCGGCGAAGTAATGTCGCCACAGCGCTTGAGCACGGCGAGGAACGAACCCTGGCCGGCGTCGGCGATGGCGCGCAGCAGTTCGCCCATGGCCGCTTCGGCGTTCGCCGCAGGCACGACGCACTGGTATTGCTGAAAACCCCGGCGGCCATAAATACGGTTCCAGTGCAGGATCCGGTCGAGGGGGTAGAAGAAGGGTTCGTAAGCGCTGCGGCCCTGCTTGCGCTGGCTGGGGTGCAGGCGCCAGTACAGGCTGTTGAAAGCGCTGAGGGAGACTTTGTTGATCAGCGACACCGGCGGCGTCAGCGGCACGCTGAGCTTCTTGCGCTGACCGACGTCGAGGGAGCCGTACTGCGCGTGATCACCAACGATGAACACCCCGCGTCCGGTCTCGGCGCCCTTGGCCAGGCAGTCCACCCAGGCAACGCTGTACTCATGACGCGCGTCGAGCTCGGTCGACAGCGCAAAAAACTCGGCCAGATTGGCGAAGCGCACGGTGGTGGTGTCGATCTGGCTGGCGCGGATCGGCATCAGCTGAATCTGCGCCCAGTGAATGACCCCGGTCAGGCCGAGGCCACCGATGCTCGCGGCGAACAGGTCGGGGTGGGCATCAGGCGAGCAGGTCACTTCCGGCTCGCCGTGACGCAACAGGCCGAAGCCCAGCACATGACGGCCGAAGGTGCCGCGCACGTGGTGGTTTTTGCCGTGGACGTCGTTGGCGATGGCGCCGCCCAGGGTCGCGAACTGAGTCCCGGGCGTCACCGGCAAAAACCAGCCTTGGGGGATGGCCACGGCCAGCACTTCCGCCAGGGTGATGCCGGCTTCGGCCTTGATCACGCCGGTGGTCCAGTCGGCCTCGATCAGCCGGTCCAGCGAGCGCATGTGCAGCACTTCGTCGCTGGCGGCCAGGCAACTGTCGCCGTAGCTGCGGCCGTTGCCGTAGGGCAGGCTGCTGCGGTGGGCGCCGATCACGCGGTCCATCTGCGCCGGCAGTTCGTCCAGCCACACGCAGCCGTGACCGCGTTGCGGTCGACGGGGGAAACGTCCCCAGGAATACAACGGTGCGCTCATGCGGCGATCCAGAACATCATCAGAAATGCGGCGCCGATCAGTTGGCTGGTGCGGTCACGGATGGCGAACACCACCGGGTCTTCGTTCATCTGCCCGCGATGGGTCAGCATCCACACCCGCGTCACCCAAAACAGCAACAGCGGGCAGGCCAGCCAGATGATGTGGGGCGTGACGTACAGCTCGGTGGTTTTCGCGTCCTGGATGTACAGCGCCAGCACCATCACCGCGAGGTAACCCGACGATGCCCCCAGGGAGGCGATCATGTCCAGGTCGCCGGGGTGGTAACCGCGGCCGCGGGCCAGGGTGTTCACCTCCCGGGCGCGGGCATCGCGCAGCTCGGCGTAGCGCTTGACCATCGCCAGGCTGAGGAAGATGAACATCGAAAACGCGAGGATCCAGAACGTCAGGGTCAGGCTGAACGCCGCGACGCCGGCAATGATCCGCGCGGTGTAGAGCATCGCCAGGGCAATCACGTCCCACGCCATCAAGCGTTTGAGTCTCAGCGAATAGGTCAGCGTCAGGCCGTAGTAGGCCGCCATCACCGCCGAAAACTGCCACGGCAGGAGCAACAGCGCGGCGCCAAAGGCCATCGCCAGCAGCGTCGGCACCATCACCAGTCCGGTCTTGATCGACAGACGCCCACTGGCGAACGGCCGTTTGCATTTGCTCTTGTGGTGGCGGTCGTCGCACAGGTCCAGCAGGTCGTTGAGGATGTAGACGCTGGAGGCGCATAGGCCGAAGCAGAGGAAGGCGATGACCCCGTCGCGCATCAGCTCGAACTGCGCCAGGCGATGGGACGCCAGCAGCGGCACGAAGATCAGCGCGTTCTTCAGCCACTGGTGAAGGCGCAGGGCCCTGCGCCAGTCGCGCAGGCTTGGCGTGTTGCTATGAATGGTCGGCTCGACGCGGACTTGCGCGTTTACTTTTGCTTCCACACCGCGATCGGGGTTGACCACATAGGCGTGGCGGGACACATCCCATATGGGCAAATCATCTTTCGAGTTGCCGACGTAATCGAATCCACCCTCGCCGAAGTGCGCAACTAACAGGTCGCGCTTGTTGTTGCCGGACAAGTTGCGGTTGCTGTTGGAGGCCAGCACCAGATCAAATAGCTGCAGATGTTCGGCGATGCGCTCGGCCAGGCTTACATGACTCGCCGTCGCCAGTACCACCATCCGGCCGGTGTCGCGTTCGCGCTGGATCATCTCGAGGATCTGCGGATCGTACGGGAGCACTGATACGTCTATTTCGGAGTTGAGGGCCAGGCCTTCCTTGAGGGCGGCCTTGCCTTTGAACAGCCATCCCAGCATTTTCAGGGCTTTCAGCGGCTGGCCTCGAACAAACGCCATGGCCGTTTCCATGAGCAGATCCGAGCGCAATAACGTGCCGTCGAGATCAACTACCAACGGTGGGGAAGTTTCGAGAACTCGTCCCTGAATTCTGGCCATAGTGAGTGCTCCTGTAGGGTCACAGGACTATAAACAAAATAGGATTTTCACAACTTCATTTAAATTAAAGGGGCTCGCCCGGCACGTCGGCGAAGTGGCGTCAGAATAAAATGGCGTGTTTTTGAGGAAAGTCTGCGGGATTGTTTCTCATTAATAAGCCGAGCGCTGCCGGGGAATTGGCGACTAACTAATGACTTCTCGAGAGTGACGGTTTAGTGCCGTATTCCATTCGTCGATTCACGTCTGTCTGGGTTCAGCGTGCTCCCAGGGGCAGCGCCAGAGGCTGATCTCGGGATGGCGCTGTCGTTTCGACTCACATCGCAGTCATAATGACTCGGCCCTTGCACCCCTTTCCCATGCCATGACCGGGAGCTTCCATGACCCATCCTTTGCTGCTGGCGCTGATTCCGCTGGTTGCCGACCTGTCCCGGGACCTGCCGGACGATGAGCGCTACCGCCGGTTGCTGCGGTCGCTGCGCCAGCTTTTTCCGTGTGACGCCGTGGCGTTGCTCAAGCGGGAGGATGAGGTGCTGGTGCCCTTGTCCGTCGAGGGCTTGAGCCCGGACACACTGGGACGACGATTTCGGCTGGGGGAGCACCCGCGGCTGGACATCATTCTGCAAAACCGCGAACCGACCCGCTTCTCCACCGACTGCGACCTGCCGGACCCTTACGACGGACTGGTCGAAGGCGTGCATGGCGATCTGGAGGTGCACGATTGCCTCGGCTGCCCGCTCTACGTGCAGAACACGCTGTGGGGGGTGATCACGCTGGATTCTGTTGATCCGGCGCGCTTTGGCCGGGTTGATCTGGACGATCTCCAGGCGTTCGCCAGCCTGGCGGCGGCCACCGTGATGGCCAGCGAGCGGATCAGCCAACTGGCGCGCGGGTTTGAGGATCAACGCCACTTGGTCGAGGTGTACAAACGTGCCGCAGGCGGACGCGGGCCCCGGGAGCTGATCGGGCAAAGCCCTGTGCACAAACGTTTGCAGCAGGAAATCCAGCTGGTGGGCAACAGCCCGCTGACGGTCTTGATTACCGGCGAAACCGGTGTGGGCAAAGAGCTGGTCGCCGAGGCCATCCACCTGCAGTCACCCCGGGCACGAAAGCCGCTGATCAGCCTCAACTGCGCCGCGCTGCCGGAGCTGTTGGTGGAAAGCGAGTTGTTCGGTCACGTCAAAGGTGCGTTTTCCGGCGCGGTCAGTGGGCGCAGCGGCAAATTCGAGCTGGCCCACGGCGGTTCGTTGTTCCTCGATGAGGTGGGCGAGCTGCCGCTGCCGGTGCAGTCGAAGTTGCTGCGGGTGTTGCAGAGCGGTCAGTTGCAGCGGGTCGGCTCCGATCAGGAACATCGCGTGGACGTGCGCATCATCGCCGCGACCAACCGTGATCTGGCAGAAGAAGTGCGCGCCGGTCGCTTCCGCGCGGATCTCTATCACCGCCTGAGCGTTTACCCGTTGGTGGTGCCGCCGTTGCGCGAACGGGGTCGCGATGTGTTGCTGCTGGCGGGGTATTTTCTGGAGGAGAACCGGGCGCGGATGGGGCTGCGCAGTTTGCGCATGAGCCCGGCGGCGCAAGCGGTGCTGTTGGCGTACCCATGGCCGGGGAACGTGCGGGAGCTGGAGCATCTGATCAGCCGCGCGGTGCTCAAGGCGCTGTCGGTGCACGGCGAGCGACCGCGGATTCTGACGATCGAGGCGGAGGTGTTGGGGCTTGATGAGTTGCGGGTGGCGGCACCTGCTTTGGCGCAGGTGCACGGCGCCATGCCGGTGATTCAGCCGGGGGAGGGGTTGAAGGAGGCGGTGGACGGGTTTCAGAAGCGGTTGATCAGCGAGGCGCTGGAGCGGCATCAGGGGAAATGGGCGGACGTGGCGCGGGAGCTGGGTGTTGATCGGGCTAACCTCAGTCGCCTGGCCCGGCGACTGGGGATTCGGTAGGTTTTTTTTAGGTCAAGATCAAGATCTTTAGGATCAAGAGCGTCTGCCTGGGGGCAGACTGTTTCGCCTTCGGCGAGTTACTTGGAAAAGCACCCCAAGTAACCAAGGGTGCTTGCTCCTGGTTTGGCCCTTCCTTCGTCAGGGTTCCTTCACTCCGGTCTCGCTCCGTGGGCCCGCGCCGAACGGGCATCCATGCCCTGACGGCGCTCTCGCCGCATCCATGCCGCTCGGCCCACTGCGCGAAACCTGCGTTCAGCCTGCACCCAAGTCGCGTTTTGTGTCGTTTGAGCCTTTTGCGTATGAAGATCAAGATCAAAAGCAGATCAAAGGCTTCCCGGCTAAAGCCAGTCCTACAGGAAACCGCGTGCATTCAGTGGGACCGGCTTTAGCCGGGAAGAGGCCAGCCCAGCCGCCAACAATCTTGCTGACTGCACCGCCTACCTGTGGGAGCGAGCTTGCTCGCGAATGTTGTATTTCAATCACCACAAATCCGGCGGATGTACCGACCCCTTCGTGAGCAAGCTCACTCCTGCAAGTTCTTAGCGTTTGATCTGCCCTTGATCTGCTTTTGATCTTCAGACACAGAAATTCCAGCCACCGCAGAACGCGACTTTGGTGCAGGCCGAACGTAGACGACGCGGAGTGGGCCGAGCGGCATGGATGCCGCGAGAGCGCCGCCAGGACATGGATGTCCGTTCGGCGCGGGCACACGGAGCGTCGTCGGAGTGAGGGAACCCGACGGAGTCGGGCCCAACCGAGAGCAAGCACCCTTGGTTACTTGGGGTGCTTTTCCAAGTAACTCGCCGAAGGCGAAATGTCTGCCGTTAGGCAGACGCTCTTGATCTTGATCTTCCCTAAGCCGCACCGCGAACCCTATCGATGAGCAATATCTTCGAGCGCCAGATTCCGCGTCTTCGGCCCAAACCCGCCAATCGTGATGATCACAATCAACATACTCATCACAATGAACGTCAACACCCCTGGCGTACCAAAGTGATCCAGAAACAACCCGATCAACAAACTGCTGAACACCGTCGACAGACGACTGAACGAATAACAGAACCCCACCGCCCGGGCGCGAATATTGGTCGGGAACAACTCGCTCTGGTACGAGTGATAACTGAAACTCAGCCACGCATTGCAGAACGTGATCATCACCCCGCAAAAAATCAGCCCCGCCGCCGTCGTCTGCTGCGCGAACAGCGTGCCGAAGATCATCGAGCCCAACGCCGAGCCGACAATCTGCCACTTATTCTCGAACCGGTTGGCGAATTTCACGAACAACAGTGGCCCGAGCGGATAGGCGAGGGTGATCACGAAGGCATACGCCAGACTGTGGGTCACGCTCACGCCCTGACCCGACAGCAATGCAGGCAGCCAGTTGCCGAAACCGAAAAAGCCGATCGCCTGAAACACATGAAACACAATCAACATCAGCGCGCGACGGCGATACGGCGGTTGCCAGATGTCGGCGAAGCGGCCTTTGCCTTCGACGGCCACGTTGTGGGTTTCCGGTTCGTCCAGGGCCTGACCGTGGTCCTTGATGCAGCGGGCTTCGAGGTCGTCCATGATCTTTTCGGCCTCGCTGAAGCGGCCGTGTTGCGCCAGCCAGCGCGGTGATTCCGGCAGGCGCGAGCGCAGCCACCAGATGAACAGCGCGAACACCGCGCTGGCCAACACCACCCAGCGCCAGCCGGCGACGCCGAACGGGTCCTGCGGCACCAGCCACCAGGACATCAATGCCACTGAAGGCACCGACAGGAACTGCACGAAAAACGCGAAGGCGAACGCCGCGCTGCGCATCCGCTTGGGCACCAGTTCCGAGAGGTACGCGTCGATGGTCACCAGCTCGATGCCCAGGCCGATGCCCACCAGAAAGCGCATGCAGATGATGCCCAGTGCGGAGGTCTGTATGCCCATCAGCACCGTGGCGACGGTGTACCAGATCAACGCGAAGGTGAAGATCGCGCGGCGGCCGTAGCGGTCGGCGATCGGGCTCAGCAGGCTGGCACCGAGGAACAGCCCCAGAAAGGTCGCCGACGCGAACGCCGCTTGATCGGAAAAGCCGAACACGCCCTGCGCCCCGGTGGCGAACAGTCCGTCGCGGATCAGGCCGGGGCTGATGTAGGCGGTCTGGAACAGATCGTAAAGTTCGAAGAAGCCGCCAATGGACAGCAGCGCCACCAGTTTCCAGATCGTGGCGACGGCGGGCAGGCGGTCGAGGCGGGCGGAAATCCGCGCCGCGCGTATCGGGTCGAGTCCGTCCTGGGTCGGGCGGGCGTTATCGGGGCTGTCAGAAGCGGCATGCATTATTGTTTTTTCCGGATCGGTGAGACGCAGCATGTTAGTGCCCCAGAGATTCAAGACAAAACATTTCTGCGCGTTTAAGCTCCGGGGCTGACCGCCACCACGTTTCGGATTCCCGTGAAGTACAAACTCCCGACTACTGCCACCGCGCCATTTTGCCCGTCGGCAACCACCGACAGCGTCGCCATTCCCGCCAATGCGTCTTTCCTGCGCAAGCTGATGCTGTTCGTCGGCCCCGGCCTGTTGATCTCCATCGGCTACATGGACCCCGGCAACTGGGCCACCGCCATCGAAGCCGGCTCGCGCTTCGGTTATTCGCTGCTGTTTGTGGTGGTGCTGGCAAGTCTGTCGGGCATGGTGCTGCAAAATCTGTGTTCACGCCTGGGCATCGCCACCGGCCGCGATCTGGCGCAGCTGTCCTCCGAGCACTACAGCCGCCGGGTCGGCATGGGCCAGTGGATTCTCGCCGAACTGTCGATCCTGGCGACCGATCTGGCGGAAGTGCTGGGTGCCGCGCTGGCGTTTCACTTGCTGCTGGGGGTGTCGATTACCACGGGGGTGGCGCTGACGGCATTCGACACGGTCATCGTGCTGGCTTTGCAGGGCGCCAATTTCCGCCGTCTGGAAGCCATTGTGCTGGGGCTGATCGCGACCATCGCGACGTGCTTTTTCATCGAGCTGGTGCTGATCAAACCGTTCTGGCCGGACGTCGTGGCGGGGCTCAAGCCGTCGTGGGAGATGCTGAGCAATCAAGAGCCGCTGTACATCGCCATCGGGATTCTCGGTGCGACGGTGATGCCCCATAACCTGTACCTGCATTCATCGGTGGTGCAGACCCGGGTCAATGGCACCTCGACCGAAAGTAAGGCCAGCGCCATTCGTTACGCCCGGGTCGACACCATTGCCTCCTTGAGCCTGGCGCTGATAATCAATGCGGCCATCCTCATCCTGGCGGCTGCCGCGTTCCACGGGACTGGCCACACCGATATCGTGGAAATTCAGGACGCCTACCACCTGCTCGATCCGCTGGTGGGCGGCGCCGTGGCCAGCGTGTTATTCGGTGTCGCGCTGCTGGCGGCGGGGCAGAGCTCGACGTTCACCGGGACCATCGCCGGCCAAGTGGTGCTGGAGGGGTTTCTGAAAGCCAAGATCCCGTGCTGGCAACGCCGCCTGGCGACGCGCGGGCTGGCGCTGATTCCGGCGTTCGTCGGGGTGATCTGGTTTGGCGATGGTGCGGTGGGCAAGATGCTGGTGCTGAGCCAGGTCGTCCTCAGCCTGCAGTTACCGTTCGCACTGTGGCCGCTGATCCGCTTCACCAGCGACCCGCAATTGATGGGCCCGTTCGCCAACAGCCGCCTGACCAAAACCCTGGCCTGGGGACTGTTCGGACTGATCTCGGGCGCGAACCTGACCCTGATGTTTTTCTGGGTGACCTGACCGCTGGAGGTCTGGGCATCGGCTCAGGCCTCAGCTCAACAAGATTCCCCGCGCCATACCCGTGGCGGCGATGACGATGATGACCATCAGCAGCGCCTCCATATGGCTGATTCGCGCGAACCGCCGGGACAGGGACGTATCAATCGTCTGGTTCTTCTTGAACGCGATGCGCCATTTGATCAGCGCGAACATCGGCACCACTTCCAGCGCCAGCATGGCCACGAACGCCGCCATTTTCAGGTGAAACAGTGGCTGATGCAGGTAGTAGTACGAGCCTTTTTCCAGCCCGCCGAACGCCCGAAACGCCCCGGTGATCAGCAGAACCCCTGCTGAGACGCCCCAGATATTGTCGACCACGAAGACATCCCTGAACGATCGCGGATCATCCGTGCGCAACCGCCGCAACGCCCGTCCCCTCGCCAGCACCGCCGCTATGGCAAAACCGAACGCCAGCAGGTGCAACGCAGCCAGTACCCATTTGATGAGCATGTTTCAACTCCCCCGAGCGATGTGCAAAGCAAGCGTCAACGGTTCAAGCTTAGCGGGTCGTTGGCGTTACGCCCTGATCGATCAAGTGGGAAAAGAAAAATAATCCGTCGGGGCGTCGCTCATCATTTCTGCGGGTGCTTGCCCTCGCGGTGCGGATGAACAAAATCAAAGTAGAACGCCGACACGCCAAACAGCGCAATCACCGAAAGAATTATCAAACCGATTACCGAGTTATCCATCACGCTCATCCAGTAAGTCGCCCAAAGGCCGAGCGACTATTCATTCCTTTTGCCGGTGCAACTGCAATCAATACGACGGGATCTTTACGCAAACGGCGCCTTGCCTGACGCCGTTTATATAGGCGCCTGCCCCTGGGGATAAAGAACCACCGCCGCGCGAAGTTTGTCGGCGCCAAAGCAACTCATGCCGGCGAACTCTTTGTGGCTGACCGGCATGTATTGGCAGTCCATGGCCTGACGCTGTTGGCTGTGATCGATATCGGGGTCGTGCAAATACACGAAGTCATCATCGCAACCGGTGACCAGCACCCAGTGGGGTGCCTTGGAACGGGTCAACCGATAGCTGCTGATCAGCACCAGCGCCAGGCCGTTGTCCTTTTGCAGCTGCCAGAGATTGAGCGGCGCACTGCCCAGTTGACGGACCGTGCTTTCAGCCAGCTCGCGGCTGAATTCCTCATGCACCAGGCGCATGACTTCTCGCTTTTCTTCGCTGCGCACTCCAGCCAGAAACAAAGGCCCGCGCACCGACACCTGCAGGCCGACCTCGAACCCCCGGCGCAGCGCGGCAAGCGCCAAACCTTGCGGGCTGCAACCGCCGTGGCCTGAAGTCATGAACACCGTGGTCGCTTCGCGCCAGATCTGCAGCTCCTCGTGACGTTGCATGGCGCGTGGCGGTTGCAGGGCTTTCATCGCCATCAGCAGGCACGCCGGGCCGCAGCTGAAGTCCAGGGTTTGCGGGTAGTAGGGCACGTGACGGGCAACGCCGGTGGCGTGTTCGCGGATGCGTTTTTCGTAGCGCAGCGCCGGGGCGTGGTCCTCGTAGTAGTCATCAATGCGGTCGAACAGGCGATAGCCGTTGCGCTCGTACAAGCGAATCGCCGGAGCGTTGTCCGGGCGGACTTCGAGCCGCAGATAGGCACACTCACGCTCAAGGGCATGCTGTTCGGCCTGGGCCAGCAGTTGCTGCCCGAGGCCCTGGCCCCGGGCATCGTCGCTGATCGCCAGGGAGTAAAGCCGGCCCAGGGACGTGCCGCGATGGAACAGCACCAGCGCGTAACCGGCCAGGCGTTGATCGGCCTGATCGCGCAGCGCGACGATCAATCGCGCATTGGCCCGCGTGACCATCCAGTGAAAGCTGCGCGCATTCAGGCGATCGGATTCGAAGCACTGGTTTTCCAGCACCAACAGTTCATCCACATCGGCAGGCTGGGCGAGGCGATATATAAAGTTCATGTCCGACACCGTAAAGAGTGAGTAACGAAACGGGACATTTCTACAAAGCCATGTTTTATAGAAAGGACTGTTTCCCGAAGGATCAACTCATGAATGCGGTGCCGGTGAAGACCGACGAAGTATCAGCACAACCTCAGCGTTCGGCAACTTTAAATGTCAATCCGCTGAGACCTGTTTCAACCCGAAGCCAACTGTTGATTGTCGTGGAGCGGCTCGAAGACTGGTCGTCTTACTTGCCCAGCGAACACTTGATCAGCGCCCAGGACTACCTGGAAAATCCGCCCCAGAACACTGCCGGTCAGCGGGTGCAAGTGATCAACCTGTGCCGCAGTTACCGCTATCTGGGCCATGGTTATTACTGCTCGCTGCTGGCCGAAGCCCGGGGTCACCACGTGATTCCGTCGGTCAAAACCATCAGCGAACTGACCCGGAAATCCCTTTACGGCCTGGCCCTGGATGACCTCGACAAGCGCCTCGAACACGCACTGCGTGACCATCCGTATGACGAAACCGAAGGCTTCACCCTGAGCCTGTATTTCGGTCAGACCGATCTCGCTCCGTTGCAGGACCTTGCCCGTCAACTGTTCGAGGCGTTTCCGGCGCCGATCCTGCTGGTGGAGTTTCGCAAGCGCGACAACTGGCACATCGTCGGCATCAAAACCGGCGCCTTGACCCGCCTGCGTGATCACCAGCAGGACCAGTTCGCCCAGTCTCTCGACAGTTTCAGCCGCAAGATCTGGCGCCAGCCCCGTTCCCCCCGCACCTATCGCTACGACCTGGCGATCCTGCATGACCCGCAGGAGGCGTTGCCGCCGTCCAACCCCAAGGCGCTGGATAATTTCATCCGCGTCGGTCAGCAACTGGGCGTGGACGTCGAGCTGATCGAGAAGAAGGATTACTCGCGGCTGGCCGAATACGACGCGCTGCTGATCCGCGAGACCACCAGCGTCGACAATCACACCTACCGCTTCGCCAAGAAGGCCGAGAGCGAAGGGCTGGTGGTGATGGATGACCCGGCGTCGATCCTGCGCTGCACCAACAAGGTCTACCTGACCGACCTGCTCAAAAGCCACAAGCTGGGCATGCCGGCCACGGAAATCCTCTACAAGGAGCGACCGGATGATTTGGAGTACGTGGCGGCACGGCTCGGCTTTCCGCTGGTGCTGAAAATCCCCGACGGCTGTTTTTCCAAGGGCGTGATCAAAGTCCAGGACGCGCAGCAATTGCAGGAAGCGGCGCGGGAACTGTTTGAGCATTCGGTGCTGTTGCTGGCCCAGGAATACCTCTACACCGAATACGACTGGCGCATCGGCGTGCTCAATCGCAAACCGGTGTTCGCCTGCCAGTACTTCATGTCCAAGGGGCATTGGCAGATTTACAACCACAAGGCCATCGACGCGGAAATCAACGGCGAGTGCCGCACGCTCGCGGTTCACGACGCGCCAAAGGCCGTGGTGGATCTGGCGGTGAAGACTGCCAACCTGATCGGCGACGGGCTGTATGGCGTCGACTTGAAGCAGTCCGGCGATCGCGTCGTGGTCATCGAAGTCAACGACAACCCCAACCTCGACGCCGGCATCGAAGACGCCTGGCTGCAGGACGATCTGTACGCGCTGGTGCTGGAAGAGTTCATTCGCCGCCTCGACATCAAACGTCGCGGTCTGGCGGGTTAGGCCGGTGATCAAGGGCCACCGCCTGGAAGCGGGCAGGTTAAGGGAATGCGCCGAAGCGGATGCCAGCGTGCTCTGGTTCAGCGACCCGGACGCCGCCGAAAAGACGCTGCTGCTGGAGCGCTTCAACCTCGACGACCACGCTCTGGCCTCGGCGCTCGACCCCGACGAGGTGTCGCGCATCGAGTTTCATCCAGACGCGCTGTTCATGATCTGGAAGCGGCCGGAAAACTACTCGGGCAAGGACACGTTTTCCTTCGACGTGTCGTCGTTCGGGGTGCTGCTCAGCCCCCATCACATGGTGCTGATCTGTGCCGACAGCAAGCAGATCAGCGACCTCGGACAGCACCGGCCGATGCACACGCTGCTGGACGTGTTGCTGGAGGTGCTGTTCCATAACATCCATCATTATCTGGGTCACCTCAAGGTGATCAAGATGATCGCCCGGGAATTGCAGCAGCAGTTCAATGCGTCGATGGACAGCCGCCATCTGGTGCAGATGTTCAACCTCAGCGAAAGCCTGGTCTATTACATCAACGCCATCGACAGCAACGGCTCGGTGCTGACGCGCCTGCGCAATCACGCCCACAAGCATCAGTTTTCCGGCGACAGCCTGGCACTGATCGAAGACATGATCATCGAGAACGAACAGTGCCATAAACAGGCGAACATCTACTCCACGGTGTTCGCCAGTTTGATGGATGCGCGGGGCAATCTGGTCAATAACAACACCAATAACCTGCTGCGCAAGCTGACGTTGATCAACGTGGTGTTCTTGCCATTGAATCTGGTGGCGGGGATTGGCGGGATGTCGGAATACAGCATGATGACCACGCCTATTGCGTGGTGGATCAGCTACCCGGCGTTGCTGGCCGGCATGGCCGGGCTGGGCGTGGGGATGGTGGTGATACTCAAGCGCATGGCGCGGGCGAGTCAGTGATCAGCGGGAACCCGGCGGGTTCCCACTGAACGTTGCGCGACGTCTTATTCCGACGCCTGCAAACCCTTCTGCCTCATCACCTGATTCTTTTCTTTCTTGTACTGCAGCGCGACTTCCGGCGCCGGGCCGCTCTTGCCGGTTTCCATCCACAAGCGCATGCGGCTGGCATCGGCGAAGTGGGTGTATTTGCCGAAGGCGTCGAGAATGACCACGGACACCGGACGATTGGCCATGCTGGTCAACAGCACCAGACAGTGACCCGCCTGGTTGGTGAAGCCGGTCTTGGTCAGCTTGATGTCCCAGTTGGATTTACGCACCAGATGGTCGGTGTTGCTGAAGCCGAGGATGTAATTCGGCTTGCGGAAGGTCACGGTTTTCTCCGGCGTGGTGCTCAGCTCGCGCAGCATCGGGTAGTTGCGTGCGGCCAGGGCCAGCTTGGTCAGGTCCCGCGCGGTGGAAACGTTGTACACCGACAGGCCGGTGGGCTCCATGTACACGGTGTGGTTCATGCCCAGTGACTTGGCCTTGGCGTTCATCGCCCGGATAAACGCCGGATAGCCGCCCGGATAGCTGTGAGCCAGACTCGCCGCTGCGCGGTTTTCCGACGACATCAGGGTGATCAGCATCATGTCGTGGCGGTTCAGCTCACTGCCGAGCTTGACCCGGGAGAACACGCCTTTCATTTCCGCGGTCTGGGAGATGTCGACCTTGACCATCTCGTCCATGGGCAGCTTGGCGTCGAGGGTGACCATCGCGGTCATCAGCTTGGTCACCGAGGCGATCGGCACGACAATGTCGGGGTTACTCGCATACAACACCTGACCCGTTTGCAGATCGGTGATCATGGCGCTGCCGGAGGCCAGATGAAGATTGGCCGGGTCGCGATTGAACGCCGCCGGCTCTTTCGCCAGTGCGGTGGTGGAAAATGCGGCAGTGGAAAGTGCGCAGCCTGTAAGTGCAAATAATAGGCCGATGACGGTTGGGCGAATTTTCAAGAGCAAAGCTCACTAAAGGATGGAAATAGCGTGGAACGTCGGACTTTCTTCAAGCACGACAACAAGTTCGGCGCATTTTAGGAGCAAGTTTCTGAAGTTGTCGATGGGGCGGTGCGGGGTTTCGCTAATAAAGCGCTGTTGTATAGGTCAGGTTCAGGTGGCGGATCCAAAAAGCCTGTATTTAAACGGGTCGAATTGCCGATTATGGCCTGGCTGATAAACAGCGCTGCGCCTCAACATCGGATCGTCACGCAAAAAAAAAACGCCCGCGTCATTAAAGAGGCGGGCTAAAGGGGTGTGCGGAGCAACGCACGATTCACGGGGAAGAGCGAATAAGGGGTTAGCTGTTGAGTGAGCGGCATTCAAGTTGCTGCGACAGGGCCTGCGCCGCTGGCAGTGAAGGCAAAGGACCACTGACGGGTTCGCCGTTGTGCATCAGGTACCAGCACGCCAACAGACCGCGCTCACGAAGCTGAGGGGGAACTGCGCTGCCGACAACCGACATGATTTGAACCTTGGTCATAAGTGCCTCCAACAATCTATGGCGCTACTTTAAGGCCCGACCGGTTGATGCAGAAATCACCGCTCTCGATAGTCGTCATTGATGAGCGGGTAGGGACAGTGCTGGGGACACGTGCGCAAAGCGGTGCTGCGGTCCGGCATCAATACCCCTGAAACAAAAACCCCGCCGGGGAGGCGGGGTCTGTGTTGGGTGAGGGCTGGCGACCATGAATCGACAGCCCTGTGCTCAGGAGCAAACCGCTGTTACCAGCGACCGCCACCGTGGTAATAGCCCGGTGGTGGACCGTAATAACGTGGCGGGCCGTAGTAACGCGGTGCGTAGACGACCGGGCGCTCAACGACATAAGCCGGCTGGTAGTAAACCGGCGGTGGAGGCGGTGGCGCGTAATAAACCGGCGCCGGGGCCGCGTACACGGGAGCGGGTGCTGCGTAAACCGGCCCGGACGCCACTGCCGCGCCGACAACACCGCCGACGACCGCACCGATTACGGCGGCTCCACCCCAGCCCGGGCCGCCGCCATGGGCTTCAGCCTGGCCTGCGAGGGCGAGGGCGCCTAACAACAAGGCAACTTTGGGGATCTGACGAATCATGACTGTTCCTCGGTGTTCAGTCCCGTTGTCGCGAGCCTGCGTTACGCTCAGGCACTGCCACGGGATAACTTCTCAGACAACGGTTTCGGAAATATCTGCGAGGCCGTTGCGTAAATTTTGTGTAAGGTATTCGACACTTTTAATGACAATGGCTTTGCCGCTTTCGGCGGAGCGTCGCGATTCTACGCCTTTCCCCAGGCGTCTTCTAATACCACTCGGGAGATTTCATGTTGGTCACTGCCAGTAAGGAAACGCTGTTGTGCATGTCGCTGGCCGGACGCCCGGGCAACTTCGGCGTGCGCTTCCACAACCACCTGTATCAACAGTTGGGCTTGAACTTCTATTACAAGGCCTTTTCGCCAAACGACCTGCCTGCAGCCATTGCCGGTATGCGTTCATTGGGCATTCGCGGGTGCGGCGTGTCGATGCCGTTTAAAGAAGCCTCTATTGCACTGGTCGATGAACTGGACGCGTCCGCCGACGCCATTCAATCCATCAACACCATCGTCAATACCGATGGCCACTTGAAAGCCTACAACACCGATTACATCGCCATCGCCCAACTGGTCGATACCCATGAAGTGCCGCGCACCCGCTTTGCCTTGCGCGGCAGTGGTGGCATGGCTAAGGCCGTCGCCTGTGCCCTGCGTGACGCCGGCTTTACTGACGGGCTGATCGTGGCGCGCAACGAGCAGGCGGGCAGGGCGCTTGCACAAACCTGCGGCTTCGCGTGGCAAGCCGAACTGGGCAGCGAGCGCCCACCGCTGCTGGTCAACGTCACCCCGTTGGGCATGGCTGGCGATCAGGCCGATGCGCTGGCCTTCGACGTGTCCGCCATCGAACAGGCCGACACGGCCTTTGATGTGGTCGCTACGCCCGCGCGAACGCCGTTCATCGTTGAGGCCGAGCGCCTCGGCAAACGCCTGATCACCGGTGACCAGGTCGCGGCGATACAGGCGCTGGAGCAGTTCATTCTTTACACCGGCGTGACGCCCACCGAGGAGCAGTATCAGGCAGCGGCGGCGTTCGCGCGGGGTTGATGCTTGCGCTTGGGTAACGTCAGGGTGTGCTTGACTACCGATCTTCAGGCAGCACGCTGTCGCGCGGCAGACAGGGGACATGTGGGAGTGAGCTTGCTCACGAAGACGGTATATCCGCCGCTGCACATGCAGTGGATGTACCCGCCCTCGCGAGCAAGCTCGCTTCCACAGGTTTTGCACCAGGCTTAGGATTCCTCGGAGCCGCTCTCAACCTTCCAGCAATGCCAGCCGCTCTTCCAGGGCGGCGATGCGGGCTTCGAGGGCTTCGATTCTCTCCGCCATCGCCGAGCTGCCCGCGCTGCCTGAATGGCTGCCGCCGCTATTGCGCTCTGCCGGATGCGCGCGGGCGGCAAGCATTGTCTCCCTGTCAGCCGGATCACCCAGCGCATGCATATAGCGGTCTTCGCGCTGGCCTGCCTGTTTCGGGATCAACACCGCCAGCCCTCGGCCAATGAGCCGGTCAAGCTGATGCAGCACGGCGTCGGTGTCTTCGAAATCGTGCAGGCGGTTGCTGCGGGTCAACAGCTCGTTGACGGTTTGCGGGCCGCGCAGCAACAGCAGGCCGGTGAGGATGAGTTGCGCCGGCACCAGCTCCAGGGTTTTGTCGACGCGGTGTTCCCAGCGGTCCGCCCGGCTGCCCATGACAAGACGCGTCAGTTGCAGGCTTTCCAATGCGCGCAGGCTCTGGCCAACCTGGCCGGGCGTGAGGTTCATCACCGGCTCGCGACTGGTCTTCTGGTTACAGGCCAGCACCAGTGCGTTGAGGGTCAGGGGGTAGGTCTCGGGATGGGTCGCCTGCTTCTCGATCAGGCAGCCCAGAATGCGCACTTCGGTGCTGCTCAGCTGCAGCGCATCCGAGGCTTCAACGGTGTTTTCGGAATCCAGCTCTTCGGACATGACCCATTCCCCAGGCGTTGAAAAGGCTATGAGGGTAGGGGCTGGATGAGGTAAAAGACAAGCCGCGTTCGCGTCCGCCTCCGTGCGACTCATTTCCCGAGGAACTGCCATGACCCTTTCTCTCTACGCCGCTTCGATCCCTGTCTTCAAGCAAATGCTCACCGCCCTCAGCGCCGTCCTGGCCAAAGGCGAAGCCCACGCCACCGCCAAGAACATTCAGCCGGATGCCCTGCTGCAGGCGCGTCTGTTCCCTGACATGTTCCCGCTGGTGCGTCAGGTGCAGATCGCCGTTGATTTCGCCAAAGGCGCCGGCGCACGACTGGCAGGTCTTGAGCCGCCGAAGTACGAAGACACCGAAACCACCTTTGCCGATCTGCAAGCGCTGCTGACCAAAGTGCTGGCGTTCCTCGACACCATCAAGGCCGAACAGGTCGATGGCAACGAAGCGCGGGAAATCGTCCTGCGCCCTGGCACCGATAAAGAAAAGCGTCTGAGCACCCAGACCTACCTGCTGCATTACTCGCTGCCGCAGTTCTTCTTCCACGTCACCACCACCTATGACCTGCTGCGCCACAACGGCGTGGAAGTCGGCAAGCGCGACTACATGGGCGCTTACTGACAGGCCTTGCTGCCCGGCTCTGCTCGGGCAGCGACACGTGGCTCGTCCGGCGCCTGGCTCCCAAGCGCCCGGCTCTGATAACCTCCGCGTCCTGATTTACGCCACATCCGATCGACCGCTCCGCGAGGACCGGTCGTTTCGTCGTTCTGGAGATTTCATGTTTTTCCCCATCTATCTGCTGTCAGCTGCGGGCTTTACCGTGCTGACCACAGAGTTCGTTATCGTCGGTCTGCTGCCCGCCATCGCCCGCGACCTGGCCGTCACCATCCCCCAGGCCGGCTTGCTGGTCACGCTGTTCGCCTTCACGGTGGCCTGCTTCGGGCCGTTCCTGACCGCGTACTTCTCGCGCTTCGAGCGCAAGCGCCTGTTCATTTCGGTGCTGATCATGTTTGGCGTCTCCAACGCCGTTGCCGCGCTGGCGCCCAACATTTGGTTGATGGCCGCGGCGCGGCTGATCCCGGCCCTCGGGCTGCCGGTGTTCTGGGCCCTGGCCAGCGAAACCGCCGTAGACATCGTTGGCCCTGACCACGCCGGCCGCGCGATTGCCAAGATCGGTTTCGGTATCGTCTGCGCCACGGTGTTCGGTATCCCCGTTGGCACCTTGATCTCGGACGCCATCGGCTGGCGCAGCGCCTTCGCCGTCCTCGCGGTGATGGCGTTCGCCAAGGCGCTGCTGCTGTTCATTTACCTGCCCAGCAGCGTGCACAAGGATCAGGCCTCGTTCCGCAGCCAGTTCCGCATTCTGCGCAGCCCGTTGATGCAGGGCCACGTGCTGCTGTCGGTGCTGGTCTTCAGCGGTATGTTCACCGCCTACACCTATCTGGCGGACATGCTCGAGCGCCTCGCGGGGTTCAACGGCACGGTGGTCGGCTGGTGCCTGATGGGCTTCGGCGCGGTGGGCTTGCTGGGCAATTCACTGGGCGGGCGGCTGGTGGATCGCCACCCACTGATCGCCAGCCTGACCTTCTGTACCTTCATGATCGGCGGCATGGTCATGGTGGTGCCGAGCATGCATTCCCTGCCTGCGCTGGCCCTGGCGTTGGCCGTGTGGGGCGCAACCCAGGCGGCGCTGTTTCTGGTCAGCCACGTCCGGCTGATGAAAGCGGCGCCACAGGCCCCGGCCTTCGCCGCATCGCTCAACATCGCCGGGGCCAATCTGGGCATCGGCATTGGCGCGATCATTGGCGGGCGGGTGATCGATCATCTGGGCCTTGGCAGTCTGGGCTTCGCGGCGGCTGGCATTATTCTGCTGTCCATCGTGCTGGCCCTGCTGCTGATGACCGTCCGCCCAAACCCCGCAGCCTGCGACGCCTAGTCCGGGAACAGCTGCCGCCGTGCGCCTTCGGTAATCGCGACGATGCCGGGGTGCTTGACCTTGCGCTCGACCGAAATCGCGTAGAACGACTCGGTCACGGCATCGGTATGGCCGATCAATTCGACGTCGTATTGCTCGATCACTTCATCGGCGATCACGCTTGGCGCAATGAAAATCCCGCTGCCGGATTTGCCAAAGGCCTTCATCAGGGCGCTGTCGTCGAACTCCCCGACGATTTTCGGCTGGATATTCTGCTCGGCGAACCAGCGCATCAGGCGACTGCGCACCACCGTTTGCTGTCCTGGGACCAGCAGCGGCGCGCCTTGCATGCCGTGGGGGAAGTTCTCGCCGTACAGGGTGGCGAGGGCGCGGGTGGCGAAAAAACTCACGCCGCATTCGCCCAGCTTCTGGCTGTAGCCTTTAATGTCCAGATGAGAGGGCATCGGGCTGTCGGAAATCACCAGGTCCAGGCGCTGAATCGCGAGGTCCGCCAGCAAGCGTTCGAGCTGGTCTTCCCGGCAACTGATGCGCACCAGCTCATTGAGCGCCATGCTCGGCGCGATAAGCCGATAAACAATGGATTTGGGCACGACATCGGCGACGCCGACGCGGAAGAGGATTTGCTGCTCGTCGGGCTGTGCGCGCAACACCGCTTCGAGCTCGCCACCGAGCTGGAACATCTGCTCGGCGTAGGGCAGGGCGACGCGGCCTGTTTCGGTCAGCTCCAACTGGCGGCCAACGCGCTTGAACAATTCGACACCGTAGGTCTGCTCCAGCAGGCTGATTTGCCCGCTGATGGTCTGTGGCGTGAGGTTCAATTGCTCGCAGGCGCGGACAATACTGCCGGTTTTGGCCACGACCCAGAAATAATGCAGCTGTCGGTAATTGAGCATGGGGGTCATCACTTCGGGAAAACCGAAGTATACGCCTGAAAAATACGAATTTTACTGAAGTGTTTCCGTCCCTAGAATGCCGCCCTATCCCCTGAACTGATTCTGGACACTCGCTTATATGGAATACCTTCTGGAACTGGCTGCAAGCCCAACGGCGTGGATCGCTCTGGCGACACTGGTCGTCATGGAAATCGTGCTCGGTATCGACAACCTCATTTTCATCTCGATTCTCACCAACAAGCTGCCGGTTCACCAGCGCACCAAGGCGCGCCGGATCGGTATCAGCATGGCGTTGATCCTGCGTCTGGGCCTGCTGACCACCGTGGCGTGGATTGTCCAGCTGACCGCGCCGGTGATCGAAGTGTTCGGCCAGGCCTTCTCCTGGAAGGACATGATCCTGATCGCGGGTGGCCTGTTCCTGGTCTGGAAGGCAACCACCGAGATTCACCACAGCGTCGACGTCAAAAGCGAAGCCGAGAAAGCCGCGTCCAGCACAGTCACCCTGGGCATGGCCGCTGCGATCGGTCAGATCCTGATGCTCGACCTGGTGTTCTCCATCGACAGTATCGTCACCGCCGTTGGCATGACCGAGCACTTGCCGATCATGGTCATCGCCGTGGTGGCTGCCGTGGTCGTGATGCTGGTGGCGTCGGAGCCCCTGGCCAAGTTCATCAACGATAACCCGACCGTGGTCATGCTGGCGCTGGGCTTCCTGATCATGATCGGCATGACGCTGATCGCCGAAGGCTTCGGCGCCCACGTTCCGAAAGGCTACGTGTACACCGCGATGGCGTTCTCGGCGCTGATTGAAGTGCTGAACATGCTGGTTCGTCGGTCCCGCCAGCGCCGCCTGGACGCCGAAGCGCAGGGCCAGAAGGTCTGACGCCTGGATAAGCTTCGCCCGCCGATAAAGAGCGAAGCAGCACAAAAGCAGGGCAATAAAAAACGGTCGGGAATGGGATGCCATTACCGACCGTTTTCATTTGTACGGTGATCAGTCGTTACACGGCAGTATCAATGGGCCGTGACATGACGGATTTTGCGTTGTGCGCGTTCTACGGATTTCGCGGCTTCGGTTTCCCGATAATGCGGATGATGGCGACGCGAGATACGCATCACCCCCCACAACATGGCGGCCGCAACGGCCAGCCAGGCAGCGATCAACATCACAATGGTCATTCCGAGGCTCATGGCTTCCTCCGGCTCTTCTCTTCGTCTCTTAGTAACCGACAGTCTAGTCTCCCTGTTGTTGCCAAAAATTGACCGGTGGTAGGAATTGCATGACCGATTTGTTCTATCCACTCGCGTTGACAGCGTTTCGGGCTATACCGCAACCGGTGGCGGCTCTATCATCCGCGTTCCGGCCGGATCCAGGGATCCCTCGCCATCAGTCAAGTGAGTGAAGAACGTGCGGGCATTGACGCGATTGGATAGCGTTGCAGGTCGACGCAAATGGCTGGCGCTGGCCGCCGTGCTGGTCTTGGCAGGCTGCTCGAATGCCCACAACTGGAAACCCGGCTATCCGCCGATGTACAAGACACTGCCCGACCGGGTTGAAATCAACGCGGTGCCGTCGTTCCGGGGCAAGGATTATCAAAGCGCGCCGTTCGCACTGGCCAGCATGCTGACCGTCCATGGGGTACAGACCACGCCGGGGCTGCTGGAAAAACCGCTGAAACTGCCGGGCGCCGAAGACAAGCTCGACCGCAGCATGTCGGACCTGGCCCGCGAATACGGGTTTGTGGTGTACCCCGTCGACCACGGTTTCCCGGACCTGCTGGCCCAGGTCTCGGCGGGGTATCCGGTCATGGTGCGGTTCTCGGACGGCTCGATGTTCTGGAAAGAACAGCGCTACGGCGTGCTGGTCGGGTTCGATCAGAACAAGCGCACGGTGCTGATCTATACCGGGCCTGGGCGAGTGACAGCGAGCTTCGATTCGTTCACCTCGGACTGGAACGACGCCGGCAACTGGGCCGTGCTGATCCAGAGCCCACGCCAGGTGCCGGTGCCGGTAGACCGCGAGCGCTGGCTCAAAGCCGCCAATGATCTGGCCCAGGCCGGTCAGGAACAGGCGGCGGGCGAGGCGGTGAAGGCGCTGAACAATCCAGCTGCCCGTTAACGGTTGGCCGTTCATCGCCTCTGATTCAAAACCCCAGCTTGTCCCGCAGGCTGTAATACCAGGCACCCAATGCCGTCAGCGGCGTGCGCAACAATTGCCCGCCGGGGAACGGGTAGTGCGGCAGGCCGGCGAAGGCATCGAATCGCTCTGCCTGTCCGCGCAAGGCTTCGGCCAACACTTTGCCGGCCAGATGGGTGTAAGTCACGCCGTGGCCGCTGCATCCCTGCGAGTAATAGATGTTGTCGCCCAGCCGGCCGACCTGGGGCAACCGCGACAAGGTCAGCAGGAAGTTGCCGGTCCATGCGTAATCGATCTTCACGTCCTTCAGTTGCGGAAACGCCTTGAGCATCTTCGGCCGGATGATCGCTTCGATGTTCGCCGGATCGCGGGCGCCGTAGACCACGCCGCCGCCGAAGATCAGACGTTTGTCGCCGGAGAGCCGGTAATAATCCAGCAGGTAGTTGCAGTCCTCGACGCAGTAATCCTGGGGCAGCAACGTGCTCGCCAGTTCCTCACTCAGCGGCTCGGTGGTGATGACCTGTGTGCCGCAGGGCATCGATTTGGCCGCCAGTTCCGGGACCAGATTGCCCAGATAGGCGTTGCCTGCCACGATCACGAACTTCGCCCGAACCTTGCCCTCGGCGGTGTGCACGACCGGGCTGGCGCCGCGATCAATGCGGGTAGCCGCAGACTGTTCGTAAATGACCCCGCCCAGGGACTCGACCGCCGCCGCCTCGCCCAGCGCCAGGTTCAGCGGGTGGATGTGACCGCCGCTCATGTCGAGCATGCCGCCGATGTATTGGTCGCACGCCACCACTTCACGGATGCGGCGCTGGTCCATCAGCTCCAGCTGCGTGTGGCCGTAGCGTTCCCAGAGACGTTTCTGCGACTCCAGATGGCCCATCTGCTTGGGCGTGATCGCGGCGAAAACCCCGCCGTCTTTCAGGTCGCACTGGATCTGGTATTTGGCGACGCGGTCCCGGATGATCTGCGCGCCCTCGAAGGCCATGTGCCCGAGCAATTGTGCTTCCTTGGGCCCGACGCTCTTTTCGATGGTGTCGATGTCGCGGCTGTAGCTGTTGACGATCTGTCCGCCGTTACGTCCCGAGGCGCCGAAACCGACTTTCGCCGCTTCCAGCACGGTAACCTTGAAGCCGTGTTCCAGGAGAAACAGCGCGCTGGAGAGCCCGGTGTAGCCGGCGCCGATGATGACCACGTCGGTCTCGACGTCCCCCTGCAGCCGAGGCCGAACCGGAACCGGATTGGCGGAAGCGGCGTAATAGGAATGTGGGTATGGCGTGTTCGTCATCCTGTAACCCCTGTTTTATATTTTTTACGAGTGGGCGGATCCTACCTGAGATGAAATTTTGCGGCCAGCCGACACTGGAGGTTTGCGGGCCTTGACGCGATGCTGGCAAGGCATCGGCCACCGAGGCACGGGCGCACTCATTTAGCATGATTCGCCAGTGCAGGGACAAATAGCTCGGACATTCATAGGCTTAGGGATGAATCAAAGTTGACAGCGTTCCGGATCCCGGTAGAATGCCGCCCCACAGCAGGCACGTAGCTCAGTTGGTTAGAGCACCACCTTGACATGGTGGGGGTCGTTGGTTCGAGTCCAATCGCGCCTACCAAACAAATCCGCTCTGCTGGGCGGTAACAAAAAAGGGTGGCCCGAGAGGGTCACCCTTTTTTGCTTGCTTGAACCTGAATCACCCCGGGCGAGCGGCCATTGCGCCGGCCGATCAGTCGGCCTTGGCGCGGGTAATGCGGCCCGCCCTGATCTCGTCCACATAGGCGCGCAGGCGGTCAGCGTCCTTGTACTGCTGGTTCATCAAGTGCAGCACCGCGACCACGTCCACATCGTTGACCCGTTCGGCCAGTCGGCTGATTTCGCCTGCAGTGCTTTCCAGATTGGCCGCGATGGTGCTCAGGTCACGCTTGAGTTCCAGCGCTGATTTCTTCATGCCCACGGTGCCGCTCTCCACTGTTGATGACGCCCGGGTCCGCGACCCTGGTTCGGGCGCGGCGGCGACGCACTATATCAAAGCACGACGGCAAGCCACGACAACCGGGCACGAAAAGGGCGCTGTTCAAGCGCCCTTAATGATTCGTCTGTAATGGCCCGCGCCTAAGTAGTGCTTCAACCGCCAGCGCCGCCCGCGCTCGACGAACCCGAGCCCTTGCTGCCGCCGCCATTGGTGGTATCGCCACCGGGCAAATCGGCATCGTTGTTATTGCCGGTGCCATTGCTCATCGACGTGCCGCCGCCAATGCTGATGCCTTTCTTGGTTTGCGTGTCCACATCAGAGCCCTGGCGAGCCGGGTCGCTGCCCTGTACGCGCGGGTCGATGCCGGTTTGGGAAGGTGGCGGACCCATATCTGGCGATGTGGCGCCAGCCAGCGCTGTGAGGGAAGTGCAGGTCAGCGCGCAACCGAGGGTAAAGGCAGTCAATAATCTGTTCATCAGGTGATCTCCGTGTCGTGGTTCCTTGTCATCATTGGGCATCTGAAGTTCGTCCGAAGTGCCATGATGGCGACAGGCGGCATGTTCGGTGCGCAAGTCGAGGGTCCCCGTTGATTCACCCAAGTATCCGCTGGCGATCGGGAGGCCGGTCATGGCGTTCACCGCCCGAATCTCGCTGATCGACGGCGACTCAGTAGGTTGATCCGCCCTTGTCGATGCTACGGGGAAATAATTTGCATATTCATAGGCTTAGTGGGCGAAAAAGACGTTGACAGTCATTTGAATATCCGTAGAATGCCGACCCACAGCAGGCACGTAGCTCAGTTGGTTAGAGCACCACCTTGACATGGTGGGGGTCGTTGGTTCGAGTCCAATCGCGCCTACCAAACAAATCCGCTCTGCTGGGCGGTGACAAAAAAGGGCGAATCGAAAGATTCGCCCTTTTTTTTGCCCGAAATTTTCCCGTCAGGTCAGCGGTGCTCACGTCAGACATAGCCCCTATGGCCGGACGTTTTGCCCCTATTCGATACCCGCGAGCCTCTGCGCGCCGCGAAATAAATCCGGTTTTTTTCCCGCTACCGTCTGGACCTTTTCCCATGATGCGCGATCATCAGTGCATGGAAAACCAGAGGAGGTGTGTATGTTTAGCCGGTCGTTGACCCTTGCCGTTTTGTTCGCCGTGTCGAGCCCCTTGCTGGCTGCCGACGGTGATGGCCCACTTTCCCAGGAGCGCGGCAAGGCCCGTCCACTGATCGTTATCGCGTCGAGTTCGGCAGACCCGACGCTGGGGGCTCTTAAGAAAAGTCTGGACGAACCCGCCAACAAGGATGGTTTCGCCAAACGTGACATGGTCCTTTACACCATCATCAATACCGTGGGGCAGCGTAACGGTAAAGACCTCGACGCCCAGACCACCATGGCCCTGATCCGCGAACTCAAGCTTGGCGCACAGACAGAAAAACAGGCGCAGGTGATTCTGGTGGGCAAGGACGGCGAGAAGAAAATGACTCACAACGGCCCCATCGATCCGAAGGAGATTTTCAGCACCATCGACCAGATGCCGATGGCCGAGAAGGAAGCAGCCGCCGCTGCTCCACCTGCGCCCGTCGCCGAGCCGAAGACCGCAACGCCGTCAGGCAAATCGGCCAAGCCCGGCAAGGCCGCGCCTGCTGCTCCGCCCGCCGGGCTGGATGATTAAGCGCTCGGACGGCTTACCCATGGGGCTCGCTTGAGGTTGCTGGTAACATCGTTCCTTTTTTAACGAAAAGGACGTTTGATGAACGGGACTGGCATGAAACATTGGGTGGGCGCTGTGGCACTGATCCTGTTGTCGGGTTGCATGAGCTTGAATCAGACACGTTCGGCAGGGCCGGCGCAGGTTTACACCAGTCAGAAGCCTGCGGTCGCCGTCGCCGAATGCATCAAGGTCACCTGGGCCAACGTTCAGCTGTTCGGTGATGTGGCTGACGTGTTCATGGCTAAGGGCGGGCCGGGCGCTTTCACGGTCTACACCACCGAGGGCGAATATTTCGCTGACGTGGCGGGCAAGGCGGGCATGACCAAGGTCAATTTCTACGCCAAGCCCGGCGCCAAGGTGATCGAGCAACGTGGCGCGGTGCTCGCGACCTGTCTTTGAGTCAGACCTGATAATTGACCTGCGCATGCTGACCGGTGCTGTTTCATCTACCGGCGCCACGCAGGTTTTTAACGCTACAAGCCCTGCACATTGGCCGCTTCACATTGGCGGCGTCACGCCATTTTCCCCTGCAGAAATCGACAGCGCCGTCAGCGAGTTGTCCGAACCTTTCTGCGCCTGCAGCACCACCTTCACACCGGGCTTGAGCAAGCTGCGATCGCCTGGCACCAGGTTGACGATCGGCACGTCATCAGGGATGACGATCTTCTTCTGCCCGCCTTTGTAATTCACCGTGATGGTGCGGCCATTACTGGCGACCAGATCGCCGACCGATCCGTTGGTCATCGTGCTGTCCGGCGTCAGGTCAAAGGCCCGATGGCCATCCCCCGTGCCCGCCATTTCCGGCGGGAACACATGCACCTCGAGCGCCTTCAACGAACCGTCCGGCAGCGGCACCGCGGCGGAGCCTATGTAGCTGCCCGGTTTGATTTCCGACACCTGCGCCAACGTGACGCCGCGAATCTGCGTGTCAGGCGTCAGCGCAACCTGCAGGTCTTCTCCGCGATTGCTGTGAATTTTCAGCGCATCGCCTTCGATCGCTGTGATGGCGCCGCGCACGCGGGTGGGTTTGCTGTCTTCGGCGTGGGCTGGCAGCGCTGCCGATAGCAGCGCGCTGAGCAATCCCGAGATGAGAAGAGAGTGGCGGAGGGTCTGGGTCTTGGAGGTCTTCATTGGCGGCGCGAATCCGGTGATGGGTCGAGCACGCAGCATAGCGGTAGTGCACGAGGTGGTGCATGACATTGCCGTCAGCCAGTACGCTTCGATGCCGCCTGGCATGCAGGATGCGAAGTCATTCAGATAGACTATTTGCATAGTCATATAGAACAAAAATGAATTTAATTAATTAAATGGCCGGTGCTAATGTTTTAAGCAGTCGGCGAAACCCCAGGATTTGGTTATTAAAAATTCTCGTTCGGCGACGACCATCTCACTCACCGGGTAAGGGAACACCATGGCCGTTTTCGATCAATTGAGCCGTCGGCGGGTGCTGAGCCTCGCCGGCGCTGCGCTGGCATCGCCACTTCTGCTGTCATTGCCGCGCGGCGTCTGGGCTGCGGACGAACATGCGGAGCATGCCGGGCACGGCGCCGACGTCAGTGGCGGGGCGAGCGAGCCGGCGGGCACGGGCGAATTCATCAGGCTCGATCAGCCGAGGGCGCTGAAGCTTGCGATCAACTTGAACGCCGTGTGCCTGGCCCCCGTGGTCATCGCCCACGGGCAGGGCTTTTTCAAGAAGCACAATCTGGACGTCGAGCTGGTCAATTTCGGCAACTCGACCGAAGTGTTGCTGGAAGCCATTGCGACGGGCAAAGCGGACGCCGGCATCGGCATGGCGTTGCGGTGGCTGAAAGCGCTGGAGCAGGGCTTCGACGTCAAGCTGACTGCCGGAACACACGGCGGCTGCTTGCGGTTGCTGACGGCGGCGAGTGGCAACGTGAAGACACTCGAAGACCTCAAAGGCAAGGCCATCGGCGTGACCGACATGGCCAGTCCCGACCGTAACTTCTTTTCCATCCTCCTGAAGAAACATGGCGTCGACCCAGTGCGCGACGTCGAGTGGCGCCTGTATCCGGCCGACTTGCTGGGTACCGCGCTGGAGCGCGGCGAAGTGCAGGCGGTGAGCGGCAGCGACCCGTTCATGTACCGACTGATCAACGCCGGCAAGGCTCGCGAACTGTCGTCGAATCTGGTGGAGGACTACGCCAGCCTCAGCTGCTGCGTGGTGGGCGTGACCGGCAAACTGGCGCGGGACGACAGACGCGCCGTGGCGGCCCTGACTCAGGCGATTCTTGAAGCCCACGATTACTCGGTCAAGCATCCGGAGGAGGTGGCCAAAGGGTTCCAGGCTTACGCGCTGAACACCACCACCGAGGAAGTCGTCGCCATCCTCCACGATCACACCCATGGACATCACGCCGTCGGCGCGGTACTGACCGCCGAGATCGCCACCTACGTTCGCGACCTGAAAACCGTCGAGGTCATCCGTCAAAGCACTGATGCCAACGCCTTTGCTGCGGAGATCACTGCCGATGTCTTCAGTTGAGCTGGCGGCCGGCGTCGAACGGCTGAAACACCCGGCGGGGCGCTTCTGGCTGCACGGCGTAGTGGCGGCGGCGGTCTGGCTCGCGGCGGCGCTATTGATCGTGTATCTGCCCAACGCCACCCGTCTCTGGCCGATGACCCAGGGTCTGGCGAATCTGTGCCTGATCATGGCCGGGCTGATCCTGCTGGCGGTGGTTGCGGGGCGTTGGTCTCCGCGCATCGCCACGCGTACGCAAACGCTCGGCCCCTGGCTGATCGCGCTGCCGATTCTGCTCACGATCTGGGAGCTGCTCACCGCCAAATTCGGCGTATTGCCGGTGCCGTTCTTCGCGCCACCCCAAGCGCTGCTGGACGTCTGTGTCGAGGACTGGCCGCGCCTCGCCGACAGCCTGTTTCATTCGGCAATTCTCCTGGGCAGCGGTGTCGCCCTTGGCGCACTGACAGGGTTCATCGCCGGCGTCGCCATCGGCTGGTCGCGGAGCATCGGCTACTGGCTGCACCCGGTGTTGAGGATCCTCGGCCCGGTGCCGTCCACCGCCTTGCTGCCGCTGTGCTTCTTTCTGTTCCCCAGCAGTTGGAGTGCCAGCGTGTTTCTCATTGCGCTGGCGACCTGGTTTCCGGTGACGGTGCTGACGTGGTCAGGGGTGTCGAGCGTCGACAAGGCCTACTACGACGTGGCCCGTACCTTAGGCGCAAGACAGGGTTTTCTCATTTTCAAAGTGGCGATTCCCGCAGCGCTGCCTCACGTTTTCGTCGGCTTGTTCATGGGCCTCGGCGCATCGTTTTCCACCCTGGTTGTCGCCGAGATGATGGGCGTGAAATCCGGCATCGGCTGGTACCTGCAATGGGCCCAGGGGTGGGCGGCGTACGCCAACATGTACGCAGCATTGTTGATCATGGCGCTGGCCTGTTCGGGGCTGATCTCGGGGCTGTTTCTGATTCGTGACCGTCTGCTGGCGTGGCAGCAAGGAGCAATGAAATGGTAAATGCAGCCAGAGCGGCAAGCGCCGAACACAGTCGTGGTCTGGCGCTAAGCATCGATAACCTGAGCCACGGTTTCTCCCTCGAAGGGCACAAGCTGCCGGTGCTGCAGCGGGTGTCGCTGGAGGTTGAACCGGGGGAATTCGTCGCCCTGTTAGGACCGTCGGGTTGTGGAAAGTCCACCCTGCTGCGGCTGGTCGCGGGGCTGGAAGGTGCGGACAGCGGGAGCATTACGGCGGACGGTGTGGCGATCACCGGGCCGGATCCGACGCGGGTGGTGGTGTTTCAGGACCCGACCCTGTACCCGTGGCGTCGGGTCTGGGACAACGTCGCCCTCGGCCTGGAAGCTCAGGGTCTGCTCAAAACCACCAAGGGCAAGGTTGATGAGGCCTTGGCGAAGGTCGGTTTGAGTCAATTCGCACGCGCCTATCCGCGACAGCTGTCGGGCGGCATGGCCCAGCGGGTGGCGCTGGCGCGGGCGTTGGTCAACGAGCCAAGACTGCTGATTCTCGATGAGCCGCTGGGCAAGCTCGACTCGCTGACCCGGATTGCCATGCAGCAGGAGTTGATCGATCTGTGGCAACGCCAGGGTTACACGGCGCTGTTGGTCACCCACGATGTCGAGGAGGCGCTGCTGCTCGCCAATCGCGTCATTGTCTTCAGCGACCGGCCCGCGCAGATCAAGGCCGAGCTGATCATCGACCGTGCCTATCCACGGCACCGTGATGACCCGTATCTGGTTGACCTACGCAAACAGATTCTCGGATTGCTGGGGTTGGGGCAGAGCTGGTAGGCAGAGCAGGTACGTAAAGACTGGCCGCCGGGCTGTGCGCATGTCGTCGAGCGACTTCGCACAGCCCGGCGCGTGACGTTATTGCTGAAGCGAAATCGGCGTGCTCGCCAGTTTCGGCTGGTTGTACAGGCTGACTAGTACTTCATCCAGCACCGAAGACGCACCCCATGGACGCGGGTCGTTGAGAATCGCGACCACTACCCAGGTGTTGCCATTGCTGTCGCGACTGAATCCGGAGATCGCCCGGACGGTGTTCAATGTGCCGGTCTTGATGTGGGCTTCACCGCGCAGGGCGGTACGTTTCAGGCGTTTGCGCATGGTGCCGTCCATGCCTGCCAGCGGCAGCGAACTCATGAATTCGGCTTGAAACGGGCTGTTCCACGCGGCCTGGAGCATCTGCGCCATTTCCCGTGCGCTGACCCGTTCGGCGCGGGACAGGCCTGAACCGTTTTCCATCACCAGATGCGTCGCGATGATGCCTTTCTTCGCCAGCCATTGGCGCACTACACGCTGTGCGGCTTTGGCGTCGTCACCGTCGGCTTCGTTACGGAACTCGGCGCCCAGGCTCAGGAACAGCTGCTGGGCCATGGTGTTGTTACTGAATTTGTTGATGTCCCGAATGATCTCCGCCAGATCCGGCGAAAAGGCCCTGGCCAGCAACTTGGCGCTGCCCGGTGTCACGTCCAGACGGTCCTTGCCGAGAATGGTCCCGCCCAGTTCCTGCCATATGGCGCGCACGGCACCGGCGGTGTAGGTCGGGTGATCGAGCAGCGACAGATAGGTCTGGGAGTTGCAGCCGTCACCCAACTGGCCGGACACCGTCACGGTGATGCCGCCATCGGCTTCCGGCACCGGGTTGTACAGCACGTCGCCGGTGCACTTGCTGGATGACAGCGCCTTGACCTGGTTATTGATGTGGATCGCGGCGATGGGCGGCTCTACCGAAACCAGAATCCTGCCGCCGTCGTTGCGGGTGACGAAACGCAGGGCCTTGAGGTTGACCATCAAGGAGTCGGGGCGCACCAGGAATGGCTTGTTCTTATCGTTGCCATCGTCATCGAACACCGGCAGTTGCGGTTGTACGAAATGGCTGCGGTCGAGCACCAGATCGCCGGTCACCTGCTGCACGCCGTTGGCACGCAGGTCGCGCATCAGCAGCCACAAGCGTTCCATGTTCAGCTTGGGATCGCCGCCGCCCTTGAGGTACAGGTTGCCACGCAGAACGCCATTGCTGAGGGTGCCGTCGGTGTAGAACTCGGTTTTCCACTGATGGGTCGGGCCGAGCATTTCCAGTGCGGCGTAGGTGGTCACCAGCTTCATGGTCGAAGCCGGGTTGACCGACACGTCGGCGTTGAAAACAGTCGGGGTGCCGGGGCCGCTGACCGGCAGCATCACCAGCGAAAGCGCATCGTTCTGCAGCTTGCTGGCTTTGAGTGCTTCCTGAACCTTGGGGGGCAGGGCTGTATTGATAGGGGCGGCGGCGATGGAGAACGAGAGGGGCAAAAGCAGGGTGGCGATAAACAGCGGACGCAAAGACTTGATCATTCAATAAACCCTACTGCAGCGAACAACGAAGATGAAGAGGGGGTGAATTCCCTCGCATTGTGAACGATCCACCAGAAAATGCCCGATGGCAGGGCGTGACACTGGCGTTTCGGTAAAGCGGCATTATGCCCCAAGCTTTCGTGACTTGCGCCGGGGTACTGCCGTCAAACGGCGCTATTTTTTGCGCTTGCCCATTCAAAGTCACGTTAAACCGTGGTTTTTTCCCGTAACGCCGGCTGCAGGCCGCCATTTCCCAGCAGCATTCGTGACGTCCGGCTGCGGTCTTTTGTCCGGTAACACACCAAAACCTCGAATCCCGGACACAAAAAAGCCATCCCGAAGGATGGCTTTTTAGGTATCAGCTCGGCGGGAAGGCCCGCCAGCTCATCAGACAGCCGCGTTGATCGGCTTTTCCGGGTACCAGGCGTCCTGCAGGGGGCTGACTTCAACTTCAGTCAGCTCGCTGCGGCCTTTTAGCCATGCTTCGACAGCAGCGCGCTGTTCTTCGCTGACCGAACCACGGTTCGCCAGGCAAACCAGACCGAAGTCGTCGCCGCCGACGTAGTCCAGACCGTTAGCGTCCATGGCCTCTGTCAGGAAAGCGTCGAGGAAAGCATCGATGGCCTCGTCATCCAGGTCCTCTTTGAAGCCCAGCTTCAGTTCGAAGCCCAATTCCTGGAACTCGTCGACACAGAGTTTTTTGCGCAGACGACGGGAGCGGTTAGTGGCCATGAAGCGTTCCTCTTGAGTAATTTCGGGGCGCAGTCTATCAGCTTCGTCCTGATGGCGCCTGCTTGATGCTGATCAGGGTTGTCGCATTTCTCACTGTGGTCGGGGTTGGGGAGGGGCTGGCGCAGAGAGCCTTCGGATGACTCATAGCCATGGTGCGCAAAAAGCTGCGCACTCGTTTCGTAAGAATGGGGTGGTTGATGGGTTGGAGGCCACGTCGTTCGCGGTGTGCAGACGAGTGCGCAAGAAGTTGCACAGGGGTGCGCAACTTCTTGCGCACTTCTTCTTTGTTTTCGGGTTTAGCATTCGCTTAAACCTGCCGTTTTTCCTCGCAAGCAATTGATTTATATCGGCTAATTCACAGCTGGCACAACCCTTGATATCTCCGTCGCCCCCGGTTCGGCAAACACGCCTGCCGGATGGTTTTTGAGCACGGAGAGCATCTTTGGCAAACCCCGTAGTTACGCCCGGCAGCGACCAGAAACGCGAGCCTCAAGTGGCGATCGTTCCGCTTGATCTGATTCAGCTTGAGGACGTTGGCGTCGGTGCTGCAAACGTCGATGCCTGGTTACAGGAGATCAGCGGCGGGGTTGTTTCGCTTGATCGAATCAAGGCCCAAGCAGGCGGACTGCCGGTGGTAGGCAACATCATGGCGCTGGTCGATGCCCTGAATGACATCGCCAGGTTGTGGAACAGCGAGAAGCGCGATCCGCTGGATTGGGTGAGTCTGGGCATCAATCTGATCGGAGTGATGCCACGCCCGCCTCGCATGGCGGCGGCACGGATGAGCCTGCGGCCAATGCTGTTTCTGGTGCGCCAGGAGATGCGTCGGAGCGGGAAATTGGTGTTGGGTGACGTGCTGATCGAGATTCTGATCGGGCACCTCAACGCGGACATCGTCGGGACGCTTGATGACTTTGTGCCACAGGCGCAGGCCAAGCTCCCCGGCATTCTTGAGGATGCCGGGGAACTTGGGGAAGGTGTGCTTCTTGAGATCGCTGCCGGTCTTGAAAAGCTGGTTAACCCTGAGCTGAACGCCAGCGCTGATTTGCTTGAGGCCGAACAGCGGGTTCAGGTCGCTGGGGATCAGTGGGCGTATGACCCCAAAGCCGCGATTGGCAACATTTTTGCGGCCGCTGCGGATGTTTGCATTGCTGCGGGTAAAGGCGCTGTTAACGGTGCTGCCGAATATTTCGTGCCTGAAGCGCTGAAGGCGCAGGTGCTCAGACATGCGGCTTCGTTGCGATCACTGGGCCCGGAGCTTCGGGATCAGATCAATCGTCTGGCGGATCCTGGGGTTCAGAATTCCATTGGTTCGCTCCTGCTCACGCTGGGTGATGCGGTGGTCACCTGGCAGTCGCGCAACGGGCATGGGCAAGCCTTTAACATCAGGCCGGGAGTTGTTAATCAGGCCAGGCGCCAGGGCGGCGAAGGGAAGCTGGAGGCGGTTGGTTTCGAGAAGCCTGCGAAGGCCCGGCCTAACAAGCGGAAGAACTGTACGTGTCCGTGCCCTTGTGAATGTGCCTGTGGGTCGACGGCGAGGAGCATCAGCTTTGCGATGGGCTCGGAGTCGGTTAGTCACACCGATTTCAGCCTGCCGGGGCCGTTTCCGATTGAGTGGACGCGGACTTACTGCTCGAGTCTGGATGCGTTTGATGATGATGTTATCGGTGCGCGGTGGATTACGGCGTTTACTACACGTTTTGATCTCGTCGGCGACGGTTTGGTCTTCCACGACGCTGATGGTCGCAGCCATGAATTTCCTCTTCCCAAGGTCAAACTGTTCCACTTCAACGCCATCGAAAATCTGACCGTCGTTCGCCTCAGCAAGGATCGGCTGTTACTGATGCGGGGTCTTGAGCATAGGGAAACCTATGTCCGCCGGGGTGGCCGTTTTGTTCTGATCAACAAGGTTTTGCCGAATGGCGCCGGGGTGATGCTGCATTACGAGCATCGGCACGGTGGGGGGTTGGTGCTCTCCGAGCTGGTCACCTATCGGGAGAAGGACGCCCGTAAAGTCCATCTTCGCCTGGGCACGTTGATTGATGATCAAGGGCGTCTGACGGGCCTTTGGGAAGTGCGTGATGGCGACGTCAAACGCCAACTGTGCGCGTATCGATACGATGATTTTGGTGACCTTGTTCTGGCTCAGGACGAGAACGGCGCTGCCTGGCGTTATCAGTATCAGGACCACCTGATTACTCGTTACACCGACCGTACCAGTCGTGGTTTGAATTTGCAGTGGCAAGGCATGGGCCCCGACGCGAAAGCCATCCGCGAATGGGCGGACGACGGCAGTTTTGACACGCGATTGGCGTGGGATGAAAACATCCGCCTGACCTACGTCACTGATGCCCTCGGTCACGAAACCCGGCACTACTACGACAGCCTCGGTTACACGTACCGCATCTGCCATGCCGATGGGCGTTCGGAATGGTTCTTCCGTGACGCCGCGAAGAACATCATCCGCCACGTTCATACCGACGGCAGCACGGATCGGTATCGCTACGACAAGCTCAGCAATCTGACGGAACACACCCGCGCTGATCACAGCGTGATGAATTACGCCTACGACGAAAAAAGCCATCTGATCAAAATCAGCGATGGCGAGGGTGGGCTGTGGAAACGGGACTATGACCTTCGCGGCAATCTCGTTGAGGCGATTGATCCGCTAGAGAACGTCACTGAGTACGCCTACAACTCGTTTGGTCTTCCTACTGCGATCAGGGATGCCAATGGCAACAAGAAGGCGTTGGCCTACAACGATGCCGGACAACTCGTTAAGTACACCGACTGCTCGGGCAAGGTGAGTAGCTGGGAATACGACGAACGCGGTCAGATGGTTCGCTTCACCGATCCCGCTGGCCACGGCACCACGTATGAATACAAATCAGGTCAGTTGGTCCTGATCAAGCATCCGGACAAAACCGAAGAACGTTTTAGTCGCGACGCCGAAGGCAGGCTGCTCGCCCACTCCGATGGCCTGGAACTCTGCACCACATGGCGCTATACCGCTGCGGGATTTATCGCCGAACGCGTCGACGCTGCCGAGCAAACCTTGCGTTACCGCTGGGACAAACTGGGCCGCCTCGTAGCGCTGGAAAACGAAAACGAGCGCCGTGCGCATTTTCACTACGATCCTGTGGGCAGGCTGCTGGAAGAGCGCGGTTTCGACGGGCGCTCGACCCGCTATCAGTACGACCCGGAAACCGGGCGCCTTGCCGAGACCATCAACGGCCAGCGCACCATTGCGCTGACCTTCGACCCCATGGGCCGTCTCACCGAACGCCGCGCCACCCTCGGCGAACAAGCCCAAAGCGAAACCTTCGCCTACGACGGCAACGGCCATCTGGTCATGGCGACCAACGCCGCCAGTCGCCTGCAATGGTTTCACGACCCAGCTGGCAATTTACTGCGCGAGCACCAGCATTACTCGAACCTGGATAAACCACTGGTTGCCGTCTGGCAGCATGAGTACGACGCGCTCAATAACCGCTTCGCGACCATTCGCCCGGACGGCCATCGCGTCAGCTGGCTGACCTACGGCAGCGGCCATCTGCTCTGCTTGAAGCTCGACGAGCACGAACTGCTCAGTTACGAGCGCGATGATCTGCACCGCGAAGTCGCCCGCCATCAGGGCAACCAACTGCTGCAAACCCAAAGCTGGGACCCGGCGGGACGCCTGCAAGAGCAACTGCTAGGACGAGCAGACGACAAAACCACGCTCATAAAACGCGCCTACACCTACGACGCCGCCGGCCAACTCACCGACATTAACGACAGCCGTCGCGGCCCATTAAGTTACCGCTACGACCCGGTCAGTCGCCTGCTCAGCGCCATGAGCCGCCTCGGCACCGAAACCTTCGCCTTCGACCCGGCCAGCAACCTGCTCGATGACAGCGCCGCACCCGTCCGCCGTCCACTAGACCCCGAACCGGTCCGCCACAAACTGATCGACAACCTGCTGCGCGACTACGCCGGCAACCACTACGAATACGACGAACGCGGCAACCAGACCGAGCGCTGGACCAACGGCCTGCGCAGCGAACTGCACTGGGACCTATTCGATCGTCTGGTGCACTTCCGCGATCCGCGCCTCACTGTCGACTTCGGCTACGACCCACTCGGACGTCGCCTCTACAAACTCTCAAAAGCCCATTACCGACCGCGCCCAGAAGCCGGCACCGGCTGGAATGAAAACGAACACGCCCGCAAAGAGCGCGAGCTCGGCTGCGGCTTCACCTTATACGGCTGGGATGGCGACAACCTCGCCTGGGAAAGCAGCCCTCCACCCTGCGCTGGCGGGTTAGGCCGAACCGTCCACTACATCCACGAGCCCCGCACATTCGTGCCGGTGGCCCAAGCCATCCGCCACGAAACCATCCGCCTCGTAAGCCAACCGACCTACGAAGGCCGCTACAACTTCAGAGAAGACCCGCTCTGGAACTACAAGCCAGTCGCGCTGCCGATTGACGCACTCGCCTGGTACCAATGCGACCACCTCGGCACGCCCCAGGAAATGACTGACCAGAACGGCAACACCGCGTGGAGCGCTCAGTACAAAGCGTGGGGCGAGGCGCAAGAACAGCGCTCAGAGTTCGCCCAGCAAGTCGGCCTGACCAACCCCATCCGTTTCCAAGGCCAATACCACGACCACGAAACCGGCCTGCACTACAACCGGCATCGGTACTATGATCCAAAGGTCGGGCGGTTCATCAGCAAGGATCCGATTGGCTATTTAGGTGGATTGAACATCTACCAATATGGGCCAAACTCAATCAGTTGGGTCGACCCGTTAGGGCTGGCAAGTTCGCCCGTCGGACCAGGGCGTAAGCCTAAGTCAGATAAGCCTAATCAGAACTGCAAACGCGCATGCAGAAAAAAATGGGAGGTCAATCGCTACGACCGCGTTTGTGAGGGTAATGTCGCCGGCGTGGGTTATGCAAAATACTTTTATGAACCGAAATGGAGCCAATGGTGGTCGATTGATAAAACGGGTCATGGAGAAAGCGCGTGGAAAGTTTACGATAAAACTGGTACGTGGGTCGCTGACGCGGACGTCTATGGTGATCACATGAGCAAGCACAAGAGCGGAATCGGAAAGAACATTGATTTCAGGTCTTTAAAATGCAAGGACAATAAATGATAAAGTCTGCTGAAGAATTTGTCGCGCTACGAAGTAGTGACTTAAAAAGTGAGTATGACAGAGCTGCGATGGAAGAAGCTCCGGCATCTGTCTGGCGCGAGATCATCATCAAGTACCCCAACTATAGGCGATGGGTTGCGCATAACAAAACCGTGCCGCTGGAGATCCTTGAAGATCTGTGTATTTTTGACAGTACGATCAGGCAGGCCGTCGCAAGAAAACGGAAATTATCGCCGGCGCTGTTTGAAACACTCTCCAGAGACGTTAGTGATGTTGTAAGGGTGGCGATAGCCGCAAATAGAAAAACACCAATCGCGATTTTAGAGAGATTGCTGACAGATCAGGACGAAGATGTCGCGAACGTAGCTAGACTCAACCTTGATGATCGAAAAACTAGCCAGTGATGAAAAATGATCACATCTGCTGAGGAATTTGTTGCGCTAAGGAGTAGCTCCATTAAAAGTGAGTACGACAGAGCGGCAACTGAAGAAGCACCCATTTCGGTGTGGCGCGAGGTGATCAAAAATTATCCGGATTACAGGCGATGGGTGGCGCACAATAAAAGTGTGCCATTGGAGATTTTAGAGGAGCTGTGCCAGTTTGATAGTACTATCAGGCAGTTCGTGGCAGCCAAGAGAAAGCTATCACCAGCGATGTTTGAGGCTCTTGCTCAGGATGAAAGCCATGTTGTAAGAATAGCTATAGCCGCCAACAAAAAAACACCAATTGAGATATTGGAAAGATTATATGGTGATAAAAACAAGCATGTGGCACGCGCCGCAGGCTACAACCTTGAAGATGTTAAGAGTAAACAGAACAAGAAAAAGGGGAGTTGAGGTCTCTAAGTTTTGCTTTGATGGGGCGCCTACGTAGTAAAGAGTGTACAGCGTCTTACAGTCTTTGTAGAAAACTAACGAAATTAAAGTGCTGTATAAATACAGCTCCCCTTAACTTTCGAAGTTCCAAGCAGTCAGAGGGGACAGGTTTATTTACGGTGAAGCGCTGTAAATAAACCTGTCCCCTTACAATCCTAAGCGTTGTAAATAAATCAGTCCCCTTTCTGACTTCAATCCCTCACCAAAACGTCGTAGCCGGCGCATTCACCTTACCAGCAATCACCGCAATCGCCTTCTCCACATCACCCACCTCGGTATACCGCCCCAAACTCAGCCTCAAGCTGCTGCCCGCCTGACCCTGACTCAACCCCAGCGCCAGCAACACGTGGGAAACGCTGCTGCTTGCAGAGTTACACGCCGAGGTCGAAGAAACCGCCAATTCACTGGCAAGGCTGGCGACGTTAAACCCCGGGCTGTCGATGCAAACGTTGAGCGTGTGGGGGACACGCTGTTGCGGATCGCCATTAAGGCTCACGCCCTTCAGGCTGAGCAGGCCTTCACGCAGTTGCGCCGAAAGGGCACTGATGCGCGCGACTTCCTCGTCCATTTCCGCGCTGGCCAGTGCGTAAGCCGCGCCCATGCCGACGATCTGGTGGGTGGCGAGGGTGCCGGAGCGGTAACCCTGTTCGTGGCCGCCGCCGTGCATCTGTGCTTCGAGCAGCGGCCGTGCGCGTTCGCCGATGTACAAGGCACCGATACCTTTCGGGCCATAGGTTTTGTGTGCGGAGAAGGACATCAGGTCCACCGGCAACGCGCTCAAGTCGATTGCCAGTTTGCCAGCGCCTTGAGCGGCGTCGACGTGGAACAAGGCGCCGTGTTCACGGACGATTTGGCCGATGGCGGCAATGTCAGTGACGGTGCCCAGCTCGTTGTTGACCAGCATCAGCGACACCAGCAGGGTGTCGTCGCGCAGTGCCTGGCGCACGGCGTCGGGGTGAATCAGGCCCCGGTTGTCGGGTTCGAGCCAGGTCACCGGGCACCCGGCCTGCTCAAGCTGGCGGACGGTGTCGATGACGGCTTTGTGTTCGATGGTGCTGGTGATGAGGTGGCGGCGGGCGCCGTTGTTGGGGTTGAGCGCGATGCCCTTGATCGCCAGGTTGTTGGATTCGGTCGCGCCTGAGGTCCAGACCACACCATCGGCACTGCAGCCCACCAGTTCTGCTACCTGACGGCGCGCCAATTCAACGGCCTGGCGGGCTTGATTGCCGTAGGCGTGGGAGGTGGAAGCCGGGTTGCCAAAGGTGCCTTCGCGGCCCAGGCAGGTGACCATGGCCTGGATGACGCGGTCATCAACCGGTGTGGTGGCGGCGTAATCGAAATAACAAGGGAGTGTTTTCATGGGGATTTCTGCGCTGTCCGTCGTGCAGAAAATACTACTAGCGTCAGGCTGAAAAAAAATTGATTCCTCAACGGAGATTTAGACTCGGCTTAGAATATATTTCCGGTAAAACCACAATTAGCGGAATATAATTTTCAGCTTCGCTCTTTTTGGCCTATCTTTATCGCTTCCCGGCATATGACTTCACCTGAGGCCACCGCGCATCCCATGGACAAATTCGACCAGGCCATCCTGAGCATTCTGCAAAACGACTGCACCCGTCCGATCGCGGAAATCGCTGACAGCGTCGGCCTTGGCAGCACCGCATGCTGGCGTCGGGTACAGAAGCTTGAAGAGCAGGGCATGATTCGCGGGCGGGTGGCGTTGCTTGATCCTGGGCAATTGAACGTCGCCGTGACGGTGTTCGCCGCCATTCGCACCAACCAGCACAATGCCCCGTGGCTGGGTCGTTTTCACGACCTGATTGCCACATTGCCCGAAGTGGTGGAGTGCTACCGCATGGCCGGCGACACCGACTACATGCTGCGAATCGTGGTGCCGGACATCGCCGGATATGACGCCGTCTACAAGAAGCTGATCCAGCTGTCCGGGATCACCGACATGAGTTCCAGCTTTGCCATGGAGCAGATCAAGTCAACGACCCAGCTGCCGTTGAGTTACACCCTCTAAGCCCGCGTCAAAAACGCCTGGTTAAACCCCGCGCAAAAAAAAGCAGCCATCCGAAGAGGGCTGCTTTTTTGTGCGTCGAATAAAGCCGTCGGAAGAATCAGACGCGGGCTTTGTCGATCCATTCCATGGAGGTGCGCCAGATGCAGATCCCCAGGAAGTACGCTGACATCGCCAGCCACACGAACAGCGTCACCGACCCGTTGTAGGGGTGGTTCATCACCAGCAGGAAGCTGCATAAGAACCACACGGCCGTGACCGCGATGTTGAGCGGCATAAAGCGGCGAACGCGGAACGGGTGCAGGAACTTCATGCGAGTCACGGTCAGCAGCGCCAGGCAGATCACCGTGATGAAAGTCAGCCACGGCGCAGGGGAAAGGATGTACACGCACAGGGCGACGACGTTCCAGGCGGCGGGGAAGCCCTGAAAGTAGTTGTCCTTGCTCTTCATCTCGACGTTGCAGAAACAGAACAGCGACGACACCAGAATGATCGAGGTGGTCAGCAGCAGGGTGTATTCCGGCAGCGGGATGTAGCGGTAGATGAACAGGGCGGGGATGAATACGTAGGTCAGGTAATCGATCACCAGGTCCAGCACGGAGCCGTCGAAGTGCGGCAGGACCGACTGCACGTTGAGCTTGCGCGCCAGGGAGCCGTCCACGCCATCGACAATCAGGGCAAAGCCCAGCCAGAGCAGGCACGCCTTGGGTTGATTGTCGAACAGAGCAATGGTCGCGAGAAAGGCGAGCACCACGCCCGTGGCGGTAAAACCATGGGCGCCCCAGGCCTTGAGCCAGGCGATGCGTTGAATTGGAATCATGGACGGTCCTTCTGGAAATAAGCGGGTTCGGTCGGGTACAGCAGCGGTCGACGGAACCAGAGGTGCATCTATCGACCGGGGATCGGCCGATAAGGTTCATACGTAACCCCTACACGGTAGCAGGCGGCGCAGGCTTTCGTTACTCAAATGTGACGCGAAGCCCCTGAGACGTGGCGGCGCGGGTGTCATTGGTCGGCTGGCCGAGAAAGAAGGCAATATGCTGGCCCCCGTGCAGGGGCGCTGTCGTCAGAATCCACGCCTGATCAGTCACTTAGGCAAGGAATCGCATGTCATTTCTCAGGGCTCTACTGACCTTCTGCGTTCTCGCAACGGTGACTTCCCAGGCCTTTGCACGCCCTCCGAGCAAGAACGAACGCGACCTCTGCACCTGGGGCGCCGGGATGGCGGGCACCGCTCAGCAATACAAACTCTCTGGCCTGACGCTGTACGGCGCACGCAAGAAGATGCAGGCCCAGCACTTCGCCCAGCAGTGGATGCGCATGAGCGCACTGGGCATCACCGAACAGACCTACGACAGTCCTTCAAGGCTGCGGCCGGAAAGCGTCAAACAGGTGTATTACGAAGGATGCATCAAGCACGAAGTCGCACGCCGCTGACTCACCGCGCTGCATCACGGAAGCTCCATTCCGAAAGGTGCAGCGCGGTTAGCGCAACAGGCCCGGATCAGTGGGGGGCGCGCGGGATGGTCTTCAGCAGATCAGCGGGGCTGATATGTCCCACCACCTGCACGCCGCTGCCCGGATGCGGCAGACCCAGAATGTGGCCCTTGATCTTGCCGATCACGTGCATCTCGCACGGCTTGCAGTCGAACTTCAACGTCAGCACTTCATCGCCATGCACCAGCTGCATCGGCGCCACCTTGGTTCGCACGCCAGTCACGCCCTTGGCCTGCTTCGGACACAGGTTGAAGGAGAAGCGCAGGCAGTGTTTGGTGATCATCACCGGCACTTCGCCTTTCTCTTCGTGGGCCTCGTACGCGGCGTCGATCAACTGCACGCCGTGACGGTGATAGAAGTGCCGCGCCTTTTCGTTGTAGACGTTGGCCAGAAACGACAGGTGCGCCTCAGGGTAAACCGGCGGCGGCGAGGTTTCCGGCTTGCGGACACCGCGCGGGTGCGCCTTGATGCGGGCGTTGGTCAAGCTCTCGATGACCTCACGGCGCAAGGCCTTGAGTTGCGAGTTCGGAATGAAGAACGCCTGGGGCGCGTCCAGCTCGATGGCCGTCGCGTGGTATTCGGTTGTGCCGAGCTGGCCTAGGAGATCGTGCAGCTGTTCCAGTGCCTGCTCCGGTTTGTTGGCAACGCCAAACGGGCCGTTCAGCTCGACGCGGGCGCTGATGCCTTCTTCGCTGGTGGCGACCAGTTCCAGACGTTCTTCACGCAGACGCGCGACCCATGACAAACCAATGCGGCGCTCGGCCGAGGTCTTTTGCAGCGCTTGCTGCCAGTTGTGATCGAGGTTGCGGCTGAGGGGATGGTTCGGCCGCAGTTGCAGGCCCTTCGGCATCTCGTTCGGCTCGACGCGGTAGCGGTAGCGCTTCTTGCCGTCTTCTTCGAACTCGCCTTTGGGCTCGGCGATGTTGGCGCGGAAACCCACCACTTCGCGCTTGACCAGCACGTTGAGGCCGTCACCGTTGGACAGCGGCTCATGGGTGACCACCTGCAAATCACGCTTGCCGACTTTCTCGACCACGCCGACCAGCAGGCCGGTGAAGGTCGGAGAGTCGAACGCGCCGATGTCGATCTTGCGGTCGGTGACGAAGTAGTCAGTGCTGCCCCGGTGGAAGGTCTTGTCCGGGTCCGGCAGGAAGAAGTGCGCGGTGCGGCCGCTGGAGGCGCGGGCCAGGTCCGGGCGGTCTTCCAGAATCTCGTCCAGACGCTGGCGGTAGTAGGCCGTGATGTTCTTCACGTAGCCCATGTCCTTGTAGCGGCCTTCGATCTTGAATGAACGCACGCCCGCATCCACCAGTGCGCGCAGGTTGGCGCTCTGGTTGTTGTCTTTCATCGACAGCAGGTGTTTTTCGTAGGCGACGACGCGACCCTGATCGTCTTTCAACGTGTAGGGCAGGCGGCAGGCCTGGGAGCAGTCACCCCGGTTGGCACTGCGGCCGGTCTGCGCGTGGGAGATGTTGCACTGACCGGAGAAGGCCACACACAACGCGCCGTGGATGAAGAATTCGATGGCGGCATCGGTTTCGTCGGCGATGGCGCGGATCTCTTGCAGGTTCAGCTCACGGGCCAGTACCAGCTGCGAGAAGCCGGCCTGATCGAGGAAGCGGGCGCGTTCCAGCGTGCGGATGTCGGTCTGGGTGCTGGCGTGCAGCTCGATGGGCGGAATGTCCAGCTCCATCACGCCGAGGTCCTGCACGATCAGCGCGTCGACGCCTGCGTCGTAGAGCTGATGGATCAGCTTGCGCGCCGGCTCCAGCTCGTTGTCGTGAAGAATGGTGTTGATGGTGGTGAAGACGCGGGCGTGGTAACGGCGGGCGAACTCGACCAGTTGGGCGATTTCGCTGACGTCGTTGGCCGCGTTGTGGCGCGCGCCGAAGCTGGGGCCGCCAATGTAGATCGCGTCAGCGCCATGCAGAATGGCCTCGCGGGCAATGGCCACGTCGCGGGCGGGGCTGAGCAATTCCAGGTGATGTTTGGGCAGAGACATATTTTTTTAGTCGGCACGGTCACGGTCAAGGCGCGCATTGTAGCGGCGAAACGCTTGACCGGCACCCGTCTGCTGCCCGGTGGCGCCTGCCTGTTGAGCGGGGCGCCGGAAAACCCGCGGGATCAGGCCTTGGCGGCCATCGCCGTGACTTCCACGCGCATGCCTTCGACGGCCAGGGCAGCGACGCCAACCGCCGCGCGCACCGGCCAGGGTTTGGCGAAAAAGCGCTTATAGACGTCGTTGAAAGCGGCGCGATCGGCCATGTCGGTGAGGTAGATGGTCAGGTGCAACACGCGGTCCATGGAACTGCCGGCCCGCTCCAGCGCCACTTTCAGCGCCTGCAGCGTGCATTCGCTCTGCTCGACGATACCGCCCAGTTCCAGAGTGCCGTCGGCGCGCGTGGGGATCTGCGTGGACACCAGCAGACCGCCAAAGCCGGCGACGTCCGAGGAGATGGAATCGGCGTCGGGATCCGGCGTGAAGGTGATGTCGTGGTTTGCCATGGGAGCTCTCTTCTACGAGTGTGTGGATGACGGGCCAGGAAACGGCCGACGCTCATGATGTCCGACTCGGAAGGGAAAGGGGAGGCCTGACGGTGTTTCGGCGGGCCATGTGGGCCTGGCTTGCGATCAATTCCTGATACCGATGTGCCAGGGGCCGGCACAAAAAAGCGAGCCGCCCTCACGTTATCTCTGACGCGAAGGCGGCTCCGGGGGGGTTGTCAAATCGGCGGATTCAACGTGATTGAAAGTAGCAGCGGTCGATTCCGTTAGCTAGCTAACATTTAGCAATTCAGTGTTGCGGATGTGGAAAGAATCGACATCGCATCGGTACTCGATGAAACCGCCTGGCAAGGCCGTTTTAAAAAACTCCGAACTCATCCCTCGCGCCTTCAGTCCACTTTTGACGCTGACCGTTTGCGTTGGACTATTTCAAGGAGAGCCCCATGACTGATTACCCGAAACCGCCGTTCAAGCCTCAGCAGCAAACAGTGCCTGGCGATCAGAGCCGAATGGAGCCATACCCGGATTGCGGTGAGACCAGCTACAAAGGCTCGGGCCGCATGAGCAACAAAATTGCGCTGATCACCGGCGGTGACAGCGGCATCGGTCGCGCAGTGGCAATTGCCTACGCTCGCGAAGGCGCCGACGTGGCGATTTCCTACCTCGACGAGCACGAAGACGCTAAGGAAACCGCACGCTGGGTGGAGGAGGCGGGCCGTCAGTGCCTGCTGCTGCCGGGCGATCTGGCCGAGAAGGCCCAGTGCCTGGCGATTGTAGACGAGACGGTGAAGAAATTCGGCCGAATCGACGTGCTGGTCAATAACGCTGCCTTTCAGATGTCCCACAAAACCCTCGAAGAAATCCCCGACGAGGAGTGGGTGAAGACCTTTGATATCAACATCACCGCGATGTTTCGCATCTGCAAGGCCGCAGTGCCCCACATGGCCGCGGGCAGTTCGATCATCAACACCAGCTCGGTCAATTCGGATTCGCCGAAGCCGACGCTGCTGCCCTATGCCGCCACCAAAGGCGCCATCGCCAACTTCACCGCCGGCCTGGCGCAGTTGTTGGGTGAACGCGGCATTCGCGTGAACAGCGTCGCGCCCGGCCCGATCTGGACGCCGTTGATCGTGTCGACCATGACTGACGAAGACGTGAAAAGCTTCGGCGAAGAAACCCCACTTGGGCGGCCGGGTCAGCCGGTTGAAGTCTCGCCGATCTATGTGCTGCTGGGCTCCGACGAAGGCAGTTACATCTCGGGGACACGTTATGGCGTGACCGGCGGCAAGCCGATCCTGTAAGGATTGCAAACGCTGGGCATACGCGCACGGCGGGTAGTGCGCATGAAAAGGGGCTGCCAACGCAGCCCCTTTTTTCGTCCTGCGTACCCTGCGTTGTCAGACCCCCTTGGCGGTGCTCTTCAGCTCATCGGCCATGTTCTTGCCCGCGTCGGACACTGTTTCCCATGTCTCGCTCACCGTCGCCCTGGCTTTCTGGGTGAGGTTGTCGCTGGCCTTGCCGAACGCCTTGTTTTCTTTCTCGGTGCTTGGCAGCGCAGCACCCAGGGCCGCCCCCAGCGCGATGCCCATGGCGGCAAGCGCCAACGGCTGTTCGCGCAGCAGGTAGTGGAAGGTGCCCTGTACATTTCGGCTCTGACGCAGAACCGCTTCCTGGGCATTGCTCGCGGTGGACGACAGGGTGTCTTTCATCGCTGCCGTCTTTTCGCTGGCCTGCTGCTTCAGATCGTCCAGCGTGTGACTGGCGGATTCCCCGAACTGCCCGACCTTGTCGCTGGCCTGATGCGCCGACTCCCGTGCGTGATCCGTCGCGCCGCTGAATGATTCGCTCACGCCGTGGGCTGCACCGCTGAGCTTCTCGCCCCACTGGCCGAACATCGAAGCGCCGCTGCCGCCGGACGCAGCGCCGGGCTTTTGATTCTGCCCAAGCATCAACCAGGAAATGCCCACGGTGGTGAGCAGCATCGGCATCGGGTTGTTCCTGATCGAGGTGCCGAGGTTGCCGAAAAACTCGCCGCCGTTTTCCTTGGTGAACGTCAGTGCCTGGTCGATCAGTTGCCCGGGCGACAGTTTGCTTTCCAGGGCGTCGACCAGGTTTTCGATGTTGGCCCTGCGCGCATCGATGTTGCGCTCGATCGCGTCCGGACTTTTCGCCAGCAGCGGATCGGGGATGTCGCGGTTCAGTTCATCTTCGGTGGCAAAGCTGCTGTCGACGCTCATGAGACTTTCCTCTGAATGGCTTCTTTGTCCTTGCTGAGCGAGTTCATCGTGCGCTCAGGGGCCAGTTGGGTGGCCTCAAGGTGTTTCTTGCCGGATTGCACCATCAGGAAGCCGACGATCATTGCCACCACGCCCACGATCAGCGCGGCCAGCCAGGGCACGAGGACCATCGCCAGCCCATAGACGGCGGCCAGCAGGAGGATCACCAACCCCGCCAGCATGATGACCATGCCGCCGGCGAGGGCGGCGGACGCTGCTTTGGCCGTGGCGACCGAGGTGCGGATTTCGGCCTTGGCCAGCGCGAGTTCTTCGCTGATCAGCGCAGGGACTTCGTGGGCCAACTGGCGGATAATGCCGAGCGCCGATGTGTCGGTGTCGCCGTTGTGGATGCCGGTGCTGCGTGGGGGAAGTTCAGAATTGATCGACATCAGAATTCTCCCCGGGACGCAGGCTTGTCAGGCGCGGGCGTTGACGTGTGCGCAGGGCTCGACGCGGTGCCGGGGTCTGCGTTGAAGCTGCCCAGTTCGGCGCCCGATTGCTGTATGCCGCCACCGTCGTCGAGATCCGTGGTGGCTGCGCCCTGGGCGGTGGGGTTGCGCGGGGCCAGTGGGTCCGGCGTCTGGATCGGCACTCCTCGAGAGGTATCCGCTTCGTACGGGTGACGAGCGCTCAGGCCTTCGTTCTGGCCTGCCTTGAAGCCGCTCTCGCTGTCGCCCGAGGGGTACTGCGGCGAGTCAGGGGCAGATGACGATGGGGACGAGGTTGAGGCGTTCAGGTCCGGACTGCTGGCGCGCAGGAACCGCGACAGCCCGAAGCCCACCGCGACACTGCCCGTCACGAACAGCGCAGGGTTTTCCCGCGCCAGACGGCCGGCCTGCTGCAGCATCTCCTCGGCGCTTTTGCCGCGCATGCTGGTCGCAAACGCGCTCAGGCTCTCGGCGATGTCGCTGATGTAGTGGGAGATGCCCAGGGTGTCCTTGTCCTGTAGCTCTTCAGCCGCAGCGCCCGCTGTTTTGGCCAGGTTTTCGATTTGCTCGGCGGCGCTGTCGCGGTAACTGCCGAACTGCTCGGTGCCGTGCTCGCGGGCCGTGCCGAGCAGGTCTTTCGCATTATCTTGCAGAGTGTGCAGCGCCTCGCCGGGAGACGCGGGGCGCGCTTGGGCGCCTGCGGTGTCTTCGCTGAATGTAGGCATTTGATCATCATCCTCAAATCAATCGGGACATCATTCGGGGCAAAGGCACACTCAGGGACGGGCGCACCTGGCCATCTCACGCGGCAGCGAATCTGCACGCTGTGTAAGGGTGGAGGGGCCTAGGGAAGCGGGAGTTCGGGGTCGAAGACGGACGGTCGAGCAGTTGATCCGAACGCTGGAAAGGCGGGGCCATGATCGATCTGTTCGGGCGTGAATTGATTCAAACGAGGGGAAGGTGAGGGCAGCATCGGCGCGAGGTCATTGCGACCGCGCGCCGTAAAACGGGCGTGTCTCAGCCCTTGCTGTGCGCCTTGGACGTGGGTGCTTCGACGATACCTCGCGGGCCGGCGATGCCCCAGATGGCGACACCGATGACAGGGAAGATGAAGATCAGCACCGCCCAACCGATCTTGGTACCGGACGACTTGGTGCTGCGCCAGACACTGGCGATGGCCCACACGTCGACCAGAAGGATGATCACCGCCAGGGCGATCGAGAAGAGCGTTTCCATATCATTGTCCTCGGTGCGCGTGCCATCACATGGCGGGGATGCCGGTGACGGTTCCGGTTTGGGTCACGGTTTCGGTTTCGGTCAGAGGGATTTCAGGGCTGCCCGGTGTCAGGATGACCTTGCGGCAGTCTTCCTGTTTCTTGTCGAAAATCTTGTAGCCCTCGGCGGCCTGCTCCAGCGACATTCGGTGGCTGATGATTGCCTCGGGGGCAAGGCGGCCGGCCTCAATGTGCTCGAGCAGTTCCGGCAGGTAGCGCTGCACGTGGGTCTGGCCCATTTTGAAGGTCAGGCCCTTGTCGAACGCATCGCCGAACAGGAAACCGTGGATGAAGCCGGCGTACACACCCGGCACGCTGACCACGCCGCCACGGCGTACTGCCGCGATGCACTGGCGCAAGGCCTTGCCGCTGCTGCCTTCCATTTTCAGGTTGGTCAGAATGGTTTCGGTGGTGCTGCCCTTGGCTTCGAAACCCACCGCATCGACCACGCCGTCAACGCCGCGCATGCCCTTGGTCTGACGAATGATGGTGTCGGCCGGATCGTCGTCTTCATCGAAGTTGATCGGGATCACGCCGTAGGTCGCCTGGGCGTATGCCAGCCGGTAAGCGTGGTGGTCGACCATGAAAATCTGATCGGCACCGAGCATCCGGGCCACGGCCGCCGCCATCAGCCCTACGGGTCCTGCGCCGTAGATGGCGATGCTCGAACCCTGGCCGATGCCGGTGTTCAGGACCGCCTGATAGCCGGTGGGCAGGATGTCGGAGAGGAACAGCACCTTCTCGTCCGACAGCGTGCCGGGGACCTTGAACGGGCCGGTGTTGGCTTTGGGCACGCGCACGTATTCAGCCTGGCCGCCGGGGATGCCGCCGTACAAGTGGCTGAAGCCAAACAGCGCCGCCCCCGGTGGAATGGCCTTCTTGTTCATGATTGCGCCGCGACCGGTGTTGGTGGTTTCACAGGCGGCGTACAGGTCCAGGTTGCAGAAGAAGCATTCGCCGCAGGCAATGACGAAGGGGATCACGACCCGGTCGCCGCGCTGCACGGCGGTCACGGCTGAGCCGGTGTCTTCAACGATGCCCATGAATTCATGGCCGAAGATATCGCCGTGTTCAACGGTGGGAATTTTGCCGCGATACAGGTGCAAATCGGAGCCGCAGATGGCCGTGGCGGTCACGCGCAGGATGATGTCGTCAGCTTGTTCGAGGACCGGATCGGCAACGGTGTCGACTTTGACGTCATGGGCGCCGTGGTAGGTAAGTGCTCTCATTGTGATTTTTCTCCGCGATTAATTAGGGGCAACTAAGTAGCGGAGCAGGCGGCGAGGGGTTTAGTTCAGGACTTTGCAGTGTCGGGGGGATTAGCGGTGCGTGCTGGGCCACTATGTGATCACGGTCCCGCTGGTAAAACGCGTTGCTTTGGTGGGATCGGCTTCAGCCGGGAAGAGGCCAGTGGGTGCACCCTCAATTCTGCGGTGTGACAACCGACGCCTTCCCGGCTAAAGCCGGTCCTACCATGAGCACGCGGTCGATTAGTAGGACCGGCTTTAGCCGGGAAGAGGCCGGTGTGAGCGCCATCAGTTCTGCAGTGTGACTACCGACGCCTTCCCGGCTAAAGCCAGTCCTGCAATGAGCACGCGGTCCCACTATGGGATCGCGGCCTCATAACGGAGTGCGCGCGGCGGGGCTATTTGAGGCCAACCCGCTTGCGCATCTGCGCCGTGATGGTCTGCTTGGTTTTACTCAGGTCCGCCCATGGGTCGCTGTCGAGTTCGGCAAGGCGTTCGTGGACGGTGTTGATGTCCCAGGCGTTGGCGCCTTTGATCTCCAGCAGCTCTTCGCGATGGATCGGCACCGACACCGGCAGGCCTTCCCGGGTGCGCACCGAGTAGGCGCAAATGGTGGTGGCGCCGAGGCCGTTGCGCAGGTAATCGATGAAGATCTTGCCAATCCGGTTCTTCGGCCCCGACACCGCCGAAAACCGCTCCGGCAGCAGCCTGGCGATGTGCTTGACGATGGCGTGGCTGAACTCCTTCACGGCGTCCCAGTCGGCTTTCGGCGTCAACGGCACGACCACATGAATGCCCTTGCCGCCGCTGGTTTTCAGAAACGATTTGAGCCCCAGTTCATCCACCACGGCGAGGGTCAGCTGCGTGGCTTCGACCATGGTTTTCCAGGGCAGCGCCGGGTCAGGGTCGAGGTCGAGAATAAAACGGTCCGGCCGCTCCAGATTCTTGGCAACGGCGTTCCAGGTGTGCAGCTCCATGGCGCTCATCTGCACCGCACCGATCAGCGCCTCGATGTTGTTGATCAGCATCACGGGGTGGCCGGTGTATTCCTTGCCCATGGTCTCGATGCCGGGGATGGCCAGGCGGTCGGCGTTTTTCTGGAAGAACAGCTCGCCGCCGATGCCCTCGGGCGCACGCACCAGCGCCACGGGGCGTTGGGCCAGCTGCGGCAGGAGCCACTCGGAAATACGGATGTAGTAATCGGCGAGGTCACGCTTGGTCGCGCCGCTGGTAGGGTCGATCACCCGCTCGGGGTGGGTCAGGCGGATCTTGCCCGTTGTGGCGTCGGTTGGGGCTGCTGATCCAGGCCGGCTTTCTTCGGACTTGGCCGACCTGGATGCTGTTGCGCGTTTGCGCGCGGGCTTTGGTTTCTCCTCTGACTCTTCTGGCTCGGACTCTGGCTCGGAGGTTTGCTCAGCAGAAACTGCCGGAGCCGGAAGCTCTTCGGTGATCGATTCGGCAGGCTTGTCGGTGCGCAGGCCATGGAACACTGCGTGCCGCACCGATCCCTCTTTGGTGATCTCGGCGAAGGCCACTTCAGCCAGCAGCACCGGTTTCAGCCAGTGCACGCCTTTGGCTTCAAAGCCGGTGGGCGGATTGACCACCGCAGCCTTCTTCCCGTGGAGCGGGGTCAACTGGTCGTAGATCGTGCCCAATGTCGCTTCGTTGAAACCGGTGCCCACCTTGCCGGCGTACCTCAATTCACCGCTGTCGGCATCGTGCAAACCTAGCAATAACGCGCCGAATTTGCTGCGCGCGCCTTTCGGATCGGTGTAGCCCACGACGACGAATTCCTGGCGGCGTTTGCACTTGAGCTTGATCCAGTCGCCGCTGCGGCGTGACACGTAGGGGCTGCCGGCGCGCTTGCCGATCAGGCCTTCCATCTTCATCTGGCAGGCGCTGTTAAGCAGGACTTCCGGCACTTCGGCGAAGTCTTCGGAGTACCTGAGCACCTCGTCGTCGGTGCGTTCGAGCACCTTGGACAGCGCGGTGCGTCGCTGCTCCACCGGCACTTCCCGCAGGTCCATGCCGTTCAGGAAAGGCATGTCGAACAGGTAATAAATGATGTTGCCGCTGCGGCCGGCCTCGAAGGCGTTCTGCAGGGCCTGGAAGTCAGGCACGCCGTCGTCGTTGGCGACGACCATCTCGCCGTCGAGCCAGGCCGACTCAAGGCCCAGCCCGGCGATGGCTTCGGCCTGGCGCGGCAGTTTATGGGTCCAGTCATGGCCGTTGCGGGTGAACAGCTGCACCTTGCCGTCGGCGACCCGCGCCATGACCCGGTAGCCATCGAATTTGATCTCGTAGCGCCAGTCGCCTTCGGGGGCGGACTCCACCAGCGTGGCCAGTTCCGGCTTGATGAGGTCCGGGAGTTCTGCAGGTTCAGCGCCCACCAGCTGCGCCTTGGCGGATTTCTTGCGCGGGGCAGGGACCTTCTCTACGGGCTTCGGCTGTTCAGGCCGGGGCTTTGCCAACCTGGACGCGGTCGACTTGCCGCCACGTTTTTTCGGGATCAGGGTGCGCTCGCTGAGCACGCTGTCGGGCAGCGACTTGACCACGTCGTAGTCGGTTTCCGGCCGGGCGAACTCGTCCTGATGCTTGATCAGAAACCACTGTTCCTGCTTGCCGGGAATGTGCGTCTTGACCAGGTTCCACACGCCGCCGAGCTTCTCGCCCTGCAATTCAAATTTGAGTTTGCCCTTGGCGTAGGCGTCGGCGGGGTCGGAGAGGGGCGTCCACACGCCGCGGTCCCAGACGATGACGTCGCCTGCACCGTAATGCCCTTCGGGAATGCTGCCCTCGAAGGTGGCGTATTCGACGGGGTGGTCTTCCACATGGACCGCCAGGCGCTTGGCTTTGGGGTCCAGCGAAGGGCCCTTGGGCACGGCCCAGCTTTTCAGGGTTCCATCGATTTCGAGGCGGAAGTCGTAATGCAGGCGGGAGGCGTCATGCTTCTGGATGCAGAACTGAAGGGCATGGGCTGCCTTTCCGCTCGAAGTGCGTTTCTTCTTCGTGCTGCCTGAGGGCTCCGGCGTGGCGTCGAAATCTCGCTTGCGGTTGTATTCGTCCAGTCCGGCGCTCATGGAAATCCCTCACCCTGCGGCATGTGTCTGTTAAACGCAGAGTTCGCGGCGAGGGCGGAGTTCCAGAGTGGGAGCGATCGTCTCCCTACACCCGCAAACATGATGGCGCCTGGACGGGCCTCTTCCCGGCTAAAGCCGGTCCCACTAAAGGATCGCGGTTCCATAGTAGGACCGGCTTTAGCCGGGAAGGCGTCGGCCCAGACACTGCAAGATCACGATAGCGGAGCAGGTCAAACAGCCCCACGCTGCTCGGTCGCTTCCGCCAGCATCGACAGGGTCTGCTCCATGTCGACGATGGAGGCTTCCAGCGTGGTGAAGCACTGGGCGATGCTCTGCTTGTCGTCCACCGTCTGGTGCCCGGTCAGCTCGGTGACCTCGGACAGCTCAAGGCGGAACAGTTCGTTCACGCTGCCGCGAAGTTCGTTGAGTTGGTTGAGGACAACAGCCATTTGATTGCGGGTTGCATTGCTCATGTCGGGCCTCACGTACTAAGGGGCGGGCGTATGTCCCATGAAGACACTCTGACAGATATGAAAAAGGCAGGGTCTCTAAACCCTGCCTCTCTCAACTAAATGTTCGAATTAGCCTTTAACAGGCACCGTCCGAATTATTTGGCAGCGTCACCGCCATGTGCTTTGGCCAGGGCCTTGGCGTGGGTCAGGTGCTCTTCCAGCTTAGGCAGAGTCGCCGTCGCGAACGCTTTCAGATCAGCGTCCTTACCTTCAGCGGCTTCTTTCTTGAACAGCTCAATGGTTTGTTCGTGGGCGACAACCTGGTTGTTCGCATACGCCTGATCGAACGACTTCGAGCTGCGCAATTCCAGGATCATCGCTTTCGCTTTGTCCATCAGCATGGCGTTGTCAGAGACTTCCAGCTTTTTGGTGTCAGCGATACCTTTGAGTTTGGTGTTGGCGGCGGTGTGGTCTTTCACCATCATTTCCGCGAACGCTTTTACATCCGCAGAACTGCCTTTTTCCAGCGCGAGTTTGCCAGCTTCGACTTCAGCCACACCTTTGGCGGATGCATCTTCAACGAAGTCGTCATTGTCCTGGGCAGCGAAAGCGCCTTGGCTACCGATGGCCATCAACAATGCGAGTGCGGAAGTCTGAATAAGATTTGCCATAGTGAAGTTCCTCTTCTGTCCTTGACGTGGCTTGAGTGCCCGTACTTATTCCGACGCAATGAACGCGTTAATCGTTCAGAGAATTTGATAACGCGCCGCTGTCAGGTCAAGTGTTGCAAGTCTGGCGTCAGCCGCAGCTCACTGTTGCAGTGACTCGAACCAGTTCCGATAGGGCGTATTCATCGCCTTGTAGCGATTGAAATCTGCTGCACCGTCCGACCACCACACCGGACCGCGCTCACCCAGTGCAATCTTCGCCGCGTTGACCGAAGCACGGGCCGCCTTGAGCGCGTCTGCATCGTCGGCGCGTTTGGCGGCTTTGACCGCTTGACGGGCCTTCATCAGCGCGTTCACCCACTGCTGCCGCTCTTCTTCGCCAAGGGCGGGGTTGCTGCAGCGCCACAGTTGGCCCTTGACCACGAAATAGCGGCCATCCGGCGTGGTCGGATAGATCACTGGATCCGCGTCACCGTCAGCACCACGGCGGCAATGCGGTCAGCTTCCTGATAGGTCTCGGTTTCCAGCTCTTCACCGAACACGTCAGGGTCCATCTCGCGATAGGACCAGGCGAGGTCAGGACGGTCGACAAGCTTGCGCGCCTGCTCAAGGAAGAGGTCAACGCCGTCCACCGAGGGAGCGCCCGTGTACAGCAAGACGCTGCCGCCCGGGGCCAGTCGCTCGATGGCTTGGGCCAGAATGCGCACCGAAAGCTCCGAACCGAGCTGATCGCCACCATGGCGGTAGGCGCGTTCCTGACTGTCTTTCATGTAAGGCGGGTTGGCGACGATCAAGTCAAACTCGCCCGTGGTGCCCGCCAGAATGTCGCTGTGGTAGGCGACCACGTTATCGGCCTTGGCCAATGACGCGTTGACGGCGGTAAAGCGCAACGCAGTGGGGTTGATGTCCACGGCCAGCACGCTGGCATCCCGACGGGCACGGCCGATCAAAATCGCGCCGACGCCACTGCCGCAACCGATGTCGACGGCGGTGCGGATCGGGTGCGTCGAGGTGCGCAAATGCTCCTCGATGGCCTGGGCGAAGCGATAGGTGTCGGGTCCGAAGAACACCGAATCGTGGGCCACGGTGGGGAAGGCGGAGTGGACGAACAGCAAATCGTCGAGGCTCGACCAACGCACGTCGCTGACCCACAGGCCGGCATGGGCACGCAGTACACCGGCGGCGAGCAAGGTTTCGAGCTCGGCTTCGTCCAGCAGGCCGCTTTCGAAAGGGCGGCTCCAGCCGAAAACGTCGCGCAGGCTGCGGGCTTTACGGTTCTGCTCACGTCCGTTGACGCGCTGATGGGTCAGGGGTGTGACCGTCATGAAACGATAGTGATCAGCCTGCAGGCGTTGGCCCAACTGCAGCAGCGCGAGGTCGTGGCTTTCGTCGGTCATTTCCGGGGTATCGAATGTCGGCTCGAGCAATGTCTGCTGGTTCATCGTGTCAGGCTTCCTTGCGCCAACTGGCGGGCATAGATTCGGGTGGCCGCCAGACCTTCCGGCGTTGGATGGGAATCGGGAGCGATCAGCTCAACCAGTTTTTCCAGGGGCAGGGAAGGGGCGTTGCGCGGCTGCGCGACGTCGTTTGCGGCCACGTGGCGGCGACGAAAGCGGGTGCGGAACGGGTTGCTCTGCTCGGCGGCCTGCCAGTCACCGGCGATCCAGTCTTTCAACAGCTGCATTTCATAACCGCTGAACACACCGAACATCACCGCGCCGGGGCCGTCGATCAGTTGCCAGAAACGGCTGTCCTGCGGGTCTTGATTGCGCTTGATCCAGCCGCGATCTTCCAGCGCACTCAGCAGCTGACGGCTCTGGCCGGGGGTGGCGAGCCAGTCATTGATCGTGCGCCCTTCGAGGCGGCAATAATCCGAATGCATGTGCTGGCCGAAAGTGCTTTTGGTCTCCAGCATCGAGACCACTTCTTCTTCCAGATCGAAGGCGCGGACGATGTCGGTCGAACCAATGCCCAGATCGTTGAGCAGGTAGCCTGCGCGCAGACGTTGAAGAAATTCACCCTTGCTCTCGTCGTTCGGCAACAGATCCAGTACGGCCTGTACCGCCTTGTGGGCGTGGCCCGAGCTGGCGTTGTCGATGGTCACGTGCAGGGTGAAGTAATACGGGTCGATGCCCAGCTCACTCAGTTCGAAGGCGGTGATCAGCAGGTGCAGCGGCAGTTGTTCGTAGCCGAGGTTGTAGCCCAGCACTTCTGGCAGGAACTCGTCGCTTAAGTGGCCGAGACCCAGTTGAATGGCGCCCTGCAAATACAACGAGTCGTCCAGCTGCGCGATCGGCGCGCAATCGTGTTCGGTGAGCAGGTTGCGGTACAGCACCACGTGGTTGAGTGCTGGCTCACCGTCGCCCAGCTCTTCGAGGTAGGTGCGGATCAGGCCGTGATAGCGCCAGTCATTGGCATGCTTCACCGTGCCGTACAGCCAGGCGCCGTCCACCAGCTTGCTCGGTGCAACGCTTTGCAGGAAGAACAGGGCGTGAGCTTTGTTGGTGAAGAACTTGCGGGGCCCGCCGGCACGGCGTTCCTCCAGATAGACGCGATATTGCTCGGCCACTGAATGACTGTTATTGGCCACCCATGCCGACAGATCATTCAGGTCAGTAGGCAGGTTGGATGGCAGCGTCTTCGCGATTTCCAGCTGCTCCTGAAGAAAATCACGGGCGTTGTCCCGCTCGGCTTCCACCTGTCCGCGCAGCAGACAGGAGTAAAGCGAGTGGTGGGCGCCGTTGGATAAGTGCGCCGTGGCAGAACGCTCGGAAAGAAGCTGTAAAGAGGTCATGGGTAGCCTGCTGACTTTTCTTGATATGTAGGTTCAGAGGGAGGCGGTTCGCGAAAATTCCATCGAGTTGCAGGGCAGTCGATGATCGACACCCGTGGCGGATGAATGGCCGGGATCTGTACTCAAATGACGATCACTGAAGTCAGGATCGTACAAGGACGGGCACCGGCGCCGAGGGTCGGGTAGACGACCTCGCGCCGTTTTCGCCTCACCGTGTAGACTTCGGCCACTCGCGAACCCGCTGCCTCGCTGGTTGCGCGCTGTCTTCATTAACCCCGTGGTAAGGCTCTGTTTATGGATCTGCGTCAACTGGAAGCATTTGCGGCGGTGATGTCCGCAGGGAGTGTCACCGCCGCTGGCAAGATGCTGGGCCGCTCGCAGCCTTCGGTCACGCGGGTCATTCAGGAGCTGGAGCAGGAACTGGGGTTCGCGTTGTTCGAGCGCAGCGGCCCGAAAGTCACGCCGACCCACAAGGCGTTCATGATGTACGGCGAGGTGGAGAGCGCGCTGCTGGGCATCCGCAACATTCGCCAGCGCGCGGCGCATATCGCCCAGGAGGAAAACCATCAGATCAAACTGGTGGCGATTTCAGCGCTGGCGGCGGGGCTGCTGCCCGCTGCGCTGGCGCGTTTGCCCGAGCATCTGCGGCCGCAGCAGGTGCAACTGCAAAGCATGTCGCCGGAGAACGTGGTTCAGGCGGTGTTATCCAAGACCATGGACCTGGGCGCGGTCAGCCTGCCGCTGGAGCATCGCGGCCTGGACATCCACTGGATCGGCGAAGCGCCCTGTGTGGCAGTGCTTCGAGCGGATTCCGAACTGGCGCGTCATGACGTGTTGTCGATGGAGCTGCTGTCTCAGCAAACGCTGGTGACTATGGCCAACCCCTACCGCTTTCGCCGACGCATCGACAAGGCCTTTGCCGATGCAGGAGGTGGAACGCCGCGCATGCTCGACACCAATACCTCGCTGATCGCCATGCAGATGGCCCGGGCCGGGCTGGGCATCGCGCTGGTGGACCCGTTCACCGCGATGGGTGTTCCGGTGGAAGGTGTGGTGGTGCGGCCCATCGCTTGCAACATTCCCTTCTTCTTCGGCCTGATCTCCGCGTTCGCCCACCCGCTGTCGGATGTTGCCCAGGCACTGATTGAGGAAATCGCCCGCTCGGCCCGACAACTGCTGCCCGACATGCTCATGCACGAGGCCAGTGCACACGATGCGCTGCTGCAGAGCATTTATGCGGAATAGATGAGCCACAGGGAAATCTCGGCCGCGCCCGAGGTGCGGCGGTTGGAACACTTCTTGTGGGACCGACTTTAGCCGGGAGGGGGCCGTCATTGGCGCTATAGATGTATCGGATTCACTCGCCTCTTCCCGGCTGAAGCCGGTCCTACAATTCCGCGTACGCCGCAGCGATTTCGCAATGACCCATATCCCTGTAGGACCGGCTTCAGCCGGGAAGGGGGCGTCATTTGCGCTACAGGTGTGGCGGATGTACTGGCCTCTTCCCGGCTGAAGCCGGTCCTACAACTCTGCGCTGGGCGCATCAATCTGCAGCGATGCAAAACCCTAGTGGGACCGGCTTCAGCCGGGAAGGGTGCGTCATTGGCGCTACAGATGCGGCGGATGTATTGGCCTCTTCCCGGCTGAAGCCGGTCCCACAATTCCGCGCTCGGCGCATCAATCCGCAGCGACACAAAACCCTAGTGGGACCGGCTTTAGCCGGGAAGGGTGCATAGCTGACACTCATCCTACGTTTAGCTATATCGATATGCTTTTTTGCGCGTTGCGAGAATAAGGACCGGCTTTTAGTATTCGGATTAAGCATTCATAGTATCCATGAATTCATTATTTGACGGTTTTGGAACGTTTCTTGAATTCAACATCAAGCATCACCCGATCGACTCCCGAGTACTCCCGATGTCCGACACGCTGATTCCCTCAGGTCTTGCCGCACTGGAAAGCCGTCTGCGACAGGACCTGACCTGGCTCGATCTGCCGGCCAGCCCATGGGTCAAACCCGTTTGCAGTGAAGGCGCGCCGGTGCTGGACGTGGCGATCATCGGCGGCGGCATGGCCGGCCTGGCACTGGCGGCGGAGCTCAAGCATGCAGGCGTGGCGGCAGTGGTGTTCGATCAGGCGCCAGCCGGTTTCGAAGGTCCGTGGGCGACCACCGCGCGCATGGAAACCCTGCGCTCGCCCAAACAACTCACCGGCCCGGCCCTGGGCCTGCCGGCGTTGACGTTCCGCGCGTGGTACGAGGCGCAGTTCGGCAGCGAAGGCTGGGCGGCGCTGGACAAGATTCCGCGCCTGCAATGGGCTGAATACCTGCGCTGGTACCGCAAGGTCCTGACGCTGGACGTGCGCAATGAGCACCGGGTCAGCCATGTGGCGCCCCGTGCCGACGGGCTGGTCGAGCTGGACGTCGAAACCGCCGGTCACACCCTCCATCTGCGGGCCCGTCACGTGGTTCTGGCCACCGGACGGGACGGCCTTGGCGGGCCGTGGGTCCCCGATTTCGCCCACACCCTGGCGCGCCATCTCTGGGCCCATTCGGCTGATGGCCTGCAACCCGAGTGGTTCGAGGGCAAGCGCGTGGCCGTGATCGGCGGCGGTGCATCGGCCATGGACAGTGCCGCCACCGCACTGGAATCAGGGGCGAGCAAAGTGGACCTGCTGATCCGCCGTGCCGAATTGCCGCGCATCAACAAGGGCAAAGGCGCTGGCAACCCGGGTATGACCCACGGCTACTGGCGTCTGCCGGATGCCTGGAAGTGGCGCATCCGCAATTACCTCAACACCCAGCAGGTGCCGCCGCCGCGCGGGAGCACTTTGCGCGTCTCCGGCTCGGGCCGCGCGCGGTTTCTGCTCAACAGTCCAGTCACCTCCGTCGCGCAGAACCCGGCCGGCGGCGTGTGGCTGAACACCCCGACCGCACGCATCGAGGCCGACTTTGTGGTGTTCGCCACCGGTTTCCGCACGCACTTCCAGCAGCGCCCGGAATTCGCACCCTTTGCCTCCCACGTCCGTGTCTGGCGCGACCGCTTTCAGCCGCCCGCAGGGGAGAGCGACGCCGAGCTGGCGGAGCTGCCCGATCTGGGCACGTGCTTCGAGTTTCAGGAAAAGACCCCCGGCGCCTGCCCCGGCCTAGACCATATTCACTGCTTCAGTTACCCGGCAGCGTTGAGCTTCGGCGCGGTGTCCGGCGACATCCCGGCCATCAGCGAAGGCGCCAAGCGGCTCGCCCAGGCGCTGATCGGTCAGCTGTTCGTCGAGGACGTCGAGCTGCACTTCGACGCCATGCGCAACTACGCCGAACCCGAGCTGTTCGGTGACGAATGGGTGGCCGGACAACCGACCGCCGACGAGTTGCTTCGATGATCGGCTGGACGCTGCGGCGACTGACTCAGTCCTTTCTGGTCGTGTTGCTGATGACGCTGGTGGTGTTCGTCGGCCTCAACGCCATCGGCAACCCGATGGACATTCTGGTGGGCGAAGACCTCAATCAGGCCGAGCGCTTGCAAGCCATCGCCCACCTCGGTCTCGACAAGCCGCTGTGGGAGCAGTACCTGATTTTTATCAAGGGCGCGGTGCACGGCAATCTCGGCCAGAGCTTCGTCTACCACGAGGACGCCATGCGCCTGATTCTGCAGCGCTTGCCGGCGACCTTCGAACTGGCGTTCTGCGCGTTGTTTCTCGCCGTGGTAATCGGCGTGCCCTTGGGTATGTTTGCCGGCACCTACCCGGATCACCCGCTGTCGCGAATGATGATGGCCGCCAGCATCGTCGGCTTCTCGCTGCCGGCGTTCTGGGTGGCGCTCATGATGATCATGCTGTTCTCGATCAAGCTCGGCTGGCTGCCGGCCAGTGGTCGCGGCGAAACCCGCGAGCTGTTTGGCGTGCAGTGGTCGTGGTTGACCCTCGACGGCCTGCAGCACCTGCTGCTGCCGGCGTTGAATCTGGCGCTGTTCAAAATCTCGCTGGTGCTGCGTCTGACCCGCGCCGGTGTGCGCGAAGTGCTGCCCCAGGAGTTCGTCAAATTCGCCCGGGCCAAAGGCCTCTCGCCGATGCGGGTGATGTGCATGCACGTCATGCGCAACACCATGATCCCGGTGGTGACGGTGCTGGCGATGGAACTGGGCTCGACCATCGCCTACGCCGTGGTCACCGAAAGCATTTTCTCCTGGCCCGGTGCCGGCAAGCTGATTCTGGACAGCATCAACATGCTGGATCGCCCGGTGGTGGTGGCTTATCTGATGGTCGTGGTGGTGATATTCGTGGTGCTTAACCTGATCGTCGATGGCCTGTATTACCTGCTCGATCCCCGGGTGCGCGTGGAGGGCTCGCGATGAACGCCGCTTCCAAACCGGTCCCGTCCCACGTTGGCCTGCAGGCGCAATCACCCTGGCGCCGGGTCGCCGTCGAATTCATCAGCTCGCCCACCGCTGTCATCGGCTTGCTGGTGCTTGTGCTGATCGTGCTGGTGGCGGTGCTGGCGCCGTGGATCGTGGTGCAAAACCCCTACGACCTCATGCAACTGAACGTGCTGGATGCGCGGCTCGCACCCGGCAGCGCCAATATGGACAGCGGTTACACCTATTGGCTGGGCACCGACGGACAGGGCCGCGATCTGGTGTCGGCGATCCTCTACGGGCTGCGCATCAGCCTGTGGGTCGGCATCGGTTCGGCGCTGATCGCGGCGGTCATCGGCACCCTGGTCGGGCTGGTCTCGGCTTACGTCGGCGGCTGGCTCGACGCGTTGCTGATGCGGCTGGTCGACCTGCTGCTGTCGTTTCCGGTGATTCTCATGGCGCTGATGATTCTAGCGTGGCTGGGCAAGGGCGTCGGCAACGTCATGCTTACTCTGATCCTGCTGGAATGGGCGTACTACGCCCGCACGGCGCGGGGTCAGGCCCTGACCGAAAGCCGCCGCGAATACGTGGATGCCGCCCGCGGCCAGGGCATCGGACCGTGGCGCATTGTCGTGGGCCACATTCTGCCCAACTGCCTGCCGCCGCTGATCGTCATCGGCGCGCTGCAGATTGCCCGGGCCATCACGCTGGAAGCGACCCTGTCGTTCCTCGGTCTGGGCGTGCCGGTCACCGAGCCTTCACTGGGGTTGCTGATCGCCAACGGCTTTCAATACATGCTCAGCAACGAGTACTGGATCAGCCTGTTTCCCGGCCTGGCGCTGTTGATCACCATCGTCGCGATCAATCTGGTGGGCGATCGTCTGCGTGACGTCCTCAACCCGAGGTTGCTGCGATGAGCCTGCCTGAAGTCAGTGCCGCGTTGATCCCCACGCAAACGCCAACGCTGGAGGTGCGCAATCTATGCACCTCTTTCTACACCCGCGCGGGCGTGTTGCCGGCAGTGCGCGACGTGTCCTTGCGGGTCGCGCCCGGCCGGATTCTTGGTCTGGTGGGGGAGTCCGGTTCGGGCAAGTCGGTCACCGGTTTTTCCATCCTCGGCCTGGTCGATGCGCCCGGCCGGATCAGCGGCGGGCAGGTGCTCTTTAAAGGCCGCGACCTGACCCAGCTCAGCGCGGCGGACTTGCGGGAACTGCAGGGCAACCGCATCGCGATGATCTTTCAGGACCCGATGATGACCCTGAACCCGGTGCTGCGGGTCGACACGCAAATGATCGAGGCCGTGCGTGCCCATCGTACCGTCAGTAAACGCGAAGCCCGCGCCCATGCCGGTCGTACTCTGACGCTGATGGGCATTCCCAGCCCGGAAGAGCGCCTGCGTGCCTACCCGCACCAACTGTCCGGCGGCATGCGTCAGCGGGTGGCGATTGCCATTGCCCTGCTGCATGCCCCGGATCTGATCATCGCCGACGAGCCGACCACGGCGCTGGACGTGACCATTCAGGCGCAGATCCTCAGCGAGGTGCAGAAGCTGGTGCGCGAGCAGGGCACCTCGCTGATCTGGATCACCCATGACCTGTCGGTGGTCGCCGGGCTGGCCGATGACGTGGCGGTGATGTACGCCGGGCGCATCGTCGAGCAGGGTTCGGTGGCCGATGTGCTCGACCGTCCGCAACACCCTTACACCCAGGGCCTGATCGACAGCCTGCCGAGCCGCAACAAGCGCGGCCAGCGCCTGCGGCAGATCCCCGGCATGGCCCCGGACCTGTTGTCGATGCCGACCGGTTGCGCCTTTGCCGCGCGCTGCTCTCGCGCCTCGTCGGTCTGTGCTCAAGAACCGACCGAGCGTGAGATTGCGCCCGGCCAGACCGTCCGTTGTTTTCATCCCGGAGCCGCCGATGCGCAGTGAATCCAACCCGCTCATCGAGCTGCGCCAGGTCAGTAAAACCTTCGGCACAGCGGCGGACAGCTCCGTTCAGCGTCTGCTGCAACGCCTGCACGTCACCCGTCCACGGCCGGTCACCCACGCCGTTGATAGGGTGGATCTGCGCATTCAGCGCGGCGAAGTGGTGGGGCTGGTCGGCGAGTCCGGCTGCGGCAAGTCCACTCTCGGGCGCATGGTCGCGGGGCTGTTGCCGGTGTCGTCGGGCACCGCGCTGGTGGACGGTCAGGCGCGGGACAGCCTGACCCCGCAAGAGCGCCACGCCGTACGTTTGAAAGTGCAGATGATTTTCCAGGACCCGTCGTCGAGCCTGAACCCGCGCCTGCGGGTGGACCGCATTGTCGGCGAGGGCGCGCTGTTGCACGGTCTGACTGATAAGGCCGGTTTCGACGATTACGTCAGCGCGCAACTGCAGCGCGCCGGGCTCAGCCCGCAACTGCGCCAGCGTTATCCGCACCAGTTCAGCGGCGGCCAGCGCCAGCGCATCGGCATCGCCCGGGCGCTGGCGGTGCAGCCTGAGTTGCTGGTGTGCGACGAGTCAGTGGCCGCGCTGGACGTGTCGATTCAGGCGCAGATCCTCAATCTGTTCATGGACCTGCGCGACGAACTGGGGCTGACCTATCTGTTCATCAGCCATGACCTGGGCGTGGTCGAGCACCTGTGCGATCGCGTGGTGGTCATGTACCTCGGCCGGGTGGTGGAAAGCGCCTCGGTCGATAACCTGTTCGCCCGCGCCAATCACCCCTACACCCAGGCGCTGTTGGCGCAGATCCCGCGTTTCGATGTCCGCAGTACCCGTTATGACGCGATCAAAGGGGAAATCCCCAGCCCGCTGAACCCGCCCGCCGGGTGTCATTTCCACCCTCGCTGCCCGCATGCCACGGCGCGCTGCCGCGAGGAAGTTCCGGCCCTGAGGGAGGTTTCGCCGAACCACCTGAGTGCGTGTCACCTCAACGATCTGTCATGAGCGCGCCCCTCGAAGCGCGTCCTGAACCCCCAGCCATTGCGTACAAGGAATCTCCCATGCAACCACGTGTTCGCTCATTGATCGCCACGGCTCTGCTGCTGGCCGCCGGGGGTGTCTCGGCCCAGGATCTGCGGATCGGTTACGCCGACCCGGTCTCGTCCCTCGACCCGCAACTGAACAACTACGCCGGCGACCGCTCGGTGGCGCTGCACGCCTTCGAATCCCTGGTCAACCGCCACGATGACAAGACCCTGCCGGGCCTGGCCAAAAGCTGGAAAGTCGTGGACCCGACCACCTGGCAGTTCGACCTGCGCGATGACGTCAAATGGCAGGACGGCACGCCGCTGACCGCCGATGATTTCGTGTTCTCCTTCGAGCGCGCGCGCAGCGTGCCCGGCAGCGTCGCCTCGTACGCCGGCGCCATGCGCACGGTCGAGTCGGTCAGCGCGAAGGACGCCCACACGCTGATCATCAAAACCCGCACGCCGAACGCCAATCTGCTGCCTGACGTCGACTCGATCTACATCGTCAGCCGCCACGCCGGGGCGAACGCCAGCAGTGCCGATTACAACGCCGGCAAGGCGATGATCGGCACCGGGCCGTATCGCTTCGTCTCCTACGTGCCGGGTGACCGGACGATCTTCGCGCGCAACGACAGTTACTGGGGCGGCAAGCCGACTTGGGACAAGGTCGATTTTCGTTTCATCGCCAATGCCGCCAACCGCACTGCTGCATTGCTGGCGGGCGATGTCGACGTGATCGACAAGGTTTCGCCGACGGACGTGGAGCGGTTGCGCAAGACCCCGAGCGTCAACGTGTTTGCTTATCAGGGCCTGCGTGCGCTGATCATTCAGCCGAGTTTCCGCGAAGGGCCCAACGAGTTCATCCGCGACAACGCGGGCAAGCCGCTGGCGGAGAACCCGCTGCGTGACGTACGCGTGCGCAAGGCGCTGTCCCTGGCGATCAACCGCCAGGCCATCGACGAACGCATCATGCAAGGCACCGTGACCGAGGCCAATCAGTGGATGCCGGCCAACACCTTCGGCTACAACCCGCAGGTGAAAAACATCCCCTACGACGTCAAGCAGGCCAAAGAGCTGCTGGCCCAGGCCGGCTTTCCCGAAGGCTTTCAGCTGACCGTGCACGTGCCGGGCGACCGTTATCCGCAGGCGCCGGAAGCGATGCAGGCGGTGGCGCAGTTCTGGTCGCGGATCGGCGTCAAGGTGCAGCTCGAAGTGCTGCCGTGGGCGGTGTATGCCGGCAAGGCCAACAAGAATGAACTGGCGGTCAGCGTCATCGCCTGGGGCAACGGCACCGGCGAGGCGGCCTACGCGCTGACCAACATTCTCACCACCGTCGACAGCAGCAAGGGGCAGGGCGCCTCGAACTGGGGTCATTACAGCAACCCGCTGGTGGACAAGGCCCTGGTCGATTCAACCGCCGAATTCGACGAAGCCAAGCGTCGGCAGATTCTGGAGGACTCAGTGAAGGTGGTCAGCGACGACGTCGGCATCATCCCGCTGTTTCATTACCAGAACATCTGGGCGGCGCGAAAGGGCCTGAAAGTCGAGCCGCTGGTGAGCGACCGCACCGCCGCGACCATGGTCACCGAGCAACCTTGATTCTGCATGTCCCCGCGGCGACGCAGGTGCGCGGCGGGGACGACGTCCCACTTACTGTCAGGAAACGTCATGTCATTGAACGCCTCTCACCCGCTGGACACTGTGCCGGGCACTGAGCCCGATGTGCTTGATGGTCTGCTCGGTATTCAGCCGGGCTCGACGCTTCACACCGTTCGCCATGCCCGCGACAAGGTCGCCTCGGCCACCCAGGGCAGTCAGGATTTGTTTTTTGCCCCTGAACTGCCGGGCAATCTGTCGCTGACCGAACGCCTGTGGGTGGCCTATTACGCCGCCCATCTGACCCCGCACCCAACGCTGGCCGCGCACTATCTGGCGCAGTTGCACGCCCAGCGTGTGGACGCGTTGAGCGTGGCCAGTGTTGATTCCGGTTCGCTGGATGAGCTGAGCGACCCTCGATTGCGCGGCATTCTGGAATTCACCCGGACATTGATCGAGTCGCCAGTGCATGGCGACCAGGCGGCGTTGCAGGCGCTGCACAATGTCGGGCTGAGCACTGAGGAAATCGTTGTGCTGGCGCAGCTGGTTGCGTTCATGTCCTATCAGGTGCGTCTGGCCGCAGGGCTGGGTGCACTGCTTTCTGCTGGAGAAGCGTGATGAGTGAGCCGATTCGCGACAATGGATTCACCAACGAGGTACTGGGCTGGAAGGCCTGGCTGCCGACGGTTGATCTGAACAGCGCCACCCCCGAGCAGATCGCGGTGCTCGAAGAGAGCCATCCCCAGGCGAAGACCTCGGACTATTACCTGACCCTGGCCCATCACCCGGACATTCTTCGCCAGCGTTCCCAGGCCTTCAACGCCATCATGTACGCCCCGGGCGGGCTGTCCCGAGCCGAACGTGAACTGGCGAGCACCGTGGTTTCGTGCGTCAACCGCTGCGTGTACTGCGCCTCGGTGCATGCCCAGCGGTTTGAGCAGTTGGCCAAGCGCAACGACGTGATCCGCGAGGTCTTCGCCGACCCTGCCACGGCGGGCACCAACGCCCGGGAAAAAGCCATCGTGCGCTTTGCGATAGACCTGACACTGGCCCCGGCCTCGATCGATGCCACCCACATCAAGGCGTTGCGCGAACAGGGCCTGGACGATGGGCAGGTGCTGGATTTGATCCACGCGATCTCGATTTTCGCCTGGGCCAACCGCCTGATGCTGAATCTGGGGGAGCCAGTGTTTCCAAGCGCTCAGGCCTGATGGATTCATATAACGTTTAGCGTGAGATGTAGTGCTGCCCCGACGCTTTCTTGCAGCAAACACAGCACCTGTGGGAGTGAGCTTGCTCACGAAGGCGCCGTTCCAACCGCTGAAAATTCACTGAATGTCCCGGCCTCTTCGTGAGCAAGCTCACTCCTGCTTTTAGTGGGACCGGCTTTAGCCGGGAAGGGGTTATTGAGTACGCAGCGGATTTTGGGTGTGGCATCCGACGCCTTCCCGGCTGAAGCCGGTCCCACAGGGGATATGCAATCCCATCGTTCGGGTTTCAGTCAGTCACATTGGATGCACGGGATGCTTTTAGTGGGACTGGCTTTAGCCGGGAAGGGGCCATTGAGTACGCAGCGGATTTTGGGTGTGGCATCTGACGCCTTCCCGGCTGAAGCCGGTCCTACAGGGGATATGCGGTGTATCAGAGGGTTTGGTCGTACTGATCACGCAAAAAAAACGGCCTCCATTGCGGAGGCCGTTTTTGTGTTTACGCGATCAATCAGGCAACGAGGTCAGTGACGTGCAGCTCCTTGACGCCGACCAGCTGGATTTCGAAGTCCGGGGTGGCGTCGGCGTTGATGCTGCCGTAGAGGATCCCGTCGGCAAAACGTATCTGCCCGGTGGCGTCGTTGCTGTCAAAGGCGTTGCTGCCAATGAAGGTAAACGCGTCGATGCCCGGCGTCTGTGGATTGGCGTCCAGGGCACTGAAGTCGAGCAAGTCGCCTTCGGCGCTCTTGAAGCCGTTGATCACGTCGCGCAGCGCACCGACACCCATGTCGGCGACAGAGTCGAACACGTAAGTGTCGGCCCCGGTGCCGCCGGTGAGCGAATCGGTACCCGCGCCGCCGATCAAACGATCGTTGCCCGAGCCGCCGATCAGCGTGTCATTGCCGGCGCCGCCGTTGAGCACGTTGGCGCCGCTGTTGCCGGTCAGGCTGTCGGCGAAGGCGCTGCCGATCAGGTTCTCGACGCTCTTCAGCGTGTCCAGGCCCGAGCCGCCAGTGTTCTGCTGGGCCGAGGTCGACAGCGTGGCGGTGATGCCTGCCTGCGCGCCAACGTAAGACACGGTGTCGTTACCGTCCCGCCCGTCCAGCACGTTGTTGCCGATGCCGGCGAACAGCACGTTGTCCAGCGCGTTACCGATGCCGTTCGCCGCATCGAGGCTGTCGATGTACAGGTTTTCCACGTTGGCGCCGAGGGTGAACGTTGCCAGGGTGCTGTGCACGCTGTCGATGCCGCCGGAGACGCGATCGGCGTTGGTTTCGATCACGCTGTCGCCGCTGTTGTCGACGTAGTACGTGTCGTTGCCATTGCCGCCGCTCATGCTGTCGGCACCGCCGGCGCCATCAATCACGTTGGCGGCCGCGTTGCCGGTGATGAAGTTGCGCAGCTCGTTGCCGTTGCCGTCGATGGCTGAAACACCGGTGAGCACCAGGTTTTCCAGGTTCGCGCCGAGGGTCCAGCTGACCGACGCCTGCACGGTGTCGATCTGCGACGGCGAGTCGCTGCTTTCGGTGACGCTGTCGAAGGCGTTGTCGACGATGTAAATGTCATTGCCGTCGCCGCCCGTCATGCTGTCGGCGCCGAGGTCGCCGTCCAGCGTATCGTTGCCGGACGAACCCACCAGGGTGTCGTCCTGGTCGGTGCCGAAGATCATGCCGCCTTCGTTCTGCGCACCGTCGAAGATGGCCTGTACGCTGTTGTTGTCGCTCGGGTCACCGTGGAAGCCCAGGTCGTCGGCGATGTAGTCGGCCAGACGCTGACCGACGATCTCGGCGGACTCTTCATGCAAGTGCCAGACGTCGTCGGGGTAGACCAGCGGGTCGACTTCGTGGCGCAGGGGCAGGTCGGTGTAATCCACCGCAATCTTCACGTCGTCACGCTGGGCGGCGATCGCTTCCTGGGTGGCGCGGACGTAGCCGACACCTTCGACGATGCCGGCGATCTTCTCTTCCGAGAAGCCGCGGGCGCGGGCCGCGTCCTGGTCGTAGTGACCGGTTTCCATCATGTACACGTTGAAGTTGCCGAACTGCGCGTGCAGGTAATCGAACACCGACAAGGTCGCCGCCTTGTACGCCGCCGCCGCAGCATCCTTGTCCGAAGCGCGGGCGATTTCCTGCGCCGCTTCTTCGCCCTGGCCCCAGATGATGCCCATGGTCACGTTGTCGATCGACTTCAGCTCGGTGAGCTGGTCGTTCAGCAAGGCCACGGCGCGCAACAGGGCCGGGCCCGGTTGGTCGGTGTCGGTCAGCCACCAGCACAGCTTCAGCTCTTCAGGGCCGAGGGTCGACAGGCCGTTGACCGTGCTGCCGCCCACCGCGATGTCGATGCCATTGCCGTCAGCGTCGTTGAACTGGCTGCGCACGTCGTAGGTGGTGTATTTGCTCAAACCGTCCACCAGCATGGTGGTGCCGGACTGGCTGTCGTCTTCGGTCATGCGCAGCAGACGTGCGTTGGACTGGCCGAGGGTCGGCAGGAACAGAATGTCCTGGTCGGCCCGGGAGCCGAACACGAAGTCGTCGGCGGTGAGGGTGTTCATGTAGTTGCCGCTCAAGGCGATCTCGAAGCGGTGACCGTCAGCGTCGGGGACGCTGGATTTGATGTAGGTTTTGTCGCCAGCGGCGTTGAGGCTCAGGTACAGCGTGCCGTTGCTGCCATCGCCCAGGCCGAGGAAGCCCAGGGCGGAGACGTCGATCTTGTCCACGCCGTGGGTGAAATCGTAGATCGTGTCAGTCGCGGTGACACCGCCGGTGTTGTAGTCGCGGTAGCTGTCCTGGACGCTGGTGTAGCGGAAGGTATCCGCGCCGTCGCCACCGTACAGCGAGTCGCGACCCGCGCCGCCGTCGATGATGTCCGGCCCTGCGCCGGCGCGAATGGTGTCGTTGCCGCCCAGGCCGAGGATCAGGTCGGCGCCGGCAGTGCCGGCGATCGCTTCGCCGTTGTCGGTGCCGGTGATGGTGCTGGCCGGCGCATCGGCCACGGCCAGGGCGAAGCTGTCACTGACCGACGCCCCCGACGGGTCGGTGGCCTTGATCAGCAGCGTGTAGTTGCCGGAGGCGGTGCTGGTCGGCGTGCCGCTGAAGGTCAGGCGGGCGCTGTCAAATGTGAGCCAGTCGGGCAGGGCACTGCCATCGGCCAGGGTCGCGGTGTAGGTCAGCGCGTCGTTGTTGGCGTCGGAGAAGCTGTTGCTGGTGACCGCGTAGGTGAACGGCGAGTTTTCCGTCGCGTTCTGGTCCAGCAGCGGAATCACCACCACCGGCGCCACGTTGACGGGCGCATTCTGGCTGGCGAAGACGAAGTGGCTGGCGTTGAGGCTGCCGGCCAGATTACCCGCCAGGGACAGTTCGAAACGGTTGCCGTTGGCGTCCGCGACGTTGTCCTTGACGTAGGTGCGGTTGGTGCTGGCGTTGTAGGTCACCTGCAGCGTGCCGTTGAGGCCGTTGCCCAGGCCGCCGTAGCCCAGGCCCGAGACGTCGATTTTGTCGGCGGTGACATCGAAATCAAGGATCTGGTCACTGGCGCTGGTGGTCGCCGTGCGGTAGCTGTCCTGGGTGGAGGTGAAGCGGAACACGTCCGCCCCCGCACCGCCGGTGAGTTTGTCGGCACCGGCGCCACCGATGAGGACGTCGTTGCCGTCGCCGCCGTTCAGGGTGTCATTGCCCGCGCCGCCGAAGATCTGGTCGTTGCCGGTGGTGCCGGTCAGCGTGTCGTTGCCCGGCGTGCCGTTGATCACGCCCGGCGTTACCGGCACGTCCTGCACGGCAAGGGTGAAGCTGTCGCTGACGGTGGCGTTGGTGGCGTCGCTCGCGGTGATCTTGATTGCGTAGGTGCCCGACGCCGTGTTGCCTGGGGTGCCACTGAAGGTGCGGGTCGCGGCATCGAAAATCAGCCAGGTCGGCAGCGCCGTGCCATCGGCCAGGGTGGCGCTGTAGCTGAGGGTGTCGTTGTCCGGATCGGTGAAGCTGGTGCCGGGCACGACGTAGCTGAACGGCGTGTTTTCGGTGGCGTTCTGATCCAGCAGCGGGTTGGCGACGACGGGCGCCTGATTGACCGTCGGGGCGGTGGCGAACACGAAGTTGGCGCTGGTCAGTTTGTCGAGGTAGTTGCCCACGAGCGCCACTTCAAAGCGGTTGCCCTCGGCATCGGCGGTCAGCGATTTGATGTAAGTCTTGTCGCCGGCGTCGTTGAGCACCGCGTACACGGTGTTGTTCATGCCGTCGGCAAGGCCCGTGAAGCCCAGCTTGGAGAGGTCGATCTTGTCGGCGGTGACGTCGAAATCGGTGATCACGTCGCCCAGGTTGGCGCCGCCGGCGTTGTAGTTGCGGTAGCTGTCGGTGCGGCTGGAAAACACGAAGGTGTCAGCGCCAGCGCCGCCACTCAGGGTGTCCTGCCCCGCGCCGCCGTCGAGACGATCGTCCCCGGCGCCGCCCGCCAGGCTGTCGTTGCCGGCCAGACCCAGCAAGGTGTCTGCCCCGTCAGTGCCCTGCAGCGAGTCGTTGCCGGTGGTGCCGGTGAGGGTGCGGTTGAAGATGAAGTTGTCGGCGGTCAGTGCGCTGACCAGATTCCCGGCGAGGATCAGCTCGAAGCGATTGCCGTTGGTGTCGGCATCGTAATCCTTGATGTAAGTGCGGTCGTTGCTGGCGCTGTAGCTGATCTGCAGGGTGCCGCCACGGCCGTTGCCCAGCCCGGTGAAGCCCAGGCCGGCGAGGTCGATCTTGTCCTGGGTCGGGTCGAAGTCGGTGATGGTGTCGTCGAAGCTGGTGGTCGCGGTGCGGTAGCTGTCGGACTCGCTGGTGAAGCGGAAGATGTCCGCGCCCGCGCCGCCGGTGAGCTTGTCGACCCCGGCGCCGCCGATGAGGATGTCGCTGCCGCCACCGCCGTTGACGGTGTCATTGCCCGCGCCGGCGTAGAAGATCTCGTTGGCGTCGCTGCCCAGCAGGGTGTCGTTGCCGTCGGTGCCCTGAACCGCTACCACTGGCACGGTCGCGCTGACGTAGCTGCCATCGCCATACACCAGGGTGTCGCCCTTGGTGGTATGGGTGATGGTGTTGCCGATGATGGCGTTGCGGTCGGTGCCGTCTTCGTTGCGCTCGGCCACGCCATAGGTCGACAGGGCGCTGCCGTTGATGGTGTTGCCCTGAACGGTGTTGTCACTGCCGTTGTAATACTTGCCGGAAACGCCCTTGGTGTCGTCGTAGGACTGAATGATGATTTCCGGTACGCCGCCGCCCAGTGAGTTGTTGCTCAGGGTGTTGTTGATGACGTCGACGTTGTTGCTGCCGTAGATGCGAACGCCGGCGCTGGCGTTGTCGTGGATGTCGACGCCGGTCATGGTGACCTCGCTGGACAGCTTGATCAGCACGCCTTCGGCGCCGTTGCCATAGACCTCACCGCCGGTGATGGTGATGTTGTTCGGCGAAGGGATGTTCTCGCTGCCGCGCTGCACGACGATGCCGCCACCGCCGTTGCCGTAGGCGACGTTGTTGCTGAGGGTGAAATCGTGGCTGCTGGTGACCACGTTGAAACCGTGGCGATCGTTGTCGTAGGCGATGTTGTTTTCGAAGGTGCTGTCGCTGAGGAAGTCAGCGACAAAGCCGTCCAGGCCGTTGCCGTGGGACACGCTGTTCTTGATGACCATGTTCACGGTCTGTTCGTGGGGGTCAAAGCCGTAACCGGAGCAGTCCTTGATTTCCACGCCATCGAGGGTGACGTTGGAGTCGTAACCTTCCTTGCCCGGGATGTAGCCGTTGAACCAGCCGTCGATCTTGCCGGTGGTGTTGTCCCGGTTGCCGTCGATGGTCAGGTTGCTCAGCCCGAAGTCGTGGGTCTCTTCGCCGTAGGCGGAGCGGATGACGCCGGTGATTTTCGTGTCCGAACCGTCCGCGACCTTGATGTTGGAGACGCCCATGCCGTCGCCGTACATGTAGACGTTGCTCTTGAGCATGAGGCAGCCGTCGGACGGTTCCTCGCCGCCTGAGACGATGTAGGTCCCGGGGGGTACATAGACTTGTCCTCCACCCGCCGCCGCAGCTGCATCAATCGCTTGTTGGATGGCCGCGGTGTCGTCAGAGACGCCATCTCCCTTGGCGCCAAAATTTTGGACGTTAAAAATCATGTACTTATCTCCGGTCACAGGCTGAGGTCACGCTGCGTGCCAATTTCCAATCGGCACTGCAGCAGGTATGACCCACCTGAACGGAAAAGTTGTCGCCGTATGTCGGAAAACCGTCGTTTTGTGACGATCGGCACATTTTGGTGGTTGTTGGTGTCACGTAATTGACGTTTGGAGGGATGTGCTTTTCTGGCACTGTTGGAGAGATGAGGAGTCTGCGAGCGATGAAGATCGCTTGGCAGGACCGGCTTCAGCCGGGAAGAGGCTAGGGTGGGCACCCTCGATTCTGCAGTGTGACGACCAACGCCTTCCCGGCTAAAGCCGGTCCCGCAAAGTTCGCGTTAGCCGGTCCTATTATGGGTTAGCGGGCCTACTAGGCCACTTCAGCGGGGGCGCAGCGCAGGCAGTCGCGGCCTTCGCCCTTGGCGGCATAGAGGGCCTTGTCGGCCATGGCGATGAGCGCTTCGGCGCTGGTCTGAGGTGCGCTGGCGATGGCGACGCCCAGGCTGATGGTGACCCTGGCGCCGTCGCCCAGCACCGGGTGGGGCACGTTCAGCGCGGCGACCGCAGCACGCAGGTTTTCTGCCAGGGCCCTGGCCTGAGCCGGGTGGGCGTGGGTCATGAGCACCATGATTTCCTCGCCGCCGAAGCGAAAGGTCAGGGCGTCGGCTTTCTGCGCCGTGCGCTGGATCACGCCACTCAGCAACCGCAGGCAGGTGTCGCCCTGCAGATGCCCGTAGTTGTCGTTGTAGGATTTGAAGTGATCGATGTCCAGCAGGATGACCGCGACGTTCGTGGGGGTCTGCGTTGCGCGGCTCCACAGGGAGGCCAGCACCTCGCCCTGAAAACGCCGGTTGAACAATTGCGTCAGCGAATCGATGCGCGCCAGTTCCACCAGTTGCGCTCGCAGCAACTGCCCGCGCAACGCAAACAGATAACTCAGGCGGCTTCCGTGTTCCAGAAACCACGACGCCATCATCAGCAACGCCGCGGTGGAGAAGAACAACAGCGCATTGGCTTGCCAGATCTGAAAGTCGGCGAACTCAGCGAGGTAAGTGGTCACCAGCTGAATGACCAGCATGCAGGCCATGGCCACCGCCGCGCAGCGCACCGGCACCTGCTGGATCACCGTGCAATACACCATGATCAGCAGCATCCCCAGCTGATAGTGCAAGCGGAACGGACTTTCGCTGTAGATCATCGCTATCAGCGGCATCACCGAACACGTCACGGTGCCGATGGCTGCCGTCGCTTCCACAATGCGTCGGGTGCTGGCGCGCCGCGCGATGATCAGCAGAATCATAAAGATCGGCGTCATCAGGCAGACACGGCCCAGTGCCACGTAGGTAAACATGTCGTTCAGGCTGAGCCAGTCGCTGACCATGAACAGGTTGTAGATGAGGATGCCGCCGATGCCCACGGCGGACAGAAACTGGCGGCGTTGCTCAAGCGTTTCGGCCTCGTAGCGCTGTTCCAGCTCAGTGCTGAAACGCAGGCTGCGAAAACGCGATGCGATGGTGCGATCGACCTCGGCGAGAAGTTGCGCGTCATGGGGGCCAGGTCGATCGAGGACAAAGGAAAGCATGTTGCACCAAAGAGATGGGTTACCGGACTATGACATCATCGGTGATGTCTTAGTGCCATCATTTCGTCGGAGCGCTGTTTTCGCAAGGACTGACCGATCAAGCGTCAGGTTTGCGATGAACAGCGCTCCGTCTTGCCTCAGATACGGAAACTGCCCACCAGCTGCGTCAAACGCACCGACTGACGTTCCAGGTCGGAACAGGCGCGCAACGTGGCCTGCAGGTTTTCCACGCCTTCCTGGTTCAGTGTGTTGATTTCGGTGATGTCGACGTTGATCGCTTCGACCACCGAAGTCTGCTCCTCGGTGGCGGTGGCGACCGACTGGTTCATCGCGTCGATCTCGCCGATGCGCACGGTCACGCTTTCCAGGCTGGTGCCGGCCTGATTGGCGATGCTGACGCTTTCATGGCTCTCGCGCTGGCTGTCGTTCATGATCGCCACCGCTTCACGGGCGCCGTGCTGCAGCTCCTCGATCATTTTCTGCACCTGGCTGGCCGATTCCTGAGTGCGGTGGGCCAGGCTGCGGACCTCGTCAGCGACCACGGCAAACCCGCGCCCGGCTTCCCCGGCGCGTGCTGCTTCGATGGCAGCGTTGAGGGCCAGCAGGTTGGTCTGCTGGGAGATCCCGGTGATGACTTCCAGAATCTGCCCGATGTTGGCGGTCTTGGTGTTGAGCTGCTCGATCTGCTCGCTGGCGCCGCTGATGCGTGTCGACAAACGGTTCATCGCCTGAATGTTCTGACCGACCACGGCCTGACCACTGGACGCCATATTGCGCGCATCGCTGGAATGCCCGGACGCCATGGCGGCGTTCTGCGCGATCTCCTGCGCCGCAGCGCCCAGCTCGTTGATGGCTGCCGCCACACTGCTGGTGCGGTTGGCCTGCTGATCGGAGTTCAGCATCGAGGAGTTCGACGCGCTGACCACGCGCAGCGCGACTTCGTTGAGCTGCACGGTGGAGGAGGCCACTTCGCGCATGGAGTCATGGATCCGCTCCACGAACAGGTTGAAGCCGTTGCCCAGGTAGCCGAATTCGTCCTGGCTGAGGATCTCCAGGCGCTTGGTGAGATCGCCTTCACCTGCCGCGATGTCGTGCATGGCGCGGCCCATGGTGTTCAGCGGACGCATCAGCACGCTGAGCAACACGCCCAGCAGCGCAATGATCAGGACCACGGCGATGATCGTGGCGACGATCGCCGAGTTACGGAAATCGCCCAGTGCGGCGTAGGCCTGGGCCTTGTCCACCGCGATGCCGACGTACCAGTTGACCGACGGCAGACCGTCAACGTGAGCAAAGGTGACGACTTCGGTCTTGCCGGCGTGCTCGCTTTCGCTGACGTCTTCGGACAGGCGCGGCGTAGCGTTCGGGTAGACCTCGGCCAGGGTTTTCATCACCAGCGAGGTGTCCGGATGCACGAGAATGCGGCCGTTGGCGTCGACCAGGAAAGCATGGCCGTCGTTCTGCAGGCGCAGCGCACTGATCATCTTCACCAGCACTTCCAGACTCAGGTCGCCGCCCGCAACGCCGGCGACGCCGGAGGGGCCTTTCACCGGCGTGGCGATGGTCACGATCAGGCCTTTGGTCACGGCGTCCAGATAGGGCTCGGTCAAGGTCGTCTTGCCGGCCTTCAGTGCATCGGTGTACCACGGGCGGGTGCGCGGGTCGTAATCGCCGGGCATGTCATCAGGCGGTTGCGTTACGAATGAACCATCGGCTCTGCCCAGGTAGATGCTCATGAACGTCGAGATCAGCGTTGGCTGACCGAGCAGCCCGTTGAACACCTCGGGCGACGACACGGCGGCGCCCTCGGCGACGTTTTCCACCAGCAGGATGCGTCCCGACATCCAGTTCTGGATATTGCCGGCCGTACTTTCGCCCATCTGGTTCAGACTTTCCCTTAACTGATCCCGGATGGCGTTGCGTTGCAGATAATCGTTGTAGAGGGTGAATAAGGTAAACGCGGCGATCACCACCAGCGACGCCGCCAGCAGGATTTTATGGCTGAATTTCAGGGATTTGGTCATGCCTTGAGGGCCTTCAAGCGATTGCAGGGAAAGGATTGCAGTGTGTCAGTCGGGCTATCGGCGGCCAGCGGGATAGATGAATGGCTTGCTGCGCAAAACAGGCCTCTATTTGACTGGAATCTGACAATCGGTCCTGGGTGTACGGCCCGCAAGTCATGTAACCGTGCTAAGCGAGGAGGGCGGAGGGCGAGGACGTGAGGAAGTGGAGCAGGGCAGACGCCAAAAAAAAGGGCTGCAAAAAGCAGCCCTCTGGCATTCGACTTATGCGGCCCAAGCACGAAGTACAGCGCTTGAAGCTTGAAGCCTCGAGCTCGCAGCTAAGTCCTCATCCCTTAGAGCGCATGACTGTAGACCAGCGCATAGGATTCGATCCCGTCGTTAGGCTCCTTGATTCCTGCGTTTGAATAGTGGGTAACGCGCAGGCCGACGCGCTGGGTGTCGCCGAATTTCAGGCCGGCACCGAGACGGTCTTCGAAGTTGAAAGCGGAACCGAACTTCTGGTCACCCGCAGATGAACCGGTAAACAACGAAACGCCCACACCGGCTTCGATATAGGGCTTCACCGGACCGCTGCCGAACTCATAAACGAACACTGGGGCAAAGGACGCCGAGTGGCGAGCGCCTGCCTGTTTGCCTGCTTCCCAGTAGGTGTAGCCCAGGTCCCAATAGCCGGTCAGCTTGCCGGTGGAGCTTTCCAGCCAGGACTTGTCCCAGTCGAAACCCAGGGCAACGCGGCCGGTGACGCCACCTTGGCTGGTGGCACCCAATGCACCGGAGATCTGCGTGGCGTTGGCGGTCATGGCGAAAGAAGACAGGCAAAGGGCAGCGAGCAGTAGCTTTTTCATGGTGGAGATAGCCAGAAAGGTCAATAAAACCGGGGAGAGTAATCACCCGAACGGATGTAGGGCAGAACGCCACTACGAAAGTTCCATTGGCCCTGTATGAAATTTCCCAGAACTTCGTTTTTGGAATGATTCAAGCGGTATCAAGCGCCCGATTGATCAAAATTGTTGAGGCTCGGCAGAAGGATAATTCGCTTTTACGGCGTGCGATTAGGGTCAACAATCCGCTCTGTCATTCCCGCTCCAAGGATCGCCCATGAGCCTCTCGCCCTTCCATCTCGCCATTCCCGTTTACGATCTCGCCGCCGCGCGCCACTTCTACGGCGACGTATTTGGTCTTTCCGAAGGCCGCTCCAGCGAGCAATGGGTCGATTTCGATTTTTACGGTCATCAACTGGTCATCCATGAGCACCCGAAGACCACTTCCCAGGAATCCGTGCATTCCAACGCGGTGGATGGCCACGACGTACCGGTCCCGCACTTCGGCATCATCTTGCACTGGGAAGAATGGGAGGCGCTGGCGGAGCGTCTGCGCGCCCGGGAAACGAAGTTTGTGATCGAACCCTACATCCGCTTCCAGGGCCAGGTGGGCGAGCAGGCCACCATGTTCCTGTTCGATCCGTGCGGCAACGCGCTGGAATTCAAGGCGTTCAAGGACATGAGTCAGTTGTTCGCCAAATAATCCGGGCGTGCCCCTCGGGTGCTTGTCAAAGGCGCCCGTTTTCGTTTCAGCCGCACTGCAGCCACTTCAACTTACCTGTCCAGCGGCCGATAAACCGATTCAGCATCTCTTAATGATCGGATCGGACTGGAAAACTTATGCTCACTGCGATGAACAGGATGCTGGAAAACATCAGCGTCAAATCCAAGCTGTCTCTGGGCTTTGGCGCAGTGCTGGTGTTGACCCTACTGATAGCGTTGGCAGGGTGGTCCGGGATCGGCGGACTGAGTGAAAGGGGAGACCGGATTCTCGACATCTCAAAGCTCAATGACCTGACGCGTGACATGCGCATCGCGCGCTTGTCCTACACGCTCAATTACGATGCGGATCACGCCGCTGTGGTGGTCAAGGCGCTGGACAACCTCGACAGTCACCTGGCGTACTGCCGCGCCAATTTCGATTCGGCGTTGAATATCCCGCATATTCAGTCGGCGACGGAGGCGGTCAAGCGCTACCGCGCGCACTTCAGCGACTACGTTCAATCTGTGCAGAATCGCGAGGCCTCTCGTGGGATTTTCGGCAGCAATGCGGACGCCGCGGTGGAGCAATTGCAGAAGATTGAGGCCGCAATTTCCGCGAACGGCGACGCTGCGCAGACCGCTGCGGTGGTGAAGGCGCAGGCCTTGGTCGAGCAGGCGCGCTTCCAATTGCGCGGCTACACCTACAGCCTCAAGCCCGAGCTTGAAGCACCGGCCAAAAAAGCCATCAGTGACGCTCGCGCCTACACCACGGTCCTTGGTCAGGCGCTGCCGGCGGCACAAAACGATGCCGTGCAACACCTCGGCTCGGCTCTCGACGCTTATTTGCTGACGGTCAGCCAGTTCAGCGAGGCTCAAGCGGGAGCCGCCAACGCTCAGTTGGGGTTGAACGAAGACATTGCCAGCCTGTTTGCCGCCAGTAACGCACTGGCAAAAAATCAGGCCGTATTGCGCAGCGAAGATGTGGACGCCGCCCGTAACGTGTTGGGCGGCGCGACACTGGGCGCATTGATCCTCGGCATTCTTGCGGCCTGGCTGATCACTCGCTTGATTGTCCTGCCCTTGATGGACGCGCTTCGCACTGCCGAGCAGGTGGCCGGTGGTGACCTGACAAATGCCCGTGTGGTGTCGCGCAAAGACGAACTGGGCATGTTGCAACGCAGCATGGCGCGGATGACGGTCAACCTGCGCGAACTGATTGCCGGGCTGCGCAATGGCGTGACGCAGATCGCCAGTGCCGCCGAGGAATTGTCAGCGATCACCGAGCAAACCAGTGCGGGCGTCAACAGCCAGAAGATCGAGACCGATCAGGTGGCGACGGCCATGAACGAGATGGCGGCCACGGTGCAGGAAGTTGCACGCAACGCGGAAAGCGCGTCCGAGGCCGCGGCCACCGCCACCCGTGAGGCCCGCGACGGTGACGAGGTGGTGCGTCAGGCCATCAATCAAATTGAGCGCCTGGCTGCCGAAGTCGGCCACTCGACGGTGGCAATGGCGGACCTGAAAACCGAAAGCGGCAAAATCGGCAGCGTCCTCGATGTCATCAAGTCGGTCGCTCAGCAGACCAATTTGCTGGCGTTGAACGCCGCCATCGAGGCTGCGCGGGCGGGCGAGGCGGGAAGGGGCTTTGCGGTGGTCGCTGACGAGGTGCGCAGCCTGGCCCAGCGTACCCAGTCTTCCACTGAAGAAATCGAGCAACTGATCACCGGTCTGCAGAGGGGCACGCAGCAGGTGGCGGGGATCCTTGAAAACAGCCGCGTGCTGACTGACAGCAGTGTCGAACTGAGCCGGCGCGCCGGGGTGTCCCTGGGCGGCATCACCCGCTCGGTGCTGTCCATCGAGTCGATGAACCACCAGATTGCCGCTGCCGCTGAAGAGCAAAGCGCCGTCGCGGAAGAGATAAACCGCAGCGTGATCAGCGTTCGCGAAGTCTCCGAGCAGACATCGGCCGCCAGCGAACAAACCGCAGCGTCCAGTGTTGAACTCGCCCGGTTGGGCGTGCACCTGCAGACGCTGGTCGGAAAATTCAAGGTGTGACCGCCGAGGCGCACTTGCACGACGGGCAATGGCGTCAGTCTGCGCGGGGGAGCGCGTTCACGACGCAGCTTCTGAACAATTCCAGCAGCGGTGTGTGCCGCTGCAGGTATTTGCTCACCAGCACGATCTCGCGGAAAAAGGTCAGCTCACCGAGGTCGATGATCCGCACGTCCTCCGCATGCTCCAGCCACAACCCGGCCATGGGCACCAGCGCCACGCCCAACCCGGCGCGGACCATCTTGACGATGGCGTCCAGCTCATCGAGCTCCAGGGTTTGCCGCACCTCAAGTTTGCGCTCGCGCAGGAACTGCGTGACCCGGCGGCCGCCGAACGAGCGCTGATCGTAGCGAATGAAAGGGTGGTCGCTGAGGATCTGCCGAGGGTCGTCGCCCTGCATGCCGGATGGCGTGATGAGCACGAACGGTTCTCTGGCGAGGACCTCGGCGTGCAGCTCTTTGGGCAGGGCGAACGGCGGTTTGATCATGATCGCCAGATCGAGCTCGCCGGCGTCCACCTGACTGAGCAGGTTCAATGAAACCCCAGGCACCAGACTGGCCTCGATGAACGGCGCCTTGCTGCGCAGCGCCACCAAGGCTTGCGGCAGGATGCCGGTCTGCGCCGTGCTGATGGCGCCGATGCGCAGCGCGCCGCGAAAGTCATTGGCGCTGTCGGGGCTGCCCATGCGCCCGAACAGCTGCAGCATTTCTTCGGCCAGTGCCACGGCGCGTTGTCCGGCGGCGTTGAGGGTGGCGGCGCGGCCGGTGCGATCAAAGAGGGTGACGCCCAGAGCGTCTTCGAGGTTCTTGATCTGCGCGCTCACCGCCGATTGGGTCAGCCCGACCTCGCGCCCGGCCGCCGCAAAGGTGCCTCGACGCGCGACGCAGACGAAGGTTTTCAACTCTCTGATCATCGGCAGGTCCTGGCAGGAAATTCAATCGGGCAGGGCGCACTCACAGGCGGCCGGCAGCGGATAGTAACCAGTGCCGTCGACAAATAAAAATGCCGCCTCAAGGGCGGCATTTTTTTACGCGGGACGCTTAACGATAGCGTTCCAGCCAGTGCGCGTAGGGCGCAGGCAGGGTCCACGAGGCTTTGTCGACGCCCAGTTCTTTGGCGGCGAAATAAGCCCAATGCGGATCCGCCAGGTGCGCCCGGCCGATCGACACCAGGTCCAGCTGACCGTTCTGCACGGCGGCCTGAGCCAGTTTCGGATCGCCAAAACCCCACGCCGAGGTCACCGGGATATCGGCTTCACGGCGTACGCGTTCGGCGATCGGGCCCATGAAGGCCGGGCCCCACGGGATGTTGGTTTCCGGGATGGTGAAACCGACGCTGACGCTGAGCAGATCAAGACCGCCGGCCTTGAAGCGGTGCGCCAGTTCGATGGATTCGCTGAGGGTCTGCTCGTCACGGCCGTCGTACTCGATCACACCGAAGCGCGCGGTCAGGGGCAGGTTTTCCGGCCAGACTTCACGCACGGCGGCCAGGGTTTCCAGCAGGAAGCGGCTGCGGTTGTCGAAGCTGCCACCGTAGGCATCGGTGCGCTGGTTGGAGTGTTCGGAGAAGAAGCTCTGGCCCAGGTAACCGTGGGCGAAGTGCAGCTCGATCCACTCAAAGCCGACTTCACGGGCACGGCGTGCAGCGTCGACGAAGTCCTGCTTGACCCGGGCGATGTCGTCCAGGGTCATTTCCTGGGGGACTTTCGGCAGGTTGGCGCCGAAGGCGATGGCCGAGGGTGCGATGGTCTGCCAGCCGCGGGCATCATCGGCGGCCATGTGGTCGTCGCCTTCCCATGGACGGTTGGCGCTGGCCTTGCGACCGGCGTGGGCGATCTGGATGCCCGGGACCGAGCCGGCTGCCTTGATTGCCTGCACCGCAGGAATGAACGCCTTGGCGTGCTCGTCGCTCCAGATGCCGGCGCAACCCGGAGTGATGCGGCCTTCAGGGGAGACGGCAGTGGCTTCGACGACCACCAGGCCCGCACCGCCGCGGGCCATGCTCGCGAGGTGAACGTGGTGCCACTCGTTGATGACGCCGTCGTCTGCGGTGTACTGGCACATTGGAGGGATGGCAATGCGGTTACGCAGGGTCACGTCCTTCAGCGTGAAGGGTTCGAACAATGCAGACATGAAATACTCCTGATGATTGAATTCGCTTGTTCGATAGTATTCGAAATATGGCGAAGAATGAAACCCCTCGCTATGATGCGCGGCATGCGCGCCTTCAAACATCCGTTACCGACCGAACTCACACTTGAGCGTTTGCTTTACGCATTAAGTGACCCCGTACGCCTCGAAATCGTTCGCTGTCTTTCCACGGTAGAGGAGGCGACCTGCGGCGAGCTCGACGGCGGACGGCCCAAGTCCAGCATGTCTCACCACTTCCGCGTGCTGCGCGATGCAGGCCTGGTGCATACGCGCAACATCGGCACCACGCACATGAATTCGCTGCGCACCGAGGAGCTGGATATTCGCTTTCCGGGGTTGCTGGGGTGCATTCTGGCTCAGGCGTGAACCGGCGTTTTCAGACGTACGGTGCGGTTTGTAGAGCCCTACTCAGCGCAAACAAAAATGGCCCGATCTTGCGATCGGGCCATTTCATTTTTGGGCTAGGACCTGACGCTTAGTTAGACAGCGCCGACGATCTTCGCAGCCGGTTGGGTACGACGACCCATTGCACCGGCACCGGCTGCCACGAGGGCAGAAACCACCAGGGTGATCAGCAGGATCCAGGCGGCGCGGGAAATGTTTTTCGCCGCAACGTCAGCCGCTTCACGGGCTTTCTGCTCGGCCTGGGCTTTCAGCTCCTGGTACTTGGCGTACGCCTGGCGGTAGCTGGCCTGGGCCTGATCGACGATCTGGTTGGCTTCGGCGTCGGTCTTGTTGCCGCGGGCCTTGATCAGGTTGACGAAGGCCTGACGGTCAGCGGCGTCCCACGCCTGGTCGCCCTTGGCTTTCAGACGGTCGAGCAGGCCGCTCAGTTGCTCGTCGGCCTGTTGTGGGGCTTCGGCGCTGCGTTGTGCGGTGTTTTTCGCGTCTTCCTGGGTGGTAGCAACGTCTTGCTTGACCTTGTTCGGGTCCAGCTCAGGCTTGCCGGTCTGGCGCATGGCTTGTTCGATTTCGCCCTGGATATCGTCCAGATTGAAGTCGATGCCTTGGGCGCGCAGCTGCTCCTGGATCTTGCCGCCAACGGCCGGGGCCACTTGCGCAATGCCGCTGCCCACTGCCGACAGGCCGCTGCCCGCCAGATTCAAACCGCCACGCACGACGCCGGTCACGGCGCTGGACACCAGGTAAACGCTGATCAGCGAAACGCTGGCCCAGACCAGAATGCCGTGGAAGGCGCCCTCGCGATGGGCCAACCGGCCGGCGGCCCAGCCCCCGACGAACAGGGAAATGACCATACTCACACCCAGCCAGATGCCGGTGCCTTTGCCCATGCCCGCCAGCGGATCGGCTTCTTGCAGCGGATCGATGCTGGCGCTGCCGATGGCGGTGCCCAGCAGGCTGAGCATCAGCGAGACCACCAGCGCGAGTACCACACCGGCCAGAATGGCGCCCCAGGAAATTCGTTTGAGCAAGGGGGCAACAGCAGTCCCCCGGTAGACAGGATCGTCGTAGGCGGCAGGTGTAACTCGGTCATCGCGAATCATAGTGGCAGTTCCTTTGGTCATTGGCAGAGCGCAAGACGTGTTGCGCGTAATTCAATGACCTCCGCACTTTTTGATTAGTTTTATGCAGGCGGAAAATAAAATGCTGGCAAAATGCCTAAGCATCAAAATTGCCGAAAATTCAAAGGTCTGCAAGCAGATTAAATTGGAACCAGTGTTATTCCCAGTCGCGATATGGCGTCACCCCGGACGCTGTCCTTGGCTACCTTCTATACCACCGTAATAATTTTTCCCGAGACAGCCTGATGAATACCCTCACCGCCGATGACCGCACTCAGGTCACTCGGGAAGCCACCGTTGAATACTGGAAACACATCATCCCGATCGTGCAAATCGCGTTCGCGATTCACGTGCTGTTGCTGGGTTTGTTCCTGATCGTGGACCTGCCCGTGATGTGGGTCACCAACGCGGCGAGCGTCGCGGCTTACATCGCCTGTCTGCTGGCAATCAAACGCCGGCTGTATCGCTGCGCCGGCATGCTCATCTGTATCGAAATCATCGCCCACGCCGCCATCGCCACCTGGGTGCTCGGCTGGGACAGCAACTTCCACCTCTACGTGTTCTGCATTGTGCCGATCATTGCTTTCGGCTTTCATTCCTCGCCGGTGCGCAGAGGCTGCCTCAGCGCCGCCGTGCTCATCGTCACCGTGGGCGGGTACCTGCTGCGCAACAAAGTGCCGGTCTTCAGCATCAGCGAAAACGTTCAGGACCTGTTTGGCGCAGCCAACGCATTGACCGCAACGGCGTTGTTGCTGCACGCCACGGCGTTGTCGGTGCGCTTCAACCTGTCGATGCACATGAACCTTTATCACTCCGCCCACCGCGACAGCCTGACCAATCTCTATACCCGGCGGCGGGTGCTGCAGCGTCTGCGTCAGCTAGGCGGGGGGCGGCGGGAGATCCCCACGGCGCTGGTGCTGATCGACATTGATCACTTCAAACAGATCAACGACAAGCACGGTCATGACATGGGCGATGTGGTGCTGCAGCAGGTGGCCGCTGTCATCGCCCAGTGTGTACGCACCACGGACATCGCCGCGCGCTGGGGCGGCGAAGAGTTTCTGGTGTTGATGCCCAACACCCGCTTCGAGGACGCCCGGCTGATCGCCGAACTGATACTCACGCACATTCGCGAACAGGGCGGGGAGATCAGGCAGAGCCTGAACCTTACGGCGACCCTTGCGGTGGCCATCCTGAAAAACGGGGAGACGTTCCGGGATGCGCTGAACCGGGCGGATCAGCGCTTGTACGAGGGTAAGCAGGAGGGACGCAACCGGGTCATGCTGGCGGAGTGAGCGCGGCGGGCCTCGCGAAGCCCGCCCGATGCACCCGCTGAATGTAAATTCTCTGCAAAGGTCGGGCTCGTCGCTTGTTCCTGCCGATCACGCAGGGCTAAATGTCGCAACAATTCGAAACACCTCAATCCGAACGTCAGCCTGCCGGCCAGGCGGCGCCTGCTGCACGACTGCAGCGCGCCGCGCGCATCGACGTCGCCTGGCGCAGCGTTTTGCACGCCATACCGATCCGCCCGGCAACGCGCTGGCCGACGGCTTCACTTTTGTCCCTTGGCCACAAAGAAGTAAACCATGACCCAGATTTCGGCAGCCCGCTCACGAAAGCGCCTTGTCCTTGCGCTCCTCATAGCCGTAGCCGTTGGGGCTGTTTATGTCTACTACCGGCACGCCTCCAACCCGACGCCATCGACCGATGCTGGCGCGACTGTTTCCGCCGGACCCGGTGGTCGCCACGGTGGGCCGGGCATGGCGGACCCCAACGCAGCGGTCAGCGTCGCAGTGGGCACAGCCGGTACGGCGGATGTTCCAGTGATTCAGCAGGCGCTCGGCACGGTCGTCCCCAACTATTCGGTCACCGTGACCAGTCGGGTCGACGGTGAGCTGATGGCCGTGTATTTCACCGAGGGCCAGTACGTCAAGAAGGGCCAGTTACTGGCGCAGATCGACCCCCGTGCCTATCAGGCCACTCTGGACCAATACCTGGGCGACATGGCCCAGAATCAGGCGCTGCTGAAAAGCGCGCAACTGACCGCCGAACGCTATAAGCGGCTGTTCGCCAAGGACTCCCTCGCCAAGCAGGACCTGGACACGCAGATCGCCACCGTCGGCCAGTACGCCGGCGCCGTGAAGGCCGATCAGGGCCAGATCGATGCGGCGAAACTCAATCTGCTGTACGCGAAAATCGTCTCGCCGATTGATGGCTACGTCGGCCTGCGGCTGGTGGATCCGGGCAACATCGTGTCGTCCAGCAGCACCACCGGCATCGTCACCGTGACCCAGACCAACCCGATCGCCGTGACCTTCAGCCTGCCCCAGGCGCAATTGGCGACCCTGCTGCCCAAGGTCCGCAAGGGCGAGCCGCTGAGCGTGCAGGCCCTCGATCAGTTGGGCAACACGCCGCTGGCCAACGGCGCGCTGAAATTCATCAGCAACGAAATCGACACCACCACCGGCAGCATCAAACTGAAGGCGCTGTTCGATAACCCCGCCGAGAAGCTCTACCCCAACCAGTTCGTCAACGTGAAGCTGACCACCGACACCCTGCACAACGCCGTGGTGGTGCCGTCGGCCGCCGTGCAATTGAGCAGCGACGGCGAGTTTCTGTATGTAGTGAAAGACGGCAAGGTCGCCCGCCGCAGCGTCAAGGTCGGCCCGGTCTTCGGCGAGCAAACAGTGATCAGCCAGGGCGTGGACAAGGGCGATCAGGTCGTCACCCGAGGTATCGATCATTTGCGTGACGGCAGCACGGTGACCATTGAGGCGGACAAACCGGCCGGCGCGGATGTCGCCGCATCCAGAACCCCTGCCGGCGCCACGCAGCCGGCTGCCGGCAACGCTGCCCCATGAATCCCTCAAGACTGTTTATCCAGCGCCCGGTGGCAACGGTGCTGCTGATGCTCGCGGTGATGCTGGCCGGTATTTTCGCGTATCGCCTGCTGTCGACCTCGGCGCTGCCGGAAGTGGACTACCCGACCATCCAGGTCACCACGCTGTACCCCGGCGCCAGCTCCAGCGTGCTGGCCTCGGCCGTGACTGCGCCGCTGGAGCGCCAGTTGGGGCAAATGTCGGGGCTGGCGCAAATGTACTCGACCAGTTCGGCCGGGGCGTCGGTGATTACCCTGAAATTCTCCCTGGATTTATCGTTGGATGTCGCTGAGCAGGAAGTGCAGGCGGCGATCAATGCCGCCGACAGCCTGCTGCCCACCGACCTGCCGAATCCGCCGACCTATAAGAAGGTCAACCCGGCCGACACCGCCGTGCTCACCCTTGCGGCGACATCGGACAGCCTGCCGCTGACCCGTGTGCAGGATCTGGTCAACACCCGTGTGGCGCTCAAGCTCTCGCAGATTTCCGGTGTCGGCATGGTCAGCCTGGCCGGCGGTCAGCAGCCCGCCGTGAAGATCGAAGTGAACCCCACCAGCCTGGCGGCCCACGGCCTGACCCTGGAAGATGTCTACGACAAGGTCAACGCCGCTAACGTCAATGGCTCCAAGGGTGGCTTCGATGGCCCGTCCCACTCCATCACCATCGACGCCAACGACCAGCTGCGCGATGCGGTTGAGTACAGCGAGCTGGTGCTGGCCTACGAGAACGGGGCGGCGCTGCGTCTGAAGGATGTCGCGACCACGTCCGAAGCGCCGCAGGATCAGTACCTGGGGGCCACGGCGAACGGGCAACCGGCGATTGTCATCGCGGTCCAGCGCCAGCCGGGTGCCAACGTCATCGACGTGGTCGACAGCATCAAGCAGAAGCTGGCGACCCTGCAAACGGCCTTGCCCGACTCGGTAAAGCTGACAGTCATCAGCGACCGCACCCAGACCATCCGCGCCTCGATCAAGGACGTGCAGATCGAGCTGTTGCTGTCCATCGGGCTGGTGGTGCTGGTGACCTTTGCGTTCCTCGGCAACTTCACCGCCACGCTGATCCCGAGCCTCGCGGTGCCGCTGTCGCTGATCGGCACCTTAGGCATCATGTACCTGGCCGGCTTCAGCGTGAACAACCTGACGCTGATGGCGCTGACCATCGCCACCGGTTTCGTCATCGACGACGCGATTGTGGTGGTGGAGAACATTTCCCGGCACCTGGAGGAGGGCGAAGAGCCCATGGCCGCCGCGCTGAAAGGCTCCCAGGAAATCGGCTTCACCATCATTTCCCTGACCTTCTCGCTGATTGCCGTACTGATCCCGCTGCTGTTCATGGGCGACGTGGTGGGTCGGCTGTTCCGCGAGTTCGCCATCACCCTGGCGGTGGCGATTCTGGTGTCGATGGTCGTGTCACTGACCCTTACGCCGATGCTCTGCGCGCATTTGCTGCGGCATGTGCCCGAGGCCGAAAAGGGCCGCTTCGCCGCCTGGGGCGATCGCCAGTACCAAAAGGTGCTGAACGGCTATGACCGGGGTCTGGTGTGGGTGCTCAATCACCAGCGTCTCACGCTGCTGGTGGCCGTCGGCACCGTGGCGCTCACCGGCTTTCTCTATCTGATAGTGCCGAAAGGGTTCTTCCCGACCCAGGACACCGGCCTGATTCAGGGCTTCACCCGTGCCTCCCAGGACGTTTCGTTCAGCGAGATGGCCCGTCGTCAGCAGGCGTTGGTGGAAGTGGTGCGTCAGGACCCGGCCGTGGAGTCGGTGTCGTCCACCATCGGCGTCGACGGCAGCAATGATTCGCTGAACAACGGCCGCCTGCAGATCGGCCTCAAGCCCTTCGACGACCGCGACGACACCGCGACCCAAGTCATCACCCGGCTTGAGAAATCCGCCAGCGCCGTGTCCGGCATTCAGTTGCATCTGGTGTCGTCCCAGGACCTGACCGTCGATGACCAACTGACCCCGAGCCAGTACCAGTTCACCCTCGACGACTCGGAGAGCGCGAATCTGTCGACGCTGACGCCCCGGCTGATCGAGAAATTGCAGCACCGCCCGGAAATGCGCGACGTCGTCGACAACCTGCAAGACCAGGGCCTGGTGGCGTACGTCGAGCTGAACCGGGCGGCCGCCATGCGCTACGGCATCAGCGCCTCCGACGTCGATACCGCGCTGTACAACGCCTTCGGCCAGCGGCTTATTTCGACCATTTTCACCCAGTCCAACCAGTACCGCGTGGTGTTGCAGGTGCCGGGGCAGTTCCAGCAATCCCTGGCGGCGTTCGACAACATCTATCTGGCGGCGGCGACCGGTTCTGCCACGACGACGGCCAGCACGACATCGGGCACGTCTTCGAGCACCTCCACCCAGAGCACGTCATCCAGTTCGACCACCACCACCGGCACCCCGGCGCAAATGGTGCGCCTGACGGACATCGCCAAGGTCGGCCAGCGCACCGGTTCGCTGTCCCTCAGCCGCCTGGACCAGTTCCCGGCCGTGACGGTGTCGTTCAACCTGGCAGACGGCTATTCCCTGGAGCAGGCGCAGCAGGCCATCAGCGAGGTGATGACCGAGCTGAATGCGCCGACCAGCATTACCCTGCGTTACCAGGGCGCGGCCGAAGCGTTTCAGACCGCCACGGGCAACACGCTGTGGCTGATCCTGGCGGCGCTGGTCACCATGTACATCGTGCTGGGCATGCTGTACGAGAGCTTCATCCATCCGGTGACGATTCTCTCGACGCTGCCCTCGGCGGCGATCGGCGCCTTGCTGGCGTTGCTGCTGACCGGCACCGAATTCAGCCTGATCGCGCTGATCGGCGTGGTGCTGTTGATCGGGATCGTCAAGAAGAACGCGATCATGATGATCGACTTCGCCCTGGAGGGCCGTCAGCACCAGCGCCTCAACGCCCGGGACGCCATTCACCGGGCCGCGCTGCTGCGCTTGCGGCCGATTCTGATGACCACGCTGGCGGCGCTGTTCGGCGCGTTGCCGCTGATGCTCGCCACCGGGGCCGGAGCTGAACTGCGTCGACCGCTGGGGCTGGTGATCGTCGGCGGGCTGTTGCTCAGCCAGGTGCTGACGCTGTTCACCACACCGGTGATCTACCTGATGTTTGATCGCCTGTCCGAGCGGGCCAGGGCGCGCTTCACGCGGGGCAGCAATCGGGGCAGCACCCCGAATGGCGATCAGAGCAGTACGCGGCCATGAATCTGTCTCGGCTGTTTATCCGCCGTCCGGTGGCGACGCTGTTGCTGAGCCTGAGCATCACCCTGGCCGGCATTCTCGGTTACACGCTGTTGCCGGTGGCGCCGCTGCCCCAGGTGGATTTCCCGACGATCATGGTCAGCGCCTCGCTGCCCGGTGCCAGCCCGGAAACCATGGCCGCCACGGTGGCCACGCCGCTGGAGCGCAGTCTCGGGCAGATCGCCGGCATCACCGAGATGACGTCCACCAGCAGCCAGGGATCGACCACGTTGATTCTGCAGTTCGAACTGGATCGCGACATCAATGGCGCCGCCCGGGATGTGCAGGCCGGCATCAACGCCGCGCGCAGTCTGCTGCCCAGTTCGATGCCGTCGCTGCCCACGTACCGCAAAGCCAATCCGTCCGAGGCGCCGGTATTGATGCTGGCGCTGACCTCCTCGACACGCAGCCCCGGCGAGCTTTACGACCTGGCCTACAGCAAGTTGCAGCAGAAGATCGCCCAGGTGAACGGCGTGGGCGAGGTGTCGGTGCGGGGCGGCGCCTTGCCGGCCGTGCGCATCGACGTTCAGCCCAACCTGCTCAACCACGCCGGCATTTCCCTGGAGGCCGTGCGGCAGACGATCAACGACGCCACCAAGGCCAAGCCAAAGGGCATTCTCCAAGGGGAAGGGCAGAGCTGGGTCATCGACGGCAATGACCAGATCGACAAGGCCGCCGATTACCAGGACCTGGTCATCACCTACGAGAACGGCGCCGCTGTGCGTCTGCGCGATGTAGCCAACGTCTACGATTCGGTGGAAGACACCTTCGTCGGCGGCTATTACAACGGCCAGCCCTCGGTGACCCTGGGGGTGACCCGCCAGGCCGGCGCCAACATGCTCAAGACCATCGACAGCATCAAGGCGCTGATGCCCGAGTTGCAGCGGGAAATTCCCGGTGACGTGCAGCTGATCAGCGTCATCGACCGTGGCCCGACCGTGCGTTCGTCCCTGCATGACACCGAAGAAACCCTGCTGATCGCCACCTTGCTGGTGATCGCCGTGGTCTTCGTGTTTTTGCGCAACCTGCGCGCGACGCTGATTCCGGCGGTGGTGCTGCCGGTGTCGCTGATTGGCACCTGCTCGATCATGTACCTGCTGGGTTATAGCCTCGATAACCTGTCGCTGATGGCGCTGATCATTTGCACCGGTTTTGTAGTGGACGACGCAATCGTGGTGCTGGAAAACATCGCCCGCTATCAGGAGCAAGGCATGCGTCCGCTGCGTGCGGCGCTGATGGGCACCCGCGAAGTCGGCTTCACGGTGCTGTCCATGACCCTGTCGCTGATCGCGGTGTTCATTCCGATCCTACTGATGGGCAGCATCGTCGGGCGGCTGTTCCGGGAGTTCGCGGTGACCTTGAGCATTGCGCTGGGCTTGTCGATGCTGGTGTCCCTGAGCCTGACCCCGGTGCTCTGCGTCCTGCTGCTGCGCCAGCCCGCCCATGACGCCCGCGAGCCGCGGCTTTATCGCTGGATTGAAGCCGGCATTGCGCGGATGCAGGGCGCCTACCTCACGGCCTTGGCCTGGGTCATGCGCCATCGGCTGCTGACCATGTTCAGCCTGCTGCTGACCGTGGGGCTCAACGTGTACCTGTACGCCACGGTGCCAAAAGGGTTTTTCCCGGCCCAGGACACGGGTGTTCTGATGGGCGCCGTGCGGGCCGACCAGAACATTTCCTTTCAGGCCCTCAAGCCGCATTTGCTGCAGATCGCCCATGACCTGGCGGCCGATCCCGACGTCGAGGCGGTGATGTCGTCGACCGGCAGCGGGCGGGCAGGGTCGCGCAACACCGGCGACTTCTTCATTCGGCTCAAGGACTACAAGCAGCGCACCAGCAGCGCCGCAGCGGTGGCGAACCGGCTGACCCGGGCGAACAACAAGGTGGCGGGGATTCAGGTGTTTCTGATGCCCGCCGAGGACATTCGTGTGGGCGGGCGCAGCGCCAACGCCACCTACCAGTTCAGCCTGCAGGCCGATGATCTGGACCTGCTGCGGGTGTGGGAACCGAAGGTCGAGGCGGCGCTGCGGGCATTGCCGCAACTGACCGGTATCGACTCGGACTCCCAGACCGGCGGCCAGGAGATGAAACTGCACATCGACCGTGCCGCCGCGAGCCGGCTGGGAGTGAGCGTCAGCGACATCGACGACCTGCTGAACAACGCCTACAGCCAGCGGCAGGTGGCGACCTTGTACAAAACGTTGAACCAGTACCACGTCATCATGGGCCTGGACCCGGTGTACACCCAGGACGCGACGATGCTTGACCGCATGTACGTGATCAACGCCGATAACCAGCAAGTGCCGCTGACCGCGTTTGCTACCTTCAGTCCGGACAATGCGCCGCTGGCCGTGGCGCATCAGGGTCAATCGGCGACCAGCACCATCGCCTTCAACCTGCAGGACGGCGTTTCTCTGGAGCAGGCCACGGCGGCCATTAATGCGGCCGTCGACAAGGTCGGCTTGCCCCGGGATATCCAGTACGGTTTTGCCGGGACAGCTCAGGCTTACGCCGCGCTCGCGGCCAGCATGCCGTGGTTGATCGGCGCGGCGTTGCTGGCGGTGTACATCGTGTTGGGGGTCTTGTACGAAAGTTACATCCACCCGCTGACGATTCTGTCGACCTTGCCGTCGGCGGGGGTCGGCGCGTTGCTGCTGCTCAAGGCGGTGAACATGCAACTGACGGTCATCGCCCTGATCGGCATTCTGTTGCTGATCGGCATCGTCAAAAAGAACGCCATCATGATGATCGACTTCGCCCTGATGGCCGAGCGCGACCGCAAGATGTCGCCTGAGCAAGCCATCATTGAAGCCTGTCGCATGCGCTTCCGGCCCATCATGATGACCACGCTGGCCGCCTTTTTCGGCGCTTTGCCACTGGCCCTCGGCAGCGGCGGCGATGCCGACCTGCGCAAGCCGCTGGGCGTGGCGATTGCTGGCGGCCTGGTGCTGAGCCAGTTGCTGACCCTGTTTACCACCCCGGTGGTGTACCTCTATCTCGATCGCCTGAGCCGTTCTTCGCGGCGTTTCTGGCACACGCGTATCCGCCGCACTCACGTGCCCGGCTGACTGACAAGGTTGAATGAATGAACGCTGCGCTGCCGTCCCGTCTGTCCATCGCTCTGCTGCTGACCGGCACCCTGTTGACGGGCTGCATGGTTGGCCCTGACTACCAGAAACCCAGTGCGCCGATCTCCGCCACCTTCAAGGAAGCCCAGGGCTGGAAGGCGGCGAGCCCCCAGGACGAGTTGCCCAAGGGGCCGTGGTGGGCGCTTTATCAGGACCCGCAACTGGATGCGCTGGTGTCCCAGGTGCAGCTCAATAACCAGAACGTCGCGGTCTACGCCGCGCAATACCAACAGGCCCTGGCGCTGGTGCGTCAGTCCCGCGCCGAAGAATTCCCGACGTTGACCGGCACCGGGGCGAGCAGCCGCAGTGAGTCCGCCAGCGGCTCGTCGTCCAGCGGGGCAGGGGGTGTGAGCAAGGTGCATTCGGCCACCCTGGACCTGAGTTGGGAGGCTGACATCTGGGGCAGACTGCGCCGCACCAACGAACAGGACCGCGCCAGCTCACAGGCCAGCGCTGCCGACCTGGCCAACGCCACTCTCAGCGCGCAATCTTCCCTGGCGCAGGATTACTTCCAGCTGCGCCTGCTGGACCGGCGTATCGCGCTGTACCGCGAGACCATTGCCGGTTACGAGCGTTACCTGCAAATCATCCAGAACAAGTACGACGAGCAGATCTCGTCGCGGGCCGATCTGGCGACGGGCAAAACCCAATTGCAGAGCGCCCAGGCCTCGATGCTCGACTTGCAGTGGCAACGCGCACAGTACGAGCACGCCATCGCGTTGCTGATGGGCAAACCGCCGGCGGACTTCTCCCTCGCCGCAGACCCGGCCTGGCAGTACCACGTGCCCGGCGTGCCGTTGGGTGTGCCCAGTCGCTTGCTGGAACGTCGCCCGGACATCGCCGCCGCCGAACGGCAAATGGCCGCTGCCAATGCCGCGGTCGGGGTGGCAACGGCGGCGTATTACCCGGACCTGACGCTGAGCGCCAGTGGCGGCTACCAGAGTTCCACCCTGAGCAACCTGTTCTCGCTGCCCAACCGCTTCTGGTCGATCGGCCCGAGCCTGACCGGCACGATTCTCGATTTTGGCGCCACCCGTGCCAGCGTTGAACAGGCCCGTCATGCCTACGACGCCACAGTCGCGACCTATCGCCAGACCGTGTTGACCGGTCTGGGCGAAGTCGAGGATTACCTGGTCGAACTGCGCACCCTGGAGCCGGAGCTGGAAGCCCGACGCAATTCCGCGCAGTCGGCGGAAGATTCCGCAGCGGTGAGTCGCGACCAGTACGAAGCCGGCGTCATCGACTACCTCGACGTCGCCACCACCCAGGCCACCAGCCTGAACGAACGCCAGACCCTGCTCAATCTGGTGGCCACGCAGTTGATCACCAGTGTTCAGCTGCAGGCAGCGCTGGGTGGCTCGTGGGTGACAGAGTGATTTTCAGGCGGGTGCTGCTGATTCGGTGTCGGCTGCTTTTGATTGGTAGGACCGGCTTCAGCCGGGAAGAGGCCGGTGTGTGCGCCATCAATTCTGCGGTGTTGCCGCTGGCGCCTTCCCGGCTGAAGCCGGTCCTACTCTGCACATTCCCGCTTCTTCAGCTGAGTCGGGTCAGATACGCCGGGACGGGTTGTTCAGGCAGTACCGACAGGACTTTCAGCCGCTGCAGCATCCGCTGACGGGCACGGTTGAGGTGTTCCTTGAGGTTCAGCGCGGCCGCATCAAACGCGCCGTGCAGCAGTAATTCGAGGATCAACCGATGCTCGGCGAGCATCGCTTCGTCGGGGCCGATGCCCAACTGACTGTAGAAAATCCGGCTGATGATCATCGGGCTCTGGCCCTGGCGGATCAGCGTCGCAATCTTGCGGTTGCTGATGCCCGCCAGGCAGTGGTGATGCAGGTCTTCTTCCAGTCGCTCGATGTCTGCCAGGCTGCACTGCGGATTGTTCTGCGCGGCTTCAACTCGCGCGAGCATGGCGGCCAGGTCGTCGCGACTCAAGCTTGGCGCGGTCTGACGCAGCGCCTCGGGCTCCAGGCAGGCCCGCAGCTCGTAATCCTCAGTCACTTCCCGAGCGGTAAGCGGCCCGGCCAGCCACTGGGAGTAAGGCTCCTTCTCCACCAGCCCCCGGTCACGCAAACGCATCAGCGCCTCGCGCACCACGGCCCGGCTGACGCCATAGTGCTCGGCGGCAATTTGCTCATCGAGCCGGTAATGACCGAACGCGATACAGGTCGATAACGCCGCACCGATTTCCTCGAAAATCCGTTCGCCGAGGGGACGCGTGTCCACCAGCTCTTCACTGCTATCGAGGCCCAATTGATGGTGGGTCAGGGCCAGGCGCACTGGCTGTACGTCGTTGCCGTTGGGATTGACCAGATAACCGCGCCCATCAAACCGACTGATCAGGCCTTCTCCATGGAGCATATCCAGCGCCCGACGCACCGGCACCCGACTGGTGCCGAACAGCTCTGCCAGCGGCGCTTCGAGCAGCACCAGGCCTTCAACCACGTCACCGTTGACGATGGCATCGCGCAGGACCTGTCGGATCGTGGCGTAGCGGGACGCAGTGCGGGAATCCTCGGCGGACATCGATTTCATACACTTCTCGGAAGGCGGGCGGGGATTCTCGCACAAGACAGCGCGTCAATGAGGGCCACGGCAGAGCGCACGGTATTGGAGCTGTTGTTACTTTTCTGCACTAAAACGTACCTTTGCATAACTATCCATCCTTGATGGCATACCTGTGATGACGCTTACAGTCCTGCGCACCACCTCGTGCTTTAAAATTGGACGAGGTATCTAGCCCGGGGCTCTTGGCCCGCATGCCCACGCAATCATTGCTCCGCGAATCAAGGTACTCAGACTCTGGCACGCTTTCTGCCTTTAAGAAATGTACATTCTCCAAATATGTACATTAAAGGGTAGATGAAATGTCCGACGCTCGCTTCCCGGATCCGACACTCGCCGATGCGCTGGCCATGGCCGAAGCGTTCGCCAACGGAACGAACGACCCGGTGCAGGCCCTGGACGCAGCGCTGGCGAAGGCTGCCGCCGTCGATGACGTGTTCATCTCTTTCTCCACCCCCCGGGCACGCCGCGAAGCAGAAGCCTCGGCGGCACGCTGGAAGGCCGGGCAACCGGCGAGCGCTCTGGACGGCGTGCCCATCGCCTGGAAGGACTTGTTCGATCTCGCTGGCAGCCCGACCACCGCCGGCGCCGCGCTGCGCCGTGAATACGCGCCGGCGCTGCTGGATGCGCAGAGCGTCGGCCTGCTGTCACGGGCCGGGATGGTCAGTGTCGGCAAAACCAACCTCAGTGAATTCGCCTACTCGGGTCTGGGCCTGAACCCCCATTTCGGCACGCCGCATAATCCCCTCGGGCATGACCAGCCGCGCATTCCCGGCGGTTCGTCGTCAGGCTCCGCGGTGGCAGTTGCAGCGGGTATTGTGCCCATCGCCATGGGCACCGACACGGCCGGCTCGATCCGCATTCCGGCTGCCTTCAACGGCCTGGTGGGCTTTCGCAGCAGTTGCCGCCGCTACAGCCGCGACGGGGTCTTCCCCCTTGCGCACACCCTCGACAGCCTCGGCCCGCTGACCCGCAGCGTGCGCGATGCGGTCGCCATTGACGACATCCTGCGGGGTCGCACAAAACCGACCTCTTTGCTGCCGCGCCCGTTGGCCGGCCAGCGGTTCCGGGTCGATCAGGCTGTTCTTGAGGACGACCGCGTCGAGCCATCTGTGCGCGACAACCTGTTGCGCTGTGTGAGCGCGATGCAGGCCCAGGGCGCGCTGATCGAGGTGCGTCCTTCGCCGGCGTTTCAAGCCACGCTTGATCTGATCCAGCAGCAAGGCTGGCTCGGCGCGGCAGAAGCCTTCGCCCTGCATCAGCCCTTGCTCGACAGCGAGGCGGCCGCGCAACTCGACCCTCGCGTACGACGCCGGCTTGAAGCGGCGCGGGCATTTCCGGCCAGCCACTTGATCAACCTCTACAGCGCTCGCGAGCGGCTGCAACAACAGATGAGCGACGAACTCGATGGCGCCTTTCTGATCACCCCGAGCGTGGCCCATGTGGCGCCGCCGCTTGCGCCGTTGCTGAGCGACGACGACCTGTTTACCCGCACCAACCTGGGCACGTTGCGCCTGACCATGCCGGGCAGTCTGCTGGACATGCCGGGCGTGTCGCTGCCCAGTGGCTGCGACGCCCTTGGCCTGCCCACCGGCCTGTTGATCAGCGCGCCGAGTGGCGAAGACTCACGTTTATTGCGCGCAGCGCTGGCCGTTGAAGCGGCGTTGCGCATGTTCCAAAACCAATGACCCGATAACTCCGCTGGAGAACGATGATGGCTAAAGAAATTCTGTGCGCCTTCGGTGTCGACGTAGACGCCGTGGCAGGCTGGTTGGGTTCGTACGGTGGCGAGGATTCGCCGGATGACATTTCCCGTGGCCTGTTCGCGGGGGAGGTTGGTGCGCCGCGCCTGCTCAAGCTGTTCGAGCGCTACGGCCTGCGCACCACCTGGTTCGTGCCCGGTCACTCGATGGAGACCTTTCCCGAGCAGATGAAGGCCGTGTTCGACGCCGGTCACGAAATCGGGGTCCACGGCTACAGCCACGAAAACCCGATCGCCATGACGCCCGAGCAGGAAGAAATCGTCCTCGACAAATCCATCGAGCTGATCACCCAGATGACCGGCAAACGCCCGACCGGCTACGTCGCGCCGTGGTGGGAGTTCAGCAAGGTGACCAACGAGTTGCTGCTCAAGAAAGGCATCAAGTACGACCACAGCCTGATGCACAACGACTTCCATCCGTACTACGTGCGCGTGGGCGACAGCTGGACCAAGATCGATTACACCCAGCACCCCGACACCTGGATGAAACCGCTGGTGCGCGGTGAGGAAACCGACCTGGTGGAGATCCCGGCGAACTGGTACCTCGACGACCTGCCGCCGATGATGTTCATCAAAAAGGCGCCCAACAGCCACGGTTTCGTCAACCCGCGCCATCTGGAAGAGATGTGGCGCGATCAGTTTGACTGGGTCTACCGCGAGCACGAACACGCCGTGTTCACCATGACCATTCACCCGGACGTCTCCGGGCGCCCGCAAGTGCTGCTGATGCTGGAGCGTCTGATCGAGCACATCCAGAGCCACGCAGGCGTCAAGTTCGTCACCTTCGACGAAATCGCCGACGACTTCGTCCGCCGTCATCCGCGCCACAGCTGATAGCCCCTTCATTCCGAGGCGTGACCCATGTCCATTTACAACAAGCTTGATCTGACTGGCTGGAAACCCCGGCAACTGACTTCCGAAGAAGTCCGCTACGCCACCTGGATCGCGTTCTTCGCGTGGGTCTTTGCGGTGTACGACTTCATCCTGTTCGGCACCTTGCTGCCGGAAATCGGCCGGCACTTTCAGTGGGGCGAAGCGGAGCAGGCGGAAATCGCCACCTGGGCCGCGGTCGGCACGGCGGTCATCGCGCTGGCCATCGGTCCGTTGGTGGATCGCCTCGGCCGACGCATGGGCATCATTTTCACGGTCACCGGTTCCGCGATCTGCTCGGCGCTGACGGCGCTGGGCGGGTCATGGGGCAAATCGCCGTTGATCCTGATCCGTTCTTTGAGCGGGCTGGGCTATGCCGAAGAAACCGTTAACGCCACATACCTCAGCGAAATTTATGCGGCCTCCGAGGACCCGCGTCTGGCCAAGCGGCGTGGCTTCATTTACAGCCTGGTGCAAGGCGGCTGGCCGGTCGGTGCGCTGATCGCCGCCGGTTTGACCGCTGTGCTGCTGCCGATCATCGGCTGGCAGGGCTGCTTCGTCTTCGCCGCCATCCCTGCGCTGGTAATTGCGTTCATGGCGCGCAAGCTCAAGGAAAGCCCGCAGTTCCAGATTCACCAGCGCATCACCCAGCTGCGCAAGGCCGGCGACGCCGAGCAGGCCAAACAAGTGGCAATGACCTACGGCGTGGATTACGAAGAGCATCGCACCGCCGGCATCGGCGCAGCGTTCCGTGGCACCTCGCGCCGGGCGACCCTGGTGATCGGCGCGGCGATCCTGCTCAACTGGGCGGCGATTCAGGTGTTCAGCGTGCTGGGCACCTCGGTCATCGTCAGCGTTCACCACATCTCCTTCGAGAATTCGCTGATCATCCTGGTGCTGTCCAACCTGGTGGGCTACTGCGGCTACCTCAGCCACGGCTGGATGGGCGACAAGATCGGCCGGCGCAACGTCATCGGCCTGGGCTGGATGCTCGGCGGTCTGTCGTTCACCGGCATGCTCTTCGGCCCCAGCAACATGCCCACGGTGGTCGGTCTGTACAGCCTCGGGCTGTTCTTCCTGATCGGTCCGTATTCCGCCGCCCTGTTTTTCATCAGCGAAAGCTTCCCGACCAGCATCCGCGCCACCGGCGGCGCGATCATCCACGCCATGGGCCCGATTGGCGCCGTGGTCGCCGGTTTTGGCGCGACCTCGGTCCTGAGTGCCGGCGGCGACTGGCAGACCTCGGCGCTGTATTTCGGTGCCGTGCCGTGCTTTCTGTCCGGCGTGTTGATGTTCGCCGCCCGCCACGTGCGCCCCGAAACCGTCCAATAGCAACCGTCCGATAGAAACCGTCCAATAAGGAACTGAACATGATTCGCAGAGTAGCGTTGATTACCGGGGCCGCCAGCGGGATCGGCCAGGCCCTGGCGGTGGCGTTCGCGCACAAGGGCGTCGCGGTGGTGGGCGGCTATTACCCGGCCGACCCCCATGACCCGGAGATCACCGCGCAGATGGTCGCCGACGTCGGTGGCGAATGCCTGATGGCGGAGCTGGACGTCACTCAAACGGCCTCGGTTGATGCCCTGGCCGAGCAGGCCATCAGCCGCTTCGGCCGCATCGATTACGCCGTCGCCAATGCCGGACTGCTGCGTCGCGCGCCGTTGCTGGAGATGACCGACGCGCGCTGGAACGAGATGCTCGATGTCGATCTCACCGGCGTGATGCGCACCTTTCGCGCAGCGGCTCGGCACATGGGCGAGGGCGGCTCGATGGTGGCGATTTCGTCGATTGCCGGGGGCGTCTATGGCTGGCAGGACCACGCCCACTACGCTGCGGCCAAAGCCGGGGTGCCGGGGCTGTGCCGTTCGCTGGCGGTGGAACTGGCGCCCCGGGGGATTCGCTGCAACGCGGTGATTCCGGGTTTGATCGAAACGCCGCAATCGCTGGACAGCAAAAATTCACTGGGGCCGGAGGGCCTTGCCAAAGCGGCCCGTGCCATCCCGCTGGGCCGTGTCGGCCGGGCCGATGAAGTCGCTTCGCTGGTGCGATTCCTGTGCAGCGAGGAGTCCAGTTATCTCACCGGGCAAAGCATCGTCATCGATGGCGGCCTGACCGTGCGGTGGCCGGAGTAGGGCGCAGCGCTGATCCGCTGTTGATCGCGCTACAGGCGCTGGACTGAAAGAGGAAACACCATGCAACTGAAAAGCAAGCGCGCTGTGATCACGGGCGCCGGCAGCGGGATCGGTGCTGCCATCGCCCGCGCGTTCGCCGAGCAGGGCGCGCGGCTGGTCTTGGCCGACCGCGACGCCGTTACCCTGGCGACGACCGCTCAGGCCTGTCGCTCATTAGGTGCCCAAGTGGTCGAAAGCGTGGCCGATGTCGGCACCGTCGAGGGCGCGCAGGCCGGTGTCGATGCCTGCGTCGAGCACTTTGGCGGCATCGATATTCTGGTCAACAACGCCGGGATGCTGACCCAGGCGCGCTGTGTCGACCTGACCCTGGACATGTGGAATGACATGCTGCGCGTGGACCTGACCAGCGTGTTCATCGCCAGTCAGCGCGCCTTGCCGCACATGCTGGCGCAGCGCTGGGGACGCATCATCAACGTCGCGTCACAGTTGGGCATCAAGGGCGGCGCCGAGTTGACCCATTACGCCGCCGCCAAGGCCGGGGTGATCGGCTTTACCAAATCCCTTGCCCTGGAAGTGGCCAAGGACAACGTGCTGGTCAACGCCATCGCACCCGGGCCGATCGAAACACCGCTGGTGGCCGGTATCAGCAGCGCCTGGAAAACCGCCAAGGCGGCCGAGCTGCCCCTGGGGCGCTTTGGTCTGGCGGAAGAAGTTGCGCCCGTCGCGGTGCTGCTCGCCAGCGAGCCCGGCGGCAATCTGTTCGTCGGCCAGACCCTGGGGCCGAATTCCGGTGATGTGATGCCGTGATGCCCAAGTACAAAGAACAGAGCCGCGAATAAAACAGGAGCGAATAATCATGTGTGGACTCTGCGGCCTGCTGGGCGAAGACGTGCACTGGAGCGACCCGCTGGGCGACGAACTGCCCCGTCGCCGCGAACGCCTGCGCCGGATTGCCGCGATCAACAAGGTGGTCGCGCCGTTCCGCCTGAAGGTCGAGGACTTTCAGGGCGTCTCCTACCTCCTGCTCGGCGCCACCGGCAAGCAGGAACTGGCGAGCGGCCTCGATCAATTGTGGCAACGGGCCGAGCAGTTGATCGGACGCCCGCTGGATCCGCTGGATGAACGACTGCTGGACCACCTGGAGCAGCACCCATGAGCATCGCGCTGAACGTCATCACCGGTTTTCTCGGCAGTGGCAAGACCACCTTGCTCAAGCGCCTGCTGCAGGGCGAAACCCTCGGCGACACGGCGCTGCTGATCAATGAGTTCGGCGACGTCGGCATTGATCACCTGCTGGTGGAAGAGGTGGCGCCGGACACCGTCCTGCTGCCCAGCGGCTGCGTCTGTTGTTCGATTCGGGGCGAATTGCGCGACGCGCTGACCGACTTGCTCCAGCGCCGCGCCCGGGGCGAAGTGCCGGCGTTTCGACGCATCCTCCTGGAAACCACGGGGCTGGCCGATCCGGCGCCCATTCTGGCGACGATCAACAATGATCCGCACCTGCGCGGCCGTGTTCACATCGGATTGGTGGTGACGGTGGTCGACGCCAGCCATGCCGCGCTGCAGGAACGCCTGCACCCGGAATGGATGGCCCAGGTCGGGGCCGCCGACCGGTTGCTGATAAGCAAGACCGACGTCGCCGACGAAGACGCGCTGCAGGCGTTGCAGCGGCGTTTGCAGTCGATCAATCCCGCACCGGTGCTGACCACGGATGCCATTCAGAGCGGCGATCAACTGCTGCTCGGTGACGGGCTGCACAGCAGTGATCCCGCCCAGGAGGTCGCGCGCTGGCAGCTGATGGGCACGCGCTCGACAGCCGCCCGCCACGGTGAGGCGCAGGTCTGCTGCCTGACCTTTGAACGCCCGCTGGATTGGGTCGCCTTCGGGGTCTGGCTGTCCATGCTGCTAAGATGCCACGGCGAACGAATCCTGCGCGTCAAAGGACTGCTCAACGTGAACAACAGCCACGCCCCCGTCGTCATCCATGGCGTGCAGCATTGTCTGCACGCGCCGGTGCACCTGCCTTCATGGCCCGGCGACGACCATCGTTCGCGGCTGGTATTCATCGTGCGCGGGCTGGACACCGCGCTGCTGCGCCGCTCGTTCGAGGTGTTCAGTGAACGCCTGGCGCCGGCGCCCCGGGAAGCGCTGGCATGACCGTGACGCTGAGGGTACTGGGCACTTCGGTGACGCTGCTTGAATCCCTGCGGGTTCGCGCCGAAGCAGACCTCGGTATCAAGCTGGTCTATCAGGTGCATGACGTGCAGACCGCCCAGCGCATCGCGGTCATGCAGCCCGACAGTTACGACCTCTATGACCAGTGGTTCCACAACGTGGATTTCGTCTGGCCCGCCCGCGCCATTCAGCCCATCGACACCCGCCGTGTTGCCCTGTGGCACGAAATCAACGACCTGCCCAAACGCGGCAGGCTGTCGGCCAGTGACCGCCTCGGCAGCGGCAGCGTGCCCAGCGAGCGCCTTTTTGTGCAGCACGACGGCAGCCTCGGCAGCGCGGTGAGTGAGCGCATCAGCATGTTGCCACTGACCCACAACGCCGACAGTTTCGCCTATCGTCCCGAGCGCCTTCCCGCCGGCTTCAGCTCGGCGGACGAGAGCTGGGGCTGGCTGGTCGATCCGGCCTGGTGCGGGCGGGTGGCCCTGCAAAGTGACGCGGCCATCGGCGCACTCGACGCCGCGCTCGCCGTGCAAGGCGCAGGGCTGGCGCAGTTCCGCGACATCGGCAACCTGAGCATCGAAGAGATCGACGTGCTCGCCGACATCCTTGTGCGCAAGCAGGGGCAGGGCATGTTCGGCGCGTTCTGGTCAGACGATGAAGAAGCGGCGGAGCTGATGTTGCATCCGACAATCGACATCCAGAGCTTATGGTCGCCGACCCTGGTGCGCTTGCATCGGGCCGGCGTGAAATACCGCGTCGCCGTCCCGCGCGAGGGTTATCGCGGCTGGTTCGGCGGGTTGTCCCTGTCGCGCCATACCAAGGGCCCGGTACTCGATGCGGCCTACGCCTACCTCAACTGGTGGCTGTCCGGCTGGCCCGGAGCGGTGATGGCCCGCCAGGGTTATTACATCGGCAACCCGGCCCGCAGCCGCGAACACCTGAGCGCGGCCGAGTGGGATTACTGGTACGCCGGACTGCCCGCCCGGGAACAACTCATGGGCAGCGACGGCCTGCCGCTGATCGACATCGGCGAAGTGCGCGATGGCGGCTCCTACGAGCAGCGCATGGGCCACATCGCGGTGTGGAATGCGGTCATGGATGAGCACAACTACCTGGTGCGCCGCTGGGGGGACATCTCCCGGGCCGGCAGCAAGGGCTCGCGCAGGCAGTGAAGCCCTCGCGCGAGCCGCAAGCCGGGGCGTGGCGGACCGCTGCGGCGGCGTCCCTGCAAAATGCCCGGCGGGCTGATTGACCGATAAACACATTCACAAGCGTCGATTACTCATGGACTATAGGCGCCATTTGGCGCGCCCCTCATGGGGCCAGCGCTCGTAGCTTCAGGATCCTGTGAATGAACATCAAGATTGACGCGCTGATCGCCCGCAAGATCGGCTTCGCCTCCCACCAGAATGCCGTTCCCCTCGTGCGTGAATTGAGCCTCTGGAACCAGGAAGAAACCACCCTCGAAGACCTGGTGCTGACCCTGAGCACCGACCCGGAGTTCGTTGAAAGCCGAAGCTGGAATATTGACCGCATCCACGCCGGCGATCGCCTCGGCATCCCTGATCGCGACATCAAGCTGAACGCCGGTTACCTGTCCGGTCTGACCGAAAGCCTGAACGCCGACGTGGTGTTGCGCGTGTCCCGGGGAGAGGCGGTGCTTGTCGAACAGCGCTTCCCCACCGAGCTGCTGGCCCGCACCGAATGGGGCGGGTTGAGCGCGATGCCGGAACTGCTCGCCGCGTTCTGCATGCCCAATGACCCCGCAGTGGACCGGGTGCTCAAAGCCGCCTCTCAAGTCCTGCGCCGTGCCGGCAAGAAAGACGGCATCGACGGCTACGAAAGCAAATCCCGCACGCGCACCTGGGAACTGGCTTCCGCCATCTGGTCGGGGGTGTGCAGCTTTCAACTGAGCTATGCGTTGCCACCCGCCAGTTTCGAGCAGCAGGGCCAGAAGATCAGGCCACCGAGCGTGGTGCTGGAAAACGGCGTCGCGACCTGCCTCGACACCGCGTTGCTGTTTGCGGCCGCGCTGGAGCAGGCCGGCCTGAATGCTCTGTTGGTCATGACCAAGGGCCATGCGTTCGCCGGCGTCTGGTTGCAGCCTCAGGAATTTTCACAGTTGCTGACCGATGAAGCATCGGCCGTGCGCAAGCGTCTCGACCTGAAAGAAATGCTGGTGTTCGAGACGACCCTCGCGACCCAGGCGCCCGCGCCAAGTTTTTCCCGGGCGGTGGCCGCCGCCGAACGCGAGCTCGACGATGAGCAATTCATCATGGCCATCGACGTGCACCGCGCCCGGATGCAGAAGATTCGTCCGATGGCGCTGGTGTCAGCGGTTGTTCCAGTCGATGGCGCCGAGGAAGCACCGGCCGTGGCGGAAGGGCTGGAAGAAGCGCCGTCGCTGCCGGGCTTCGATGTCGAGATCAATGAAGACGCCACGGGCCCGGCCGGAAAACTCACCCTGTGGCAACGCAAACTGCTCGATCTGACCACCCGGAATCGTCTGCTGCATTTGCCGGACAGCGCCAAGGGCGTGCGACTGCTGTGCCCCGATCCGGCGGCCCTTGAAGACCTGCTCTCCAGCGGTCAGCGCATTCGCGTGGTGGTCGTCCCCGATTTGAAAAGCAGCGGCCGCGATGAGGCCCTGTATGAACAGCAGAACAACGAAAGCCTGGTCGACGAGGTGGCCCGTCAGGCGCTGGCGCGCGGCGAAGTCCTGGCCAGTCTGGAGAAGGTCAAGCTGGAAGCCACGCTGATCGACCTGTTCCGCAAGGCCCGCAGCGATATCGAGGAAGGCGGTGCCAACACGCTGTTCCTGGCCATCGGCTTCCTGAAGTGGAAGAAAAGCGCTGACGACCCGAAAACCTATTCCGCGCCGCTGATTCTGTTGCCGGTGAAGCTTGAACGTAAAAGCGCCTTGTCCGGGGTCACCCTGAGCCTGCTTGACGAAGAACCGCGTTTCAACCTGACCTTGCTTGAGCTGCTGCGCCACGACTTCGAGCTGGTGATTCCCGGGCTGGACGGTGAGCTGCCCAGCGATGGCAGCGGCATTGATGTGGCCGGGATCTGGAACAGTGTGCGCCGGGCGGTGCGCGATGTACCCGGCTTCGAGGTCAGCACCGAGCTGGTGCTGGGCACCTTCTCGTTTGCCAAATACCTGATGTGGAAAGACCTGAACGCCAACGCGGCGCAGCTGCTGCAAAGCCCTCTGGTCAAGCATCTGCTGGACCCCGACGCAGCGGGTGAAGGCTTTTCCGGTTCGGCCGAATTTCCCCGCCCCGAGCGTCTGGATGCGACCGTCACGCCGGCGCAGCTGTTCGCCCCCTTGCCGGCCGACTCGTCGCAAGTGGCCGCGGTGGTGGCGTCGGCCAACACCCACAGTTTCGTCATGGACGGGCCACCCGGCACCGGCAAATCCCAGACCATCGCCAACATGATCGCCCACAACCTGGCCCTCGGCCGGCGTGTGCTGTTCGTGGCAGAGAAACGCGCCGCCCTTGACGTGGTGTTTCGTCGTTTGGCTGAAAAGGGCCTTGGCGAGTTCTGTCTGGAGCTGCATTCCAGCAAGGCGTCCAAGGTTGAAGTGCTCAAGCAGCTGGACCGCGCCTGGGACGTGAGTGAGGCCCTGAGCGCCGAAGAATGGGAACGTGAAGCCGCCCGGTTGCAGACCCTGCGCTCACGGCTCAACCAGTTGGTCGATGTGCTGCACCGACGCTGGGATAACGGCCTGACCCTTCATCAGTCCATCGGCCGGGTGGTTCGCGACCACAGCCCTCAGACGCCAAGGCTAGGCTGGGAAACGGGCACGCAACACGATGGAACCGAGTACGCCGGGTTGCTGGATCTCGCCCGTCGCCTGGGGCTCAACGGCAGCGCCGCCCGCGACCTGTCAGGCAAGTTCGGCGCCCTGGCGCAGACGCAATGGTCGAACGCCTGGCAGGCACAGATCGCCAGCGTTGCCCGCGAGATCCCTCAGGCCCTTGATCAGTTGAATGCCGCCAGCGAGCGGCTTCTGGGTCTGACCCACGTGCCGTTGCCGGTTGCTGAAGTGGCGCAGGTCCAGCAGCTGCATGACCTGGCTGCCCTGATTCTTGAATCCCACGGGCTGAACCTGTCATTTGCCTTTGCACCCGATGCTGCCGCGCGCATCGAAGCAGCCCGGCGCAGTTGCCAATTGATCGAGAGCTATCGGGAGCTTGAAGAAACCCTGTCCCTGGATTACGCCGATGAAGCGTGCCGTCGTGTGCCGGTCACGCAACTGCGCACCGAGTGGCATGAAGCCGAGGGCAAGTTCTGGTTTCTGGCGACGTTTGCCGAGAAAAAGGTGGCGAAGAAGCTGGCCTCTCTGGGTGGCGCGGCGGGCCTGCCGGACACCTTGGGCGACCTCGCCATTTTTGAACGCCTGCAGGCTCAGCTACTGGAGCTGGACGGGTTGGCCAGCGACATGCAATCGATGCCCGGCTGGAAAGGCATGACCAGCGACCCGGTGCGAACGCTGCAGGCCGTGACCTTGGCCGAGCGTCTGCGCGGCATGCTGATCGGGCTGGCGGAATCACCCGAGCACTTGGTTGCCTTGCGCGGCGCCGTGGCGCGTCTGGTGATCGAGGCGAACGACATGTTGGCGCCGAGCGGCCAAATCGCTTCCGCCTGCTTGACGTTGCAGCAGGCGCTGTCGCGCTTTGAGGAAGCGGCGCGGTCGTTCGCCGGCCTAGCCGGCACGGCCACCGAGACTCACCCGAGCGTGGCCGTTCTTCGGACCACGTCACTCGCCATCCAGCAGCACGAAGAGCAGCTCAAGGCGTGGTGCGACTGGTGCCGGGTGCGCCAACAGGCAACTGAGGCCGGCCTGGCCACTCTGGCTCAGGCACTGGAAACCGGCAGCCTGTTGCCGTCCGCTGCAGAGGACACCTTCGTCACGGCTTATGCCCACTGGTTCGCGACCCAGGGCATCGACGGCGAACCCTTGCTGCGCAATTTCGTGGCGGCCGAGCACATGAGCGACATCGGCGCCTTCGTGCGTCTGGACGACGAGCTGGCGAAACTGACCGTGCGCTATATACGTGCCAAGCTCTGCGGCTTGATTCCGTCCAAGAATGACATTCCCAAGAGCAGCGGCTTCGCCATCCTCAAGCACGAATTGCAGAAGTCGCGCCGGCACAAACCGGTCCGGCAGCTGGCGATTGAGATGGGCGATGCGCTGAATCGCCTGGCCCCTTGCATGCTCATGAGCCCCTTGTCGATTGCGCAGTTCCTGCCCGCCGACCAGCCGCCGTTCGATCTGGTGATCTTCGATGAGGCGTCGCAAATCGCGCCGTGGGACGCCATCGGTTCGATTGCCCGGGGCAAGCAGGTGATCATCGCCGGTGATCCTCGGCAGATGCCGCCGACCAACTTCTTCAACCGTGGCCCGAATGCCGGCGACGACGACACCGCCGAAGACATGGAAAGCATCCTCGACGAATGCCTGGGGGCAGGGGTGCCGAGTCACAGTCTGAGCTGGCACTACCGCAGTCGCCATGAAAGCCTGATTGCCTTCTCCAATCACCGTTACTACGACAGCAATCTGATCACTTTCCCGGCCGCGGAAACCCGCGCCAGCGCCGTCGAGTGGCGCAAGGTCGAGGGCGTGTACGCCAAGGGCAAGGGGCGTTACAACCAGGCCGAAGCCCAGGCCATCGTCGATGAAACCGTCAAGCGTCTCACCGACCCTGCGTTTGTGGCGGCGGGGTATTCCATCGGCATCATCACCCTCAACTCCGACCAGCAGAAACTGATCAACGACCTGCTGGACGCGGCCCGCAAGCAATACCCGCAGATCGAGCCGTTCTTCCAGGACACCCAGACCGAGCCGGTGGTGGTCAAGAACCTGGAAACCGTCCAGGGCGACGAGCGTGACCTGATCATGCTCGGCATTGGTTATGGCCCCACCGAAGCGGGTGCGCCGGTGATGTCGATGAACTTCGGGCCGCTCAACAAGGACGGCGGATGGCGCCGGCTCAACGTCGCCATCACCCGGTCCCGCCGGGAGATGCTGGTGTTCACCTCGTTCGATCCGTCGATGATCGACCTCAACCGCACCAATGCCCGCGCTGTACGCGATCTGAAGCACTTCATCGAGTTCGCCCAGCGCGGCCCGAAAGCGCTGGCCGAGGCGGTTCAGGGCTCGGTGGGCGGTTACGACTCGCCGTTCGAAGAAGCCGTCGCGCAAGGGCTGAGGCGTTTGGGCTGGCAGGTCGTTCCGCAGATCGGCGTGTCACGTTTCCGCATCGATCTGGGCATCGTTCACCCGGACCGCCCGGGCGATTACCTGGCGGGGGTTGAGTGCGACGGCGCCACGTATCACAGCGCTGCCACGGCGCGGGATCGGGACAAAGTGCGCGGGGCGATTCTCACCGGCCTGGGCTGGAACCTGCTGCGGCTGTGGTCCACCGACTGGTGGGTGGATAAAGAAGGGGCGTTGCAGAAGCTGCACGTGGCGCTGAACGACCTGCTGGCTGAATCGCGACGGGACGGCGCTGCCGAACGGGCCGATGAGGCCGTCACCGCGCCGCTCCTGGTCGACTTCACAGCGTTACCGGAACCTGAGGCTAACGACGAGGTGAATGAAACCCCGATTGGTTAGATTGATCTCCGGGGCCCGTCTTAGCAGACTCTGGTTTTACTTGCTCAATGCTGGCGGCCAGTCGAGGTGACAGAGGCGCTGATCGTCAGCATCTCACTGACCGCACGCGGTCTTTCAGTGGGACCGGCTTCAGCCGGGAAGAGGCCAGTGCAAGCGCCCGCAATTTTGCGGCGTGTCCCCTGACGCTTTCCCGGCTAAAGCCGGTCCCACATTGTTGCCTCAGCCCCGGTTTATGGGGGGCCTGGCTTCGTCCGACTGGTTAAAGGTCAGTGATCTCTTTGTGGCGCGGTACCAGCGTCTTCATCACACTCCACGCCACCAGGTAGGCGAGGGCGCAGATCGCGAACATGATCATGTAGCCGGTGTGAATGTCGTTGATCGACTTGTAGTAGTCGAACACCCAGCCGCCGATCTTGGTCATGACCACGCCGCCCAGGCCGCCCGCCATGCCACCGATGCCGACCACAGAGGCCACGGTTTTCTGCGGAAACATGTCGGAGACGGTGGTGAAGATGTTGCAAGACCACGCCTGGTGCGCGGATGCGCCGATGCCGATTAAAAGGACGGGCACCCAAAAGCTGATATAGCCGAACGGTTGCGCCAGCAGCACCACCAGCGGGAACAGCGCGATTACCAGCATGGCTTTCATGCGGCCGTCATAAGGCTTGTCACCGCGAGCCATGAAGTAGCTCGGGAACCAGCCGCCGCCAATGCTGCCGACCATGGTCATGCTGTACAGCACGAACAGCGGCAGCACGATGGCCTGGCCTTTCATCCCGTACTGCGCCGACAGGTAGGTCGGCAGCCAGAACAGGAAAAACCACCACACGCCGTCGGTCATGAACTTGCCGAAGGCAAACGCCCACGTCTGGCGATAGGTGAGCAGTTTGAACCAGGAGACCTTGACCGCAGGCGCGCCCGGCAGCGGGGCCGCCTTGACGTGCTCAACCTCGTCACTACGGATATAGGCCAGTTCTTCAGCCGTCAGGCGTTTTTGCTGATCCGGCTTTTCGTACAGCGCCATCCACACGCCCAGCCAGACAAAACCCAGCAGGCCGACCACGATGAACGCCGATTCCCAGCCCCAGAATGCCGCGATCAGTGGCACGCAAATGGGCGCCGTGATCGCGCCAACGTTGGCGCCGGAGTTGAAGATGCCGGTGGCGAACGAGCGCTCTTTTTTCGGGAAGTATTCGGCGACCGCTTTGATCGCAATCGGAAAGTTACCGGCCTCGCCAACCGCCAGCACGGCCCGTGACAGCATGAAACCGGCAATGGACACCGGAATGGCGGCGAATCCCAGGGCGGTGGTGATCGCGCCAATGCCTTGTCCCAGCGGCACTGCAAACGCGTGCATGACCGCGCCGGTGGACCAGACACTGATGGCCACCACGAAAGCGGTTTTGGTGCCAATCCTGTCGACCAGACGCCCGGCGAAAATCATCGAGATCGCATAGACGAACTGAAACACCGACGCGATGTTGGCATAGTCGGTGTTGCTCCAGCCAAACGTCGTGGACAGCTCCGGTGCCAGCAGGCTGAGCACCTGACGGTCCAGGTAGTTGACTGTGGTGGCGAAAAACAGCAGCGCGCAGATCGTCCAGCGGTATTTGCCGACGGACCGGGTGGCCGCCTGGGTAATGCTTTGGGGGTGGGTAGACTCGTTCGGGATCATGGCATCACTTTTTTATTATTGGGGTTATCGATTGTGATCGTCTGTCGTCGTACAACGCTGTAGGTATAGCGAGCGTTTCAGCAGGCTGTCAATGTTTGCACGCGAAACATCGCCGCCCCATGCTCATCAGGCTTCAGATGTCACCCGGGGGAGGCGCTGGCTTTTCGGAAAAACCGTGAGGTGTGGCCCAAAGGTCCGCGTCAGCCTGATCGGGTCATGCCGCCGGGCTGACTATCAGATCGGCCTATCAGATCGGCGTGTTCATGAGTTCACGCACGCGGGCGGCCAGTGTCTCGATGCCGAAAGGCTTGATGAGCACATGCATGCCAGGCTCGAGCTGGCCGGCACCGATCGCCGCCCCCTCCGCGTAGCCGGTGATGAACAATGTCCGCAGGCCCGGACGCACCAGGCGCGCAGCGTCTGCCATCTGGCGTCCGTTCATGCCACCGGGCAGGCCTACATCGGTGACGAGCATGTCGATGCGCATGTCGGAGCGAAGCAGATTCAGGCCACTGGCACTGTCCGTCGCTTCCAAGAGGGTGTAGCCGAGTTCAGCCAGGACCTCGGTCACCAGCATGCGCACCGTGGGTTCATCATCGACGACCAGAATTGTTTCGCCGATGCCCGCTGTCGAGGCCGCGGCATCTGGTTCGTACAGCTCATTTACGCTGGGCGTTCCGTGGTAGCGGGGGAGGTAGATGGACAGCGTGGTCCCTTGTCCGACCACCGAGGCGATACGAACCTGCCCCCCGGATTGCTTGGCGAAACCATAAATCATCGAGAGGCCCAGGCCAGTGCCCTGGCCGATGGGTTTGGTGGTGAAGAAGGGGTCGAAAGCCTTCGCCACGACGTTGGCTGGCATGCCCGTTCCGGTGTCGGTCACGCTGAGGGTCAGGTATTCGCCCTCGGGGACCTCCAGCAGCGGTGCTTCCGCTGTTCCCACGAACTGACAGCGGGTTTCGATGGTAATGCTGCCGCCGTCCTGCATGGCGTCCCGCGAGTTGATGCACAGATTCAACAGCGCGTTTTCCAGCTGGCTCGCGTCAACCAATGCCACGCAGCTGTCCGGCGAGCCAACGGTCTGCACGCTGATGCTGGGGCCTACGGTGCGCTGGATCAGCTCGGTCATGCCCTCGACAAGGCTGTTGATCTCGGTGGGCCGGGGATCCAGGGTTTGCTGGCGGGAGAACGCCAGTAATCGGTGGGTCAGTGCAGCCGCCCGTTTGGTCGCGCCCTGTGCCGTCGTCAGGTAGCGTTCGACATCCGTCAGACGACCTTGAGCAAACCGCGCACTCAACAACTCCAGCGAGCCCGAGATGCCCGCGAGCAAGTTATTGAAGTCATGGGCAAGCCCGCCCGTGAGTTGCCCAACGGCTTCCATTTTCTGTGACTGGCGCAGCTTTTCCTCGGTCTGCATCAGCGCGGCGGTGCGTTCCGCCACACGCTGTTCCAGGGTCTCATTAAGGGTACGCAGGGCCGCGGTTGCCAGGTCGCGCTGGGCTTCGACCGAACGCCGCTCCTCGACGTCGATCAGCACGCCCGGAAAGCTGAGGGGAACACCGTCCTCGCTGAAGTTGACGCGCCCGTTTGCCTCGATCCAGTAGTATTTGCCGTCCGCCCGACGGACCCGGTATTGATGGGCGTAGGCGCCGCCGCGACGGATGGCCTCGTCGATTGCCGTCATCAGGCCCGCCCGGTCTTCCGGATGCACGGTCGCCACCACTTGTTCAAGGCTGAGGCCTTCGTAACCCAGCATCGGGTCGAGGCCGAAGGCCCGGGCGAACGCTTCATCGACGGTGAAACTGTTGCTGGGCAAGTCCCAGTGCCAGGTGCCGAAAATGGCCCCGGCGGCCAGAGCCAGCTGCACCCGCTCGACGTTCGCGCGGGCGATGGCTTCGCTCTGGCGCAGACGCTCCTCGGCATCACGCCGCCCCGTCACGTCGTTGAAGATGATCGCAATCTGACATTCGGCGGGATCGCCAACGGGGACGGCGCGCACGTCAAACCAGCGCTGAAAGGCTTTGGCGTAGCTTTCGAAGGTCGCCGGCACGCGGGTTTTGGCAACCCGTCCATAGGTATCGAACCAGAATTGTTCCAGGTCCGGGGCAAACTCCCTGACCCATTTACCGCGCAGGTTGACCCCGGCCTCACGTTCGAAGGCCGGGTTGGCTTCGAGGAAGCAATAGTCGATCGGGTAGTCATTGGCATCGAACTTGACCTGAACGATGGCAAAGGCGGCTTCGACCGTTTCCAGAATCGTCCTGAAACGCTCCTCGCTCTGCCGCAGTGCAGCCTCGGTGTCACGAATCGGCGTGAGGTCGAGCATCGCGCCGATCATGCGCACCGCGTTGCCTTGAATATCGCGGATGACGTGCCCACGGTCGAGGACCTGAGCGTAGGTGCCGTCCACCCGGCGAAACCGATACTCCTCACTCCAGCCGGTCTGCCTGCCGTCGATCACATCATGGATCGAGGCGACGATGCGCTGCCTGTCATCGGGGTGAATCTGCGCAATCCACCAGTCGCCGGTCATTTCGACCGTGGCGAGCGGATGCCCGTAGACCCGTTCCAGGGCGTCGTTCCACAGGACATGGTTTTCCTTGAGGTCCCAGTCCCAGATCGCATCGTTGGTGGCTTTTACCGCGAGGCGGTAGCGGACCTGAGCGTCTTCGATCGCTTGCTCGGCAACCTCTTCGGCGGCGCGCTCGGCCGTGTGGTCGAGCGAGCCGGCGACATCGTTCGGTCGTGTGCCGGTGCACAGGCTGTCCAGCCTCATGGCTTCACTTTTCTTCAACGCCGACCGCAACTGCATGACTTCAGCCTCGAGGGCTTCCCGGGTCAAATGCTTCAAGTTTCCACCTGCAAACGTAACGTTATGACCTGAGGTCGGAGGTGCGCCATGCTCCCTCCGGGACTGCGCCAGCCGGCTGATCCAGCACGTATCGGCGGCCAGCGTTTTACGCTGCATGCTGGCAGAATGCAATTTGGCTTCCAGAAAAGACTCGGGCGGCAAGACAAAGGTTCCGGCGCCGGGAATGATTCGCCAGGCCGGTATGGGGTATTTGTTCAGTTCGGGGCTGAGCTTTTAGTTTGCTGACAGCTGCGCATCGCCTGCGTCCCACCCGCCGCCCAGCGCCCGGAAGGTCGCGACGGCAGCGCGGGCGTCGTTGGCGTTGAGCTGGGCCATTTGATCGCGGGCCCTCAGCAGTTCGCCCCGGGAGGCAGCGGGTGGTTTGGGCAAACAGCTCGATCAGTTCCGGCAGGCGCGCGGCGGGGGTGGCGCCGTACAGCGTGTTCAGCAGGCACAAGCCATGAACGTTCTCGGGATGCTCCAACGCGAAATTGATCGCGGCAGGGCCTGCGGCATCGTGGGCAACCGGGACGATTTTGCCCAGCTGCAGGCCCTCGACCACCGCCTGCAAATCGCCCAATTGCTGCCTGAAGCTGTAAACCGCGCCGTCGTGTTTGTCCGAAGCACCAAAGCCCAGAAAATCAAAGGTCACCACGCTACGGCCAGCGAGGGTCAGGTGAGGCACCAGACCGTCGTAGATGTGCAGGTTGTCGGGAAAGCCGTGCATCAACACAAAAGCCGGCCCGGTGCCTGGGTAGTGCCGCGCATACAGCCGACCGTCCTCGCGGGCAATCCAGTGTTCGGTGTAGGGCGTGGCCAGGGGCTTGTCAGAAATGCTCATCAGAAATCCTCACGGTTAAAGGTGCAGCCGAGCATGGCCGGGGCCTGTCGAGGCCCGCGTTCATCGATCAACGCAGCGACTACGGGTGGGGCACCCCGGGGTTGGCCGGTGCCGATGTGAGACAGGATGCGGCTCTTGGATGATGGTCACAATGTCATTGATCCCACCTTTTCGGACACAGCTTTCACGGGCGTCGCGGGAGCAGTGGCCTCCGCGAATTTCCTTCTCCATCCATTGCTCCTGCCTGCCCCTGCGCGCTTCGATGGCCTCCTGGCAATAGGGTTTTCTGGGGATTTCAACTGCCGCGCTACGGCCCCGCGTACCCTCGTAGGACTGGCTTTAGCCGGGAACGCGTTGGGCGTTACGCTACAGACGGATGACATGCACACTGGTCTCTTCCCGGCTAAAACCGGTCCTACGAAAAGCACCGCGTATAGCCGCCAGGACCGGCTTTGGCCGGCAAGGGGCGTCTGGCGCTAATCAGCCATCCGCCCCAGCACCAGCGCCATGAACGCCACCGACGCTGCGCTGTGGTAGTTGTTCTTGCGGCGCAGGAGCGATGCGCCGCGTTGGGGCGCCGTGTCGGTCAGTGGGAGGGTGTGCAGTCCGCGGTCTCGCGTGGCAATCGGCTCGGGGAGAAGGGTCGCCACCGGCGTGTGGCGGATCACCTCAAGCAGGGTGGCTACCGAGTTGACTTCGATCACCACCCTGGGCGTGATGCCCGCGCGGGCGAAATAGCCGTCGATGCAGGTCCGGGTTGCGAAGTCCGCTGTCAGCAGCGCGAAATCCAGGTCCGCCACCTGAGCGGCGGTCAGCGGGCTCGGTGAGTGGTACAAGGGGTGATCCCGGCCCACCATCAACCCCAGGGTTTCGACAAATGCCGGGATGCACTCGATGTCGGGGTTGCGCACCTGATCGAACGCGATGGCGATGTCCAGCGAATCATCGGCCAGCCCCCTCTCGATGTCGCCCATGGACAGCTCGCAAATGTCCAGATGGATGTTCGGGAACCGCGCGGCGTAGTCACGCACCAGCGGGCCGACCAGATACGCCATGAACGTCGGGGTCATGGCCAGGCGCAGTCTGCCCCGGGACAGATCCTTGACGTCGTGCAACGCGCGCTTGCCCGCCGCCAGTTCCACCAGCACCCGCCGCGCGCATTCGATATACGCCAGGCCTGCGTCGGTGGGTTTGACCGTGCGAGAGGTGCGGTCGAAGAGGCTCACCCCGAGGCTCTCTTCGAGCTGGCGGATCTGCTGCGACAGCGTCGGCTGCGAGACATGCAGCACGTCCGCTGCACGGGTGAAACCTCCGTGGTCGGCGACCGCCAACAGGTAACGCAGGTGTCGTAACAGCATGGGATTGATTACCAGGGGCAAGGACAGACCGGGTGAGTGTACGTCCCGCCTCGCCTCATGCGGCGGCATTTGCCTGGCGAGCGTGCACGGCGCAGGTCGAAGGGTGATCCAGCAACGACTTGAAGCTGCGGTTATCGGCGTCCAGGGCGTCGATCGAGCCAGTCTCGATGTCGTAGACCCAGCCGTGCAGATTCAACAGATTTTTGTCCTGGGCCAGGCGCACGCTGGGGTGGGTTTGCAGATTGGCCAGTTGCGCGATGACGTTTTCGCGCACCATCGAACCCACCTTTGCCGCTTCGCTGATGTGAACCCGCGACTCGTTGATGACCTTCGCCGAGGCCGCATGCTCCAGCCAGCCGGCCACTGCGGGCAGGTGATTCATGCAAGTGCACTTGGCGACCGCCGTCATCGCACCGCAATCGGAATGGCCGCAAATCACGATGTCGGTCACGCCCAACACGGCGACGGCGTATTCAACGGTGGCCGACACGCCGCCCGGGTGCGGGCTGTAAGACGGCACGATGTTGCCGGCGTTGCGGATCACGAACAGCTCGCCGGGTTCCTGCTGGGTCAGCAGCTCCGGCACCACGCGGCTGTCCGAACAGGTGATGAACAGCGTGCCGGGATGCTGGGTCGTCGCCAGGTGCTTGAACAGATCGGTGCGTTGTGGAAACACTTCTTTCTGAAACTTTAAAAGACCGTCGATGAGTGCCTTCATGATGTATTCCTCTCTCCCTCATTCCACGTAAGTTGTGATCAGTGAGTTCAAACGCTGCCCTTGAGTAGTTTGAAGCGGGCCCGCCGTTGCGGCGGGCCCACGTCTCTGCGCGGGTGCAACTTAGAACGGACGCAGTGGGAGGAACTTGCCGTCCAGGGTAATCACTGCACGATGGCCGCCTTCAGGGTCTTCAACTTTCTTCATGTCCAGTTTGAAGTTGATCGCGCTGATGATGCCGTCGCCGAATTGTTCGTGGACCAGCGCTTTGAGGGTGGTGCCATAGATCTGGATCATCTCGTAAAAGCGGTAGATGGTCGGGTCGGTAGGCACGCCGCCAAGGCTGCCCCGCAACGGGATGATCTGCAGGCGGGCAACGGCGTCGTCGTTCAGCTCAAGCTTCTCGCCAATCACTTTCGCCGCATCGGCCGGCAGCGGGTGCTGGCCCAATAGCGCGGCGGTGACATAGGCCAGGCCCAGGCCGGTGCCGTCGGTCAGGTCCTGGAAGGACAGGTTCTTGCGCTGTTTGGCCTCGAGGATTTCGGCGGTGAGTGCGAGGCTGGTGTCGTTGTAGGCGTGGGACTGCGTCATGGTTTTCTCCTGGCGATGGTTGGACTTGCCGGTTGATGATGCTGATGTGGGTGGTGAGGCGTGGAGCAATCATCTTCCCATCCGCCGATAGCGTCCAAGACCGATAAACAATCCTTCGCATAACCGCTGCCTATGGATCCGCGCCAGCGTGGCCACGGCTTTCAGGCTCTGGCTCAGTCCCCTCGAAATCGGTTGCCGATCGTGATGCGAAAGTGCTCGACCAGAAAAAATCCACGAACACCCGGGTTTTCGGCTCAAGGATGCATTCGGGCATTGAACGATGTGTTTTAAACGGCAATCGAGAATGCGCTTGACCTTGCCGCAATGGAAAGGTCTAGCGTGACGGCTTCGTTTCTACCCTCATCCAGGATGCTTCGTCATGAAAAAGATTGCCGCCGTTGTCAGCGTCATTGCTCTGCTTTCCGTAACCGCCGTCAGGGCCGACCAGACGGAGGACGTCAAACAGATGCATGAGGCCTACCAGCAATCGATGGGCGCCATGAAAGACGACATGCACCACGGCATGATGAGTGACGACCCCGATGTGGCGTTTGCGGCCGGCATGCTGCCGCACCACGAAGGCGCGGTGGAGATGGCCAAGATCGAGCTGAAATACGGCAAGGATCCGGAGATGCTGGAGCTGGCGCGCAAGATTGTGGCGGCGCAGGCAGCGGAAATCACGCAGATGAAGAATTGGCTGAAGGCGCATCCGGCTCAGTAAGGTCGCTAAGTTCTGCGCCCCCGACCAGGCGCGCAGACAACGGGGCAGGGCAAGGAGGTCGCTGCGTCGAACGCATCAATGGGTGATGTTCGATTCGATTTTCTTGCCCATGCTGATGCGCGGTTCGGTTGAGTACCCCATAGACTCATAGAACGCCTGGACGCTTGCATTGGTGCTGACGATCTGCAGGTTGATTTTCATGCACCCCCGCACTGTCAGGGCGTGCTCTGCATGACGAACCAGCTGCATGCCTACGCCATTTCTGCGATGAGACGGGTGCACCGCCACCGCATACAGCCATCCACGATGACCGTCGTACCCGGCCAGGACGGTCCCCACCACCTCGGTGTTCGTCAGGGCAACAAAAAAGAGGCCGTCCGATACAGCCAGCTTTTTGTCGATGGCGAGGCCGGGCGTGTTATGGGCGGTTTCGTAGCCGAACACGGTGTCCCAGAGTTCGATCACGGCCTGGCGATGAAGCGTGTCCGAATAGTCAGTGATGGCAGCCATGGTGAGGCTCCTTATTCAGCGGACTGGGAGGTGAGACTTTCTACGCTGGCAACCGCCACCTTATCTTCCCGAAACCAGTGCCAGCCGACAGGCCAATCCCAGAAAGACCGCACCCAGTACTTGATTAAGGCGCTTGGCAATGCGGGCATTGGTCGCCAGCGTGTGCCCGATTTTACTGGCGAGGAGTATCACTGCGCCGTTCACCAGCAATCCGATGACGTTCAAAACCGTGGCGAATATCAGCATCTGCGCGACCAGCGAAGCTTTCGCCGGATCAACGAACTGCGGGAACAACGCCAACACGAACAGTGCCATTTTTGGGTTGAGCAGATTGGTCACGACTCCCTGCCGAAAGATACTCAGAAGGGGCGTGGCTGCGAGGTCCGTATCTGCACGCAGCGGCGATGGGGCGCTGAACGCTTTCCAGGCGAGAAAAACCAGATAGGCAGCCCCCGCGAACCGCACCGCGTCGTAGGCAGCGGGGACATTGATCAACAATTGCGACAATCCGAGCGCGGCAGCCAGCGCGTGACAATAGGTGCCCACCTGAATGCCCGCCAGCGAAACGAAACCGGATGCTCTGCCCTGACTCATGCTTCGCGATGCAATCAACAGCATGTCCGGCCCCGGTGTCAGCGTAAGCGCCAGGCAGGCGCCAGCGAAAAGCAGCAATACTGAAAGATCGATCATCAAGTTCCTTCCCGAGGCAATACGAACGGCATGTGCAGGCACGCATGTTACCGGAAGGTGGCGCTGGCTGAAGGTCCTTTTCGGGATGACGCCATTCAGTGGCGCCACGAGCCATGGGGCAGCTCCACGTGCCTTTCAGCCCCGGCCAGCGCAACTTTCAGCGCCTCCCGGTTTAATGGAACGCAGTAGGCGGGTTTGGCCCGTTCGAATCGCCAGCTTTCGTCGAGGTTACCCGCGTCGACCGCGTCGAATCCCACCTCGTCCAGCAGCTGTATGGCCAGCGCTTTCGCTGCAGGGTCATCGGCGGCCACCGGCAGTGCGCGTCGGTCGTGCGCCGTACCTGGCCGAGCATCCCGGATGAGGTCATCCGCCAGGATCGCATTGAACACCTTGACCACGCTGGCGCCAGGCAAATGCTCGGCGAGCAGCCTGCTGGTGGTGGTCTCACACCTGTCGAGCGCCGGGAAAGAGCCGTCCCGTTCGGGGTAGTAGTTATTGGCATCCAGCACCGTTTTACCGGCAAGCCATTTAGCTGAAAGGGTGGGGTAGTGCTTGAAGGGAATGGCGACCAGGACCACATCGCCAAAGGCAGCAGCGTCCTCAATCGTGCCGATCCGGACGCCGGGTATCTGGACGAGCAGGCCGTTCAGGGTCTGTGGGCCACGTGAGTTGCTGAGCATGACTTCATGACCTGCGGCGATGACCCGTTGCGCCACTGCCTGGCCGATAAAGCCTGCCCCGATGATGCCTATGCGCATGTGACTGCTCCCGATGGTTTGCAAGAGCCGCCATGATGATTGCGAACCAGCTGCAGATAAATGATCATCAGGCACTTAGTCTCCCCACCCGGAGTGTTGAATCATGGACCGTCTCAGCAGCATGGAAGCCTTCGTCATGGCGGCGGAATGCGGCTCCTACGCCAAAGCGGCCGAGCGCCTGGGGTTGTCGCCGCAAATGGTCGCCAAGCATGTCGCTGCGATCGAGCATCGACTCGGGGCACGACTGCTGAACCGCACCACGCGGCGCCAGAGCCTGACCGATCTGGGCCAGGCGTATCTGGAACGCTGCAAACACATCCTGAGTGAAGCGAAGGCGGCGGATTCCCTTGGGGAGATGATGAACGATACCCCGCGCGGCAAGCTGAAAATCAGCGCTCCCACTACCTTCGGCTCCTCTCGCCTCATGCCCTTCGTGACGGATTTTCTCCGGCAGCATCCCGAGATTGAAATCGATCTGCAATTGACTGATCGCTTGGTTGATCTGATGGAGGAGGGGGTCGATATCGCGTTCAGGATCGGCCCGCTGGACGTATCCAGCCTGACCGCCCGGCCGCTGGCGCCTTATCAACTGGTCGCTTGCGCCGCGCCTGGTTATCTGGCCGAACGCGGCGTGCCGCAACGTCCGCAGGACCTGAGCCAGCATGAGTGCCTTGGGTATGCCTGGTGGTCGCGGCCGACTGACCGCGAATGGGTTTTCTGCAAAGGGTCAACGGTGGAACGGGTTCAGGTGGCCAGTCGATTGAGGGTCAATGAGGTCCGGGCGCTGCTCTCTGCGGCGCTGGACGGTTTCGGCATTGTGCTCGGCCCTTGGGATTTCCTCGAGTCCGCGGTACGCAGCGGCGCGCTGGTGCGAGTGTTGCCCGACTATGAGGCGCCGAGCCGGGCCATGCATATGCTCTACACCGGCAGCCGACAGCGAACGGCCAAGCTGCGCCGATTCATTGATGCGGCGCTTGAGCGTTTTGGTTAAGCCGCAGCGGCGAGGACTCCCGAGGGTAGCCCGCGGTCAGGCTCCAGGCGGGTCACCCGCTTCCGTCGGCATGTCGATGCGCAGCCCGTCCCATACGCCCATCACATGAGTAATTGCGGCGTGAGTGCCGGACTACCCGGGTCAGTCATCTTCCCGGCGCATGCCGCTCCGTCAGGTTTTGTTCACGCCGGGCGTGCGTCCGGTCCTTGTCGTGGTGCTGACCTGGATGCTCGCCCACAACATTCTCTACACCTACGTCGCGCCCTTCGTTTCCCCCGCCGGGCTGGGTCGCCATGTCGATCTGGTGCTGCTGGTGTTCGGCATTGCCGCGCTGGTCGGCATCTGGGTCGGAGGGCTTCTGGGCGGTGTGCTGCTCGATCACTGGGGGGGGGGGCGGGCGCCTTTGCGTGGGTGATGTTGCTGGTGCTGCTGATCAGCATGGTGATTGCGTTCCGTGCGCGGGCCCATGGGTTTGTGCAGGGTGGAAGGGTTGGCGGGCAGATGGTTGCGGCTCATCAGGTGCACGCCGCTTAACCCGCTGACCGGGTGGCGGCTTTTCCATCGGGCAACGCCGGCTCGCGCACCAGCGTGATACTCAGCAGCGTCCCCGCGCCCAGGCAGAGCGCGATGCACGATAGCGCGATGATGAAGGCGTGAGTGATGGCTGGCGGGTCAGTGCGTCCATCGAGGAGGGTGTAGAACACCCCGCCAATCACTGCAACGCTCAGCGCTGTGCTGATTTGCAGCGTTGAGCTGGCGACGCCGGCGATCATGCCCGAATACACAGGCGCCACGCGGCCCGTCACCATGCGCATGAGGGTGGGAAGCCCGAGCCCCTGCCCGAAACCGATCATGAAGAGCAGGGCGGCAAGCAGTGCCGGCGCCGGGTACACGCCGGCCGGCGTCGCACTGAGCAGCCAGACCATGCCGATAAAGCCGGCCGACTCCAGGCCCATGCCCGTCGCATTGACGTACACACCGACCGACCGTTTGCAGAGGGGCGCCATGAGCGGCCCGAGCAGAAATCCGGCGCCGAAGGGCAGAAACACCAGCCCCGCGCTCAGCGCAGAGGTCTCCAGTGCCCCTTGCAGATAGATCGAGAACAACAGGAAAAACGGCGCGATCGTGTAAAACAGCAAGGCAATGACCAGCGCGCGACCCAGCCCCGGGACGTTCAGCGCTTGGGGATCCAGCAGTGGCGAGCCGCCGGCAGCACTCAGCCGCGCTTCATAGCGCCAGAACAACCACGCCAGCAACGGCACTGCCGTCAGTGAACACCAGGCCCACAGCGGCCATCCTGCTTCTCGCCCCTTGATCAGCGGCATGATCAGCGCGGCCAGGGTCAGGATCGAAAGGGCCACGCCCCCCAGATCGAGTGTGTTCGGATTTCGCGCACGGATTTCCTTCAGCACAGGTAGGCCGAACAGCAAAATCAGCCCTGCAACCGGCAGGTTAACGAGGAAAATGACCCGCCAGCCCAGTCCGAACAGATTCAGCGAAATCAGAATCCCGCCCAATGCCTGCCCGATGACCGACGCCAGCCCGAACACAGCACCGTACAGACTGAGCGCGAGGGGCTTTTCCGAATCCGGGAAGATGGCCTGCACCGATGCCAGTGCCTGCGGTGCCATCACTGCGGCGGTTATGCCCTGCAATGCGCGTCCGCCGACCAGCGACCATGGCGACCAGGCAAACCCGCACAGCAATGACGCCCCCGCGAACCCGGTCAGGCCGATGAAAAACACACGGCCGCGGCCATAGAGGTCGCCGAGCCGCCCACCGGTAATCAGTGTCACGGCGTACAGCCCGGCGTAGGCGGAAATGACCAGTTGCTCAGCGGAGACGCTGGCGTTTAAATCCTGCTTGATCGATGGCAATGCCACGTTGACGATAAAAAAATCCAGCGGTGGCAGAAACGCGCCGACCAGCAGGATCACGAACATCGCCCAGCGGCGCGGATCATGTGGCAACGTATTTTTTACAGACATGGGTGGACCTCCCTACGCAACCTTGGCGTTGCGATCGGATGAAAAAGGGGCAATCAATAGACGAGCGCATCGCCTTGGCAAGCTTGCGATGCGCTGTTGAGGCGAAGAGGTCTCAGACGCGCTCGAAGGCTTCGGAACCTGCAATCGGCGTCCAGTTGAGCAGCGGGGTCAGGAAGTGCAACTCGAAGCGGCGAGACGTGAATCGCCACTGTCCATCGCGACGCTCGAAGCGGTCGTGGTAAAGGCCGCTGACCTGGACCGGGCCTTTTTCCCGATCATGAAACAGGCAGTCCGCCGCGACGGTTGCCGAGGCCATTGCCCCCTGGATTTGAATCATGGGGTTGGACATCCAGTGATGCATGTGCGGCAACTTGATCCAGCTGGTGTGAGCCATGGCGACGATCTCTTCAAGGCTTCGCCCAGCGCCAAAATCCGGCAGATCCAGCGTGGCGTCGGGGTGCCAGAGGCTGCGCAGCAAGTCGATGTCCATCAGGTCAAAGGCGTTGGCGTAGCCGGAAATGAGCGATTCGATCGCCGCGCGGCTTTCCAGGGCTTCAAGCCGTGCAGTGAGCATTTCAATGTTCATGATGTTCCTCTCGGTAGCGCGTGGGTTGGGCCTCCACGCTGTGGACGTGCCCTGAGTGTTTTGCTGAGAAGCGCCATTGTGCGAGCCGTGCAGTTGCTTGGGGACTGCCATTGCTGCATCTTCGGCGTTCACTTTTGTACGAGGTACGCCATGGACTGGAATGACCTGCGCGTCTTTCTCGCCGTCGTCCGCAGCGGTTCACTGGGGGCCGCCGCAAAGCTGTTGGGCGTAAGCCATCCCACCGTGGGGCGGCGCCTGCATGTGCTGGAGCAGAGCAGTGGTGAAGTGTTCTTTCGCCGCACGGCGACCGGCCTGGTATTGACCGACAGCGGTGAGCGCATCTTCGAGCTGGCGCAGGAGATGGAGCGCAGCGCGCTGACGATCGAGCGGCGCATCGCCGGCGAAAGCGAGCAATTCGAAGGCCTGCTGCGCATCTCGTCGGCGGACTGGTTTGCCGGCTATGTGCTCGGGCCTGTGCTGGCCGAACTGCTCCGGCGCCATCCCCTGATCGCGCCCGAACTGATCGCCGGACAACGGCTGTCCGACCTGACCCGCAGAGAGGCCGACATTGCGTTTCGGATCGTCCCTTTCACCGAGCCGGACATCGTCCAGCGTCGCTTGACCACCCTGAACTACGGTCTGTACGTGGGCGCACAGCAGCCATTCTCTCCGAATGCTGACGGTGAAGACGTCCGGTTAATCACCATGGACACCGCGCAATCCCATTACCCGGACGTCATCTGGCTGCGAGCGCTGTACCCGCAAGCCCGGGTCGTCTTCACTAGCAGCAGCCGCACGGTGCAGGCGCGCATGTGCGCCCTCGGGCTTGGCGTCTGCGTATTGCCCCGCGTCCTTGGAGATCAGGCCGCCGGGCTCAGGCTGCTGGACGCCGGCCAGGCCCCGCCCGGGCGGGATATCTGGATGGGCTATCACCACGACATGCGGCAAATGGACCGGCTTCGCGCATTCGCGGACCTTGCCGGGCAGATGATTGGTGAAGACTGACCCTGGGCGGTCTCAGGCATCAGTCTCCGGGCAATACCCGGACGTCAGTTACGACGCCATCAGTCGCACAACGCCTGGCTGCGACGCATCGCAATCGGCCGCACCAGGCTCAGCAATCCTGCCAGGGCCATGGCCGCGCCGACCCAAAGCGGCGAACGCAGACCCAGGCCTGCATCGATCGTCACGCCGCCCGCCCAACTGCCGAATGCCAGCCCGGCGGTGATGACCGAGGTGTGCATGATGTTCACCAGCGCGCCGGGCTCGGCCGCTTTCATGACGCGCGCGACCATCGCGGGGTTCAGCGCCACGCCGGTCAGCCCGAGGGCGAGGAAGCACATCAGGTTCAGCCACAGATGATCCCCGGCCAGGGCGAAGCCCGACAATGCCAGCACCATGATCGCCAGACCCCAGCCGACGATCGCCATCATGTAGCGATCCGCCAGTCGGCCCACCACCCAGTTGCCCAGCACGTTGGCGACGCCATACAGCGCCAGCAGCGGTGCGACGAATTTCGGCGCGACCCCGACTTCCTGAATCAGGATGGGCGTGCAGTAGCTGAACGCGGCAAAGGTGGCGCCGATGATCAAGCCGCTGGTGAGGTACGCCGCCCAAAGAGGCGGATTCTTCATGTCCGCGACTTGTTGGCGCAGCGGCGGTTCGCTGCCATTGGCGCCTGCCGGCAGGCGTTTGCTCGCCAGCACCGTGCAGAGCATCGCCAGCACCACCACCAGCCAGGCGCTCGCACGCCAGCCGAAGTGTTGCTCGACCCACGTGGTCAGCGGCACGCCGACGACAGGGGACAGCATCAGCCCGGCGAGGACCACCGAAACCGCTCGACCGCGTCGTTCCGGGGTGACGAGGCCTGCGCACACCGTCATGCATAAACCGATGCAGACGGCACTGGAAATGCCCATGACCACGCGTGCAGCGGCGAGCACCAGATAACTTTGCGCGGCCGCTGCGACTGCGCCGGCGACCACATAGCAGACGAGCAGCGCGATCAAAGAGCGTTTGTTGCTGACGCCTTTGGACAGCAGCAACACGGTCACAAGGGGGCCGCCGATGGCCATGCCTAAAGCGTAAAAGGCGATCAGGTTGCCGACTTGGGCGAGGCTGACCGAGAACGCGTCGGCCAGCGCGGGCATCATGCCGGCGACCATGAATTCGGCCGTCACCAGCGAGAAGATCGTCAGGCCCAGAAGGTAGACGGTGGACGGGAGTTTGCTGCGGCTGGACATGGGGTTCCTGAGGGGTAAAGAAGGCCGGCTACCCTAGGGATTGAGGCGGGGCAGGTCAACAGGCAATCAGCTAACTGCCCCGGGAAACCAGTGCCTGCTGCATCATCCCGAGGTCTGCGGCTGCCTGGCCAACCATTCATTGCGCGTCAACTCCCAAAGCTCCTGAACCATTGGGCCGGAGACAAAGTGGCCGTCCCGGCGCTGGATCATGCGCATGCCCTCGCGTTCGGAGATCTTCCTCGATGCCTCGTTGCCCGCCGCTTTGGGCACCTGCATCACCGGGCGCTGCAGGGTTTCGAACCAGAAGGCGTTGATCACTTCGCACGCCTCCCGCATATACCCCTGACCTCGCCATTGCGGCGCCAGCCAGAAACCCCGGTGGTTCTCGGGCTGATCGTGCAGGCTGACGCAGCCGATTACGCGCTCGGGTTTTGAAGTCAGGCGCAGGGTCCAGTGCCATTCGCGCCCCTCTGCCACGGCAGGAAGCGCGACATCGCGGAGGTAGGTCAGCGCGCCGTCGTCGGGATAGGGCCATGGCACATGGCTGTCCAAATACCGGACCACGTCCCACTGGGGAAACAGTTGTTGAATCACGGGCGCGTCGGTTAGCCGCAGCGGGGCGAGTGTCAGCCGGGGAGTCTGGAGCGTGGGGCTTTCCATGCGGTTTTTTCCATGCAAGCAGTGCAGCGACATTGATGCCATATACAGTGGACAGAGAACAAGTGTCTCGAGACTGGCTCTCGGACTTTGTTGATCTTCGGCTTCTGGTATCTGCTGTTGCCCCACTGGCAACCACTGCGAAAGTCGATGCGAGCGTATGGCACGCGATCAGATCGAACTCCTGGGAAGCAGCCCCGGTCAGAGCATGACGGATGCACCGTCACCCCTTATTCAATCAGCGGCACTCGTTTGCCAAAGGATCTGATCATGCTCGGAAAGAAATTCCTCCCTCATCTGCTGTTCACCGCAGTATGCGCAGTCAGCAGCTTTTCCTACGCTGCCGAACAGCCAAGCGTGACGATGGATCGCCCGGGCGCAGGGGTTAAGGAAATGAAGGAGGGCGACAACGTCCCTGATCAATACCAACGTCCCAGCCTGGCGCTTAAAGACTGGAAAGCACGCCACCTGAGCGCGCCGGACGAAAATCAACAGTGGGTGGAGATCAAGGGCCAGTACCTGCTGGTTGATATTCCGACGGGCACGATCAAACAGATGGTGCCCAAGGGCAAGGCGCATAAATAACGCCATTGGCCGAGACCCCATTCCCCAGCCTACGAATGGTAGCGTGACGTCTGACGCCTTCCCGACTAAAGCCGGTCCTACATTCGGGTACGTAGCCAATCCCACTGGATGCACGCGGTGCTTTTTAGTGGGACCGGCTTTAGCCGGGAAGAAGCTCATCCGATGCCCTCAATGGTAAATCTCCATCAAGATAAAATTCATCCAGTTGAGGCGGTGGTATGCGGGTACCGGACAGCATGGCGTGAACCTGTCCACGGTGGTGAATCTGGTGCTGGAACAGATGTAGCAACAGGCAATCCACTCGTTCCGGAATAATGCCCGCCGCCCGCACTACACCCGCTCGTCGACCAAGCGCGTGCTCATTCAGACCTTCGCAATAGGTAACAAGTCGGCCGTCTGCCTCGGTTTGGCACCGGACGATTTCCTGCAGCGACAGATGCTCGGGCAGCTCCTTTCGTTGACCTTCGAGATCAAACGTCAGCGCGGCCAGGTAGAACTGATCGACATCCAGAATGTGCCGCAGCGTCAGCTCAATTGAGGGAAAAAAACCTGTTCGCGGCGCCAGGTATTCTTCATTGCTCAACCCCAGGCATGCCGAGAGCAGGCGCCGGTTCGACCATCGATTATTGTGTGCCTGCGCCAGATAGCTGTTCATCGGTAGGCCTTGGGTGGATAGCTGGAATGAATGTAATGAATTCAGGGATGTCCCGTCACCCGGCGTTTCACTCCCGCGACTGGATGGCGCACCGAAAAGTGCCACGCAAACCCATACAGCCCATCCGACGAAAGCCTTCGAACCGGCACTAACAATCCGGAACTCTGCCGGTCCAACCTGTTCCCCGAGCCGGTTGCAACAACCGGTTCACAGGTCGTCAGTATTCCAGGCAGGAGCAGCGCATGAGCATCACCCCCACTTTCGATATCCGCAATTACGGCGCCAAGGGCGACTCCGTCACTGACGATACCGTCGCCATCCAGAAGGCAATTGATGCCGCAAGCGCTGCGGGTGGGGGCAAGGTTTACATTCCTGGCGGCACCTGGCTTGTGTCGGACAGCGACGGTTCGGGCAACGCCTTGGCGGTGAAAAGCAACGTCACCCTCACCGGGGAGGGCGCAGGTGACAGCGTGCTCAAGCTGGCCGAGGGCGCCGGATCGAATACCACCGCTCTGTTGGGCGTGGTAGCAGGCAGCAGCGTGCGAGACGCGACCGTCAGCAATCTCTCGCTGGATGGCAATCAGGTCAACGGAGGCGGGCAGGTCAGTGGCTGGTCTCAGTCGGGGGCGAGCAGTACTAATCTGTTGATCGACGGCGTCACCGCCACACACTTCAGCGGCAGCGGTTTTGACCTGACCGGCGCGTCGGTGCATTTGACGGTGCGCAACAGCACGGCCACAGACAATGCCTCTGACGGTTTCGTGCTGGGCGGGTCGCTGCCGGCGCTGACCTTCCAGGACAACCGCGCGCTGGACAACGGCGGCAATGGCATCAATGTCGGGCTTGGCAGCGTGGCGATGTCGCTCACCGACAACCAGGCTTCCGGCAATGCTGGCGACGGCATTCACGTCCATGAAGAAAGCGGCGTCGACACCGGCTTTTTTAGCGTCATCGGCGGCGACGTCTATGGGAACGGCGGCGACGGCGTGCACATGCGCGGCATCGAATACGGCGGCGTGTATCGCCTCGACATCCATGACAACGGCGGGTCGGGCGTCAATCTGCAAGGCACGACCCACATCGAAGTGTCCGACAACGTCATCCACGCCAACGCGCAGAGCAACGACGTGCCGGAAGTGGCGATCCGCAACCTGGGCAGCGAGAACGGCACGCAGAATTTCGTCTACGACAACCTGATCACCGGCAGCGCCGGATCGACCTGGGGCGTGGCCGAGGTGCCGTCGGACGTGGCGAGCGTCGAAGGCAGCGTGATCTTCGGCAACGTCATCAACGGCACTCATTCGGGCGACATCAGCGCGGCGGGCAACAACACCCAGGTCTACAACAACAGCGATGTGCTGATCGTGCGCGGCAGTGCGGGCGCCGACACGTTGATCGGCAGCCGTTCGGACGAATTCATCAGTGGCGGAGCAGGGCGCGATCGCATCGACGGCGGCGCCGGTGACGACGTCATCCATGGCGGTGCAGGGGCGGACCGCCTCAGCGGTGGCACCGGCAGCGACGTGTTTCGTTTCACCTCGGTCAGCGACAGCTATCGCACGGCCACCACGTCCTTCACCGATCGCATTACCGATTTCAACGACAGCAGCGACCGTCTCGACCTGACCCTGCTGGGACTGTCCGGGCTGGGCAATGGCCACAACGGCACGTTGAAGGCGTCCTACAACGCTGGCACCGACATTACCTACCTGTCGAGCCTGGACGCCGATGCCGCCGGCAACCGCTTTCAGCTAGCACTCGACGGCAACCACCTGAGCACGCTGAGCGCGACGAACTTCTTCTCGTCGATTACCGGCACGGCCAGTGACGACAAGCTGTTTGGCACCGCTGCCGATGACGTGCTGATCGGCGGCGCAGGGCGAGACACGTTGTCGGGCGACGGCGGCGCAGATCGGTTGGTCGGCGGCAGCGGCGGCGACACCCTGACGGGTGGGGCTGGTGCAGACACTTTCGTGTACACCAGCGTCAGCGACAGCCTGCGCAATGACGCCAGCGGCAGCTACGCGCAACGCGACCTGATCACCGATTTCAACAGCAACGGCCATGATCGCTTCGACCTTACTGCCCTGAATTTCAAGGGCCTGGGCAATGGCTATGACGGCACGCTCAAAGTCGTGTTGAACCTGGCCGGCGACCAGACGGCGCTGAAGTCGCTGGAGCCGGACGCCGACGGCAACCGCTTCGAAATCCTGCTTAACGGCAACCACCTCTATGACCTGACCGCGAGCAATGTACTGTTCGCCAACCCCGATGACACGCGCATCGATTCTTCCCAGCCACTGACCTCGGTGAACGCCACCGGCACGGCAGGCGCCGACACGCTGTATGGCGACTGGGGTAATGACACCCTGTTTGGCCTGGCGGGCAACGACGTGCTGGCGGGCAGCGTCGGCGATGATTTGCTGGTTGGCGGTGCTGGCAGCGATAGGCTCACCGGCGGATCGGGCGAGGACACCTTTCGCTTTGATCACATCAGCGACAGCTACGTCGGCGCGGCGGATCTCATCACCGACTTCACCACTGGCCACGACACGCTGGATGTTTCAGCGCTGGGCTTCACCGGATTGGGCGACGGCCGCGACGGCACCTTGCAGGTCAGCTACAACGCCAGCAGCGACCGCACCTACGTGCGCAGCAACGAGGCGGATGGCGCTGGCCAGAAATTCCAGGTGACGCTGGCGGGGGACTACAGCCACAGCCTGCACGCCGAAGACTTTGCGTTCAGTGCGGCACCCAATGCGGCTGAGATCAAAGTGGTGGGTGTGGCGGCGCCGATGGACCATGTGGTGCTGTCCGACGCCTGATTTCACGGGATGCATGCTGTCTATTGGTGGGACCGGCTTCAGCCGGGAAGAGGCCAGGCCAAACACCCGTGGATTTGCGGTGTGACACCTGACGCCTTCCCGGCTGAAGCCGGTCCCACAACTCGTCCGCAGCCAGTCCCATGCAACGGGGCGCAGTCAACGCCACTGCACCCACTGACTCCAATCTGTCACATCCTCGCCCCTGAATTGCCACATTGACGCCGTAATGTCCTCGCCAATGAGATCGATCTCAAGCGAGTGAACATGAGTGACCTGAAAGAAGTCGCACGGGTGGCCGGGGTTTCCAGAGCGACCGCCGCCCGCTGTTTCGCCTCTCCCGAAGTGGTGCGTCCGACGACCCGTGACCAGGTGTTCGCCGCCGCGCGGGAACTGGGGTTTCGCCCCAACCTGCTGGGCCGCCAGTTGCGCCTGCAAACCACCCAGCTCATCGGTGTGGTCGTACCGAGCCTGCTCAACCCGGTGTTCGCCGAACAGTTTCAAGCCATGGAGCGCGCCGCGCGGTTGCGGGGCTACAACCTGTTGCTGGCGACCACCGATTACAGCGCCGAACGGGAAAGCGCGGTGGTTGAAGAGCTGCTGCGTCAGCGTGTCGACGGTCTGGTCCTCACTGTGACCGATGCCCACAGCAATCGCGTGCTGCAAAGCCTCAGCACCGAAGACACGCCCTTTGTCCTCGCTTATCACCAGCCCGGCAGCACCGAATACAGCGCGGTCTCGGTGGACAACCGCGCCGGTATGGCCCTTGCCACGCGCTATCTGCTGGACGCCGGTCATCGACGCATCGGCATGGTCGCGGGGCCGACGCTGCAGTCCGACCGGGCGCGGCAGCGTTATGCGGGCTACTGCGACGCAATGGCTGAACACCGCTTGAACGCCATGCCCATCATCGAAATGCCCAGCCACACCCAGGCCGATTTCACCGCGCTCGCGCCGTTGCTACGAGGCCCTCACGCGCCCACCGCGCTGGTTTGCTCCAACGATTTGCTGGCAATCAGCCTGATCGCCGAACTGCGCCGCCACGGTTGGGCGGTGCCCCAGCAGCTGTCGATCATCGGCTTCGACGGCATCGACATCGGCACCCAGATGCACCCGACCCTCTGCAGCGTGGTTCAGCCGATTGCCGCCCTGGCCACCACCGTCATCGATCAATTGCTGGCGCAAATCGCCGGCGCCGCCCCGACTTCCCACTGCCTGCCGTGCCACATCCGGCCGGGCGAAAGTACTCAGCCCTACGAGGAGACGCTCCATGATCCGCTTCCGTAAAACCCTGGCGGCCCTGCTGCTGTGTGGCGTGGCCAGCCTGACCCAGGCCGCCGAAACCGCGATTTGCTACAACTGCCCGCCGGAATGGGCGGACTGGGGCACTCAGCTCAACGCCATCGCCGACAGCACCGGCGTGCAAGTGCCGCTGGACAACAAAAACTCCGGTCAGTCCCTGGCGCAACTGGTGGCCGAAAAAGCCGCCCCGGTGGCGGACGTGGTGTATTACGGCGTGACCTTCGGCTTGCAGGCGCAGAAGGCTGGCGTGGTCGGCACCTACAAACCCAAAGGCTGGGAACAGATTCCCACCGGATTGAAAGATCCGGAAGGCCACTGGTTCGCGATCCACTCCGGCACCCTCGGCATCATGGTCAACGTCGATGCACTGGGTGGCTTGCCAGTCCCGCAAAGCTGGGCTGATCTGCTCAAGCCGGAATACAAAGGCATGGTCGGTTACCTCGATCCGTCCAGCGCGTTCGTCGGCTACGTCTCTGCCGTGGCGATCAATCAGGCCATGGGCGGCACCCTGGATAACTTCGCGCCGGCCATCGACTACTTCCAGAAACTGGCGAAGAACGCGCCGATCGTGCCCAAGCAGACGGCCTATGCGCGGGTGCTGTCCGGCGAATTGCCGATCCTCGTGGACTACGATTTCAACGCCTACCGCGCCCGCTACAAGGACAAGGCCAACGTCGCTTTCGTCATCCCGAAGGAGGGCAGCATCAGCGTCCCTTACGTGATGAGCCTGGTCGCCAACGCGCCCCATCAAGCCAACGCCGAGAAGGTGCTGGATTTCGTGCTCTCCGAGCAGGGCCAGGCGCTGTGGGCCAAGGCGTATCTGCGTCCGGTTCGCACGATGAAGATGCCGGCCGACGTCGCCGCGCAGTTTTTGCCGGACAGCGATTACGCCCGCGCCGGTGTGGTGGATTACCAGCACATGGCCGACGTGCAGGAAGCCTTCGCCGCGCGTTACCTGAGCGAGGTCAAGTAAGTGAGCAGCACGGTGTTGAAGGCGCAGAACGTGGCCGCGCGTAGGTTGTTGAAATGGCGTCTGCGCCCAACAGCCGCGTGGGCCCTGGCACCCGCGGCGGCAGTATTGGCGGCGTTCTGGCTATTGCCATTGGCGCACCTGATCGTGCTCGGCGGACAGCAGCGGGATGGCGCCGGCAGCGGATATTGGCAAGTGCTCAGCAGCCCGCAGTATCTGGGCAGCCTGGCGCAAACCTGTGTGCTCGCCGTCGTGGTGACGCTGGCGGCGCTGCTGGTCGGCGGCATCACCGGCGTGTTCCTCGCCCGTCAGCGCTTTTTCGGACGCACCACTCTGGTGGCGCTGCTGACCTTTCCCTTGGCGTTTCCTGGCGTGGTGGTGGGTTTTCTGGTGATTTTGCTGGCAGGGCGGCAGGGTCTGTTTGCCATGCTCGGCCTGAAACTGGCCGGTGAGCGCTGGGTGTTCGCCTATTCCCTGGCGGGCCTGTTCCTCGGCTATCTGTATTTTTCGATTCCGCGGGTGATTCTTACGATCATGGCCGCCTGCGAAAGCCTCGACCGCAGCCTGGAAGAAGCCGCCCATTCCCTCGGCGCCGGGCACTGGCGGGTGGTGTGTGACGTGATCATTCCCGGGCTGGCGCCAGCGCTGGTGTCCTGCGGTGCGATCTGTTTTGCCACGTCCATGGGCGCGTTCGGCACAGCCTTCACCTTGGGGACTCAACTGAATGTCACCCCCGTGGCGATCTACAACGTGTTCACCAATTACGCCAACTTCACCGTCGCCGCTGCGCTGTCAGTGGTGCTCGGCGCACTGACCTGGGCGGCGTTGCTGCTCGCGCGGCGCATGGTCAAGCAATCGAGGACCGTGCTGTGAAGCGTTCTTCGCTGTTCATCGCGCAACTGCTGTTCACGCTCCTGGTCTGCGCCTTCATGCTGGTCCCGGTGCTGATGTCGCTGCTGGCCGGGCTGACGCGCAATTACTTTCAGGGCGTGTCCAGCGGACTGACCTTCGACTGGATTGCTCAAGTCTGGCAGGCCTATTCGCCGACCGTCTGGCTGTCCCTGCAACTGGCCTTGGCCTGCGCGGTGTGCGTCTGCGTGATTGGCGTGCCGGCCGCGTATGCGCTGGTGCGGATGAACAATCGCTTCAGTCGCGCCTTCGAAGAATTAATGGTCTTGCCCGTGGCCATGCCCGGCCTCGCCAGCGCCCTGGCCCTGCTGCTGACTTATGGCCAGTTCGGCAGCTTTCGCAGCAGTTGGCTGTTCATCCTTGTGGGCCACGTGCTGTTCACATTGCCGTTTCTGGTGCGGCCGGTGATGGCAGTGATGCAGCGTCAACACCTGCCGACGCTGGAGGAGGCGGCCGCCAGTCTTGGTGCCGGTCCGTTGCGACGATTCTTCAGCGTCGTGGTCCCCAACTGCCGGGCGGGGATTCTCGCCGGCGTGCTGATGGTGGTCACGCTGTCCCTGGGCGAATTCAACCTGACGTGGATGCTGCACACGCCCATGACCAAAACCCTGCCGGTGGGTCTGGCGGACAGTTACGCCTCGGCGCGGCTGGAAGTCGCCAGTGCCTACACCCTGATATTTCTGTTGATGATCGTGCCGCTGCTGGTGGCGTTGCAGGCCATCAGCGCGCGCCTTTCCCGTGGAGAGCAAAGATGACTGGAACCACGCTGCGGCTGATCGGCTGCCGCAAGGCTTTCGCCGACGGCACCGTTGCCGTTCACGACCTCAACCTGACCATCGAGGCGGGGGAGACCCTGGCCATCCTCGGCCCGTCCGGCTGCGGCAAAACCACCACCCTGCGAATGATCGCCGGGCTGGAACGGCCGGACGTCGGCCAGGTATTTTTCGGCGATCAGGACGTCACCCGTCTGCCCATCGAGCGCCGCGACGTCGGCATGGTTTTTCAGAACTACGCGCTGTTCCCCAACCTCTCGGTGGAAGGCAACATCGTGTATGGCCTGAAGGTGCGCGGCATGGCCGTCGCCGAGCGCAACAAGCGCTGCGCCGAATTGCTGGAACTCGTTGGCCTGCAGGAACACGCAAAGCGCGGTATTCACGAGTTGTCGGGCGGGCAGCGGCAGCGGGTGGCACTGGCCCGCGCCCTGGCGCCACGGCCGAAAGTCCTGCTGCTCGACGAACCCCTTGCCGCACTGGACGCGCAACTGCGTGAACGCCTGCGCAGCGAACTCGATCAGCTGTTGCGCGGACTGGGCATCACCTCGGTGTTCGTCACCCACGATCAGGGCGAAGCCATGGCCCTGGGCGACCGGATTCTGGTCATGCAGCAAGGGCGCATCGCCCAGCTCGGCACCCCGCGTGAAATCTATCAGCAGCCGGCCAACCCGTTCGTGGCCGGTTTCGTCGGCAATCTCAACGCCTTCTCGGTGGCAGGCCGCTCCGTCAACGGCCTGAAAGTCAGCGGCGGCGAACTGCCGTGGAGTGGGGCGGGTGAGCCGTCCACCGTCTATTGCCGGCCCGAGCACCTGCGGGTGGTGAAGCGCGAAGGGCACCTGCACGGGCGTTTGCTCGGTCAGTTCTTTCAAGGCGCCCAGAGCCGTTTGCTGATTGAAGTCGGCGCGGCGCAACCCTTGCTGGTCGACAGCGCCGACAACGTCATTCATGCCCCGGGTGATCTGATCGCCTTGGCCGTCGAGCCGCAGGCGTTGTTCGCCCTGCATCCGTAATCATTGTGTAAGTGAGTTGAATGTGAGCGTCCCGTTTCTCATCGCGCAGATCAGCGATCTGCACCTCAAAGCCGGCAACAAGCTGACCTATGGCGTGGTCGACACCCTCGGCGCGTTGCGTCGCGCGGTCGACCATCTGAACGCCAGCACGCCGCGCCCGGACAGCGTGGTGATCAGCGGCGATCTGGTGGATTTCGGTCGGCCGGATGAATACGCCGTCCTGCATCCCGAGCTGGCGCGCTTGGTCATGCCGTACTACCTGGTGCCCGGTAATCATGACGTTCGCGAGCACCTGCTGGCTGAATTCGCCGATCACGTGTACCTGCCGCTTTGTCCCAAGTCACCCCTGGATTGGGTCGTCGAAGAGCACCCGGTGCGCCTGATCGGACTGGATTCGACCATTCCCGGCGCCCACGGCGGACAGGTGCTGGACAGCCAGATGGCCTGGCTCGATGAAGTGCTTGGTCGACGTCCCGAGGTGCCCACCCTGTTGATCATGCACCATCCGCCGTTTATCACCGGGATCGGCCACATGGACCGCGAGGCGTTCATCAACGGCGCGGCGCTGGAGCAAGTGATCGCCCGTCACCCGCAAGTCGAACGTGTTTTGTGCGGGCATTTGCATAGGCCGATGCAGCGGCGCTTTGCCGGCAGCATCAGCTGCACCTGCCCGGGCACCTCGCACCAGATCGTGCTCGACCTGCGCGAAGATGCCCCGGCGCATTTCAACCTCGAACCGGCAGGCTACCTGCTGCATCGCTGGGATGCGGAACAGGGCCTGGTCACCCACAACGGCATGTTCGGTGATTACCCGGGGCCGTATCCGTTTTATGACGCGCAGGGGCTGATCGACTAGCTCGCACCATCCCGGAGGTTGTCCTATCGTCTTGGCCCGGCGAGGCCTGGAGGGTTGCGGGCCTGTGGGTGCCGCTGCATCGCTAAAATGACATCATCTATAATCAGTCTATAGTCGCTCTATAGTGATTCTATAATCCGCTATAAACGTAAAGTTTCACCCTTTCTATAATTGGTCTATAGTCGCTCTATAATTGCCTATAGAGCTGTGCTTGAGGTCTACAGATGCCCGAAATCTTCTACCACCGCCCCGAGTTGGCCGCCCGGCTTTCGAAGCTGATCATTCAGGTATCTGTGGGCAGCTCGGCCAGTTCAGGCGTCTTCCTGGCAGCGCCACGGCGCACCGGCAAATCCACCTTCGCCCGCGAAGACCTGCGTCCTGCGCTGGAGAAAGCGGGGGCGATTGTGCTGTATGCCGACCTCTGGCAAGACCTGACCAAAGACCCCGGCCTTGTCATCGTGGAAGCCATACGCGAAGCGGTTGGCCGAAACGATGGCTTCATCACACGGCTGGCCAAGGCTTCCGGGATAGACAAGGTCGCTGTAGGCGGCTTGAATTTCAGTCTGGATAAAATCGGCCTCGGCAAGGACATCGACCTCACCACGGCGCTGGTGGCGCTCTCCGACGAATCGCAGAAGCTCATCGTTCTGATGATCGATGAAGCGCAGCACGCGATTACCACCGAGGCGGGTGTGGCGGCGCTGTTCGCGCTCAAGGCGGCGAGGGACGAACTCAACAGCTCCCGGCACCACGGCCTGCGCATCGTTTGCACCGGCTCGAACCGGGACAAGCTGGCCATGCTGCGCAACAGCAAGGACCAGGCGTTCTTTGGGGCATCAATGGTGCCGTTCCCTACGCTCGATCAGAACTACATCGACTGGCTGTGCGCCAACATCGATCTGCCATCCCCGCTCGATCCGGCAGAAGTGTTCCAGCTGTTCAAAGAAAGCGGCTATCGGCCCGAATTGCTCGGCGCAGCGGCTGATGCCATTCGCTTCGATTTTTTCATCGACCCTGAAAACGTACGTGAGCGGTTTGCCGAGCTTGTTCGCGCACAGGCTGATGAGTTGAATGCGAACCTCAAGAAGGTGATCCACAGCCTCACCCCGATTCAGTCGGCCGTGATTCGCGTCATGGGCAGCATGGGCGATAACTTCGCCCCGTTCGAGGCGCCCACCATGGCGTTGTACGCCACAGCGATGAAGCAGGCGGGCATCCCGGAAAGCGACATCAAGGTTGAGGTGCCGGGCGTGCAACAAGCGCTCATCGCGTTGCAGGAAAAGAATCTGGTCTGGAAGGCTTCGCGGGGTGTGTATGCGGTGGATGAGCACGTGATCGTTGATCTGCTGCGCGCCGACGGGCTGCTGAAAGGTTTGTAGCCTCGCGGCAGCCCAAGATGCTTACCTCTTGAGCGCGATGGCCTCCTGGACAAGGCACTCAAGGGCGAACTGCTCAGTGTAGGTCATCTGAATGGGCGTGGTTTCGCCCTTGACGGTTCTTTCGCCGTCCAGGATGTAGCGGATGCGCTTGTCGGTGACACCGATGCGCTTGGCGATCCACGAAGGTGTTTGGCCAATCCGCGAAATCAGCTTGTCAGCGTAGTCGGTAGAAGGGTTATAGAGTTCTGCGTTGGGTGTCATGTGACGTCCGGATAGAGGTTAGGCGCTGTGTGTTCAGGCGAATGCTGCACAGTGTGCCCATAACCGGGCTGCGTCGCGACCCCAATGGTGTTCGCCAGAGCTGCGACGGGTCTGAGGGGGAGGCCCCGGGGAAGACATTCACCCTGGGTTCAAGCGCCGCTGCCCGTCCTGGCGGGTCGTGCAAATGCTGCAGATACTGATTCAGGCAAAATCAGGTTCAGAAAATCGTATAGCCAACGTGCGTGAAGATTTAATCATGGCGGCACACTCATCACTTGTGACGGGTTTACTGAAAAGATAGCCCTGAATTTGATCGCAGCCATGTTTGACAAGCAACTCTAGTTGGTCAGATGTTTCGACGCCTTCCGCAATGACGTTTAGATCCAGTTCGTGCGCCAATACGATGACCGCGCGGGTGATCGCCGCGTCTTCATGATTGCTTGTTATATCTTTTATGAACATTCTATCGATTTTAAGAGTGTCGATAGGGAATCGCTTCAAGTAGGCGAGGCTGGAATAACCCGTTCCGAAATCATCGACCGAAAGCCCTATGCCGTATGACTTTATCTCTCGAAGTATTTCAACCGCCGACTCGGGTTCAATCATCAGAACGGATTCAGTGAGCTCGAACTCTAAAAGAGCGGGGTTGATACCGTATTCTTCCAGGATATGCCTGACGATTTTAGCCAGCCCTTTTACCTGAAGCTGCCTGGCTGAAAGGTTGATGGCGATCGGTACCACCCCGAGATTGTTATCTTCCCAACGTTTTAGGGTTTCACAGACCTTCCGGATGACCCATTCGCCCACAGGAATGATCAGGCCGGTGTCTTCAAGCATAGGGATAAAGTCAGCGGGAGAAACCAGGCCGAGCTCTGGATGATTCCACCTCAGTAACGCCTCCAAACCACTGATGCTGCCGTCTGCGAGGCTGACCTTGGGCTGGAAATGCAGAATGAACTCGTCGCGATCGAGCGCGCCCCGCAACAGCGTTTCAGTTTGCAAACGCTTGACGGCACTTTCATTCATCTCGGCAGTGTAAAACTTGAAATTATTACGACCGCTCTTTTTTGCATGGTACATGGCCGTATCAGCATGCTTGAGGATGACGCCAGCGTCATCCCCGTCAAAGGGATAATTAGCAATGCCAACGCTCGCTGAAACGAATATATCCTGGCCGCGAAGATTAAATGGTTTCGCCAAAGCGTCGACAATACGGGCCGCCAGCGATTTTATGGAGCTCTCCGAATAAGCGGCCTGTGTGACAATAATCGAAAATTCATCGCCCCCCAGCCGCGCAACCAGACTGTCGTCATCGATATATTCTTCCAGGCGCCGACTTGCCTGGATGAGCAATTCATCCCCTACGGAATGCCCCATGGTGTCGTTCACGGTTTTGAATCTGTCCAGATCGATGAACATGACGCTTATTGCAGAGGGCGCTGATGCAGTGCGGCTGATGGCAGCGTGCAGGTAATTATTCAGGAACCAGCGATTAGGCAGATGTGTAAGCGAATCATTTTCGGCCAGATAGGTGAGCCTTTTCTTCGCGTCATCCCGTTCAAGCGCGGCGGCCAACAGGTTTGCTAACGTTTGGAGGTAGCTATGATCTTCACGGGTAAAGGGCTGCCCCGTGGGGGCATAGACTCCGAGCACACCCTTAAAGGCATTCCCGCACGGTATATCGACCTCTATACGGCTTCCAATGCGCTCAGCTTCCACGGTGTCAATCGACAGCAACTTGTACGTTGCATCAGGCGTATCGGAAATAATCTCAAGCCCGCCAGAAGAACCCATACCGCTCAAGAATTCATTCGTGTAGCCATTCCGGGCATCAACGCTGGTAAAGCCGGTCCTGGCGTTGAGGATGACTCCGTGACTCACTCGATCAACGACTAACAAAGCGGCCTTACTCATGCTCAACCCTTGCGCGGCCGTCAGTGCGGCCAGTTCACCCAGGGCGCTGACGTTTTCCTCTGTCAGTGCCTGCTGGCCAAACAGGGCGATCAGGTTTTGCCTTCTGGCGTTATCGAGAATCGCATCCTCAAACTCTTTTCGATCCGTAATATCGATGTCGATGCAGATATATTTTTCAACGCCGCCCCTGTCATCGAGAATAGGGATGATGGTGCGTTGATGCCATTTCTCCTTACCGGCAAGACCGGTAAGCCTGACCTCACCGTTCCACACTCCGCGTTCAGGTGCCCACTGCCACGGCTGAGTGGTTGAAGACATGCCGTTCCAGACTTGATCGATCGTCAACTCTAAAAGCTCGGCCCGGGAACGCTGTGAGCTTGTGACGAATCGTTCGTTGACATAGGTGATGCGACCGGACGGCGAACATTCGCAAACGATTGAAACCTCATCCAGGGCGTTTTTATGCTGCACCAGGGTGTTCATCAACGATTCGATGCGCTGACCAAAGTGATTACGCATGTTCGCCGCAGTACGGTTTACCGCTTTGATTGCCTCCTGTATTTCAACGGGAGCATCTGCGACCAACATAGCCTCTGCTGCCACTTCGCCGGAAGCGATTTCCGCTTCATAAGAGTGAAGCTTGTCCAGCTGGGCAAGCGAACGCTTGATCACCCAGCCCATCAATAACAAACTTGTGAGCAAAAAAAGCACTGCCAGTACCGTAGCTTGCACCACCAGATTACAAAGTTCGGTCGCTATTTTCTCGGCGTTGAATGACAGGCGCATCACGCCATAATCTTTCCCACCGATCGTTATCGGACGGTTGACATCGAACAATCGTGCAGCGACCTCGGACTCTATCCATGCGGGGGCTCTGCCAACCGGCGCGCTGGGCGCCTGCAGGCGAATGACGCCACCCGACAGGTCAATAAACATGGCGGATTGGAATGGCGAGCGAGCCAGGGTCTTTTCGAGGGTTCTTTTGATGGTGTCGTAATCGCCGATGACTACGCTTTCCTCCACGGCTTGCGCGGCAACCTCGATCAGCATATTGGCGGTGTCTTGGATTTCCTCGATATGTTGAAGAAGCTGATTTTTATAAAACAGACCCAGGCCGGCCGTAAGGAATACGACTATCAGAATAGACAACATTCCCAATATTTGCGACGTCAGCGATTTTGGCAGCAGGCTTTTAAAGAAAGTCATTAATAGCCTCTCCAGCTAAATGTCAGATTATTTACTTAAGGTTTGCCGGCAAGCTGCTGTAAAAATCACGATAGGAAGCGTAATCCGCTGCCGTCGCAGGAATGAAAGTAATCGGTGCCGGTGCATGAACTAACTCGGTCGCCTCATGAAGAATCTTGCTGCCGTCTTTATCGTACTGCATGTTAAAAAATGCGTTGGCTACCGCATCAAGTTCTTTCTGAGAAATACGAGGGGAGGCCATGAGGGCTAAATCATTGAACGAGGACGAACTCCACAATACGCGGAACGATTGACCTTCTCTCTCCGTGTAGCCGCTGACAAGCTGTGAATTGACACCCATCGCCTGAGCCTTGCCGCTGAGCAGCTGGCTGAAGGCGCCGTCCATGTTTCCTGCAAATACCGTAGACGTATGTATCCCTTTTTTTACCAGTTCCGAGCTGGTGACTTTGTAAGCAATAAACGCTTCGGGGCCGGGGTACACGACCTCTTTGCCTTCCAGTTCGGAAAGGCTATGGATGGGCGAATCGGCGGGGACCACGATTTGTCCTTCGAGGGCAGGGGCGTCACGGCGGCCAAATACCTTCCAGCCCATTTTGTCGCGCTCAGGGCTGAAGAGATGATTGGTAAATGCAAAATCAACCTCTTGTGCGAGCACATAACTGGTCGTGTCAGAGGAGGTGCGGCCTAATTTCAGCGTGAGGTTCACGCCGCTTTTTTCGGACACGTACCGTATGATCGGGTTCCAGAAAGTGGCTGAGAGATTAAGGTTGTATTGATTGACAGGGGAAAAGTTGTAGACCTTGAGATCTTCAGAGACAGCCACATTTGACAGCGTACAAGACAGCGCCACAATAATAGCTTTGCAGGTTAGGCGTAACGTCACTTTGTAACTCCAGGTGGACACCAGCGTTTGACCCAAAGGTGCTTAGCGTTAAATTCAAACTAAGCAATCCAATACAATCGGCCGCTGCTGGGAGATCTTAAGCGCCGTTCGGTTAAATATTGAGTTAAGTCCATTGGATCCAAGGGGGTCCGTCTTCACTGAACTCAGTTGTGATTTGCCGCATATTCTCACTTGCTTGGGGGCGGCGATCGGAAAGGGGCTTTGGCCGACAAGAAGCGCGTGGCTGTGGGGACGCTCCTGGTTCTCCGGCCTGCGCCCTGAGGAGGCGCGCTGTTCCAGCCTTGGGGAAACGGCGGCCTTCTTTGAACCTTGGTGTGTGAATAGTTACCGCTCAACCAGTCGCGTTGCCGAGCTTGGCTGACTGCTCAAGCCCGCCGGTCGAAAGCGGGGCAATACGATCATATGCGGTACTGCGAAGGCGGTTAACACAACGAACAATGCGCGGATTCCGGTGCCCTCTTGCAGCAAGAAGACAAAACCTCCAACCAAGGTGAAGAGCGCTGCGCCCACCAGAATTGGCCAGGTGAGGCGCAGGTAGGCGGCAAGGTGACCCGCGCGCAACAAACGTTGGCGAATCCTGGTTTGAGGCGCGGCGTGCAGTACATAGAAGCCCACAGCGAAGCCGGCGAGGGGCGGTAACAGCACCACGGCAACCAGCGTGGTCGCTAACCACAGGCAGCGTTGCCGACAAGAGACCAGCAGCAATACCGGTAGCGCGACAATGCCACCTGCGGCGAGTAACCACGTCAGCCGCTCCGCCCAGGCGTGGGATTCTTCCGAGCCGATTGCTAAACCAAGCAACCGGGCGACCTCCGCCTCGTGCACCACTGCCGGACCGCTGATAATGAAAAGTCCCAACGCCAAGGATGTCAGCCGATCGTGGAACAGTTCATCCTCATGGAAGAAATGCCAGGCCGACAGCACTAGGAAAAACACGAGCGTGGTAGCGCTTGCGATCTGCCAGCAGATTAGGCCACCCAAGGCTGCAGCCAGATAGGAGCACAGAAAGGCGGGGCGTCGTGCCGGTGTCACGAGGTGCATGTCGCTTACCCCGTGCAACAGCCCCAAACCCAACCCTACCGCCAGCGCAAACGTCAGTTGCGCCTCTGCTCCGGCCAGGCTGGCAATCACGGCCGTCAACAGCAATGCCAGCCAGCCTATCCTGTTCACGCTGACGCGCCTGACTGCGGTAGAGCGGCACGCAAGTTGCGCTCGGAGGTGAAGGCAAAGACGACCTTGGCCAGGACATCGAGGACCAGAAAAACCCAGATCGTTGCCGCGTCGCTGACCATCCATATGCCTTCTGGCCCGATGGCGAAAACAACGGGGTAGATCAGCCACAGCACAGTGAGGAAAGCGATATTTTTGCGGTAGGCCGCGCCGATAGCTGGACGCTGCCCCGAGAGGCTAGCCAGTGGCTTCCACAACAGATAAAGCACACCGACAAAAGCCGCGCATGACCAAGCAAAAAAGACCCATTTCAGGGTGCCGTAAGGCGCCAGCGAGGCGATCAGTCCCGCCACTATCATGATCACATCCAGGGTCACGATAGACGCCACAAAACCGGCTTGCCCCTCCTGCTCACGGGTGCCCAGATAGGCGGAACTCACGACCCCGGCCAGCAGCAACGGTGTCGTTAAGCCCCAGTCGACGTAACGAGCGAGATACGTGACGCTGTCATCCGGTTTGATCAGATTACCGACGCCCAGGTACATGCAGAGGTAGGCTGTTGCAGCGATAAAAGGTACGGCTGAGTGAAGCAGAGTGTGGCCGCGCAGTGGGCCACTGTGAACGCCTTTGGCATAGATGGCCAAAGAGGCAAGCGACATGATGACAAAGCCTAGGAGCAGAGGTATTGGGGTCATTGCGCGTGTCCAGAGAGTCTATGAGATCGGTTTGGCGAAGCCTTCTCCCATCCAGAGTGGAATTAGACGAGCGCCGCAATCAGATAGAGAAGTCACGAACTAAAATGGTTCAAGATGTTTCGTGGGCGTTTAAACACGCGGCTGTCGGGCCTCCCGTCAACCTTCACCGCGCTGCTGTTCTTGCTATTTTTTGTCAAGTTGCTTCAGAAGAGCGCTCGCCCTTAGCACGGCCGCCATCTTTTCAGGGCGCTTCATGCGTTTCCACTTTCTGATGTCTTCCTTGGTCCGGCCACAACTCACACACAGATCACCCCTGAGCTGGCACACAGCGATGCACGGATTTTCGATTTCCTTCGCCATCGTCAGTGATCCTTAGCCAGTCGCTTCTGCCAGTTGCCACTGTGACTGCGCTGGCATTCTTCCTCAGAGTCAAAGCGGACATTGCGATCTGACAGCTTCAGAGCAATGCCGGCTTCATTCAACGCAATGGCCGTCAGCTCAAAAAGGCGAGCCTTCGCTTCAACCTGGGCGAGCTTCCTGTCCGCGAGCGTTTCGAACACCCAGATCACGTTCAGGGTTTCAGCCAACGCCTCCAGGTCAGCAAGGTGGGTCAGCCAGGTGAAGCCTTTGATTTCACCTTTTGCGGTTTCGCACGCGTCGGTCAGCGTCGCAATTAACCGACGTTCGATTCGCGCCTGTTCACGTTTGCCGGGTGGCATCGCAATTTCCTTTTGATGAGGGGCAGAGGTGATCAATCAGACCGGTCGAAATTCGACCGTCAGATGCCTGACTTCATGGACCGGCTGGAGACGCTCACGAATGGTGTCGGCGTTCGCAGTGGCCGCGCCAAGGACGCTGACGATGGCCGCATGGGCTTGGGGTCCAACCCGCCAGACGTGCAAGTCGGTGATCGTGGCATCCCCCGGTTCTTCAACCAACTGGCGGATCTCCTCGGCCACGTGTGCGTCAGTCTGATCGAGCAATACGCCTGCGGTGACTTTCATCAAGGTCCATGCCCACCGCGCGATAACGATGGCGCCGACGATGCCCATGGCCGGGTCCAGCCACACCCAGCCCAGGTAGCGACCGGCGAGCAGTGCAGCGATGGCCAGCACCGACGTCAGCGCGTCTGCGATGACGTGGACATAGGCCGATTTCAGATTGTTGTCGTTGCCATGATGGGCATGGTTATGGCCGTGATCATCATGATGATGGTCATGATCGTGTCCGTGACTGTGCCCGTGGCCCAGCAACAGGGCGCTGACGATGTTGACCATCAACCCGGCAATCGCGATGAGGGTAGCGGTGCCGAACTGAACGTCCGTTGGCTGCAAGAGGCGCATGACGGACTCGATGCCGATCCCCAGGGAAACCATACCGAGGATCAGCGCCGACGCAAACCCGCCCAGATCTCCAACCTTTCCTGTGCCGAAGCTGTAACGCTGGCTGGACGCGTTACGCTTGGCATACCCATAGGCGGCCGCGGCGATGCCCAATGCACCGGCATGGGTGGCCATGTGAAAACCATCGGCCAGCAACGCCATCGAGCCCGTGACATACCCGGCGGCGATTTCACCCACCATCATCACAACGGTTAGTGCCACGACCCACAGTGTGCGCCTGGCATTCTCATCGTGGGCTGAGCCGAGGAACACGTGGTCGTGTGCGTAGTTGATGCTGCTGTTCATGAGTGACCGCCGGGATGTGTTCACTTGGAATAACGACGAATGGCTTCAAGAAGCTCTTCGACACCTTTGCTGCGCTCGGCTTCGCTGAGACCCGGATCCGCAATATGCGCGCGGGCGTGGTCTTCAATGATCTCCTCCATCAAGCCGTTGATGGCCCCGCGAGTGGCGGCGACAAGGTGCAGTGTCCTGGCGCAGTCGAGATCCGACTCCAATGCCCGTTCGACGGCCTGGAGTTGTCCGGCGATGCGCTTAACACGCTTGAGAAGATCGTTTTTGTTTGCTGCGATATGACCCATCGGATTCACCCCTGCCAAGACGGAATGCAGCATAGGGGTACCCCCTATCCCTATGCAAGGCTCGTTTGGAAGCGGAGCGTTGGCTGGCTGATGCAGTCGTAAAGGCTGTTGCTCCAGTCGCAGCCCGCTGTTCTTCCCCCGAACCGCCTGTCAGCCATAAAAACGGTTGTGACTCTTTTGGAATTTGTGTGTAATCCGCGCACTTCTTCAGGGATGAAGGCCAATCAACGATTTCACCGTGCTAACTCATCCCTGCATATCTCTCCTTCACCTCAGAGGACTGTGCGATGGGTTTGGCAAAAAAGGCCACTGCTGCGTTGCTCGTGTTGAGCATTGGTTTTTCATCCGGTTGCGCCACGTCGGGTCCCGACTGGGCTAACAAGGAAAACATTGGCACCGTAATCGGCGGCGCCGCTGGTGTGCTGATCGGCAGCCGCATCGGCGGCGGAGGCGGCCGAACCGCAGCGATGTTGATCGGCGGCCTGGCTGGCGCATTGTTGGGCAAAACCATCGGCGCGAAGATGGATGAAACCGACCGTCTCGCCCTCGCTGCACAAACCCAGCAAGTCCTCAACAGAAACCAGGACGGCCAGGCCGCTACCTGGCAGTCCAATCACAGCGGCAGCAGCGCGCAGATCACCCCGGTGAGTACCGAAACGCAGTCGCGGCAGGTGGCGGTAAAGCGCCTGCCGAAGATTCAGCCGGTCACCGACATGACCGTCATCAATAAACCTTACCGCACCATCAAGTCGGCCAACCTGCGCAGCGCGCCGGACAGCAGTGCCGACAAAGTGGGTGGGTTACCCCCGAGTTCGACGTTCACCGCTTTGGGCCGCACCCACAATGACTGGATCATGGTAGGTCGCCGTGGCGTCACCGTAGGCTATGTGTATGCCCCACTGGTGGAGGCCGTTGCGCCCAAACCCATGGCGGTTGCCAGCAGTGCTGCCACACAAGGCTCCGCCGACAACGCCACTGACCTGGACAACCTCGACGTTGCCAGCGCTGCGAAACAGGGCGTGGACCTTGACGCCATCGACGCCAAACCGGTGGAAGACAAACTGACCGCGCAGACGACGTGCCGCACGATTACCTACGACGTCAAAGCCAAGGACAGTCAGGCTGAGAAGCAAACCGTCAAGGCCTGCCAGGCGGGTGACGGCGCTTGGGAACTGATTTGATGAGCAGCGTAAGCAAACTGTTGCCACTGACCCTGTTGGCGCTTGCCGTGTGCCCGAATGCCCATGCTGCTGCCTACCGGCTGGCCTTTTCCAAAGGCGAGAACGTCGAAGTCTTCGTGGACCATGCCGACAATCAGCCGTGGTGCACAAACCCGCTGGCGCTGCGTTTTGCCTTCGCCGGCAAGCCGGACAACGATGCCGTCGCGCGCCTGCTGCCCAAACTCGGCGGCCTGCTGGCCAGCCAGTGCCCAAGTGCTGCCACGGTGAACTGGAAAAGCTACAACGCTCAAGGCCAGATCGTTGCCAATGGGGTGGCTGCCAAGGCGGAGGAATGGTCCAGCCATGTCGTCGTGGCTGACATGCCGGCCGTGCCAGCAGCCGAGGTTGCCGCTGCGCCTGTCTCCGAGCCAAACCCGGCCCCGGTGCCGCCCGTTCCTGCACCCGTTGCTGCTGTGGCCCCAGTCCAGCCGCCAGTTCCTGCACCGGCTCTGACGGAAGATCGAGTTCCATCCCCGGCTCCTTCACCCGTTGTGGCTGCAGATCCAGTCCCACCGCCTGTGCCCGCCGCCGCAGCTCCACAACCGTCTGAATCGGCGCCGGTTCCGCCGTCCCCTGCGCCCAAAGCCATCATTCCCGTGACGCCGGCTTTTGCGGTATCCGGCTGGACGCCGCCGTCCGAGGCCGACGCGATCAAGGCTGCCACCTTTTTCCTGGAGCTCAAAGACCAGAACGGTTGCCTGTTTCGTACCACCTACAAGCCAGACGGCGACACCCGCTTCGTGAGTGCAAAATCCACCGGTGTCACCTGCGGTTCCGATGGCTACGCTGCAGGTGAGGGGGCAGTGGTGGTGCTACGGGCAGACGGGGTGAAGCTGAAGGAATATGAAGGCAGTTTTCATCAAGGCATCCCGTTCAACAAACAAGCGCCGCAGCTTCCTATCGTAGGCTTTGATAACCAGAAAAACGCCCTGATGCTGCTCTCCAGTGACCCGGCCAGCGGCATCCATTACTTGCTGCGAGCGTCTTACAGCTGGAGTGGCTATTGGGATACCCGCAGTCCGGCGCTGGTGGCCGTGACCGAAAACCAGGAGCTTTTCCGCCAGCTTGAAACCATTAAAACCACGGTGTTCACCGCCCTGAGCGCTCTGGACCAGGTCCAGCCGAAAACCCCGAACGTCAGCTTCATCGCCGTTCGAGATGTACCGCAGGGGCTTGTGAAGAATGACCGCGACAGCTGGCTGTATGAATCCAATATCAACCGGAACTGGAGCAGCAAAAGCTGGCAGTTCAACCCGCAAAACGCCAACAACTACCTGTTTATGCATGAAGCGCAGGTCGCTGAGCAACAACGCGCTGCGGACCGTCAGCGCCAGTACGAAGAGCAGAGAAAACTTGAGCAGGCCGGCTACCAGGCCCAGACCCAGCTCCAGCAGTTTGCCCAGCTGAAAACCGAAAGCAGCGACGCTAAATACATCCAGTCTCGCCTGCTGACCGACGTCAGCTATGCGCCCACTTCCGGGGGCGGCTATGCGCGGCTGGTGGCCGGGGGCAAAGCTGCTTATAGCCAGATCGTGCACATTGTCGGCAAGACGGATGGACGCTGGGAAACCGATTACCCCTATGAGTCGCAACTGGATGTGGTCGGCCCCAACCTTAAGCCTGAGAAGGGCTGGTTCCTGGCCAAAGGCGAGGTCACTCTGGACCCGGTCAAGCGAGACAGCGAAGACCTGCCGCTGACCCTGGTAGCGGTGACTTACCTGCAAGCCTGCGCCGAAGACGGCTGCACCGATTTACGTGATCCGCTGAAAATCATGCGCATGCAGTTGGGCGACGACAGCTGGACGCCCGACGCGGCGCGCCAGGTATTCAAACAGGCCTGGCCTGACCGGAACATTCAGGGGGATGTGCAATGATCCAGAAAAAACTGCTTGTCCCTGCTGCGGCTGTGGCGATACTCGCTGCGGGCTACTTTGGCTTGTGTGCCTATGCAGGCAAACAGGCCCAGAAGCGCCTCGATGACTTTGTGTATGACAACCATCTCAATGGGACTGTCAGTTGGGCCTCGGTCAGCTCCTCGCCCTTTGGCGGCAAGGTTGTGATCAAGGGCGTCGAGTTTGGTGAGGGCAAGGCAGGCGGTCTGCGCGCCGATAAAGTCATCGTGACCGACCTGATCAACAATGACAGCCGCAGTCGTGTGCGCATCGAAGCCAGCGGCATACAGGCTTCCAGCAGCTCGCTGCAAAGTCTGCAGGACCTGGGCGGAATGGCCGGCCTGATGGGGATGGGCGGTGGCTCAAGGGGCATGAATAATTTTGGCCCGTTATTAAGCAGCGGCCGCAACGAGCTCAAACCGTTCGACCTCATGCTGTTCCTGGACCTGGATGACGGCGCTACCCGCGCCACCGGTGAGACCTTGTTGGACATGCCAGACCTGTTCACCTTTAGCGCCAGCTACCGCATGGATAACGTCAAGGACCTTCACCGTACGATCAATGACTTGCAGCGCGGCGGCGAGATGGCCGTCTACGGGTTGCTCGGCGGTGCAGCGCAAGGCGTGCAGGCCGCATTCGCCCGAGCCGAATTAAGCGAATTGAACGTCAGTTTCAAGGACAAGGGCATGGTCAAACGCAGCGCATTGCTCGAACAACGCTACGCCACGCCCTTGGACCCGACTGCCGGCAGTGCCGACAAACAGCGCCAGGCCTGGTTCGAGAAAAGCCTCGATAACTGGCAGAAAAGTTGTGAAAGCGGGATGCGGGAAAAAGCCCCGATGCTCAGTGATGGCTGCGAACTGATGGTCAAACTGTTCAAAGGCAAAAACGACGGCATCCAGCTGAGCGTCGACCCCAAAGACCCGGTCCGGGTCATGGACCTGATGAGTCTGTTTGGCGGCGGCAATAGCAGGCAGGTGCTGGAGCGGCTGAATCCGGAGGTGAGCTCGCTGTAGGTTCAGCGGGACTGACACTGCTTTCTGTGATCAGGATGACGTGCGTGCTCACTTGTAGAAGCGGTTGGCAACCGTTCGGCTGCTTCGCTTGGCGTGTCGATCCTGTACGGGCACGTCTGCCGACAGGTCACCCACGCACTGCACGGCGGACATACCGCCGCACATCGTCCAGCGCAGGCACAACGGCCAGTACTCCGAGGACCAGCGAGAGCGGCACAGTGGCGATGTACCCGACGTGTTTAAACCCGTACGCACCCGCCACCCCGCCGGCGAAAAAGCTCAAGGCCAGTACGGCCAATATTTTCAGGCGCGCACGGTTCGCGAGCACTCGCGGCTGCCCGGGCGGGGTGGCGCCATTGCAGTAAAAGAGTTTGCCCAGCTCAATGCCGATATCAGTGACGATGCCGGTAACGTGCGTCGTCCTGATTTCGGCTTTGGAAACCTTGGTGATGAGGGCATTTTGCAGGCCCATGATGAAGCACAGCAGCATCACGGTCAGCGACACGATCATGCCGTCCACCGCCGCCAGCCTGGCGCCCAGAAAGCCGAAGCAGATCAGCAAAAAAGCTTCTAACAGCAGCGGTAGCGCAAACGCGCTGTGCAGGCGTCTGCGGCGGGAGTAGTTGACCATGATGGCTGAACAGGCCGCCCCTGCCATGAAGGACAGCAAGGCGCTGCCGCCGCGCACGACCAGTTCGTACGCACCCAACACCGCGTTGTCGGCCATGGACGAGACGATGCCGGTCATGTGCGAGGTGTACTGCTGAACCGCCAGAAAGCCCCCGGCATTGATGGCCCCGGCCACAAAAGCCAGGGCGAAGCCAAGGTGCCGGTTAGCGGCGGGGGTGCGTCTTCTGCCGGTCAGGCTGCGGATGTATCTGATCGCCATCAAAGGGTCCCGTGGATGCTGAAGTTCCTGAGGCCGTTTTTATCCGATCTGTGCAATCACCGTATCGAGCCTTCAAGACCCTAATGATGACCCGATCACTCACGTTTGTCGGGTGTAGCTCAGCAAGCGGTCGGACTCGGCCTTCACCACTGAATAACATTCGCAGCTCAACTGTTCCAGTCGCGAGCGGTCAAGGACCTTGATCTGGCCCCGGCTGTATTCGATGATGCCTTGGCGCTGCAGTTTGCCCGCTGCCTCGGTCACGCCTTCTCTGCGAACACCCAGCATGTTGGCCATGAGTTCCTGGGTCATGGTCAGCTGATTGCCTGCCAGCCGATCCAGCGACAACAGCAACCAGCGGCACAACTGCTGATCGATCGAATGGTGCCGATTGCACAAGCCGGTCTGTGACATTTGCGCAATCAAGGCCTGGGTGTAGCGCAGCATGAGCAGCAACAGGTCGCCGTGACGATCGAACTCTTCCTTGAGTTTATGGCCGGCCAGCCGGAACGCTCCCCCGGCGCTCTGAACAACGGCGCGGCTGGACGTGCTCTCGCCGCCCATGAACACCGCGATGCCGACAAGCCCTTCGTTGCCGACCACGGCGATCTCTGCCGAGGCGCCGCTTTCAGTGACCTGCAGCAGGGACACGATCGAGTCGGTGGGAAAGTACACATGACGCAAGGTGTCCCCGGGCTCATACAGCACCTCGCCCAATACCAGAACCACCCATTCCATGTGCGGCGCCAGCCGACTGAGTTCTTCATCGGCCAGCGCAGCCAGCAAGTGATTGTCGATCGGCTGCGGCGCGGTGCACATACGGAAACTCCGGAAGAGGGGACGACCAACAGAGAGTACTCCAGCGCGGCGCCGGCACTGGAGGTCAATCATCGGCCGCCTTCGCGTATTCCCCTGCCGCTGACGCTGCGGGCCGCGAGCCGCCGCACTCAATGCGCACCCGGCGTTCCACGCCATCATTCACCAGCGTAAGCGTGTCACCCTCGACCGGCTCGCCATCCAGAGTCATTGAGCTGCCCTGGGCATCGCCGCGGACCACCTCGAAGTGATACTGCGTCTCTGCGAATCGGTAGCTCAGGGTAAACCCGGGCCAGTCCACCGGCATCAGAGGGTTTAGCTGCAGCAGATTGCCGGTGCGTTGAAGCCCCAGCAGCGACTCGACGCCCAAACGGTACATCCAGCCTGCGGAGCCGGTGTACCACGTCCAGCCGCCCCGTCCTGCATGGGGCGCAATGCCGTAGACATCCGCCGCCATCACGTAGGGCTCGACTTTATAGGTGTCGATCCTGGCGCTGTTGAGAGGGTCGGCCGGGTTGATCATGTGCAACAGCTCCCAGGCTTTGGTCGTGTCGCCCAGCTGCGCAAAGGCCATTGCCGCCCAGACAGCCGCGTGGGTGTACTGCCCACCGTTCTCGCGCACGCCCGGCACATAGCCTTTGATGTAGCCCGGGTCTTGCAGGCCTTTGTCGAAAGGAGGGTCGAGCAGCAGGACGGCGCGGATGTCCGGTTTGACCAAGTACTGATCCACCGCCTGCATCGCCTGATGCTGGCGGGCGGGTGATCCGGCACCGGACAACACCGACCAGCTCTGGGCGATGGAATCCAGCCGACACTCATCGTTGACGGAGGAGCCCAGCGGCTGCCCGTCGTCAAACCAGCCGCGGCGATACCACGCGCCGTCCCAGGCAGAGGCTTCCAGGTTGTCACGCAGCTGTTTCGCCTGTTCGCCGCAGCGTGCTGAGAATTCGCTGTCGCCGTGACGTTCGGCGAGCCGTGCGAAGCGTTCAAGCACCTGACAACCGAAAAAGCCCAGCCAGACGCTTTCACCCCGGCCGAGATAGCCCACACGATTCATGCCGTCGTTCCAGTCGCCACTGCCCATCAGCGGCAGACCGTGTTCGCCACGGCTGAGGCTGTGCTCGATGGCGCGGACACAGTGCCGATACAGCGGCTCCTGCAGCGGCGATACTCCGGGCAAGTCGTAATAGGATTCCTCACCCGGACCCAGCGCGCGCCCTTCAAGGTAGCCGGCGGGTTCGTCCAGCACCGACAGATCATCGGTGACCTCGACGTAGCGACTGGTGGCGGCCACGAGCCACAGGAAATCATCGGAGCAGGCCGTGCGCACGCCTCGATTGAGGGGCGGGTGCCACCAGTGTTGAACGTCGCCCTCGGCGTATTGATGATTCGCGCACAGCAACAGATGCGCCCGCGCCGCCGCCGGGTCGGCATGAATCATCGCCATGCTGTCTTGCAGCTGATCGCGAAAGCCGATGGCGCCGCCCGACTGGTAATAGCCGCTGCGGGCAAGGAACCGGCAGGCGATCACTTGATACATCAACCAGCCGTTGAGCATCACGTCCAGGGCCGGCACGGGCGTCTTCACCTGAACAACGGAAAGCACCGAGCGCCAGTGATCCTTCACTTTCTGCAACTCCGCCGCCGCCACCTGCACGCCTTTGTAGCGTTGCACCAACTGGGTGGCCGCCTGGGGATTTTTCTCCGCTCCCAGCCGCAAGACCACTTCCGTGCCCTGGCCGTGTGCGAGCGCCACCGTCACCTGTATCGCGGCGCACGGGTCCAGACCGCCACCGGTTTTTCCGGACAGCCCCTTATGCCGCATCGCGGCGGGAGACTGCAAACTGCCGCAACGTCCGATGAACTCGGTACGGTCCGCCGTGACACTGTGATCGACGGAGTCGGTATCGAAAAACGCCACACGCTCGCTGAATTCCACCGACCAGGCGTTGCGCGCAAACAATGCGCCGCTGGCAGGGTCCGAATGGGTGACCACGTGCATGGCTGATTTGCTGCGCAGATCGCCCAGGACCCACTCCACATAGCCCGTCACCGTCAGGTTGCGCTCACGCCCCGACACATTGCGCAGCACCAGCCTGGAGAACTTGATCGGCGCATCCAGCGCCACGTAAACCCAGAGCTCGCTCTGAATGCCGTCTTCCTCGTGCTCGAACACGGTGTAACCAAAGCCATGGCGCGTTCGGTAAGCGCCAGTGCCCGAGGCAGGTTGGGGGGTGGCTGACCAGAAATGCCCGGTGTCTTCATCCCGCAGGTAAATGACCTCGCCGACGGGGTCGCTCACCGGGTCGTTGTGCCAGGGCGTCAGGCGGTATTCGTGGGCATTTTCGGCCCAGGTGTAGGCGCTGCCGGACTCCGAGACCACTGTGCCCATCTGGGCATTGGCAATCACGTTGGCCCAAGGCGCTGGTGTGGGATGGGAGGCCGGTGCGTTGATGATGTACTCACGCCCATCCTGGCTGAATCCACCGTAGGCGTTGCTCAATGGCAGCGACATGGGCAACGGGGCAAGGGCCTTCGATGGCACTGGCATATAAAGGCGGGTCGCTACAAACGGCGCGTGCACCCGGACCACGCGGCGGCGCTGAACCTGTTCGGCAAGCGTCCCCAGTCCTTCGGAAAACACCAGGCGCGCAGCCGACAGGATCAGCGTGCGGTCCTCGTTCGACATCTGCTGCGCCATCCGCACGAATAGGCCGCCCGGCCGGTCCACCAGCGTGGCTTCGCTGCCGGAAGTGACCAGTCCCATGATCGCGTCCTGCAGTTGCTGGCGATAACCCACCTGATCTTCGTTGCAGATCAACAGATCCGTCAGCAGGCCTTTCTGGCGCCAGTAGGCGTGGGCCTGAATCATCTTCTGGACCAGCTCGATATTCTCGAGGCTTCTGACCTGCAACAGCACGATGGGAAGGTCGCCTGAAATCGACTGCCCCCACAGGCCTTGCTGATTGCGCAGGTTGGCCGCCAGCACGGTGCTGTCGGCGCGCAGGCCTGCGTTGGCGTAAATCAGTGACGAGGCCATCTGCTCAAACAAACGGGCATCGGCGGGGGAAACGTTGAGCTGACGCAGCAGCACCTGACTGTGGGTCCATGACAGATCGAAAACCCGATCCGCCAGGTGCCGATCCCGGTATTTGTTGATCAGGGAGAGGCAGTCGTCGCGACTGTCCGCGACGCCCGTCACTAGATCGATGGTGCCTTGCTGCCCGGGCTGCAAAGTGATCCGGCAGCGTATGGCGACAATCGGGTCCAGGACCGGGCCGGCGCTGCCCGACAGTTGCTCGCAGTCCGGGTCCAGCGCTGCCGGCGACTGGGTGCTGCGGCCGCGACCGATGAAGCGCGCGCGGTCGGTCTCGTAGGAAATGGCCTGAATATCCACCCCGTGAGCCGCGAGCAGGTGGCACATCCACGGCGTGTGCTCATCGCTGGCGCGGGGCCGACGACTGCAAACGATGGCTTGCAGCGGCAGCAGCAGCTCGGTCTGCACGAACAACTTGCTGAACGCCGGGTGCATGGCGTCCGTTTCCGGTGACGCCAGCACCACTTCTGCGTAGGTGGTGATCTCCAGCGTCCTCGCAGATTCCCCTCGGTTGGTCACGTGCAGGCGGCGCAGCTCGATGTTGTCTTCAGGGGAAACGACGATTTCCATATGGGTGTCGAAACCCAGTTCCCGGGTGCGGAACTCGGCACGGGCATCGCTGAAAATAGCCTCGTGGCTCTCGGCCCGGTGCAAGGTCGGCTGAAAGGCGGTCGACCAGACGGCGCCGGTGGCAACGTCCCTCAAGTAGCAGAACGTGCCCCAGTGATCGCGAGTGGTGTCTTCCTGCCAGCGGGTGGCGGCCATGTTTTCCAGGCGGCTGTAACCCCCGCCTGCGCTGCTGAGCATGACGTGGTACTTGCCGTTGGACAGCAATTGCACCGCCGGGCGCTTGAGTCCCGGATTGGCGAACACCCTGAGGTCATTCTCCTGGCCGGCGCCTGTATCCCCTGCGGCCGGCTGCTGGGCGGTTTGCAGGTAAGGCGCTGCGACTTTGGGCACCCGCTCTTGCAACAGCAGCAGGGCCGACTGCAGGGCAGGGTCGGATTCAAACCGCCGTTGCATGGGCTGATTGAGCAACACACTGGCCAAGGCCAGCAGACTCATCCCCTGATGGTGGGCCATGAAGGACTGCACCCAGATGTAACGCTGGCCCCGGGGCAGACGCGCTTCGGTGTAATCAATCGCTTCGTAGAATCCGTAGCGCCCGCAGGCGCCTTTGCGGGCAAGACGCTGCAGGTTTTTGCAGGCCGCCTCGGCGTCCACCATCAAGGCCAGCACGCTGGCGTAAGGCGCAACAACCACGTCGTCGCCCAGCCCGCGCTTGAGGCCCAGGGCCTGCACGCCGAACGCCCGGTACTGATAATTGAAATGCGCATCCAGCGTGTAATAACCCGATTCCGATACCCCCCACGGAATGCCCAGGCGTTTCCCGTGTTCGATCTGCACGGCCACCGCCGCCCGGCAGGTCTGGTCAAGCAGACTGCCGTCGTAATTGGGCATGACCAGCATGGGCATCAGGTATTCGAACATCGAGCCGGACCAGGACATCAAGGTCGGTACGCCGGCGCAGTCACCGAGCAGTCGCCCGAGGGTGAACCATGCCCGCTGCGGAATCTGCCCCTGAGCGATGACCACGAAGTTGGTCAGGCGTACTTCCGACGCCAGCAGGTCGTAATAGCCGGTGTCCAGGCGACGCTCGTCGGCGTTGTAGCCGATCACGAACAAGTCGCGCTTGTGGTCATAAAGCAGGGAGAAGTCCATCTGCGCGAGATCCCCCGTCAGCAGGATCAGGCGATCGATCCGGGCGATAGCGGCGAGGGCGGCCTGGCGGACCGCGTCTATTCGCGGGTGATCCTCCCCAGCCCAGTCAGCTTCATCCAGTGTGGACAGCTCCCGCAGCGTGCGGCGACGGGGTTGTCGGCCAGCCAAAGGCGCGGGCAGTCGATAACGTTCGAGGGCCGCGATCCAGTCATCACACTGGGCGAGCAATGCGGTTTGCCAATATGCGCTGTCTTCGGTGCTGCCCGCCGGCATGGCCGCCACCCGAGCACGAACGGTCTGTAACGCCGTCAACAGCCTATCGGTTTCATTGCTTCCGGCGGGCGCTTCGAGCAGGGAATAGAGCGTGGTCAAGGTGCCGGCGGTGTCCGTCGTTTCAAGCAGCGTGTCCAGCGTGATGCGCAGCCCCTTGAGCATGGCAGCATCGAACACCGCCGCGTCGGGCAGCTGGATCAAACCCGCACGCAGGGTCAGTAGGTGCCCGGCCAGGTTGCCGCTGTCAACGGTGGAGATGTATTGAGGGCGCAGGGGCTTGAGTGTCTGCGTGTCATACCAGTTGTAAAAATGCTGCTGATAACGCTCCAGGCTGTCCATAGTGTCCAGCGAGGCGGACAAGCGCTGCAGCAGTCGGTCGGTGCTGAGATAGCCGAAGTCGTGGGCCGCCAGATGCGCAAGCAAGGCCATGCCCATGTTGGTCGGGGAGGTCCGGTGGGCGATCACCGATTTCGGCTCTTCCTGAATATTGTCAGGGGGCAGCCAGTTATCCTGCGGCCCGACGAGTTCGTCGAAGAACGCCCACGTCCGCCGCGAGAGCACCTGAAGGAAGCGCAATGCCTCCACCGAGGGCTCGAATACGGCATTTTCCGGCATCGCGCTCAGGCGCCAGGCGATCCAGGGGCCGGCAGCCCAGGCGAGCAGGAACGGCATGGCAATCGCCAGCGCGAGCGGGTCAGTCAGCAAGCCGGCGAATCCGCAGAGGGCGAGCAGAGGGCCGAACCACATCTCGCGGTAGAGCGCCGGCAGCGGGTTTTGCGTGTTGCGCTCGACTTCGCGGGAGGGTTGCCATTGCAGCAAAAGGCGGCGGCTGAACAGGATGCGCCAGAGCGAGCGCGCAATGGCGCCCACGCTGTAATACATCTCGAACAGCAACCATGCGACGGTGGCAGCGATCTGGGCGAGGTCTTGCCCCAGACTCCGGCACAGCGCGGCCAGGTATTGCCGATAAGGCACGTTCAACGGCGGTTGCAACCCATCAGTAAGGGTCCTGAGCAGCGGTTGCATGACCAGCAGGCCAACCACCGCCAAGGTCCAGGCCAGCGGTTCACTGCTGGCGAACCAACCCCAGGCCAGCATCAGCAACACCGCCGCCGGCTCCAGGCTGCGGCGCAGGTTGTCGAGGATTTTCCAGCGGGCCATGACGTCGAGACGGTTGCGTGCCCATTCGCCGCGCGTATTCAGGGTCCAGGGCAGGATCCAGGGGATCAGTTGCCAGTCACCGCGAATCCAGCGATGACGTCGTTTGACGTCCACGCTGTAGCGAGACGGGTATTGCTCGTACAACTGCACGTCGCTGAGCAGGCCCGACCGGGCGTAGCAGCCCTCGATCAAATCGTGACTGAGGACCTGGTTGTCCGGCAGACAGCCCTCCAGCGCACAGGTGAACGCGTCGACATCGTAGATGCCCTTGCCAATGAAGGAGCCCTGTTTGAACAGGTCCTGATAGATGTCCGAGACCGCCCGGGTGTAGGGGTCAACGCCGCCGCCACTGCCGAACAGGCGCGAATAGATCGAGCGGGGGGTGCTGGTCAGGCTGATGCCGACCTGGGGTTGCAACAGCGCGTACCCGGAAATGACACGCTCACGGCTTGCATCGAACACCGGGCGGTTGAGTGGATGCATCATCGCGGCCACACACTGGCGGGCCACCTCGCCCGGCAGCAGGGTGTCGGTGTCAAGGGTCAGCACATAACGCACCGTACCAAGGGCCGAGGTGTCACCCACGATGGTGGTGAAACGGTCTTCGCCCGCGCCACGCAGCCACGCGTTGAGGTCGGTCAGCTTGCCGCGTTTGCGCTCGTGGCCCATCCACGCGCGTTCACTGGCGCTCCAGCGGCGAGGGCGGTGAAACAGGGAAAACCGCGCCGGCAATTCGTCCGCATACTTGCCGTTGAGCCGATTGATCGCCTCTGCGGCATAGGCGAGCAGGTCGGCATCCGGCGCTTGCACTTCAGTGGGTGAATCGAGGAAATCGGTCAGCAGCGCGAAGAAAAGATTGCTGTCGCGATTGGCCAGGAACCTGACCTCCAGGCCTTCGACCAATTCGTCGACGTCCGGGCGCGAACCGATCAGCGTCGGAACGGCGACCAGCGTGCGCGCCTCATCGGGAATCCCGTCGGCGTAATCCATCTTCGGCAGCATGGCGGGCAGCAGGCTGAACGTGACCAGCCAGTTGATGAGGCTGAAGGCCAGGCGACTGGTCATGACCAGGCAAGGCACTGCCAGTGCGATGAGCGCGAGATCAGGCAGTCCGTCACGGTGTGCCGAGGACAGCAGCGGCAGCGCAAAAATAATCGTCAGGGCACCGGCGGGTGCCAGGTAAAACGTCAGCGGTGAGCTTTGCAGCAGGCGTTTCCAGCGTTCGTGAAAGGGCACACGGGCGCCGAGGTTTTCTTCAAGAACGCCGATTCCGGGGCCCACCAGAAAAAAACCGATATGGCGGACGAGATCATCTCCGGCTGAAGCATCCCGGTGTTCCCGGGACAGCGCCACAACGGTCTGCGCGACGGACATCTCAGTGCGTCCACTGCGCCGGGCCAGCCGTTCGATGACGTGGCGATAGCTGTCGCGGGTGGCGAAGTCCATGCGCGGATAGACCTCGGCCGGGTCCTGTTGGAGGGTCTGCTCCACATGGCTCATGGCTTCGACAAACTCACGCCAGGGGGTCGCTGACAGCAGGCGCAGGCTCGCGATGCTGTTGCTGATGGACATCTGATCCGCAGACTGCTGCTGCGCATCGAATTGCACCTGCCGCTCGATACTCGAACCGGTCTCGGCGAGCAACTGCTCGATCCAGTTGAGCGGCAGCGCCAGGGCAGCGCTTTGACCCTGCAGCCGGCGGGCGAACTCGGCCACGAATGCAGCGGTCATGGGCGGGGCAGAATGAGCCATGTCAGCGACGCTCAGCACCACGCTTTTCACGTCGTGCTCGGATACCTCGATGAGCCGCTCGGCCCAGTCATCGGCCAGATTACGATCGTCCCAGTTGGCCATGACCCGTGAGGCCACCCGCCGCAGGTTCTCGATCAAGGCCAGGCGCAGCATGATCGGAATGGCCCACAACTCGCCCAGCGTCAGCGGCATGACCGTCTGATAAGAGACGACGAAGCGCTTGAGGCTCAATTCGTCAAAGCGGCCATCACCGTGGGAAATCGTCTCCAGGGCAATGTCATAAACCCTCGGCAGGCCGCTGGAAGGCCCATTGCTCAGGCGCGGCAACTCACGGCTGTAACCCTTGGGCAGGTGGGACCGTGCGGTGCGGATGTGATCTTCGATGAGGAAAAAATTATCGAGCAGCCACTCGGCGGCAGGGGTCATACGGCGCTCGGACGCCTGGGCTTGAGTCAACGCACTGCAGCTCTCCTTGAGCAATGCCTCGTTGTCATCCAGCCTGCCCAGTAGAAAGTCCCGCGTGGTGACTGCGCCGAGCTGATGTTGGTTGGCCAGGGCAATGCCGTGGCTGGCCATCTGGTCGGCGTTGAAGAGTTCGGCGCGTAGCAGCCGTTCGTAGGCGAACGCAAGCTTCGGATGGGCTCCGGCGCGACCCGCCAGCCTGACCCGGGAGATCGCCTGTTTGGTGCGTGTCCATGTGCTCGTCATTAGTTTCCCTTAAATGACTTGCACTCCGGCGGACGCAGCGTGTTGGGCGGTGTGCACAGCGGAGCGCCGGCACCGATGTGCCCTGGTGAACGAAGCGTTCAAGCCATGACAGTGTGAGTACGCTTTCTCAGGGCTGTCTGTTCGCTGGCGCACATAGCGTCGCGCGCAGGCCTTTTCCTGCGCGGTTCTCCAGCGTGATTTCACCGCCGAGGCGTCGTGCAATCGATTGCACGATGGTCAGGCCCAGCCCGGCGCCCTGATCGTTGCCGCGACTGTAGAACCGCTCGAAAAGACGCTCCCGCTCGGCTTCGTCAATGCCGGGTCCCTCGTCCGCCACGCTGAGCTGGAAATAGCCATTGCTCACCCCCAGGGTGACGACCACCTGACCGTTCAAGGGCGAAAAATTGACCGCATTGGTGACCAGGTTTTGCAGGGCAATGTCGATGGCGGCGAAATCGGCTCTTACCATCAGGGAAGGTTCATCGCAGTCGAACACCAACTCCAGCCCCCGGCTCAATACCCACGGCGTCATTTGCACCAGGCTCTCGCGTACAGCTGCGACGATATCGGCATTGCGGGTAAGCACCGCGCCGGCACCGGGTTCCATCCGGGCGACGGTCAGCAACTGATTGACCAGCCGTGTCGTGCGGTCGACGCCGACGATGAGGTAACTCAGGGACTGGTCGCGCTGTGCCTCATCGTGTGCCTCCAGCACGTTTTGCGCATGCACACGCAGCACCGCCAGCGGGGTGCGCATTTCATGGGCGGCGTCGGCGATGAAGCGCCGTTCGCGGCTCAGCACCTCCTGAATCTGTCCAAGCAATCTGTTCAGGGCCGCTTGCATGGGCTCCAGCTCGCTGGGCAGCGGTGCCAGCTGCAAGGGTTCGAGGGAGCCCGGATGACGACCGCGCAGCGTGGCGGCCAGATCGGCCAGCGGCTTGAGTCCCCAGCCAATGGCCAGCCAGATCGCGCCCATCAGCAGCAGGCTGCCGATCAGATTGGGGATCACCGTGTGCCGGACGATGCGGTTGACCAAGTCCGAGCGCACGTCGTCGCGCTCGCCGACCCAGATCAGCAGGTCGTGTTGCTCGTCCCTGAGCACGAAGGTGCGCCACTCATGTTTGCCCAGATCATTGATGTCGCTGAAGCCGTTGTACTGCGGCGCACGGGTCAGGGTCGGCGCGCTGGGGGTGTGCACCAGCAGCCGGCCTTGAAGGTCCCAGACCTGAAAGGCGATTTTGCTCTCGTAGGGGTGGCCGTCGATTCGGGGTTCGGCCTGAGCCAGTGCCTCATTGAACGCCTGGTATAACTGCGCGTGCTCCTGCCGCGCCAGGGGCATGCGCATCACGCCCTGCAGCAACCGGGCATTGGTGGCGAGCTGGGCATCGTAGACTTCGGCGATTTCGTGGTTGCTGTCATGGAGGTTGACCAGCGTCAGGATCAACAGCCCGATCAGCACCAGTCCGAGGATCAGGGTCAGCGTGCGGCGGCGGATCGACGTCACGGGCGATCCTCCACCAGGTAGCCGACGCCGCGCACGGTGCGGATCAGCTCGCTGGAGAACTTCTTGCGCAGGTGATGGATGTGCACTTCGAGGGTGTTGCTCTCTGCTTCTTCGTTCCAGCCGTACAGCAACTGCATCAAGCGTTCGCGGGTCATCACCCGGCCCGGTGGCGAGAGCAGTTCGTACAACAGCTGGTATTCCTTGGGGGTGAGGGCGACGGGTTCGTTCTTGTAACTGACTTGCTGGGTGGCCGGGTCCAGGCGGATGCCCGCGTGCTCGATCGTGACCCGCGCGCGCCCGGCACTGCGCCGCAACAGCGCCCGCAGGCGGGCCTTGAGTTCTGACAGGTCGAAGGGCTTTATCAAGTAGTCGTCGGCCCCCGCGTCGAGGCCGGCAATCCGGTCCTCGGTGGCGTCCCGTGCCGTCAGGATCAGCACCGGCAGCGCCGAGCCGCTTTCCCGCAGGCGCCGCAACACCGCCAGGCCGTCCAGCCTGGGCAATCCGAGATCGAGAATGGCCAGGTCGAAGACTTCGCTCAACAAGGCATGGAGGGCGCTGGCGCCATCTTTCACCCAGTCCACCGTGTAGCCTTCGCGACTCAACGCCTGATGAATGCCCTCGCCGAGGGCAACATCGTCTTCAACCAGCAGCAAACGCATGAATGCTCCGTCATTTCAGTTTCTTGTTTACGTCCACCAGCAATAGCTGGATATCTTTACGGCGTCCACTGTCCGCCACTTCGCGGCCGGGGCGGGGTGCGGCGAGCAAAGCCTTTTCCAGCGCTTCCTTCGCCTGAGCGTAGTGGCCCTGGCGGTAGAGATGATCGCCCCAGAAATAAAGCGGATCGATGCCGTCAGGATTGAGCTTCAGCGCCTGCTCCAGCAGTCCTTGTGCCTTATCCGGGTCGCCGAACCCGATCGGCCATCCCGGCACGCGATCATAAAGCGCTGCCAGGCTGGCGTAGGCGGAGCCTTGCAAGGCATTGGGGTCCAGCGTCATGGCTTTTTCGAGATCGGCTTTCGCGGTTTTCACCTTGGTCAACGCACCGAGCCCGCCCTGGGCACCGGCCCAACTGCTGGTGACAATGCCCGACCAGATCCATGCCTCGGCGACGGCGGGACGCTGCTGGGTAAAAGCGGAGGACTTGGCGGCCAACTGTTCGAATGCAGCAACGCGCTGATCGTCCGGCAACTGGTATTGAATTCGCGCCCACTCCTGCTGAATCCCGGTCAGGCGTTGCTGGTCAGGGGCATCCAGTGCCCACACGGGCAGGGCGAGTGTGGCGAGCAGTACGACGAGTAGACGTTTCATGGTTTGGTGCTCTTGTCGAAGGGGGCACTGCTGAGTCGGCGAATGAGGGGCAAGTGCTTGCGCAGCCCACGGTCCACCACGGCGGGCAGCAGGCTGTTGAGGCGGACGAAGAACTGTTCTGGCCAGCCCATATAAAGCTCGCGCTGATTACCCACGATCGCACGGACAACGGCGGCGGCGACCGTCTGCGGATCGTCCTCGGCGGTTTTCAGTGCAGAGTTGAGCGCGCGCGCGGCGGGACTGTTCATCGTCGTGCGGGTGGCGCGCGGGGCGACGTACAACACGCCGACCCGCGTATCCGCCAGCTCACGGCGCAGGGCTTCGGAAAACCCCCGCAGCGCAAACTTGCTCGCGCAATACGTGGCGTAACCGGCATAGCCGATCGAGCCATAGGTCGAACCGACGTTCACCACCATGGCGCGGCTGGCCTGGCGCAGCAGCGGTAATAACAGGCTGGTGAGCTGAATCGGCGCGTTCAGGTTGATGTCGAGCATCGAATCGATCTCGGGCCCAGGCAACTGTTCCAGCATGGCGAAATGATTGATGCCGGCGGCGTTGATCAGCAGGTTGACCCCTTCCATCGCCTGCGCGGTCATCAGTACGTGCTGACGACCTTCGGCGGTGGTCAGATCGGCCTTCACCCAGTGCAACAGATGCGGGTACTGCTGTTGCAATGGCAACAGCGGCTCCTGATGACGGCAGACGGCGAGCACTTCGGCGCCATGGCTGCACAGCGCCTGGGCAATGGCCATGCCGATGCCGCCACTGGCCCCGGTCAGGACGACGCGGGTTTCAGACAGACGCATGGGCGAGTTCCTTCACGGGTTCGGCGTGTACGAGGGGCAACTGACGGAACATCTCGGTGTACAAGCCGTATACCACTTTCGAGGCCTTGATCACGGCCGCCTGATCCTCCGGATCTTCGAGACGGTCCATCAGCGCGCGGTAGGTCTCCATGTGGCCGACATCGAGGCTGCCATGGGAACTCAGGTAACTGAACGCAGTGGCCGGGAGTGCCAGGCGCTGCTGAATGCTGCCGGCGGCATGGGTCGCCAGGGCGATGCTGGTGCCTTCCAGCACGTTGACCATGCCGAACAGTCCCACCGGGTTGCCCCGCGCGATGAGATCGTAGAGGTACGCGACCATGAGCTCGATGGGCAGACCGGGCGTGCCGTCACGCACGGCATCGGCGTCGCCACCGCAGGCGCGCAGGTCGTTGAGGATCCACTGCTCGTGGCCGTATTCGTCCTCGATGTACTCGCAGACCGCGCCACGCAGCCATTCCAGCCGGGCAGGCAGGCGCGCGCCACAGGCCATCATCAATGGCACGGTGTGCCGCACGTGGTAGTAGGCCTGGGTCAGGAAGGCGCGATAGCTCTCCAGCGAGACCTCACCGTGCAGCGCCTCATGGATGACGGGCAGATTGAACAAGGTCTCGCGCTCGGTGCGGGTGGCGTCTTGCAGGGCTTGGAAAAAACTCATGATTGAAGGTCCTTTGCTCGCGTGGGCTCAGTGAACAGATGTCGATAATTCGCCAGAATGGCGTCGCGCCGGGGTCGGCCGTTGGCGGTGGCCATGCCGTTGGCGGTGGTGAAAGGCTGATCGAGACGCGTCCAGTTGTGGACGCGTGCGTAGTCGGGCAGCGCCTGGTTGGCCTGGGCGACGGCGCTGTGTATTTGCGCGTCGGTGGTGTCCGGGCGCAGTGGCCACAGCAGCGCATGATTGCGAGGCAGGGCTTCGCCGTAGACAAACGCCTGAGCGATCCGACCGCGTTGGGTCAGTTCGGCCTCGACCCACTCAGGGTTGACGTTGCGACCATAGCTGGTCACGAACTGATGCTTCTTGCGACCGTGAAGGTAGAGGTAGCCGTTGGTGTCGAATTCGCCGAGATCACCGCTCGGCCACCACTCGGGTGTGGGTTCCGCGTCGCCGAGATAGCCCAGCATCCGCGACCCGCCAATCAGGACCTCGCCGTCTTCGGCCAGGCGTATCTGCACATGGGGCAAGGGTTTGCCGACGCTGCCGGGATGGTGGGCGTCGGGGCGGTTGAGGGCCACGACCGACGCGCACTCCGACAGGCCGTAGCCTTCGTACACCGGAATGCCGAGGGCTTCGGCGCGCAGCAAGAGTTCATGGGTGACCTTGGCGCCGCCCACTGCGATGAAGCGCAGCGCTGCCGGGTTAAACGCATTCATCTCGCAAGCGCTGACCAGCAGCAGCAACAGCTGCGGGACCAGGATCATGCTGTGGGGCTGGCGCACCGCCAACGTCGACAGCAGGCGCGGCAACTCCACGCCACTCGCCCCTTGTATGCCCAGGGTTCGCTGACTCGGCAGACTCAGCATGGCCCCGGCGTAAAGCGCGGCGTAGCAGCCAACGTTTTCAAGCAGGATCGCCAGAGGCAAGAGTGAAAGGTGGTGGGCGGGCTGGCGAGATTCGCTGGCGCGCTGCAGCTCGAATGCCACGGCGAGTACGCTTGCGGCGTCCAGGCAGACACCTTTGGGGGTGCCGGTCGTGCCAGACGTAAAGGTGAGCTTTGCCGTCCCGACGGGCAGGGGCGACGGCTGACGGTTCACGCGCCGCCAGAATCCCTCCTCATGACGGAATGCCGAGGGCGCGAGTTCACTAAAGTAGCTGTCGTCAGCAATGACCACGTCGGCCTGACTCTGCTCCAGGCAATGACGGCGCTGGGCGGCGCTGAAGAACGGCGGCAGCGTCACACAGGCCAGGCCTGCGAACAGAATCGCCAGGTCCCAGATCAGCAGGTCCGGGCCATTCTCAAGGGCGAGGGCCACGACCCGGGCGTCCAGGTCCTTGAGCCTTTCCTGACGCAGATTGATTTCTGCGTCCAGCTCGGCATAGCTCAATTTCAGGTCATCGCCCCACAGTGCACACGCATCGGGCTGCGCGGCGGCGAGGTCAGTGATGCGCTGGCGGAAGCCGGTCAGTTCAGGCGACATGGCAGCTGTCCTCCAGTGTCAGGGGTAATCCGAAGCGTTCAAACACGCCGCTGCTGCTCAAGTGCAGGAAGCCTGCGCGGATGTCTCCCACGTGCACGCTGGGTTGAGAATCGTAGTAATTGCCCCACGCGTGCCTGTCGTCACCCAGGCGCAGAGGGTCGGCAACGCAAAGCGTGAGGGGGCGCAGGCCGAGGCGATTGAAGCTGTTCACCAGTCCGGCGTTGCCGGTGAACGCCACCCATTCCAGGCCGCTCATGGCGAGCAGCCAGGTCACAGTGATGATGCTCAGTCGCGCGCTGCCCAGGTTGCTGGCGGCGAGGTTGCCCACTTCGACGATGCCCTGACGGTCCGCGGGCCTGCCGGCGCTGGCTTCGATCATCTGCTCGACAGGCTGATCCAGATAGTTCTCCAGGAACAGCGCGCCGGAGGTCGCCACCCGCACGCCGGCCACGGCGCAGAGGGTGCCTGTGTTGTCGTGGAGTCCAAACAGCTCCGGCATGAAGCTGCGGATCTCGGCGTTGTGGGCCTGGCGAAAGCGATGCTGGATGAACGTCTCGTAGGCGTCGCGCAGTGGCTCCTGAGTCAAGGCACGATTGAGCGTGAGGGGCGGTGATTGCGCAGTGCCGAATCCCATAGGCAGGCAATCCAGAGGCAGCGCACCGAACGGCATTGAGTGCTGTGGTAATCGGTTATTCCAGTCCAGACCCTGCATGGGTGTGGCTCCTCCCCAGTGGTGATGGGGTGGAGTATCGGTGTCGATTCTTAACGAAGTCTGAAGGTAGAGAAATTCATCTGGCCTGGCGTTTTCGCAACCTGCGCGACGTCTTCAGACTGCCTTAAGACAGTGGCCTCAAGGTGCGCGGAAATCAGCAACATCCTCCCACTCAGCGAGCGCCCCCAACATGATCTCAACCCCACACCGATACGCCAGACTGTCGATGTCCCTGCACTGGTTGATGCTGGCGTTGTTCGTCGGCGTTTACGCCTGTATCGAGCTTAAGGGGTTCGCCCCTCGAGGAAGCACGTTGCGCTCGCTGTTGTCAGGCATGCACGGCATGTTCGGTCTGTCGATATTTGCACTGGTCTGGCTGCGTTTGCTGGGCAGGCTGATGTACCAGGCGCCCCCCATCACGCCGGCCCCTCGCACTTGGCAGCTCGGAATGGCCCACCTCGTTCATGGGCTGCTGTACGCACTGATGATCGCGACACCGGTGCTGGCCTGGCTGATGCTGGCGGCGGGTGGCAAGCCGATGCCGTACTTCGGCTTCTTCCTGCCCGCGCCTGTGTCCGTGGACCCTGAGTTGGCCAGACAAATCAAAGGCTGGCACGAGTGGGCCGGGAATCTGGGCTATTGGTTGATCGGCGTACACGCGGCAGCGGGGCTTTTCCATCATTACCTTGTCCGCGACAACACCCTGCGCCGCATGCTGCCGTTGACGGCCGAAAAGCGTTAAGCGGTCACTGCTGTTATCACTCCACCGCCACCCAGTGATCTGCCGCCACCGCCGAAAACCGCTGCACCGGCGCGACAAAATCCGCTGTCTTTATCGGATCGGGCCGTTCCAGCTCCTTGAGCAAGCTCTTGAAATCCCGGCGTCGGCCCACTTCCGGCACTGGCACTGCCGCCAGCAAACGTCGGGTGTAGGGGTGTTGCGGGTTGTGCAGCACCTGATCACGGGCGCCGATTTCGACGATGCGGCCGCCATACATCACTGCCACGCGGTGACAGATGCGTTCGACCACGGCCATGTCGTGGGAGATGAACAGGTAGCTGAGGCCATGCTCGGCGCGCAGCCTTTCCAGCAGCTCCAGCACTTGGGCCTGAACCGAGACGTCCAGCGCGGACACCGATTCGTCCGCGATGATGACTTTGGGGTTCAGTGCCAATGCCCGGGCGATGCAGATCCGCTGGCGTTGCCCGCCGGAAAACTGATGGGGATAGCGCTCCAGGGTATCCCGTGGCAGGTCGACCTGCTGCAGCAGTTGCGCCACACGCTCGCGCCGCTGGGATTCGGGCATCTTGTCGTGAATCAGCAGCGGCTCGCCCACCAGATCGAACACGGTCTTGCGCGGATTGAGCGCCGCGTACGGGTCCTGGAACACCATCTGCACGTCGCGGCGCACCCGCTGCAACGCGTCACCCTGCAAACCATTGAGTTCCTGCTCGAGCAATTTGACGCTGCCCTGATAGCTGAGCATGTTCATCAAGGCTTTGCCGGTGGTGGATTTGCCGCAGCCGCTTTCGCCGACCAGCCCCAGGGTTTCGCCCTGACGCAGCTCGAAACTCAAGCCCTCGACCGCATGCACCGTGCGCGGCGTTTCGAACCAGCCGTGGCGCAGAGGAAAGCGCACGCTAAGGTCCTTGACCGCGAGCACCACCGGCTGTTCCGTCATGACATCAGGCGGTGGCGCGCTGCCCAGCACCGGCACGGCGGCCAGCAATTTGCGCGTGTAAGGCGCCTGCGCGTCGGTGAACACCTGTTGCAACGAACCGCGCTCTTCCATGCGGCCCTGATTCATCACCACCACTTCATCGGCCATTTCGGCGACCACACCCATGTCGTGGGTGATCAGTAACAGACTGGTCGCGAACTGCTGCTGCAACTCGCGCATCAGCTCAAGGATCTGCGCCTGAATCGTCACATCGAGCGCGGTGGTCGGTTCGTCGGCGATGAGGATTTCCGGCTGGCAGAGCATCGCCATGGCGATCATCACCCGCTGACGCATACCGCCCGATAACTCATGGGGGTATTGGGTCAGGCGCTTGTCCACCTGGGGCATGCGCACGGCGTCGAGCATGGCCCGGCAGCGCTGACGAATCTCGCCGCGACTCAACGCCTCATGCCGGCGCAGGGTTTCCGCCAGTTGTTGGCCAACAGTCAGCAGCGGGTTCAGCGACGTCATCGGCTCCTGAAAAATCATGCCGATGCGCTTGCCACGCAGGCGTTGCAGGTCCCGTTCCGGCAGGCTCAGCAGGTCGCGGTTGTCGAACAGGATCGCGCCACCGGGAACACTGGCCGCCTTGGGCAGCAGGCCCATGATCGCCAAGGACGACAGCGATTTGCCGCTGCCCGATTCGCCGGCGATGCACAGGGTGCGGCGCGGATACAGGGCGAAACTCAACTCATCGACCACCCGACGCCGTGACGCGCCGCCACCGACGTCGATGCTCAACCGCTCCACCGACAGACTCGGCTGCTCTGCTGGCTTCACTGGAACACCACTTTCGGAAAGTAGAACGACACCACCCAGTTCGGCAGGTCGACGATTTCGCTGATGCGCAGATCGCCGCACACCGAGCACAGCATGTAGGCCTGTTCCGCCGGCATGCGGTGCTCGCGGCACAGCCAGTCGATGGTGTTGGCGACGGCCTGGCGGGCGGCTTGCATCAGGTCCGGGCCGATGCCGGTGAAGGCTTCGTAGCCGGCGCTGTCCAGGTGCCCCGTCACTGGGCCTGGGGTGCTGAAACGCGGCGTGGCCAAGGGCGTTTGCTTGATCAGGTCGAGCTTGACCACCACGTCCATGGCGCTCTCGATGGCGGTGCCGCAGACCTCGCCATCGCCTTGGGCCGCGTGGGTATCGCCGATGGAAAACAGCGCGCCCGCGACTTCCACCGGCAGGTATAAGATGCTGCCGGCCGCCAGGTCGCGGATGTCCAGATTGCCGCCGACCCGACGCGGCGGCACGATGGAATGCAGCCCGGCCTCGGCCGGTGCAACGCCGACGGTGCCGGCGAACGGCTTGAGAGGCACTTTGGCGAAATCACCGAAGGCGGCGGGGGCGAGGGTCTGCGTGTCGTAGTGCCACAGCGCTAACGCAGGCGCCTGAAACTGATCGGCGAGCAGGCCGAAGCCGGGGATGTTGGCGGTCCAGCCGAAGCCGCCGGGCTTGAAGCTGTCCAGGGTGATTTTCAGGATGTCACCGGGTTCGGCACCCTCGACGTAGATCGGTCCGGTGACCGGATTGATCTGGTCGAAGGGCATGACGCTGACGTCGGCCACTTGCGATTGCGCAGTGAAATAGCCGTTGGACGAATCCCGGCAGTTCATCTGCAGGGTGGTGCCGGGCGCCACGCGCTCGACCGGGGTAAAGCTGCGGTCCCAGCCGAAGTGGCTGCTGACGCTGTGAATGGTCTTGACCAGGCAGTTCTGGCACATGGGTGCGGTCCTCGTTGCTAAGGGGCAAGGCGTGATGGCCTGTGACCCGGCGTTTACCGGGAGCAGGCCAGCGCGACATCACCTCACCCAGATGTAGTCATAGTTGACCGGCACGTGGACCGGGTCGACGTACAGCGCGTCGTCGCCGCCCATGCGCTTGGAACGCACGGTGAAGCGTTGCTCGTTGAAGATCGGCACCCACGGCGCATCGGCCATGGCGTCGGTGAAGATCTTCTTCCAGGCCTCGGTGCGCTCGGCCTGTTGTTCCGGGCGGGCCATGGCGTCGGCTTTGGCGGCGCGTTCATCCAGCGCCTTGTTGCAGTACAACGACCAGTTCCAGCCGCCTTCCACCGCGCCGGTGCAACCGAGAATCGGGCCGTAGAAGTTCGACGGATCCGGGAAGTCGGCGATCCAGGCCATGCCGCCGGACCACACCATCGGCGCCTGATCTTTGGAGCTGCCGGCGGCAATCACGTTGGCCTGGGCCAGGGATTTGATCTGCACGCGGATGCCGACCTTGGCCAGGTCCTGTTGGATCGACTGGGCGATGCGCGGCTGCGGGTCGGTGTTCATCACGTACAGCTCGGTGTCGAAGCCTTTGGCGAGACCGGCGTCGGCCAGCAGCTTTTTCGCGCCTTCGACGTCGTAGGGCAGGCCCTTGTACTGCGTGTCATAACCGGGCATCGCCGGCGGCAGCGGCTGGTTGGCCGGCACTGCGCGCCCGTTGATGATGCGCACGATGCGTTCCTTGCTGATGGCCATGTTGATGGCCTGGCGCACCTTGAGATTGTCGAACGCCGGCAGGGTGGTTTTCAGCGTCACGTAGCCGGTCTGCAGTTGATTGCCGGTAACCAGCAATTGTTTGGAGGCCGGGTCGTTCTTGAACTGCAGGAACTGCGCGGGCGGCACGCCGTCGCCGGCAATGTCCACTTCGCCCTTGTTCAGGCGCAGCAGCGCGACCGTCGGGTCCTGGCCGATTTCGAAGGTGATCTTGTCGACGTAGGGCAGGCCCTTCTGGAAGTAATTCGGGTTCTTCACCAGTTCGAGCTTCTGCCCCAGTTTCCACTCGGCCAGGCTGAACGCGCCGCTGCCCACCGGGTGTTTGCCAAAGTCGGCGCCCCATTGCTCCACCGCTTCCTTGGGCACCACCGAGGCGAAGTTGATGGCCATGATGTGCAGGAAGGTCGCGTTCGGTGCGCTCAGCGTGATGGTCAGGTGTTGGTCGTCGACCACCTTGATGCCGCTGAGGGTGGTGGTCTTGCCGCCGGTTACGTCTTCATAACCGACGATGGAGCTGAAGAAACCGGCGCCCGGGCTCTGGGTTTTCGGGTTGACGGTGCGCTCCAGGGAATACTTGACGTCATTGGCGACCAGCTCACGGCCGTTCTGGAATTTCACGCCCTTGACCAGGGTGAAGCTGTAGACCAGCCCGTCCGAGGAAATGCTGTAGTCCTCGGCGAGGCTTTTCACCAGCTCGGTGGTGCCGGGTTTGTAGTCCATCAGGCGGCCGAACAGGCTTTTGATCATCGACCAGTTCTGCCAGTCGTAGCCAATCGCCGGGTCCAGCGTCGCGACATCGTTCTGGTAGCTCACCACCACATCGCCGCCGCTTTTCGGCGAGTCGGCCCACAGTGGCGTGGTAAACAGCGTGGCCGCCACGGCCAGGGTCAGCGCGTTGATCTTCATTGTTGTGCCCCGTTGTGTTGATGGATTCAGTGCTGCTTGATGTCGATACGCGGGTCCACCAGCGGGATCACCAGATCCGCCAGCAGGTTGCCCAGCACGATGGCCACCGCCGACAGCGTGGTGACGCCGACGATGACCGGGATGTCGACTTGCTGGATCGACTGCCAGGCGAGCTGACCGATGCCCGGCCAGCCGAACACCGACTCGACCACCACCAGCCCGCCCATGAACACGCCGATGTCGATGCCGATCATCGGGATCACCGGCACGATCGCGTTGGGCAGCACATGCACGAACACGATCCGCGCCCGGCTCAGGCCCTTGGCCCGTGCCGTGCGGATGAAATCCTGATGCAGCACTTCGATCATCGACGAGCGGACCATGCGCGAATACCAGCCGCTGCCGAGCAGCCCGAGGGTCAGCGCCGGCAGCATCAAATGGCTGGCGCCGCCATAGCCCCCCAGCGGGAACCAGCCCAGTTGCACGGCGAAGAAGTACAGGAACAGCATGGCGGCGATGAATTGCGGCGCCGACACGCCGACGAAGGAAAACGCCATGAGCAGCTTGTCGGCGAAGCTGTCGCGTTTGAGCGCCGCGAGCATGCCCAGGCTGATGCCGATCAACAGCTCGAAGCCGATGCCGGCTGCCATCAGTTCTAGTGAAGGCCGCAGTCGCGCGCCGATCAGTTCACTTACCGCGGTGCGCTGGATGTAGGAGCGACCAAGGTCGCCGTGGAGCAGGTTGCCCAGGTAACTCAGGTATTGCTGATAGAAGGGCAGGTCCAGCCCCAGTTGCGCCCGAATCGCCGCGACCACTTCAGGGGTCGCGCTGCGCCCGGCGATTTGCCGCGCCGGGTCGGCAGGCAGCAGGAACAGCAACAGGTAGGTGATGAAGGTCACGCCGAGCAGAATCAGCAGCGCGTAACCGACCCGGCGGCAAATGAACGGCAGCATCAGCGACGCCCCTTGAGTGTGGGGTCGAGTTCGTCGCGCAGGGCGTCGCCGACCAGGTTGAACGCCAGAGACAGGAGGATGATCGCCGCGCCCGGAATGAACACCAGCCACGGCGCGGAGGTGAAGTAGGTCTGGCTCTCGAAAATGATGTTGCCCCAGCTCGGCGTCGGCGGCTGTACGCCCACACCCAGGTACGACAAGGTGGCTTCCAGCAAAACGGTGGTGGAAATGCCCAGCGTCGCCCACACCAGAATGGTCGGCAGCAGATGGGGCAACAGATGGGAGAACAGAATGCGCAGGGAACTGGCGCCGAGGGTGCGCTCTACGGCGACGAAATCCCGCGCACTCAGCGCCACGGTTTCCGCGTAAATCACCCGGGCGATCTGCACCCAGTTGACCATCGCAATGACCATGGCAACGATCCACACGCTGGGCTGAAAAATCGCCGACAGGGCAATCGCCAGCAGCAGGGCGGGGAAGGCCATCATCAGATCGGTCAGGCGCATCAACGCGCTGCCGAGCCAGCCGCGCACAAAGCCTGCGGTCAGGCCCACCAGTGTGCCGATCAGCACCGCCAGCCCGTTGGCCAGCACGCCGATGAACAGTGAGGTGCGCGCGCCGAAAATCAACCGCGACAGCAGGTCACGGCCGAGGAGGTCGGTGCCCATCCAGTACGGCGTCGACGGAGCCATGGGCGCGCCTTCCATTGTCAGCCCCTCGACGAATTGTTCGTCCGGGTCGAAGGGGCTTATCCACGGGGCCAGCGCCGCGAGCAGCACCACGGTGACGATGAACAGCAGCGAAATCGCCACGGCCGGTCGACGCAACAGGGCCTTGAGAGTGATCATGCGCGGTCCTCGTCCCGCGCCGCGAGGAGGTCGACGCACAGTGTTTCGATCGGCCGGTTGAGCTGCATCGACAGACTGCGCAAACGCTCGTACGCCGTCGCCTCATTGATGCGCTGGGTCACCATCAAGCGCGCCAGGGCCTGGGCCATGAGCGGACGCAGTGCCAGCCGCTGTTGCAACTCGTTGAGCTGTTCGGCATCGGCGCGCTGACGCTCACGCAATCCCACCGCCATCATCAGCGTGGTGTACACCGAGCCCTGACTGATGGGTTTGTTGAGCAATGCCGTTGCGCCGAGCTGCAGCGCGCGCTGGATCTGCGACAGGGTTTCGTGGGCGGTCAGCGCGACGATGGGGATGCTGGCCGCATTCAGCGCCTCAACGGCGAGGGGGCTGGCGAAATGTTCGATTTCAAGGATCGCCGCGAAACAGCCTTGGGTGTCACACGGTCCATCGTGATCCAGCGCTTGCGAGTGGATACCCAGGCGTTGAAGGCTCTTGCCCAGATTGGCCTGACTGCGTTCATCGCAGTCGATCAGCAGCAAGTGACCCTGGTCGAAAGCAGGAAAGGCGCGTGTGTTCATTTGACGATCCTCAAGCGCGGTGCCGGGGTGGCGTGTCGGCCGACCCCATCGGCGTGTACATCCGTAACAGTGAGATAAGGGTCGGCGGCAATGGGGTGAGGCGCCGACTGCACCACTTCAAAGCGCCCCCCGCGCAGTTCGGCAATATGACTGGCCAGCGCGCTGTGATGGTTGCGCGCCGACAGACTGACGGTGCCGAGCACGCTGGCAACCGGGTGGCCGTAAAGGTGCTCGCAAATCGCCTTGGGCGATGCATCCTCGCTGGCGTGCAAAGCGTCGGCGAAGACCCTCAACGCCGTGTAAGCGCTGGTGTAGTAATGCGAGCAGGTGCGCGGGCCATGGCGCTGCTGGCCCTCGCAGAACGCCGGGTCAAGCGTTTCAAAAAACGGACCGCAGGACAGCAGCCGCAGCGCCTGCATCGGGCCGACCCCATCGAGCTCCGCTTCGGTCAGGTTGCAGCTGAGCACCGGCAGGCGCAGGCCTTGGCGCTGGCACGCACGATCCAGTTGCTGCAGAAAGGCGCAGGACGATTCCCCCACCAGGTTGTTGAGCACGAACGCGGGCGGGTCCTGAATCAGCCCTTCTATCAGCGTGTCGAAGCCAGTCGCGCCCAGGTGCCAGTACTTTTCCCCGAGCACTTCGGCGCCGTTGGCTTCCAGCACTTCCCGGGCAATGCGGTTGCTTTCCCAGCCCCAGACGTAGTTGGAACCGAGCAGAAACGCCCGCCGACCGAACTGGCTCAGGGCGTAGCGCAGCAACGGCAACAGCGTCTGGTTCGGGCATCCGCCGAGGTACAACACGTTCTCGCTGCTTTCGTAGCCTTCGTACGGGCTCGAATACCAGAGCAGCGCACCGTGCTGGTCCAGGTCCGGGATGATTTCCTTGCGGCTCGCCGACAGCGTGGTGCCGAAGATGTGCCGGACGCCCGCACCCAGCAGCTGCGCGACGCCATTGCTGTAGGCGGCCGGATCGCCCTGCGGGTCCACGCAGATGGCCTCCAGTTGCACGCGGCGCCGGGCGTCGGCGTTGATTTCGGCCAGCGCGTCCTGCAACCCGAGCAAGGCACTGCGGCCCATGCGCCGGTAGGTGCCCTCGGTCGAGAGCAGGAAGCCGACGTGAACGGTGGGGCGCAGGTCGGGAGTCAAAAAGTTCGGCATGGACAGCATCCATAAAAAAAGCCCGATCAACCGGTAGGGGTCGATCAGGCTTCGATACCTGGCGCATTCGAGGCGCGTATGTGGACGAGACTTAAGGACCGGGGTCCGGCTTGCCGTTTATTTTGACCATGAAATAAGCGTGCCAAGTAAATACCGCCCGTATTGATGGCCTTCGCTGGCAGTGGTCTGTACAGCATTGCTCCGCAGTGGGGCGCTCGGTGATGAAGAGCCTCAAAGGGGAGCAGGGCGGATGCGGTGTGGCACCTGACGCCTTCCCGGCTGAAGCCGGTCCTATATCCCGGCCAGACCCGGACCCGTAGAAAGGGCGTGCAGCCTGCTCAGGCGTTCAATCGAGCTTTCATGAAATCAATGAACGCGCGCAGTTTCCGTGAGACGTGGGTACGGCTCCGCTCGATGTCTCAAGGCGGTATGGTTTTTTAGGTTTCGGTCGCGCCACGTCACTACCGATGACTGATGAGGTAGCTGCCTAAATAATCATGCAGCACAAGGCCAAGCCCCATGACGCCGATCATCGCCACCAGATCCAGCACGCGGCTGTTTCCCGCTTTCGGGGTGCGCAGGCGCAATCGGTAGTACCAGGGGCCCATGCCCGCCAACCCGAAGCCGAGTATCAGCAACGCAGCCGCATAGTTGATCGGGCCCGGGATCTGGTTGTCAAGACCGGCGGCCGCCGCGCGTACGGGTTCGATCACCAGGTAGTAAAGCCATGCAAGTGACACCGCAATCAGCGCCAGGCCCATTGGCCAGACAGGAAAACCTCCGGACTCGACCGGACCCTGGTAGTCGGTGTCCTTTCCCTCGAGCAGATCCACGATCCGGGGCCATCCCGCGGCGCGTGCCAGTGCCAGCGAGGTCTGGCCGTTGCAGTTGGATGTGAGCGGATCTGCACCGTGGCGCAGCAGTGCACGAACCACCGTGTGATTGCCCGCCAGCACTTCGCGGTGCAGGAGCAGCCATCCGCCGGCGTCCGGTTCCCGGATCACTTCCGGATGCTGGCGCAACCCTTCTTCGACCTTGTCGCGCATGTTCAGCGCCATCGGGTGCTCGCTACGTTCCAGGGCGGCCAGGGTCTGTCGATCCTGCGCACGGTCCAGATTCCGGGACAGCAGTCGCGGCGTCTGGCCTTCTTCAGCGGGCACCACTTCAACAATGCCGGCTTTTCCGAAATCCAGGCCCCAGGCCCGGTCATGGGCGTCGCGCTCCTCGGTGGACATTCCGCTGCGCAGCGCATCGACCGTGAAGCCGCCGTAGACATGCCCGCCGCGGACGTACATCCAGTCGTTGAGGGCCGCCAGCGGCAGCGTCACCGGGTCGGACGCCTTCAGTGAGGTGAACCAGCGAGGTTCATTCATCAGCACACCGCTGATGGACTCCCCGTCAAACTCGATGTCGGTGACCCACATGTTTTCGACGGCAGGGATGTCTGGGTCGTCGACGTCCAGCACGAAGGACATCTTGACCGCCGCCATGTCCAGGCTTTTGACGATTCTGCGTGCCTCCCATGACAGCTCGCGCCAGAAGAACTTGAAGGTGGCTTGGGCGCTGGCGACCGCCGCCTTGAGTTCGTCGCTCTCGCCTTTCACGCTGTAAATGATCTGTCCGGTCATACGTGAGTCGTTCCCTCTGTCAATCTGCATAATGATCTACCATGAGCCATCATTCATGGTGTGGGCGGCTTCGCTCACGCCCCTTGAGGCCTGATGAGATGAGAGATCTGCCACCCACCGCCACCTTGCGCGCCTTCGAAGTCGCCACCCGTCACGGGACGTTTACCTCCGCGTCCGAGGAGCTGCACGTTACCCAAAGTGCGGTCAGTCACCAATTAAAACATCTGGAAGACATCTGGCGCGTGCAGCTGTTTCAGCGCGGCAAGACGTTGAGCCTGACGCCGGCGGGTGCCGCCCTGGCGCCGATCGTGCGGACGTTTTTCATGAACCTGGAGGCCACGCTTGCGGACCTTCGTGAAGAGAACGGCCGCGTCAGGCTCAAGGTCAGTACGACCTATTCCTACGCGCTGAAATGGCTGTTGCCGCGCTTGCCCACTCTGTCCCAGTTGCACCCTGAAATCCTCGTCACGCTGGACAGCACAGACACTGCCATCAAGTTTGCCAGCGGCGATCCCGACGTCGCGATCCGTTTGGGGGGCGGTAACTACCCCGCGCTGCACTCGGAATTTCTGTTCAGGGAACACATTTTTCCCGTGGCGAGCCCTGACTTGCTCAAGCGCTTCGGCATGCCCCGGGAGCCGGCCGAGTTGTTGCGTTACCCGCTGTTGGCCCGGGACGGTTCCGACCTGGTGCCAAAATGGGAAGTCTGGTTCCAGAACATCGGCCTGGGTGTGACTTCGCTGAAGGAAAGCGTGCGTTTTCCCGACACCAACATGACTGTGGAGGCGGCTTTGTTAGGGCAGGGCATCGCCCTCGTTCGCAGTGGACACGTAGAGAAAGAGGTGCGCGACGGCAGTTTGATCAGGCTGTTCGACGTGCCGTTTCCCTCACCGGTGGCCTACTATTTCGTCTGCCCGAAGGGGGTGGAAACCCAGCCACACGTGGCCAGTTTTCGCGATTGGCTGCTCGATGAATCGACAGCGGCGGGGAAGACCTACGGCTGAGGCATGAGTATGTACTCATGGCCAGATGAAGAAACGTCGCTTTTGTTTCCCGGCGTCGACTGACTACTATCGGGCATGCCTACTCACATCATCCTGCTAATCCTCTTCGCCGCCTTGCTGCACGCCAGCTGGAATGCCTTGCTGCGCGGCGGTGGCGACAAACTCTGGTCGATGACCGTCATGTGCGTCGCGGTGGCCATCGTCAGCATTGCCGGGGCGCTGTTCATGGACGCCCCGGCGCCGGAGAGCTGGCCTTACGCGGTGCTCTCGGCGCTGCTGCATATCGGCTACAACCTGTTTCTGGTACGTACTTACCGCAGCGGCGACCTCGGGCAAACCTATCCGATCTCACGGGGTTCATCGCCGGTGCTGATCACGCTGTGTGCGTCGATATTTGCGGGGGAGGTGGTCGAGACCGGCGCGATGATCGGCATTGCACTGGTGTCAGCGGGGATTATTTCTCTTGCGTTCAAGGGCCGGAAACTGGACATGACCAGCCTCCCTTATGCGCTGGGCACCGGGTGTTTCATCGCGGCCTATAGCGTGACGGACGGCATGGGTGGGCGTTTGTCCGGCGCGCCGATGGCGTACACCGCCTGGATGTGCGCCCTGTGGGGCGTAATGATGCCGATCACTTATATCTGTCTGCGGGACGCACGCAGTCTGTTGACGGTCCGGCCTGGTTTGGTTGCCGCGTTGGGCGGAGGTGTGGTGTCGCTGCTCGCTTACGGCATCGTCATTTACGCGATGACCCTCGCGCCCATGGGAGCGGTGTCGGCTCTGCGTGAAACCAGCGTGCTGTTTGCCGCCTTGCTCGGGTATCTGTTTTTGGGCGAGTCACTGACCGTGCGCAAGATCCTTGCGTGCGTGGTCATTGCGGCCGGCACGATCATCATTGGCTGAGCGGCGCATGTTTACTTGCGCAGCTTCGGTTTGACCGCCTTCAACCGCGCAATGGCGAGGTTGTGCAGGTATTGGCGTACGGCGTCGTGATGCTCGACGCTGACGTGATAGCTGTCCAGCAGTCCCAGCAAATACCCCTCGGCCATGGCGTGGTAACGCGACACGCTTTCCCGAGTGTCACTGGTATTGAGCCGGGCAATCAGCTCGCCGATCCGGGCGTAGTGCTCATGTGAGAACCAGTCCTGCTGAGGCGCAGAGCCTGCGTCATCGGTCAGGGGCGTGTGCAGATTCATTGAGCCTCCAGGCAAGCACAGCGGTCGCGGGCTGAAAGGACGCGGGACGGTTGTGCAGCCTGACCCCACGAACATGGGTTGGACAGCGCATCTGCCGCAAAATCCGCTAGCCCTCGCCGCGAAGGCTCAGAAATCCCGGCCAGTATTACCGGCCGGGATTTTGATGGTTAGCTGAACTTAGCCAACAACCGGGGAGCGCCAGTCATCGGAGCCCGAAGTGCCGCAGACTTCGTGGGTCCAGGTGATCTTGCGGTAGGTGAACTCCACGTCTTCCAGATGGGTGAAGTGGGCGTTCGACGGGTCCTGACAGTTATGCATGTAGTCCTTGATGTCGACGATAATCGCGTCCTCGAGTTTGGTGGTGTAGTAATGCTCCTGTGTGCCCGCTGCCGAGGTGCGATACCACTGGATGGTGATTTCGGTCAGGCGTTCGCCCGAGGTCAACGCTGCCAGCAACAGGGGCGAAGACTTGTCGAACACCTTGGTGATCTTGACCGGCTTGTGAACACGCTGACCGGTTGGCTGCCCCGACTGTGGGTCGCGCGGAATGATCATTTCATGTTGAAACCCTTGCACCATGACCTGATCTTCATGACCTTCCTGAAACGTGTTGCCGACCGAGTCTGCGGTGAACGCGCCCGCGGTGATCAGGCCCTGTTTGGTGCCTGTGATGGACATATATGCTGGTGTCGCCATGAAAATGCTCCTTGCCTCATAAATTAAAATGCCCGCCAGCGAATTTGGCTGGCGGGCAAAGTGTTATTTCAAGCATCGTGCCAAGTAAGGGTTGGTTCATGTTAAACATCGGTCTGGTGGGTGTTTAACGGTTCACTGCCGTCTATCGAACGACTTTGTGGCGTAAATCTGCGCAAGAAGTTGCGCAGTGTTGCGCAACTTCTTGCTCACTTACCTGCAGGGTCCGCTCTATAAGGGCTGGCCAGTATCAGTCAGTGATTTATCGGTCGGGAAGTGCGCAATTTTTTGCGCATGGAAGCCTCACGCCATTGCTCGGCGCGGGTGATTGCAGACTGTCTGAGTAAGAACGCGCGCCCCCTTGCACCTGTTGCATGATCGCGATTTCCCGGTCCTGAACGCTGGACAGGATATTTCCCGCCGCCTGAGCAACGAGAGAAAGAAGATGTATGAAAGAAGTTACCCTGAGTCTCGTATATTTGAAGAAACTTCCTACAACATGAGAGGGGTTATCGCGTTTATAGAGAGCTTGATAGTGTTATTCGCGCTGAGTATTATTCCCGGCCTCTGAAGGGTAGATGTTTTGTTACATGTCGGCCGCACAACTAGTCCTTATTCTAATTCCGTTAGGCCCGCCAATTTAATTGTCTAAAATCGGCGCGGTTTTACACTGAGGATCTCGAATGTCTTATTCAACTCCACTGTCCGATCATTATCTTGAAAGTGCTCAAGCCTCTATCTCCACAGAGAGCTTCGCGGGCGAAGACGTTCGTTTTTCAAACGAATACGAGGCGCTGGAAAGCGAGGTTAATAAAGCTCAATCCATGCACGAAACGGTTCAGATCGATTGGCAGAAGGTGCGTGAACAAAGTGAGCACCTGCTTCGCACCCAATCCAAAGATCTTCGCGTCGCCGCCTGGCTTGCGTGGGCCTTGTATCAGCGCGAATCCTTCCAAGGGCTGTTGGCAGGACTAGGGCTTATTCACCATCTCTGCGTGTGCCATTGGGTTGAAGTACATCCCGTCAAGATTCGCACCCGCTCCGCAGCCATCGGCTGGCTGCTTCCCCGCCTTGAGCACGTGCTTTTTGATCACGTCGCAATCAAGGCGCAGTTACCGCTGTTCAGTCGCCTCGTCGAGATCCTCGAAGACCTTGATGCGGTGTTTACCCAGCACATGGGCGACGACGCACCTTTGCTGTTGCCGATCTCCCGGCGTTTGAAAAATATGGCCCAACGGGTAACTGACAACCTGCCCGACGCCGGTGTCGTTGGGGGCGCTGACGCGCCAGCCAAGCCGCCTCCTGCACCGTCATTCCTCTCACCGATGCTGATTGACAGCGAGAAAGACGCGCACAAGTCACTGCGACTTCAGCAGGACAGCGCACGCTCGTTGTGTGCCTGGTGGCTCAAGCAAAAAGCCAGCGACCTGCGCGCGTTGCGACTCAACCGAACATTGCTGTGGCTGCCAATCGAGGCATTGCCAGAGCGCAACTCAGAGCACATCACAGCGCTGCGCGGGCTTCCGGCAGACAAGCTCAAGTGCTATCGAGACCAATACGATCAGGGCAACTACGCCGATCTGCTGGTCGAGCTGGAGGCGAGTCTGGCAAAGGCGCCGTTCTGGTTCGATGGCCAGCGAATGGCCTGGGAGTGTCTGCACGCGCTGAACGCCGAGCTGGCAATGCGCGAGGTAGAAATTCAATTCGCGCTCTTGATTCAGCGGCTGCCGGAGGTCATCGAGCTGCGTTTTCACGACGGCACGCCGTTTGCGGATCCAGCGACTCGCGCCTGGATCAGTGCCACCGTCATGCCTCGGCTGCAGGCCGCCAGTACGCCTCGCAGAGTCGAAACCGCTGATAACCAGCCAGCCTGGGAGGCCGCCCTGGAAAGCGCGGTCTCGGTGTTGCGCGATAAAGGCCTCAAAGCTGCTGTACAGCTGCTCAAGCAAGGCCTGCACAGCGCTCAGCGCGGGCGTGCACGATTTTTCTGGCAATTCGCCCTGGCGCGGTTGTGCTTCACCGCCAGGAAATACGAACTCGCCAGGACCCAACTCGAAACCCTCGACTTGACGCTGGAGGACTCAGGCATCAATGCCTGGGAGCCTGATCTTGCGCTGGAAGTGCTTGCGCTCTTGCACAGCTGTTTCGAATTGGTTCCTCAGGTTCCCGGGGCCCGGGAGCGCAAGGAAGAGGTTTATCGCAGGCTCTGCCACCTCGACCTCGAAGTCGTACTTGAACAGGCCTAAGGGCCCTAATTACCAGGAGAACGGCCATGGCCAAAGAAGGATCGGTAGCCCCCAAGGAACGCATCAATGTCACGTTCAAACCCGCTACGGGCGGGGCGCAGGAAGAGATCGAGCTGCCGCTGAAGCTGCTCGCAATCGGTGATTACACCCTGCGCAAAGACGAGCGAAAAGTCGAAGAGCGCAAGCCGATCAGCATCGACAAGATGACGTTCGACGAGGTACTGGCCAAGCAGGCCCTGAGCCTCACGCTGAGCGTGCCAAACCGTCTGCAAGAGGATGAAGGCAATGAAGAGCTGGCGGTGCAACTGCACGTCAAATCGATGAAGGACTTCAATCCCGCCTCGCTGGTGGACCAGGTACCCGAACTGAAAAAACTCATGGAACTGCGCGACGCCCTGGTGGCGCTCAAAGGGCCGCTGGGTAACGCGCCCGCTTTCCGCAAGGCCATCGAAAGCGTCCTCGCCGATGACGAGTCACGCGGTCGCGTGCTCGGCGAGCTGGGTTTGAATGCCGCCGCCCAGGACACCTGAGTCCACCCGCCAAGGAGCCAACACCATGAGTACCACACCATCGCAGCAGCACAGCAGAGAGTCCGGCGAGTTCAGCATTCTCGACAGCATCATCGCCGAGACCCGTTTGCCTCGAGATGAGGATGCCTATGGCATCGCCAAGCGCGGCGTGTCGGCGTTTATCGAAGAGTTGCTTAAACCGCAAAACGCGGGTGAGCCGGTCAAGAAGGCAATGGTTGACCGCATGATTGCCGAGATCGATGCCAAGCTCGGCCGCCAGATGGATGAAATTCTGCACCACCCGGCCTTCCAGTCTCTGGAGTCGTCATGGCGTGGGTTGCAGTTGCTGGTCGAACGGACGGACTTCCGCGAGAACATCAAGATAGAAATCCTCAACGTGTCCAAAGAGGACCTGCTTGAAGATTTTGAAGACTCACCTGAAGTCATGCAGGCCGGCCTCTACAAACATATCTACACCGCCGAGTACGGTCAGTTCGGTGGGCAGCCTGTGGGGGCGATCATCGCCAACTACTTCATGTCCCCAAGCTCGCCGGACGTGAAACTGATGCAGTACGTTTCCAGCGTCGCCTGCATGTCCCACGCGCCGTTCATCGCCGCCGCCGGTCCCAGGTTCTTTGGCCTGGAAAGCTTCACCGGCCTGCCAGACCTGAAAGATCTGAAGGATCATTTCGAGGGCCCGCAGTTCGCCAAATGGCAAAGCTTCCGTCAGTTGGAAGACGCTCGTTACGTGGGCCTGACGGTGCCGCGCTTCCTGCTGCGCAACCCGTACGACCCGGAAGAGAACCCGGTCAAGTCGTTCGTCTACAAGGAAACCGTTGCCAATAGCCATGAGCACTATCTGTGGGGCAACACGGCGTACGCCTTCGGTACGAAGCTGACTGACAGCTTCGCCAAATTCCGCTGGTGCCCGAACATCATCGGCCCGCAGAGCGGTGGTGCAGTCGAGGATTTACCGCTGCACCACTTCGAAAGCATGGGTGAAATCGAAACCAAGATCCCTACCGAGGTTCTGGTCAGCGATCGGCGTGAATACGAGCTGGCGGAGGAGGGGTTCATCTCCCTGACCATGCGCAAGGGCTCGGACAACGCGGCGTTCTTCTCCGCAAGCTCAGTACAAAAGCCGAAGTTTTTCGGCACCAGCGCGGAAGGCAAGGCCGCTGAGCTGAACTACAAACTCGGCACCCAACTGCCGTACATGATGATCGTCAACCGCCTTGCTCACTATTTGAAAGTCCTGCAACGGGAGCAACTGGGGTCCTGGAAAGAACGCACCGACCTCGAACTGGAGCTGAACAAGTGGATACGTCAGTACGTTGCCGATCAGGAAAATCCAAGCGCCGAAGTCCGTGGTCGTCGTCCTCTGCGTGCTGCGCAGATCACCGTCAGTGACGTAGAGGGCGAGCCCGGCTGGTATCGCGTCAGCCTGAACGTGCGCCCGCATTTCAAATACATGGGCGCCGACTTCACCCTGTCGCTGGTGGGCAAGCTGGACAAAGAGTGAAGGGCTTGAAGACATGACTGGATACGGCAGCCTCTTCGAACGCCTGTGTGGCGATGCAGAAAAGCGCGTGAGCTGGAGCCGCGAAGACGCTGCGACGGCGTCGGTGGCTGCCCATCTTGCCAAGATGCTCAGCACCCGGGCGGGCAGCGTACAAACGCTTTCCGATTACGGGCTGCCGGATCTCAATGACATGCGCTTGAGCCTTCATGACGCGTTAACGAAAGCGCGGCTCGCTATCGAGGTCTTCATCGAAACCTACGAGCCACGCCTGAGCAGTGTCCAGGTCATCGCGCTGCCCCATGACAACGATCAGCTTCGGCTCGCCTTCAGTATTGAAGGGTTGCTGGAGGTGGAGGGTTTCAAGCGTCAGGTCTCGTTCGCCGCACGCCTGGAGGGTGGCGGTCAGGTACAGGTCAATCACAGGAAATGCTGATGTCAGGACGCCACTGCACGTGGCTTTACCTGATGACATAAGGGCTAGCAGGCAGGTTTCCCGCAACGCCCACCCTTGAACCAAACAGCTCCGCTCGAAGGTAACACCATGTCCTTTAACCACTACTACCAAAGCGAACTCACGGCGCTTCGCCAGTTGGGCCGCCGATTCGCCGAGCGCAGCCCGGCATTGGCGCCTTTTCTGGGGCAGGCCGGGCGGGATCCGGATGTAGAGCGGTTGCTGGAGGGTTTTGCGTTTCTGACGGGGCGCCTGCGGCAGAAGCTCGATGATGAGCTGCCCGAGCTCAGCCATTCGCTGATGCAGCTGCTGTGGCCCAATTACATGCAGCCGCTGCCGGCTTTCAGCATCCTCCAGTTTGACCCGTTGAAGCGGGCAGGGCCTGCGTTGAGGGTGGAGCGGGATACGCCGGTGGACAGCCTGCCGGTCGATGGCGTGCAGTGCCGCTTTCGCACCTGCTACCCAACCGATGTCCAGGCGCTGGATCTGGTAGACCTGACGTACTCGGTCAAGGGCGACGGCGCGCTGTTGAGCTTGCGGCTGGAACTGAGCGGCGAAGGCCATTTGGGTGAGTTGGACCTGAGCCGTTTGCGCCTGCATTTTGCGGGCGAGCGCTACATCAGCCAGACGCTCTATCTGAGCCTTCTGCGCAATCTGGAGAGCATCGAGCTGGTGCCTTTGGACGGAGACGGCAAGCCTATACCCGGCGTCAACGGCATGCCCATGGCATTCAGAATGCTTGGCGATCGTATCCAGCCCGTGGGGTTTGCCGAAGACGAGGCGCTGATTCCGTACCCGCTGAACACCTTCCGCGGTTATCGCTACCTGCAGGAATACTTCGCCTTTCAGGACAAGTTTCTATTCGTGGACGTGGAGGGCCTGGAGCTGCTCGCTGCGCTGGCGGAAGACACGCTCAAACAAATACGCGGGCTTGAGTTGCGATTCGACATTCGCAAAGGCGGGGTCCAGCGCCTGCGACCGACACTGGACAACGTCAAGCTCCATTGCACGCCCATCGTGAACCTGTTCAAGCACGATGCCACGCCGATCCGCCTTGAGGGCAAACAGGACGAGTACCTGTTGATGCCGGCGCTCTACGCCATGGAAAACTGTGGCGTGTTTTCGATCGAGTCGGTGATTGGCTGGAAGCCCGGTGGCCTGGGTTACGAGGCCTACGTGCCGTTCGAATCCTTCGAGCATGACCCCAGTGTCGATGTGCCGAACCGCCGTCCGCATTACAGCATCCGTCAGCGTTCATCGTCCTTGCACGACGGCCTCGACACCTACCTGAGCTTCGGCATCCGTCACACCGAAGCCTCTGAAACGTTGTCGATCGAGATGATGTGCACCAACCAGAACCTGCCGCGCAGGCTCAAGCTCGGCGACATCTGCATCGCCTGCGAACAGACACCTGAGTTTCTGACCTTCCGCAATATCACCCCGGCCACACCCAGTTATGCGCCGCCGCTGAATCGAGACTTCCTGTGGAAGCTGATCAGCAATATGTCGCTTAACTACCTGTCCCTCGCGGACGTAAACGCCTTGAAGGTGATCCTCGAAACCTACGACCTGCCGCGCTATTACGACCCGCACGCTGAAAAGGTCAGCAAGCGCCTGCTGGGCGGACTCAAGTCGATCAGGCACCAGCATGTCGACCGGCTGCACAGAGGGCTGCCGGTCCGCGGATTGCGCACCGAGCTGACCATCGACCCGCAAGGCTATATCGGCGAGGGCGACGTGTTTGTGTTCGCCTCCGTTCTCAACGAGTTTTTTGCACTTTACGCCAGCCTCAATTCGTATCACGAGCTGCGCGTAAAAAGCACACAAGGAGAGGTGTACCAATGGCCACCCCGTATGGGCCTGCAGCCCCTGCTTTGAGCGGGCTGACCCGAGGCATACGCGAATACTCACTGTTTCAGGTCGTGTTGCTGGTCATCGACAGACTGCGCACTGCACACCCGCGTCTGAGCGATGACGACTTGTATGACCAGCTGGAGTTTCAGGCCAATCCGAGCCTTGGTTTTCCGGGCAGCGATGTGGACCGCGTGGAGTTTTTTGAAGAATCCGGGCTGATGCGTGCACGCCTGCGCTTCAACCTCCTGGGGCTTGTCGGGTCTGGATCACCCTTGCCTGCGTTCTATAGCGAGCAAGCCCTGGGTGACGGTGAGGGGGGCAATCCGACCCGCCAGTTCCTCGATCTGTTCCACCATCGCCTGCATCGGCTGATGCTGCCGATCTGGAAGAAATACCGCTACCACGCCCGTTTTGAAAGCGGCGCGATCGATCCGTTTTCGTCGCAGTTGTTCGCGCTGATCGGATTGGGCAGCGAGGAGATTCGAAGCGCACGGGAGTTGAACTGGAAGCGACTGCTGCCTTACTTGGGTTTGCTTAGCCTGCGCGCTCACTCGGCAGCGCTGATCGAGGCCGTGCTGCGGTACTACTTCAAACACGCAGAGCTGACGATCGAGCAATGCATGGAGCGCCGCGTGGACATTCTCGAAGAGCAGCGCAACAGCCTTGGCCGGGCCAACACCCTGCTAGGCGAGGATCTGGTGCTCGGCGAACACGTTCGGGACCGCAGTGGCAAGTTCCGTATTCATATCCGAGAGCTTGGCTGGCAGCGCTTTCACGAGTTCCTGCCGATCGGCGCGGGTTACCAACCGCTGTGCGCATTGGTGCGATTCACGCTGCGTGACCCGCTTGATTACGACGTTCGCCTGGCGCTGCGTCGTGAAGAAATTGGCGAACTGCGCCTGGCGGGCCAGAACGCGTGTCGACTGGGATGGACCAGCTGGCTGGGCCGAGAACGCGCGGACGGCGTGGTGACCCTGGGGAGCAAATCATTAAGGACAGCCCAACGATGACTAACGTCAATCTGCAACAACTTATCCGGGCGCTCGACGCCGAATGCCGACGCGACCTGGAGCACGCTGCCGGACGCTGTGTGGGAAGGGGCGGCAGCAAGGTCCTCGTCGAAGACTTGTTGCTGTGCTTGCTGGAACGCCCGCAGGGCCTTCTTTCCCGCGCACTCCAGGATGCCGATATAGACGCCGGTGAACTCGGCGCGGTGCTGCAGGCGCGGATGGAAGGCAGCGCCTCGCGCAACCCGGTGTTTGCGCCGGAACTGGTGCAGTGGCTGCAGGATGCGTTGCTGGTCGCCAGCCTCGAACTGAGTCAGACCCTGCTCGATCAAGGGGCGTTGGTGCTCGCGCTGTTGCGCAACCCCGAGCGTTACGCAGGCAGCCGCTATCAGGCATTACTCGCCCGGCTGAATACCGAGCGACTGAAAGCATTCGCCTTGTCGCAGAAGGAGCATTCCGACTCGGGCAAACACGGTACGGGCGGAGAGTCATTGCTGATGCGCTTTACCCATAACCTCACCCAACAGGCCCGAGACGGCAAACTTGACCCGGTGCTGTGCCGTGACGAGGCCATTCGGCAAATGGTAGATATTCTCGCTCGCCGACGGAAAAACAATCCGATCCTTGTGGGGGAGGCAGGTGTCGGCAAGACGGCTGTCGTTGAAGGGCTGGCGTTGCGCATCGTCGCGGGGGAAGTGCCCCGGGCCATAAAGGGCGTTGAAGTGCTTTCGCTGGACATGGGGCTGTTGCAGGCCGGCGCCAGCGTCAAAGGCGAGTTCGAGCGGCGCCTCAAGGGCGTGATCGACGAGGTCAAGGCGTCGACCAGACCGATCATATTGTTCATCGACGAGGCCCATACCCTGGTCGGCGCCGGCGGTGATGCAGGGGGTTCCGATGCGGCCAACCTGCTCAAGCCTGCCCTGGCACGCGGCGAACTGCGCACTATCGCGGCGACCACCTGGACCGAGTACAAAAAATACATCGAAAAGGACCCGGCACTGGCCCGTCGCTTTCAGCCAGTGCGGCTGCACGAACCGACCGTCGATGAGGCGGTGACCATTCTGCGGGGCCTCGCTCACGTCTACGAGGGAAGCCACGGCATCTATTTGCGTGACGATGCGGTGGTGGCGGCCGCGGAGTTGTCCGCTCGCTATCTCGCCGGGCGCCAGTTGCCGGACAAGGCCGTCGATGTACTCGACACGGCGTGCGCGCGCGTTCGCATCAGCCTCGCCGCTGCGCCGCAATGCCTTGAGCGTCTGCGCAGCGAACTGGCCGAAGGCAGCCGCCAGCATCAGGCGCTGCGTCGTGACGCCGAAGCCGGTCTGCCCATCGATCATCCGGCACTGGATGCATTGGAAAACCGTTTGCGCGCTGCGGATGAAGAAAGCCTTGCTCTCGAAACGCTCTGGTTGGAACAGAAAGGATTGGCCGAGCGCCTGCTGGACTTTCGTCAGCAACTGGCGCAGGCCCGTGATGCCGACGACACACACAGCATCGAAGTCCTGCAAGCCGCCCTCAACGAGACTCACCGGACGCTGACCCAGGCCCAGTCCAAAGAAAGGCTGGTGAGCTTTGAAGTCTGCCCGCGTCTTGTCGCCGAAGTGATCAGCGCCTGGACCGGCGTGCCCCTGGCGCAATTGGCGCGAGAACACAACGCCAGAATCGCCAGCTTTTCAACTGACCTGCGCACCCGCATTCGGGGTCAGGAGCAAGCGGTCCACGCCCTTGATCGTTCGATGCGCGCTAATGCAGCCGGCCTGAACAAACCTGATGCACCCGTGGGCGTGTTCCTGCTGGTCGGGCCGAGTGGTGTCGGCAAGACTGAAACCGCGCTGGCGCTCGCCGATTTGCTCTACGGCGGCGAGCGGTTCATCACCACCATTAACATGTCCGAGTTTCAGGAGAAGCACACCGTCTCGCGTCTGATTGGCGCGCCGCCTGGCTACGTGGGTTACGGCGAAGGTGGCATGCTCACCGAAGCGGTGCGGCAGAAGCCGTATTCCGTGGTTCTGCTCGATGAAGTCGAAAAAGCTGACCCAGACGTCCTGAACCTGTTCTATCAAATCTTCGACAAGGGCGTGGCAAACGACGGGGAAGGGCGGGAGATCAACTTCCGCAATACGCTCATCCTGATGACCTCGAACCTTGGGAGCGACCTCATCAGTCACCTCTGCGCCGACGGCGCGCGTCCCTCCGCGCAGGTGCTTGAGGAGCATATCCGTCCGGTTCTCGCGCGACATTTCAAACCGGCGCTGCTCGCACGCATGCGCGTCGTCCCGTACTACCCGGTGAGCGGGTCGGTGCTGCGTGAGCTGATCGAGATCAAATTGAGCAGTCTGGGCGAGCGCTTGAACCGTCGCCAGCTGACGTTCACCTTTTCCGAGGCGCTGGTCGATCAACTGGCTGAACGCTGCAGCCAAGGCGACAGTGGCGCACGTCTGATCGACCACTTGCTGGAGCTTCACGTACTGCCCCGGGTGGCTGACCGGCTGCTCGACGCCATGGCCGCAGGCCAGCGTCTCACCTCTGTGCACGCAACGCTTGATGCTGAAGCCGCCGTGACCTGCGAGTTTGCCTGAGGTGGGCGCTATGTTCATTCAGGTGCCGCAACCGCTGGCCTATGCGGAAGTGTTACTGGAGCAATTCGCCCGGCTTGCACGCGCAGCGGACGATGCCGCGCTGCTGAGCGGGCTCGTGCTCGGACTCGGCGAGTTGAGCGGGTGCGAGCTGACTCAGCTTTATCTGCTGGACGCGACCCATACGTGTCTGGGCATGACTGCCGAGTGCCTTGAGGGCAGCGTGCAACCCCGTGAGGCTCAGAGCCTGCCAACCGATTACAACGGTGAGCAACTGCTGCAGTTTGCGCTGTGCCAAAACCGCGTTGTGTGCCTCGTCGATTTGCCGGGCAGCCTGCACGAAACCCGTTTCCTGCCGCCCGGAGCGAAGCCCTGGCAGTCCCTGCTGTGTGTGCCCATCGTCAGTGATCAACAGGCGGTGGAAGGCTTGCTCGTCTGCGCGAGCAGTCGACACCTGGAGCTGCAGGCTTTTGCCGACTCCCTTGGTCGACTGGGCACGTTCGTGCTGCATCAATTGCAGCTGCTTCAGCGCTTGAGACGACGTACCGATGATTCACCACCCGTGCGCGTCAGTGTGCCAAGCATCAGCGCCTATGGGTTGATCGGCAAAAGCGCGCCCATGCGCCACACCTGTTCGATGATCAGTAAAGTCCTACACAGCCCGTATACCGTTTTACTGCGCGGAGAAACGGGCACCGGCAAGGAAGTGGTGGCACGCGCCATCCACGACTACGGTCCGCGTCGCTCGCAGCCCTTCATCGTGCAGAACTGCGCGGCACTCCCTGAAAGCCTGCTGGAAAGCGAGTTGTTCGGTTATAGCAAGGGGGCCTTCACCGGCGCTCTGCGTAATCGCGCCGGACTCTTCGATGCAGCCAACGGCGGGACCCTGTTGCTCGATGAAGTCGGCGACATGCCGCTGTCTCTGCAGGCCAAGCTGCTGCGCGTGCTGCAGGAGGGAGAGATACGCCCGCTGGGCTCCAATGACACGCACAAGATAGACGTGCGCATCCTGGCAGCGAGCCACCGGGATTTGTTGGCCATGGTGAGCGAAGGCACCTTTCGCGAGGACCTCTACTACCGCCTCTCGCAATTCCCCATCGAGCTGCCCGCTCTTCGCCAGCGAGGCGATGACATCGTCGATCTCGCCCGGCATTTCGCCGACAAGGCCTGCGCATTTCTGCAACGGGATGCTCTGTGCTGGTCTGACGCGGCGCTCGATCACTTGTCCGGGTACGCCTTTCCCGGAAACGTTCGCGAGCTCAAGGGGCTGGTCGAACGTGCCGTTCTGCTGTGCGAAGGAGGCCAATTGCTTCCCGAACATTTCACCCTCCGCGCGGATGCTGCCCCTGGTGCTGTCCGCCTGAATCTGCGCGAACGCCTTGAGCAGGTCGAACGCGGCCTGCTGCTCGATTGCCTGCGTAAAAACGAAGGTAATCAGAGCCTGTCCGCGCGCGAGCTTGGGCTGCCCAGGCGAACGCTGCTGTACCGCCTTGGCCGCCTCAATATCAATCTGGGTGAAATCAATGCGTAGGCACGAACGATTTTTTCCCGCTCGCTTTCCCTCGCGCCAACCGACGGCGCCCTGTGCTCACCTCTGGAGATCTTCTGATGTTCGCTCGTCACCGGCAAGCTGTTCTGCTGACCCTTGTTCTTCTCTGTGGCGTCTCAGGCTGCAGCGGCAATTACAAGTTCAACGACAACACCTATCGCCCGCTGGGTGATCCGCAGGCAGCCAACCGCGGTAACTGACCACAAGGAGCACCACCGTGGAACTGGTTTTCGAAATGCTGAGCACCCGGCAGTTTGTGCCTGCGGAGCAATGCCAAAAGACCTTCAGGCAGGCGGGCGGCGTGATCGGACGGGCGGTGGACTGCGATTGGGTCATTCCCGACCGCAGCCGGCACGTGTCCCACCACCACATCACGATCAGCTACCGCGATGGCAGCTTTTATCTCACCGATACCAGCAGCAATGGCGTGCTGAGTGGGGAGAGCAGGGTGCGTCTGCCCAAGGGGCAAGCTGTTCGCATCGAGCATGGCAGTCTGTATGTAATGGGCGATTTCGAGCTGCGTGCCCGACTGATGCGTGAGCCGACCTCGTTTGACGGTGACGTGGGTCGCACTTGTGCAGCCGGCAGCATCATCCCCGACGACTCGTTTCTGGACCTCGACCCGCTGAGCGCGCTCGACCAGCAGGAACGCGTCCACTCGGACATCGACGAACTGATTTCGCCAGCTGCCGCCATCAAGGACGGTCCACAGCGTGCGGACTATGCCCGGGTGGACATGGAAAGCCTGCGCGTGCCAGAGCTGGTCGAAGATCCTGCAGCACACCCCGCTCCAGCACCCGCGCCAGCCGCTGTTGAGACCGAACGCCAGACCGATGATTTCTGGACCCGGTTTTCCGACGCGCTCGGTCTCGAATTCGACGATCTTGATCAGGCTGCCCGGGAGGCGCTGGCGATCAATGCCGGCCGTCTGCTCAGGCAGTGCGTCGGCGGTCTCCAGCAGCACCTGCAAACGCGCAGCGAGTTGAAAAATGAATTGCGCCTGTCGCAGACCACCGTGCAGGGCGCCCAGCGCAATCCGCTGAAATCAGCGGTCGATGCGGGCGAAGCCCTGTCGGCAATGCTGCGTCCTGGCAAACCCGGGCAACTGCCCGGCGAGCTGGCGATAAGCCGAGCCTTCCATGACGTGCAGGCGCATCAGGTCGCCTTGCTGGCCGCCTGTCGCGCGACAACGCGCGCCACGCTGGAGCATTTTTCACCGGAGCAACTCATCCTGCGATTCGAGCGCGACAACCCGCCACTGCTCGCGACCTCCGGCAGTCGCTGGAAAGCCTATGGCCGCTATCACCAGGCGTTGCGTCAGGACAATGACTGGAGCGAACGCCTGCTGGCGCGAGATTTCGCCCAAGCCTATGAAGAGCAGATTCGTCTGATTTCCACCCTCCACACTGATCATCAGGGATGAAGCGCATGTTTCGCCGTACAACTTTCTTTCTACACGCGCTGACCGCGTTGATTGCCGTGCTCATCCTTGCAGGCTGCTCGACGCTGTCGCCGTACTCACACCTCACCAAACTCGACCTCAGGCTTACGGCCAGTGATCAGCTGAATCCGGATCTGAATGGTCGTCCTTCACCGATCGTGGTCCGCCTGTACGAGCTCAAACACGCGGTGGCCTTCGAGAACGCTGATTTTTTCAGCCTGTATGAGCGGGCCAGAGAGTCCCTGGCTCCGGACATGGTCGCCACCGAGGAGCTTGAGCTGCGTCCGGGCGAAACGGTCGAGATCAAGCTCAGCGTGCAGAAGGGCAGTCGCTATGTCGGCGTAGTTGCGGCGTACCGCGACCTGTCACAAGCCTCGTGGCGCTCCACGCTTCGCCTCCCGCCGCGAACCGCCACCGAAGTCGATCTGACCCTTGATGAAAGCGGCATTCGAACTTCACCTGAAGCGCTTGCCGAGGCGGTCGACCAGCCATGAATACGCACAAAGTCATCTGGCAGGAGGGCATGCTGCTGCGTCCTCAGCATTTCCAGCACAGCGACCGGTATTACGACCACCAGCTGAAAATCCGCACTCGGTTAATGGGTGGCTACGCCTGGGGATTCCTGGCGCTGGAGATCGATCTGCAGTTTCTGAACATGGGGAAACTGGTGATCAGTCAGGCGTCGGGCATCCTGCCTGACGGCAGCGTGTTCGAGTTGGGCGGCAACACGCAGTCGCTGGCCCTCGACATACCGCCCAATACCGTCAACACGCCTGTTTATCTGGCGTTGCCGCTGGTCACCGGCAATCACGTGGAAGCCAGGCGACCGGAGCAGTCCGATGTGCTGGCGCGTTATACCGCGTATGAAACGCAAGTCGCCGATTCAAATGCAGGTGATGACGCTATCTGTCAGGTGAGCTGCGGCCGGCCCGACTTCAGATTGCTCTTGGGCGAAGAGCAGAGCGACCACGCTTACGTCAAGCTGAAGATCTGCACCGTGCTCGACACAACCCCTGACGGCGTGGTCAGTCTCGCCCCGGATTTCGTACCGACTTACCTTCAGTCCCATGCTTCCGCCTATCTTCTGTCGTGCCTGAAGGAAGTCATCAGCATGCTCAGCCATCGGGGCGACAGCATTGCCGAGCGCATCCGATCCAGCGGCACGGTCGCCAGCGCGGAAATGGGCGACTTCATGATGCTTCAGCTGATCAATCGTGCCGAACTGCTGCTTCGTCACTACCTGGGTCTGGAGCACGTGCATCCGGAAGAACTCTACCGCGCGTTGCTGACCCTGCTGGGCGATCTGGCGACCTTCTCGAGTGACAGCAAGCGGCCGCGTCTGGACAGCCGCTACCGGCACAGCGATCAAGGGGAAAGCTTTCGCAGATTGGTGGAAGCGCTTCGGCAGATGCTGTCGATGGTGCTGGAGCAACACGCCATCGAGCTGGTGCTACAGCCGCGTCAATACGGCATTACCGTCTCGCCGCTGCACGATCGCACGCTGCTGGGTTCGGCCTCCTTTGTATTGGCGGCGAGTGCCAATTGCGATTCCGAGGAACTGCGCCATCGTCTGCCCGCGCATTTCAAGGTTGCACCGGTGGAACGTATCCGCCAGTTGGTGAACCTGCACTTGCCCGGCATCAAGCTCACCCCGTTACCGGTGGCGCCGCGGCAAATCGCGTTTCATTCGAAAAAAACCTACTTCGTCCTTGAACTCAGCTCCGAAGACCTGGCGCAGCTGGAGCGCTCCGGCGGATTCGCGTTCCACGTGTCCGGCGAGTTTGCCGAGCTTGAACTCAACTTCTGGGCCATCAGGAATTGAACGCCATGATCAGGGATAGCGATTATCAACAGGACGACAAAACCGTCCTGGTCACTCGACAGGGTCAAGGCCCGGCGTCGAAGCCGATGACGGATTCCACGCCGCCGCCGCGCTTCGAACAACTGGAAGAACGCATGATCTACGCCGCGCGCCTGCGACCGGCGCAGACGTTCAATGTCGGCATGAACCCGCTTGTGGCAGCTGCATCGGAGCTGTTGTCCGAGGTTGTACGGCTCAGAAGCGGTGACATTCCTCACGATATGGCCGCGCTGCATGAGCACCTGACCCACGTGCTGAAATCGTTTGAAGCGCGAGCGCTGCACAACGGTGCCGAGAGTAGCCAGGTCGCGGGCGCCCGCTATGTGCTCTGCACTGTTCTGGATGAGGCCGTGGTAACGAGCGGCCGGGGCAACGAAAGCGAGTGGTCGCAGATGAGCCTGCTGAGCAGGTTTCACCAGGAAACCTTCGGTGGGGAAAAGTTTTTCCAGCTGCTGGATCGACTCACGAAAAACCCGGTGAAGCATCTGTCGATGCTGGAGCTGATGTACCTGTGCCTGTCTCTGGGTTTCGAGGGCCGCTACCGGGTGCAGACCCGTGGCGTGCAGGAGCTCGAGAACATTCGCGACGCGGTTTACCGGCAGGTTCGCCAGCTGCGCGGTGATGCGCCCCGCGAGCTGTCGCCCCATTGGGAAGGCCTGAACCAACAGCGCCGCAGCCTGGTGCGCATCGTGCCCGGCTGGATGATGGTGGGCTTCACCCTGGTGTGTCTGATCGTGATGTATTCGGGCTTCGCCTGGGTGCTGGGCGAGCACCGCAAGGCCGTCCTTCAACCTTATCAGCTGTTCGATCAGCCTGCCGCTCACCCGCAATCGCAGCGGCAAGTGCAATCAAAGCCGCAGCCGTAAGCCGCCGCCGTAAACAGAGACGTGTGATGAGAAATCTTTTCAAGAAAACCGGCGCGCTTCTGCGTCAGACGTGGGTGTGGACGCTCCTGCTGGTGTTGTTCGTGGCGCTGATGGTCTGGTTCGTCGGGCCGCTCCTGGCGGTTGACGACCGAAAGTTCTGGGAGGGTTCAAGCGCCCGGCTGTTGACCATCAGTTCGCTGTTCCTGCTCTGGGGCCTTGCCATGGTGTATGTCAGCTGGCGTGCCGGGGAGCGCAAGAAAGCGGTCGAGGACAGCGAAGACGGTCAGGCGCGCCTCTTGCGCGACGATCAGATCGACGAGGAGCAGGCTGAACTGACGACGCGTTTCAAGGACGCGCTGAAAACGCAGAAGACCTCAAGCCTGTATCGCGGCCGCAGCGAACACTGGCGCACCGAGCTGCCGTGGTACCTGCTGATCGGACCCGAGGGCAGCGGCAAGACCAGCCTGCTGGAGTTTTCAGGGCTCGAGTTTCCGCTCAACACAGTCGGGCACAAACTTACCCGCGACACCCGAGGCACTCGCCACAGTGACTGGTATTTTGCCAACAATGCCGTGCTCCTCGACACCCCAGGCCGTTACCTGACCCAGCCGAACGCCGACATCGACCGCAGCGCCTGGTGCACGCTGCTTGATCTGCTGCGCAAATATTGCCGCAACCGCCCCCTGAACGGCGTACTCGTCACGCTCCCTGTCGACACGCTCCTCCACGGCAGTGATCCTGAACTGGAGACCCTCGCGGGACAGCTGCGTGCGCGGTTACAGGAGGTGAATCAGAAGCTCCATGTCGAGGTGCCTGTCTATCTTGTGCTGAGCAAGGCCGACAGCCTTCCGGGCTTCGACGCGTTTTTCGATCAACTGACCCGGGAGGAAAGTGATCAGGTCCTCGGCACCACCTTCAAGAACGGGCAGAGCGGCACTGACGCCGCCATGCTGCGCAACGAATTCGGCGAACTGCTGGTTCGGCTCAACAGTCAGGTGATCACCCGCATCCATCAAGAGCGTGATACCTCGCGCCGTGGCGGCATTCTCGACTTACCCCATCAACTCAGCGGAATCGGCGAACGCGTGTGCGTGTTTGTGGAACTGGCGTTCACGGGCAATCGCTACCAGTTGGCGAGCCAGTTGCGTGGTTTCTATCTCACCAGCGCGCCAGGCTTTGAACAGGACATGCACTCGCCCGCTGTCGGCAGGGGTGCCAGTCCCGGGATGAGCGCAGAAACGCTGCCGACACTGGGTAGGGGCCGATCGCGTTTCATCAATCACCTGCTCAGCAGAGTCATCTTCCCTGAGGCTGACCTTGCGGGCCTGGACATGCGCGAGCGCCGCCGTATCCATTGGGCCCAGCGCGCGCTATACGCAGGCGCACTGGCGTCACTCGCGCTGTTCGGCAGCCTTTGGGCCGTGAGTTTTTCCGGCAACTATGAACGTCTGGACAGCCTGGGCGCCTTTGCCAGAGCCTGGGTCGAGCAGCGGTCGGCGAACGCGGTCCAGGATGACCTTTTCGCCGCGCTGAAAGTGCTGGACACCGGCTATGCGGCGACCCGGGTTTTCCCTGGCAAAGAGGATGTCGGTTACCAGACGCGCGGCGGCCTTTATCAAGGCCAAGCGGTCAATCCGGTGGTCGAAAGCGCTTACGATCGCGAGCTTGAACGGCTGCTCTTGCCTCAGGTAGCGACGATGCTGGAGGGGCAGATTGCCGCGAGCCTTGACGATCGCGAGGGGCTTCTCCAAAGCCTGCGTGCCTATCTGATGCTGGGCATGAAAGACCGGCGGGATGCGGCGTGGCTCAAGGAGCAGGTCGCCGCTGTCTGGTCCGAGCTGTACCCCGGCAATGCGGCTGCGCAAAACGGTCTGAACGCTCACTTCGAGCGGTTGCTGACGCTGCCGTTTGTCCATGGCCTCAATGAACAGCGCGTGGTGCAGGCCCGGCAGGTGCTGCGTGGTGAGTCGCTGGCGAACGTCGTCTACCGGATGCTGCGCGAGCAGGCGGCGACCTTGCCGGATTACAGTTTCGACCAGCATCTCGGGCCGCAGGCAGCGCTGTTCGTCGGCACCGATTATGTGATTCCGGGGTTTTACACCCGGCAGGGCTACGAGCAGTATTTTTCGGTGCACGGCTCCCGGGTGGTGACCGATATCCTGCGGGACAATTGGGTGCTGGGCGGAGGCTCCGGTCTCAGCGACATGGATATGCGGCGCTTGATGGTTGAACTGGAGCAGCTTTATTTCCGTGATTACGCTGATTACTGGGGCGAGGCGGTGAGCGCGGTCGAGCTGCCCGGGCCTTACGATTTTGCCGACAGTGCCGAGCAACTGGCTGGCCTGACGTCGGCCCATTCGCCGGTCATCAATCTGCTCAGGGAAGTACGGGAGAATACTCGCTTCACACCAGTAGCCGAGGCACTGACAAACGTCGTCGATGCCACCGCGCAGTTGCCGGATAAGGGTGGCAAAGCCGGCAAACTGGCGGTCGCTGCGTCAAGCAAAGCTTCCGAAGCGTTGAGTGCATCCGTCCCGGACACCGCACGCAAATCACTGCAGAACCGGTTCGATCCGCTGCACCGCCTGCTCGACGAAAAAGACGGCCCGACGGCGGACCTGATACCTGTTCTGGCGGTACTCAATGAGCTGCAACTGCAGATGGCGAGTCTGGGCAGGGCCAGCTCGCCGGAGCAGGCTGCGTTCGACATGGCCAAGTCACGCATGGGCGGACAGCGGGATGCGCTAGGCACTTTGCGTGCGGCATCCAGTCGCCTGCCGCGTCCGGTGGGCGCGTGGTTCAACACCTTGGCCGAAGACGCGTGGCGGCTGGTGCTTCGCGATGCCTACCAACACGTGAACCAGCACTACCAGAGCGAGGTGTACAGTTTTTACGCCAAGGCGATCAGCAAGCGTTATCCGTTCAGCGCTGACAGTGCCAGCGATGTCGCACTCAGTGATTTTCGCGAGTTCTTCAAGGTTCAGGGCGTTACAGACCGCTTCTTCGACGGATTCCTGCGTCCGTTCGTGAGTGGCGAGAAAGGCAGTTATCGTCTGCGCAGTATCGACGGGCAAAGCATGCCGATCTCCCGGGCGTATCTTGATCAGATGACCGCCGCTCGATTCATCCGACAGGGGTTCTTTGCCGACAACCCGGCCGAGCCTCAGGTGCAGTTCAAACTTGAGCCCCATACCCTGGACTCTTCGGTCAGTCGGTCCGAATTCAAGCTGGGGGACAAGGCCCTTGAATACCGTCACGGTCCGATTGTCCCGGTGTCATTCAAATGGCCCACCGATGCGCAGGCCGGTCGAACCAGTCTGGTGCTCGACAGAATGGTTGGCCGCCCACTGGGTATCGAAGAAAGCTCAGGGCCGTGGTCGCTGTTCCGTCTGCTGGATTCAATGCAACGGGAGGAGCTGACCGGTCGCGACGTGCTGGTACTGAAGGCCGATGTCGGTGGTCTGCGTGCCAGCTACCTGTTGACGAGCCAGCGTTCGCCAAACCCTTTCGACATGAGCGTGCTGCGCAGCTTCCGCATGCCGGCACAACTCTGATGGCGATCGCCGGCCAGTGGCGCAGCGCTGCGCGGACCCACAGCGGCAAAGTCCGGGCGCGCAATGAAGATGCGTTTCTGGAGTGTCCAGAAAGGGGGCTGTGGGTGGTTGCCGATGGCATGGGCGGTCATCAGGGAGGCGATATCGCCAGCCAGATGATCGTCGCCAGTCTGGCGGAGCTGCCGGTGCGCGATCACTTCGATGACAGGCTTATCGGCGTTAGGCAGTGCCTGCACTGGCTGAACCGGCGGCTGGGCCAGGAGCTGACCGTCCGTGCAGGCCGACAGGACAGCATCATCGGCAGCACGGTGGTCGCACTTCTGATGGAGGAAAGCCGGGCGGCCTGTGTCTGGGCGGGTGACAGCCGCTGCTATTTGTGGCGCGGCCAGCGGCTGTATCAGCTGTCCCGAGACCATTCCCTGCAACAGCAACTGATCGACGAGCGACAGATGAATGCTCGCCAGGCCTGCGCCTACCCAGGAGCGCACGCCTTGACCCGAGCGGTGGGCGCTGCCGAGCAACTGACGCTGGAGGTGCTGGAGCTTGAGGTGTTTCCGGGGGATGCGTTTCTACTGTGCAGCGACGGTTTGTATCAGGGGTTGAGTAGCGATGCGCTGGGTCACGCATTGAATCACGTTCAGCCGGAAACAGCGCTCAAGCGCCTGTTCGATGATGCGTTGCGCGGCGCTGCCCGGGATAACCTGACGGCTGTGGTGATTCGCGGATGACCGAGCCCGCGCAATTGATCCCGGCTGAGCATAGGGTGATTGATCCTCCCCCCAATGACCCGCCCGCCGACCTCACCTACTTCGCCTTCGCCCGGTCTCAAAAACCTGAAACGGCTCGGGTACGCACCTCGGCAGGCATGAGCGCAATGCCCGATGTCCTGGCAAGTCGTTACCGCATCGAACGCCTGCTCGGTGCCGGCGGTATGGGAGCGGTTTACCGTGCGCGCGATCTGCTGGCCGAGCAGTACGGAGATCCCGATCCTTACGTCGCGCTCAAAGTCCTCAACGAAGACTTCGCCGAGTCGCCGGACGCCAGCGCAGTGCTCTACAGCGAGTTCCGCCTGACCCGATACCTGCGGCATGACAACGTGCTGCGTGTGCACGGGTTTCATGTCGACACCTCGTGCGCGCGGGCTTTCATCACCATGGAGCTCATGCGAGGCCTGACGCTGGACAAAATGCTCTGTGAGCGGCCGCTGGGACTGCCATGGAAAGAGCTGCGCGAGATCGTTCTGCCGTTGCTGGACGCACTGGCATTCGCCCACGCTCGCGGCGTGGTTCACGGTGATATGAAACCCAGCAACATCATGCTCAGTGAAGAGGGCGTGCGCCTGTTCGACTTCGGTCTTGGCAGGGCCGAGGAGGGCGTATTACCCGGCTTGCCGCATTTGAGTCGCGAGCGTTTCAATGCCTGGACCCCGGGCTACGCTGCCCCTGAAGTGCTTGAGCACCAACAACTCTCGACAAATGCTGACGTCTACGCGGTGGCGTGTGTGATCTACGAACTGGCAAGCGGCAGACACCCCTTCCGGCATCTACCTTCGAATCAGGCCCGTGATCAGCACCTGGAAGCCGGGTTGAAACCGCCACGCCACTTACCCAGGCATGGTTGGCCTGCTTTGCGAACCGCGCTCGCTTTTGACGCCGATGCCCGCAGGATAACCGCCGGGCAGATGCGTGACGCTTTCACCAACCCCTCGTCCTGGGGGTGGTGCAGGAAAATCCGCCCATCTCGGTGAGGCCATCAGTTGTGGGGTGCGAGATCGGACGCCTTCCCGGCTAAAGCCGGTCCTACACTGGACACGATGCTTTGTAGTGGGACCGGCTTCAGCCGGGAAGAGGCCGGTGTGGACTCCATCAGTTTGCGGTGTGACGCACCTGAGGCCTTCCCGGCTAAAGCCGGTCCCACCCGGTGCGCGTGGTATTGCTGCGGTCACTTTCTATTCAAACCCGCCCGAGTTTTTCCAGCGCCGCATCCGCCAGGAACGAAGATCGGCTTTTGACCACGCGTCCTGTCACCGCGCCATGAACGCCGCCAGCTCCTCGGGCGCGCCGTTCGGAAACGCCCGTCGCAGATAATCGAGAAACGCCGACACCCGCGCGCTCAATAACCGTCGCGACGGATACAGGGCCCACAGGGCGACGTCCGGTGCGTCAATATCGCCCCAGTGCACCAGCGTTCCGTCGCGTAGGTCCTGGCCCACTAGTGAAACCGGCAAGCGACCTACGCCCACGCCCGCCAGGACGGCATCGCGCACCATGACCAGCGAAGACAGACTGAGTACCGGGTCTATGGTCATGCAGGTTCGGCCGGTGGGAGAAGCGATATCCCAAACGAGCATGCGGTCGCCGGGCCCTCTCGTCACCGCCGCTACCGGGACGTCGGGGGCAGGGCGGTCAAGGTGAGGGCTCGCAACGACGACCAGCCGGTCGTGCATGAAGATACGGCCGATCAGGCTTTCGTCGACGTCCGGATTGACCCGAATCACCAGGTCATAACCTTCTTCGATCATGTCGACGGAGCGGTCTTCGGTGGTCACTTCGAGCCGTACGTGCGGATGTTCAAGTGCAAAGCCTGCCGCGAGCTTGCCCATGGCGGTCTGGGCAAAAAACAGCGGGGCGCTGATGCGCAATTTACCCCGTGGTCGCGCCCCGCCCGAGGCGATCGCCGCCGCCGTCTCGTCAAGTTCGGTGAGCAATGCCGCCGTTCGTTCGAACAGCGCGCGGCCTTCCTCGGTCAGCTTCAGCGTGCGCCCGCCGCGCTCGAACAGACGCAAATCCAGGCTGCGTTCCAGCTCCGCGACCCTACGTGACAATGTTGCTTTAGGCCGCTCGGCGGCACGTGCAGCGCGGCCGAACCCGCCATGGCGGGCGACGAGATTGAAATCAGCGAGGGCAAGCAAATCCATGGTTCACCTGTAACGAAGGGACAGCTTAGAGATGAGTGAACACGCCAGTCGCAGAACGCAAGGGCCGAACTGGGAGTGACTGTTCCATACATGGAACGCCGTGTCTAATTTCGGCGTCTAGCGGCTCATTCGTGATCCATCGATAGTGGTGTCTCCAGTCAAACCCATATCGGTGAACCACCATGACCATTCTCGTAACAGGCGCTACCGGCCGCGTCGGCAGCAAAGTCGTTGAGCAGCTCCTCAAGCGTAATGCGCACGTTCGTGTTCTCGTGCGCGACCCGTCCAGCACTCATTTCCCTTCGCAGGTGGACGTCGTTCAGGGCGAAATGCTCGACATCGAATCCCTTCGTCGTGCGTTCGTCGGCGTCTCTACGTTCTTCCTGCTCAACGCAGTGGCGCCCGACGAGTTCACCCAGGCGCTGATCGCCCTGAACATCGCGAAGGAGGCCGGCGTCAGCCGCGTCGTGTACCTCTCGGTCATCCACGCTGACCGCTTCGTCGATGTGCCGCATTTCGCGGTGAAATCAGGCGCTGAGCGGATGATTGAACAGATGGGCTTGAATGCGACGATCCTGCGTCCGACCTACTTCATCGACAACGATGAAATGGTCAAGGAAGCCATCTTCGAGCACGGCGTGTATCCGATGCCGATTGGCAGTAAGGGCCTCGCCATGGTCGATGCCCGCGACATCGCCGAAGTGGCGGCCATCGAGCTGATCCGCCGCGATCAGGCGTCGGATGGGCTGCCCATCGAAATCATCAACCTGGTCGGCCCGGATACGCTGACGGGCGAGGGGGTTGCCGCGATCTGGACGCAAGTCCTCGGACGTCCGGTCGTTTATGGGGGGGATGATCCGTCGGGGTTCGAACAGAACGTCGCGAGCTTCATGCCCAGGTGGATGGCGTATGAAATGCGCCTGATGGCCCAGCGGTTTGTCAGCGACGGGATGATCCCGGAAAACGGTGACGTAGCGCGCCTGAAGCAGATCCTGGGGCGCGAACTTCACGGGTACCGAGACTTCGCGGCACGGTCGGCGGATTCGGTCTGAACAGGTGGCCAGCGATGGGCTGACAGGCAAATATGATCAGCATTTCGCTGGCCGCCCGCTCGACAGCGGCTGCATAAAGGGCAGCGGTTTTCTGACCAAACATCGCCGAGAAGAGCGGAATAGAGCCATCCTGCAAAAAAAGATGCAGTTATTTTCATACACAATTTGCAACACCCGACCGCCCGGTCCCTCTACCCCTCAGACGACACAACCGGGCAAGTTGTCGCACCCAAGGCAGCCCGGCTCGGTTGTGCTTAATCGATTCATCTGGCATAAAAAGCGGGCTTCGGGCTCGAAAATCTAAAAAAAACATAGATTAATGGGTCGACGATAGCTGCTGTCACGTCCGACCCCCGCGCGCTACCCATCAAGCCAGTTTTGCTCGCTGCCCGAAGCGGAAATCTGTGCCACCCCCTCTGCCTTTCAACCTCATCGAGGCCATTCATTCGGCGCAACCAAACGCCGTGCAGCAAAAAAGGAACGGAAAATTGAGCGATCAATCCACTCCGAACACTCCACTCTCACGATTCTGCGAAAAAGTCGGAATTCCCTATCCCATGTTCTGGGGCTTTGTCGGTCTGTTGATCTTCATGATCGGCGATGGCGTAGAACTCGGATACCTCTCGCCCTTTCTCAGTGAACGCGGCATGCCCGGCGACGAAATCGCCATGATCTTCACCCTCTACGGCGTCACGGTCGGGATTTCCTCCTGGCTCGCCGGTGCGCTCTCCAATATTTGGGGCCCGAAACGGGTGATGTTCCTGGGATTGGTCATCTGGAGCGTGTTTGAAGTGCTGTTCCTGATCTACGGATTGCAGGAACTGAGCTACTCGATGATTCTCCTGACCTACGGCCTGCGCGGTTTCGGTTATCCATTGTTCGCCTACGGCTTTCTGGTGTGGATCGCAGCGTCAACGCCGTCCCGCAAAATGGGCATGGCCGTGGGCTGGTTCTGGGTGGCTTACGCTGCGGGCCTGCCGATGCTGGGTTCTCTGGTGGCTAGCGCCGCCATCCCGCTGATCGGCGCATTGCAGACCTTCTGGTTGTCCTTTGCTCTGGTGGTCATCGGCGGCGCGATTGGTCTGATCGGGATGCGTGAAGCCCACGGCATGCGTCGACTGGCGCCCGAGGGTGAGCGGCCGATGGTGTCGATGGCGAAGAACATCACCATCATGTGGACGCGTCCGAAAGTCTCGCTGGCCGCCCTCGTCCGGGTGATCAACACCTCGTCGATGTTCGGTTTTCTGGTGGTCATGCCCGGGTTCTTCATGCACACCGTCGGCTTCACCCTGGAAGAGTGGCTACGCCTGCTGACCATCGTCTTCGTGTTCAACATCATCGGTAATCTGAGCTCAAGCGTGATCAGCACCAAGATTGGCTATCGCAACACGATTCTGTGGTTCGGCGCGGTGGGCAGCACGATCAGCACGCCGTTGTTCTTCTTTATGCCCCAGGCGTTTCCCCACGATTTCCTGATCGCTTCGATCTTCGGTGCCTTTTACGGCCTGACCCTGGCGTGTTTCGTCCCGCTGTCTGCACTCGCCCCCGCGTTGGCGCCGAATAACAAAGCCGCCGCGCTGTCGGTGCTAAGCCTGGGGGCAGGGGCGTCCACATGGGTGGGCCCGGCGGTGGTCGCGATTTTCAATGAAAGCTACGGCATTGAAGGGGTGGTCTGGGCGTTCTGCGGCTTGTACGCACTGAGCGCCGTGCTGACCGCCTTCCTGAAAGACCCGGAGCCCGTGCATGACCCGATCCTGATCAAGATCAAACGCCGGATCAAAGTGTTTGCGCCGCGTCTGGATTACCGTTGGGCCCATGCTGAAGACCCGAACAAAGACGTGAGCTGATTCCGGTGCTCGCGCGGCGCGACAGTCATTAAAGGGTCGACTGGCGCGCCGCGTGTCTTAATGGGCGGGGTGATCAATCAGCGGCTGCCGGCGGTTGCTCCTTGCTCAGCCCGTCGTTGATCAACACCATGCTCTGCGGTGCGGACAACGCGATGCCCATTTCCCGAAGGCGGCCCAGCACGGTAAACAACAGGTCGCTTCGGGCACTGCCGACCGAGCGCGGGCTGTTGACGTAACCGCTGGCGCTGATGATCAGGCCGGTGTTGGTCAGGTCTTTGAAGGTGACCGAAGGCGCTGGCGTATCGAGGACGGCTTCGTGCTCGGTAAACGCCTGCAACAGCAGTTCGCGGATCTGCAGGACATCCGTTTCCAGCGGCAGCGTCAGGGAAATCCCGACCACGCCCAGCGCGTTGCCCATGGTCACGTTGCGCACGTTCTGAGTAATGAACTGCGAGTTCGGCACGATCACCGTGGAGCGGTCGGACATCTGGATTTCAGTGGCACGCACGTTGATCCGGCGAATATCGCCCTCGACCCCCGCCAGGCTCACCCAGTCCCCGACCTTGACTGGCCGCTCGGTCAGCAGAATCAAGCCCGAGATGAAGTTCTGCACGATGGCCTGCAAACCAAAACCGATCCCCACCGACAGGGCGCTCACTACCCAGGTCAGGTTGGTCAGGCTGATGTGCAGGGTGGACATCACCACCGCAATCACCAGCACAAACCCGATGTAGCCGATCAGGGTCACCAGGGACGCCTGCATGCCGGCGTCCATGTTGGTTTCCGGCAGCAGCCGTTCGCCGAACCATTCTTTCAGCACGCGCACGCCCAGCATGCCGAGTACCAGGCAACCCAGTGCCATGAGAATGTCGCTTGGAACGATGTTCAGGTTGCCCAGGGATTTGTTGGTGACTTCCATCTGGGTGAAGCTTTCGAGCAACTCGCCCGGGCTTGAACCCGAGGGCAGAAAGGCCAGCAGCACGGCGGCCAGCAACAGCAAGCTGCGGCCTACGCCCGCCAGAATGGTGCTCGCCTGGGCCTGATGGCGCGGGGACAGGCCGAGTGCCGAACCCAGTGCCATGCCGCCCGGTTGCTTGGGCGACAGGAGGGTTTCGCAGACGTCGCCGAAGAACGCCACCAGCAGGTAGGCGGTCGATGCCACCACGCTCATCCAGAGCAGCTTGACCGCAAGGAAGTAGGCCAGCGTCAGGTACCCGCTCAGCAACGCCAGCAAACTCAATCCGACCCACACCGCGACGACGAAGGGGATCAACCCGGCGAGGCCGCCCGGACGCTCGATTGCAAAGCGGCGGCGGGTGCGGCGGTAGCGCACCAGGCCGAAGAAAAACACCAGGGAAACCGCCAGCGCCGTCAGGCCGTTGACCGCGACGGTCAGCGCCAGGCTGCTGGCGATGACGCTGTTGATCCGCTCCTGGGTGCCGATGACCATCAGGGCCAGGGCCAACACAGGCGGAAAGCGGCCCATGGCCGTGGCAATCTCGTCAGGAATCTTCGGCAGGCGCCACGAGGGGTGCGGCAGCATCAACAGCGCGCGGCCCAGGCCGACGATGAAGGCGCAGAAGGTGATCAGCGTCTGCAGTTGGTCGAGGAGATTGACCACGTCGTTGCTCAGCACTGCATTGCTGGTGATGCCCCAGCGCAGCAGGGAAGTGGCAGTGGTGATGGTGAGCACGGTCGAAAGACCGACGGCCAGGGCCAGGGCGCTGCGGCGCAGACGGCCCTCGGGCAGCCAGCGGACCATCAGGCGGATCAGCAGGCTCTCCAGCAGGCGGCGCACCACCACCCAGATCAGCAGCGCGCCGATCACCACGCTGGCAAACAGCATCCGGTTGCCGGGGGCCAGTGCGCTGGTGAACACGCTGCGGACGTCGTCCAGCAGGCCGTTCATGCGCCTGAGGTCGTCATCGGTCGGGCGAATCAGGGTCGACCAGAACGCCGAGCTGAGAGGGCTGGCCGTGCGCGTGCTGATTTGCGAGTCGAACAGGCTGCGGCGCAGGCTGAAGATCTGCGTGGCCAGGTCCCGTGCCGACTGACTCAAGGTATTGGTCTGGCGTTCGTCGCTGACCAGCGCGTTTTTCTGGGCAGTCAATGCCTTGCGCTGGCTGGTCAGAGTGGGCGCTTCGTCCGGTTGCACCGGGCCGAGAATGTTCAGCTGATCGTTCAGGTGCTCGATGTCGACCGCCTGTTTGGCGATCAGATCATCGGCTTGCTTCTGCACCTGTAATGCGGCCTGGCGCAGGCTCGACAGCAGGTCATCGTTGGCGCTGACGGTGACTTTCTGCCGGATCTGGTCGAGCTGTTCGCTCAGGTCATCCAGGCTTGGCGCCTCGACTTCCGGCGTTGCATCAGGTTGGCTCGCGGCCTGCGGTGCGGTTTGTGGCGCGACCTGCGCCGCCGCGGCCTGTGCGAAAGCGGGCAGGGTGACGCACAGCAACAGCGCGAGCACCCCAGCGTAGAAACGGTTCAACGTGACGTGTTGCATTCGGGTTCCCTTGGGGCGTTAACCGGTTTTGCGAGCTGATCGTTTGGCGCATGTATCGAACGGAGGCGGGGCTCTCGATCATTCGTGCGCGCGGGGGCGGATGATAGCAAGGATTGGGTCGTGACGACTCACGCTCGCTGTCCATTGCCGGCAGTGGTGCGGCTGATGGAAGATCAAGAGCGTCTGCCTGGGGGCAGACTGTTTCGCCTTCGGCGAGTTACTTGATAAAGCCCCAAGTAACCAAGGGCTTGTGCTCCTGGTTGGGCCCCTCCTGCGTCGGGGTTCCTTCACTTCGGTCCCGCTCCGTGGGCCCGCGCCGAACGGACATCCATGTCCTGACGGCGCTCTCGCCGCATCCATGCGGCTCGGCCCACTCCACGAGACCTGCGTTCAGCCTGCACCCAAGTCGCGACTGGTGTCGTCTGCACTCGCCGTGTATGAAGATCAAGATCAAAAGCGCATTTAGATCAGATCAAAGGCTTCCCGGCTAAAGCCAGTCCTACGGTCAAGGTCACCGCCAATCCCACTGCACGCATACGATGCTTTTGTAGGACCGGCTTCAGCCGGGAAGGGGCCCTCTCGGTCAACATCAATTCGTGCTGTGAACCCACCGTTAGCCGATACCCCCTCAGGTCATGTGATATTCACACTTGGCGGCACATGATCGTGTTCGGTGTTAAACCGGGCCCGTCCGACGGACCCCCGTCAATCAAGAGGTAGCAGGATGCCCACACATAACGCTCAGGTGGATCTCGCCCACCGCCCCCGTCTTGCTGATCTTCAGCCCATCACCGCCGATCCGTCATCCCATGCCACCGCGCTGCGATCAACCCCCCAAGGACGGGTCACGCCGGCGTCGCAACTGGAAGGTCGGTCAGGCTACAGCGGCGATTTTCTCGGGGAATTCGTCGTGCCCTGGCCGACGACATCAACGCCGGACGACGTGTTCCCGGTGGGCAATCCGGGCAATCGTCTGGATTACACCCACTTCTCCATCAGCATGTCCCGGAGTCGGCGCATTGCGCTGTATGTGGGCGTGAACATCGAGGGTGGCAGCAGCGTCGAGATCGTACGGAGCCAGGACCCCTGGGCCTACGACGGTCGCCTGCCGGTCGAGGCGCAGATTGGCGACGATCTGTACCGCGACAACCTGCTTGATCGCGGCCATCTGGTTCGCCGGCAGGACCCCAACTGGGGCGCCGAAGCGCAGACCGCCAATCAGGACACCTTCCACTTCACCAACTGCTCGCCGCAGATGTCCGCCTTCAACCAGAAAACCTGGCTGGAGCTCGAAGACTTCATCCTGGACAACACCCGCCGCTGGAAAGAGCGGGCCACGGTGTTTACCGGGCCGGTCCTGCGCAGTGACGACCCGCTGTACCGGGGCGTGCAAATCCCCCGGGCCTTCTGGAAAGTCGTCGCGTTCCTTGGCAATGACGGCAAGCCTTCGGCCAGCGCGTACGTCATCGACCAGACTCGCGAGCTGGGCAAGCTGGAACTGGTGTTTGGCGCACTGAGGACGTATCGACGCAGCGTCACCCAGATTGAGGCGCTCACCGGCATCCGTTTTGGCGAGCTGGCGCGGTACGACGGGTTTTCCAATGAAGAGCAGATCACCGGCACCCGGATCGAGGCACTGATTCAGCGGCCGGAGGACATTCGGCTGTAGCGTTGTCCTGCGATACCGCTGTCAAGGGACCTCTTTTTCTACGGCCAGGCCCTTCCGTGCGACTTCTCCTGAAAGCGGCCCGGTCTCAGGTGCCTCGCGTCAGCTGAGTGCCGGGCATGTCCATTTGCACATACGCAATCACACTCACCATGACGATGCAGAACAGCCACTGCAGACGGCTGAGCCCGGCGATCCGGTAGATCGCCTGCAGCGGCTTGCGCCAGCGATATTGGCGATCCACTGGCACTGCACTTTTGGGTTGCAGCCTGCCGATCAGGCCCGTGATGACGTAGGTGGCCACCCCGAGAAGTCCCAGCCATTTCCAGAGCACAAAGGCCAGGGCCAGCACCGGTACGCCGTTGCGGATCACCAGATAACGCCGATTCCGCGTCAGTGTATGGCGTGCGCACCATGCGCTGAAGCGTTGATCCTCATCGTAGAAGTACTCCGAGAATCTGACCCAGTGCTCATACAGCTTCTTGCCCATGTACGTGAGTAGCAGCCCAGTCATCAAGATGAGCGGCGATATGACCACCAAGAGCAGGAGAGGGGCGGGGACGTCGAGTATGCCATTCAGTGCGAGGGTAATAGTCAGAACAATGCCCGCCCGCTGCGTGACGTGGGGCGGACTTTCCGGCCCCACCAGTGCTTGCCAGAACCATGGATTGTGGTCCGGGAACCTCCGTGCCCAGTCGGGAAACCGCTTCGTGAAGTCCTCAGATAATTGTTCGCAAGCCTGCCAGTCAGCCTCGGTGAATGTCGCGACGCGTGCCTGCAGGCGTTCCGCAGACGAACCCGTCAGGAACAGCGCAGCAGCATCGGCGCGTGGGTTGGGATGCTCCTCGCCCTGGCGCACCAGCGCACGCAATTCGTCCACCCATTTCTTCTCTTCGCAGCGCCAGAGCAGCGCGTGCCATTGCTCATCAACGATGGGGACAACGGCTGACTCGCTGTCCCAGGCGAACAGTTGCCGGATCCTTTGAAACAACGCGGGGGACCAGTGCTTATGTTCGAGAAACAGATCGAGCACCTGCACGTGAAGCGTCTGGCGACGCGCTAAATCGCCCAGCCAGCCTTGTCGACTGTGGTGCTCAAGGCACCCGATGAAGCGTGTTTCTTCGCCGGCCGCCATGTATTGCTCCAGCCTGCGGTACAACCCCATGGAGAGCAGATGGCCAAGCCGCTGCTGATCGGCCTCCCGCGGGCGAATCTGCTGCCACGGCGTCAGCCACTGGCGGGTTTCAAGGCCCCAATGCAGCAGGTTCGGGTGCGCGTCCGGCGCCTGTACGCAACGTATGAACAGCAGGGTCTCGACGGTCGATTCGATGCTCCGTGCGATCGCCTCATTCCAGCACTGATCAACGGCAGCATCGTCGAACGTTCCGAGCAGTTCGGCGGCCTGCTCCTGAGCGGAACGCACCACCGGCCGGGTGACCGGCGCAGGCCTTTGCACCAGAGGCGCTGCCGAAGCCTGTACAAACGAAGCGTCGCTGCCAACGCCATCGTCGCCGTCGCGCGCCAGTTGCAACGCGCGCTCGTAGGCCTCACGCAGTTGCTGGAACGCGGCCGGGTTTTCGTCCGGACGGGTAATTTTCAGCAGCTTGGCGTATTGGCGTTTAACACTGCGCTCGTCGGAGCGGGCAGGGAGGTCGAGAATTTTCCAGCAATCGAACGTCGTGTCCATGGGTCATTGCCACCCGCCATGTTCCAGCTGTTTGAGCCGCTCGTTCAGCTCCGTGCGCGTCTGCCGGATGAGGCGCTCGTCCTGACTGTCGAGGGCGCGCTGAAACGCGCTTGCCCAGTCACCGATCAGTTCGCGGCGCTCGCCCAGGCTCTCTTGATAGAGATGCTCCAGGCGCGCCATCAACAGCGTATTGATCTGCTGATCGCGCGGATGCACCTTGAGCGCAGCGAGCGCTTGCAGGCGCTCGGCAATTTCCTCAGGGCTGAGCACGCCGGGGTTGTTTTCGATCACCAGTGCGAACGCATCGCCAGTGCCGGGAATCGTGACCTGACATTCGAGAATGCCGTTGTTGTCGTAGGTGAAGCGCACGTCGAGATCGACGTTGCCCTTGTTGTGGGGCGGAAGAGGAATCTCCAGTTCGCCCAGAGGAATGTTGTCGCGCACGAGACGACTTTCGCCCTGGAAGATGCGCACCGTCACGCCGGTTTGCCCTGCGTCGGCGGAGTAAACGGTTTTCACCCGGCTGACGGGTACGGTGGTGTTGCGCTCAATGATCGGCAGATAGTGCCCATACTCACGGTGCTGGCCGACCCGTTCTGCAACCTCGATACCCAGGGTGTAGGAACAGACGTCCGTCAGCACGACTTCTTCCAGGGCCGCATCCCGGGATTTCAACGCCGCCTGTATCGCTGCACCGTGGGCCACGGCTTCGTCGGGGTTGAGCTGAATCGAAGGGAAGCGCCCGAACATGCCCGCCGCCAGTTTGCGCACCAGTGGCATACGCGTGGTGCCGCCGACCAACAGGATTTCGTCGAGATCGCCGATCTGCAGCCTGGCGTCGCGCATGGCGCGTTCGACCGGGTTACGCAGCCGTTCGAGCAACGGCGCATACAGCGCGGCCATGTCCTCTTGAGTGAAGGTTTGCTGCCACTGCTGGCCGTCCACGCGCAGCACGAACGCGTCGCTGCGGACTTGGCCCAGGGCAATGCGCAGGCGCTGGGCTTCGCGATGCAGCGCGTGGGCGATGGATTCGGGGGCGGGAAAGCCTGGCTGGTCGGCCTGGGCGCGAACGAAGGCCTCGGCCAGCAGCCGGTCAAAATCTTCGCCACCGAGGAAGTTGTCCCCCGCACTGGCGCGGACTTCCATCACGCCCTCAAACAGCTCGAGGATCGACACGTCAAACGTCCCGCCACCCAGATCGAACACCAGAAAAGAACATTCTTTGCCGTGTTGCGGCAAGCCGAACGCCAGCGCGGCGGCGGTGGGCTCGTTGATCAGCTTGTCGACCTTCAGGCCTGCCAGTTCTCCCGCGATGCGCGTGGCTTTGCGTTGAGCATCGCTGAAATAGGCGGGCACGCTGATGACCGCCTCAACGACCGTCTCGCCATAGGCGCGCTCGACGTCTTCCTTGAGGCTTCTGAGCACCAGCGCTGAAAGCTCTTCAGGACGGAATACGTGGTTGCCGAGGGCGGTCTGGTGGGCGCTGCCCATGTGCCGTTTGAACAACGCAGTGGTCAGGGAAGGGTGGGTGTGCAGGCGTTCGCGGGCGGCTTGCCCGACCAGAATCCGGCCCTCATCGTCCAGCCCGACCACGGAGGGGGTGAGCAGCTCGCCCAGCGCGTTCGGCACCAGCACGCTGGCATCGTCTTTCCATACCGCGACCAGGCTGTTGGTGGTGCCGAGGTCAATGCCGACGATCATGGGTGAGTTCCTGTGTGCAGGCTTGGGGGGCCTGGGGCTGCGATAAACGCGTTGGGTGTCATGAATGTTGTCTTCCTTGAGCCCGGAGCGGGTGTGCGCGGATTTGAGAATGATCGGCGTGCAGGGTTCAAGTGCTCATGTGGACGCACTGCGCCGACTGCGTAACATTTCGCAAAATTACAAAATAATGGGATCCAAAGGGAATTTATTTTTGCGTAAGCTATCTAGCATCACGCTCACAGACGGTTCATCGGCATCGACAAACTGCCGACTGAACCCGAACGCTGTACCGCCCCGAAGCAAGATTTCTCTGCCAACGGCTTTTTTTCACTTCCTGGAGATTCCCCGACAATGACCGTCTCATTCAGCCGCCATTGGTTACTCGCCCTCGCACTGCCGCTGCTCCTGACCGCCTGCGGCAGCAGCGAGCCTGACCAGCGCGCCGCGTTCAAGCAGTTCCTGCAAACCCGCATCATCGACAAGCCGGGCGTCCACGTGCCCAAACTGACACCGGAAGAATCGAAGTCTTTCGGCGATTACACCCAGCACTACGCCGTGATCACTGACTTCAACAGTGGTATGGACGCCAGCATGAAACCCCTCAACGGCTTCGTGCAGAAAGGCGCGTTCCATTCATTGGGCGACGTGATTGAGCGCCGCGATGATCTCAAGACGGTGCAAACCGGCGTGAACGATCTGGTCGCACAGCTCAAGCAACAGTTGGCGAAAGCTGACGCCGCCCATGCCCAGCTCAAGCAGCCGGACGATCTGAAAACCGTGTATGACAGCGCCTACGATCGCACGGTGACCGTCCCGGCCAACACGCTCCTGACCGTCATGCCGCAAGTCAATGGCACCTTCGAATCGGGCCTCAAAGTGGCGGACTACGTCGACGCTCACAAGGCGCAGATCCAGATCAATGGCTCGGTGATTCAAGTGACGGACCCCAAGGTCCAGGCTGAATTGAACACGCTGTTGCAGGACCTGAATGCCAAGGCCAAGGTGGTTCAGGAAGCGCAGACACGCATGCAGGCCGTGTTGCTGGGTCGCTGAATCCGGACCTGATAACGGCACCGAGGGTGAGTTATCCCTTGGTTGTGTAAAGCACGCAAAGGGCATCAGACCCTTTGTCCAGGGAAGCAGGCGCGCGCCAGGGATGGCACTCGGCGGCGCTGTGAAAAGGGTCGCCCCATGAAAAAGCTGAAGCTCATCGCTGTACTGGTTTTATTCCCGCTGGCGCTGAACCTGTTTGGGGTCTGGGAGCTGCAACGCAGCAGCGAGGACCGCCAGGTCTACGCGGGCTATCAGGCTGACCTCAATGAAGCGCGTCCGGAGCTGCAAGCCATTGCCGCCAAAGGCGGTTCGCGCCCAGTGATGGTCGACGTCGGCGACGGCGAGAAAATGGAAGTCAACGAGGCGTTGGCCCGCGTCGCCGGGTTGCAGGACGAACTGGACACTCTGCTGCCGCTGAGCAACGTCATGGTCTGGCTCGCAACAGGGGTCATCGCGCTGGGATTGCTGGCTGCCCTGGTGGGCGGGCTTGGCTTGCTGAGCCTTAACTGGGCGGGCCGGCGCGCCATGCGTTCGCGGGAACAACTGCTGCATGGCTTTACCCGTGTGACCAAACTGCTGCCCTTCGTTCTGGTAGGGCATGTGGTGGTCATGGGGGCTGCCATCGCCGCCATCGTCGCCTTCGAGGCGCTGAATCTCTGGCACGCCGGGCGATTGTCCGCCGGCGAAATGAAATTCATGTTCGCTGCCATGGTAGTTGTCGCGGGTTGCCTGTATTCGATCTGGCAAATGGGCACGCAGTTGCGCGTCATGCTCAACATGTTCCAGCCCACGCCGATGGATGTGATGGGAGAGGCCGTCACCGCCGAACAGGCGCCGGTGCTTTGGGCTTACGTGAAGGATCTGGCCCTGAAACTGGGCGCACTGCCGCCCGATCACATCGTGTTGGGCATGGCCGCCGGCTTTTACGTCTCCTCCGGCGACATCGCCCTGGCGCCGGCCAACACCACCTTGACGGGCCGCACCCTGCATGTGCCGCTGGTGTATCTGGGCATCCTCGATGAAGCCGAGACCACCGCTGTCATCGGCCACGAGCTGGGGCATTTTGCCGGCGCGGACACCGAGTTCAGCATGCGCTTCGTGCCGATTTACCATGGCATCGAGCGCAGCTTGGTGGTGATCGGGCAGACCCTGGTGGACAGCGAATGGCTGCAACGGGCGACCCTGCACCCGGCGTTCATGCTGGGTGCCTATTTCATGGAAAGCTTCGACCACGCGGTGATGCACTGGAGCCGGGTGCGCGAGCTGGAAGCCGATGCCGCCGGTGCGCAGCTGGCGGGCAATCTGGCTGCCGCGTCGGCCCTGGTGCGTATTTCCGCCATTGATCCGCTGCTTCAGGACCGCCTGGCCACTCATATCGCCCAAGCCACTAACGTCACCCCCGAGCAGAGCGCCGTTCAGGACCTGCCCACGGCACTTCTGCATGAGATGGCTGCGCTGCCGCTGACCTTGCCGGAAGAAGAGATGGCAACTCAGCTGCCCCACCCGTCAGACACCCACCCTTCAAACGGCGAGCGCGTGGCGTCTCTCAAGGTGTCCATCGACGATGCCGTGCGCACGGGCACGCACGCGACCCCTGGATGCAACGCAAGCCTGTGCGGCGATGGATCGCTACTTCGCGCGGCCCGAGGTGTTGCGCAGCCGCCTGACGGACGATTATCTGAGCCACCACGTGCAGCAGGACGCCGCCATCGTGGAGATGTTGCGCACCCACGCCGACAACGTAACCGGCGACGTTGCACTGCACGAAGGGGCGCGCTTGCGGGGTCAGATCCTGCTCGGGTTCAGTGGCCTGCTGGCGGTGGGGGGATTGATCCTGCTGCTTGCACCGCTGCTGTTTCCAGGCGTGGCACGACGTGATCCAGAGCCGTTTTTTGTCGGTGGCGGCATCGCTCTGTTCATCATGATTTGCATGCTGCCCTTTGGGTTGCGCCTTTTCAGGCGTGCGTACAAGATCGCGCTGCTGCTGACACCGGATCACCTGGTATTCGCCAACCTCAAGCAGCCGCTGGCTACTCGCGATATCGCCGATTTCAACCTTCAGTTCGGCAACGGCGTCATCCTGACTGTTCAGCTTGAAGACGACGCGCCGTTGCCCGAGCTGACCTCACGCTCGTTTTTCGCGCCCGATGTCGTGCTCAACAAGAAGAAACGATGGCTGATGCTGCCGCTCATTCAGTTCTGTCGCGATAACAAAAAACTCAAGGCTCCTGAGCTGGCTGAACTGATCGCGAGCTACATCGACGCCGGTGCGGCGCGGCATTTGCTGCAGCAGCGGTTTGAGCAGGATAGAGAATTGAAGGCCGGGTGAATGGCGGACTTCCCGGGTACCGCGATCCCCGGTAGGACCGGCTTCAGCCGGGAAGACGCCGGTGTGACCACTGCACATGGCGCGGTGAATCACCTGGCGCCTTCCCGGCTAAAGCCGGTCCTACGAAACGCACGCGACCCCACCGCTCGTCGCCTGTCCCGTCAGATGACCCGCCTTTCACACAGCATGCCCATACTGCCCCCGTCTCTTCATTCAAAACGGAGCACGTTATGACACTGCAATTCAATGTCCGGGATTTCGGCGCCGTTGGCGATGGACATACCTCTGACACCGCGGCCATCCAAGCCGCCATCGACGCGGCAGCAAAAGCGGGCGGCGGTGATGTTTATATTCCTGCAGGCACCTGGACCCTGACCCCGGGCGGAAAGCCTGCCGACGGCGCGCTGATGCTCAAAAGCAACGTGTTCATCAAGGGCGACGGCATGGGCGCCACGGTGCTCAAGCTGGCAGACGGCACCGATCAGGCGGTCACCGGCATCATCCGCTCGGCGAGCGGCGAGGCGACCCACGATTTCGGCGTCAGCAACCTCACCCTCGACGGCAACCGGGATGCCACCAGCGGCAAGGTCGATGGCTGGTACAACGGCTTTCTGCCGGGCCAGCCGGGTCAGGACTCCAATGTCACGCTGTCCGGCGTGGAGATTCGCGATTGCTCGGGCTACGGCTTCGACCCCCACGAACGCACGGCGAACATGCTCATCGAAAACAGCGTGTCCCACGGCAACGGACTGGACGGCTTCGTCGCCGACTACCTGATCGACAGCACATTTCGCAATAACCTGGCCTACGACAATGACCGCCACGGTTTCAACATCGTCACGACCACCCACGATCTGGCGCTGCTGAACAACGTCTCCCGCGACAATGGCGGCGGTGGCATTGTCGTCCAGCGCGGCAGCGAAAACATTCCCTCGCCGTATCACATCACCATCGAAGGCGGCGAGGTCTACGGCAACGCGGCTGAAGGCGTGCTGGTGAAGCTGTCCAATGGCGTTGACATCAGTGGCGTGGATATTCACCACAACGGCACGTCCGGCGTGCGTGTCTATGGCAGCACGGACGTCGAAGTCCGCGGCAATCTGATTCACGAGAACGCGCAGAAAGCCGGCATTCCTGAAGTGCTGATCCAGCCGTTCGACGATCGCGGCGGCGTCTCCGGGAAGGTTCATCCGTCTGACCACAACACCTTCGCCGACAACATCATCACGGGCGGCGACAAAAGCACTTTCGGCGTGGCGGAGGAGAGCGGCCAGTCAGGCAGCAATTCGGTTTATGGCAACACCTTCGCTCATCTGCAGCAGGGTTTGGTATCGCTGCAAGGCGCGGGTGACCACGTCGGGACCAACCCCGTGCTGAATGCCATCGACGGCGGCAGTGCCAGCGATTCCCTCGATGGCACGGCCAAGGCCGACTCCATCAATGGCAGGGACGGGGCAGACACATTGAACGGTGGGTCGGGCGCGGACCTGCTGTGGGGCGGCGCCGGCCATGACCGATTGCTCGGCGGCAGCGGCAACGACACCCTGATCGGCGGCGCCGATGCCGACGTGCTGTTCGGCGGCGCAGGTTCGGACCTGTTCCGCTTTGCCTCGGTGTCCGACAGCTACAGAACAGCGACTGCCAGCCATGCCGACCGCATCGGCGACTTCGATGCCGCTCACGACACCATCGATGTCTCGGGCCTCGGCTTTACCGGATTTGGCGACGGCCATGACGGCACCTTGAAATTCACCACCAACGCCGAGCACACCCGGGTTTACCTGAAGGACCTGGACGCAGACGTGCAAGGGCATCGGTTCGAACTGGTGCTGGACGGTGATTTCAAAGCCGGTCTCCCTTCAAAAGCGATGGTATTTGCCGACGCCTCAACGTTGTTGGCCAGCCCATCCACGACAGCGGACGCTGTGTCGGTGGCACTGGTAGGCGTGGCTCAGGATCATCCGGAGATTGGGCTCGTTTGACATAACGTCAGGCCCTTCCTTGCCTGAACGCGAGAACGGGCAGTAAACCGAGGGATGCACGCGCCGTGGGGCAACACTCACGGCGTGATGCCAGTCGATTCCCGCACCAATTCCCGCGCCAACCTTTGCATCCACAAGACCTTCCCGCTAAAGTCGGCCTCCGGGCGTCTGCTGCGCCTGCGGTCCGCGCGAAGGGGTTTCCCAAGGCAAGCGTTTCCCCAATCATTCATTCCAGCTCCCGGCTTGTCGGCGGACCGAGCCCTGTAAGGAGTTGGCATGCCTGCCACTAATGCGTCCCGTCAACACGGTCTGCTCGATCTACCTGCGCTGCGCAAGCACGCAAAACGTCTTCTCAAAGCCCTGAAAAACAACGAAGCGGACGACGCCCGAACGCAACTGCGCGCGATGGGCCTGTCGGGCCCGGACTATCGGCTCGCCGACACCCAATGGCTGGTGGCCCGCGAGGCGGGGTTCGCCAGTTGGCCCAAATTGATCGCCCATGCCGACGCCGTCGCGTTTGCCGCCCGTCATCCGGACTTCGCGGCGACGGGTGAAGCACAGGTCCAGCACTGGCGCTGCGGCAACGACATCGAGCGTAGCCTTCGCGTTGCCGGCTTTGCAGGGTCGTTCCAGATGTTCGACGACCCCATGGTCATGGGCCCGGTGCCCGCGCTGCCCGACGATGAGTATTGGGCGGTGCGTGCCGCATTTGCCCAGCAGGCGTTTGGACTGTCGCCCCGTGACGCCGAGCAGCGCCAGGCGATGCAGCGTGAGGCGTTGGCACGCCTGAATGCCGACAGTGAACTGGTGCTGTGGTGCGAGGGCGATGCCTACGATCAACTGTTTCTGGTTCGACTGCTGGCGAGTTTGCCCAGCGTGCCGCGCAGGCTGGAGCTGATCGAGATCAATCGGGTGCCCGGCGTCGAGCGATTCATCGGCATCGGGCAACTCGACCCGGACGTACTCGCCTGGCTCTGGCCCCAGCGGCGCGCCATCGGTGAGGACGCCCTGGCACTGGCCCGGCAGGTATGGGCCGCCTACACCGCCCCCGATCCAAGTCGCTGGGCCGAGCTCGCGGCGCAACACCATTCGGCGCTGCCGCTGCTCGGCCCCGCGTTGGCGAGGCAGCTGCAAGAATTGCCCGGCGTCGAGGATGGCTTGAGCCTGACCCAGCGATTGATCCTGCGCATTCTCGCGGAGAAAGGCGAAATGCCCGCCGGTAAGGTCTTCGGTCATTTGATGCTTAATTATGAGCCGCTGCCGTATCTGGGCGACATGATGTTTCATGCGCTGCTGAGACCTCTCATCGATGCACCTCAACCGCTGCTGCATGAACAACCGGGCAGCGAGTGGCCCAAGCGTCTTGTACGGCTGACGGCGCAGGGTGAGCGGGTAGTGCGCGGGGATTTGAACGGGCTTGATCTTGATCCGGCAGAGCGTTGGGTCGGCGGTGTGCGGATTGTTGCCGATCGCTCGCCCTGGGTGGTCAGTGCAGAAGGGCGGGTGTGGCGTCGCTGACTACGCCGGAAACGCCAGCAACTTCTCCATGATGATCGTCCGCTCCTCGCCATGGTATTCATCGCGAATGGTTGAGTAGCCAAGCGACCGGTAGAAGCCCTCGGCCGTGATGGAAGAGGGCACGCGCAACTGACTGACGCCGTTGATGGCGGCGGCTGATTCAACCACCGCCATCAACGCGCGACCGGCGCCTCGGCCTTGGCAGGCGGGGGCGACGAATACGCTGCGGACGGTGGCCTGATCGAGGCTCGCCGTGGCAATGATTTCTTCGCCGTGGGTCGCCACGTATACCTGCCGCTGCGCCAGCAAGCGCAGGATCGCCGACGGGGAAAAACTCAGTTCCACCTGCGCGATGATGGCGGCGCAATAGTCCTGGCGATTGGACTCGCGCAGGGCGGCCACGATAACGCGGCTGATGGCGGTGGCGTCCTTATCCGTTGCCTTGCGGATCAGGCAGTTCATAGGGGCAGTGCTCCTGGCAAAACTGAAAAACACGACGATCCTCTTTGGGCACACCATTCGCAGCGTCAATGAAGGAATGGCGCGCCTCTCTCCCTTCTTACGCCGCCGACAAATGCTCGTAAAGAATCGTCGCGCCAACCAGCATCAGCACAACCCCGCCGATGATTTCAGCGCGCTTGCCCACCATCGTGCCCAGCACGCGGCCCAGCATCACGCCGATGGTGACCATGACCGTCGTGGCGACACCAATGGCCGCGGCAGCCACCAGGATATTCACGTTGACGAAGGCCAGGCCAACGCCCACGGCCAGCGCATCGATGCTGGTGGCGAAAGCGGTCACGGCCAAGATCAGGAAGGAGTGCTGATTGGGTTTTTCTTCTTCGGCGTCTTCATGCTTGAGGCCGTTGTAGATCATGTGCACGCCGAGCACCACCAGCAGGGTGAAGGCGATCCAGTGGTCCCAGTTCTTGACGTAGGACGTGGCGGCCTGGCCGATCAGCCACCCGATCAGGGGCGTGATGCCTTCGATGACGCCAAAGATGATGCCGGTGCGCAAGGCTTCTATGAGACGGGGCTTGTGCAGGCTTGCGCCTTTACCGATGGCCGCTGCGAAAGCGTCCGTGGACATGGCCAAAGCAAGAAGGATGAGGGAAATCGGGTTCACGGTTATGTTCCAGTCGGGCAATGAGTCAACGACGCAGCCACACGCCCGACTTTAGGCATGGATGCATCGTTGGTCTCGCCAACCCGAAGGTGTTCGTGCCACGGCAGGCCGCCGAGAATGTTGACACGAACGCTCTGTGACACGGGGTCCAGAGCAGGCTACTCCCCAACAAGGGCCGCCACTATAACGCGTGAATGTAAAAAAAATGTCGGCGCCTGATGATTTGTTCAGCGAATCAGCACACCGCTCAACCCGCTTCCGACGCGGCGATACAGCCCAGGATTCTCAGATACAGACTCACCGTCGTCCCCGCCCCGGGCGCTGTTTCGATGCGCGCGTCACCGCCCGATTTGATTGCGAAATCTTTTACCTGAGCCAGCCCCAGCCCTGTGCCTTCGCCTGTCGCTTTGGTGGTGAAGAAAGGCTCGAACACCTGGCGCGCGACCTCGGCAGGCATGCCTGGGCCGTTGTCACTGACGCTGACCACAAGGTAGTCGCCCTGTTGCAGCGACAGATCATCCTCCACATGCACCCAGCGGGTGGACACGCGAATTTGGCCGGAACCCTTCAGCGCATCACGGGCATTGCTGAGCAGGTTCATCACGACCGCGTGCAGTTGGGCTTCGACACAGAGGACGCCCCAGCCCCATTCCGCCAGATCGAAGTCAAGATCGATGCCTTCGCTCATCGAATGGCGCATCAACGGCTGCGCGGCGTGGAGGCGTGCGGTCACATCGATGCAGATCAGTTCAGGCCCGTCACCGCGCACGCTCGACATCAAATAACTGATGAGCTGCCGGCCTTGCTCAACGGCTTGCAGGCCGGTCTCGGCGAAACGCTCGACGTCCACTGGCCTCCGGGAACGCAGGCGGGTCAACTGAAACGCAGCGCTGACGCTCTGCAGCAGGTTGTTGAAGTCATGGGCAATGCTTGCGGTGAGCATGCCCAGCGAGGAGATGCAGCCGGAATTTTGCAGCAGCGGGGTGACTTCGCTCGGATTCTGTTCGGCTTGCTGGAATTGATCCTGAAATTGCGCCAGCTGCCGTTCATGTTGTTTGCTCAGCAAGCGGGCTTCCAGCAGCGCCGCGGCCTGCCGGGCCAATGCCTGGAGGGCGATGGATTGGCGTTCGCTCAGCTGACGGGCGCGCGTGTCGATCACGCAGACAGTGCCCAATGCGACGCCGCTGTCCGTGACAATGGGCGCGCCTGCGTAGAAACGAATGAAAGGCGGGCCGAGCACCAGCGGGCTGGAAGCGAAGCGAGGGTCGAGGGCCGCGTCTTCGACGACCAGCACTTGCACGGGATCAAGAATCGCGTGGCCGCAGAAGGCCAGGTCCCGATGGGTTTCCTGCACCCCGAGGCCCACGCAGGCCTTGAACCACTGGCGTTCCCGATCGACCAGCGACACCAGCGCAATGGGCGCGTCGCACAAGGTGGTGGCCAGTAGAACGATGTCGTCGAATGCCTTTTCGTTGGCACTGTCCAGCACGTCCAGGTGTTCGAGCGAGAGGACACGCTCTTCCTCGTTGAAAGGAAATGGGGCGGGATGGTGGGCCATCGATAGTCTGCGCCGGGAAATAAACAATCGCGCATGATGCGCTGTGGCCCGTCGCCCGGCAAGGCCATCGCCCTGTCGATGGTCGGGCCGGGCCGTTAACCTCCTTTTCAAGCACGTTTCGCAGTCGCGCCGTTCCAATATCGAGGCCGCGTGCCTGGGAGTGGCCGTGACTGGCCATGTCGGTTACCGGTGGGTTGACGCGCCGTATCAGGCTGCAGCTGTCTTCAAAACCCCGATGCAACCGATTCGATCATGCCCCTGAACCATTCCTGAGCGGGATTCCCATTGCCACGACGATGCCAGATGAGATGAAACGTGATCTCCGGCAGCGCGACCGGCGGCGGGAACAGGACCAATTTCCCTCCCGACGGCGAGCTGAGGGCGATGCGTTTCAGGACGGTGGCAGTCATGCGGGAAGAGGCGATGATCGCCGGCACCGCGAACATCTGCGGCAGCGTCAGTGCCAGGGTGCGTTGCTTGCCCAACTGAGCCAACGCCTGATCCACCAAGCCGTGTCGATCACCCTCGGGCGAGACCAGTATATGGGGCAGCGAGAGGTAAGTGTCCATGTCCATGCCGCGCAGGGCTGCCGGATGGCCATGGGCGACGAGGGTGACGAAAGCGTCACGCAGAATCGGTCGCGTGAAAATGCGACCGTCTTGATGGCTGGGCAATACACCGATTGCCGCATCAATCACTCCCGCATCCAGCATGTCCACGGCATGGTCGCGGTCATTGACTGCGTGAACGTTGATCGACAGGTGTGGCGCGTGTTCGCTCAAGGTCTGCAGCAGCGTGGGGAGCAGCACGAAGGCGGGATAGTCCGACAAGCCAAGGTTCATTGTGAGCACGGCATCGGCCGGGACAAAGTCAGGCATTTTCACCAGGGCGGCTTTTATCTGGCTCAGCGCCTCGGCGACAGGTTGGCCCAACTCACGGGCACGGGGCGTTGGAAGGAGGCCGTCAGGGCTGCGCAAAAAAAGCGGATCGCCCAACAGCGTGCGCAAGCGCGAAAGCGCGGCACTCATGGCCGGTTGGCTGACGCCGACCTGAGTCGCGGCGCGTGTCACGTTGCGCTCGTTCATCAGGGCATTGAATGCGGCAAGCAGGTTCAGATCGATGCCATGAAAATCCATAAATCAAATAAACCTATATACGAGCCATTTGTTATACGGATGGTAGCCCTGCGCTCACACTCTCGCCATACCCCAAGCCGAGAGCAACCTTATGTCTACCGCAGAACTTGCCACCCGCCTTCAAACCGAACGGCAGGCCGTTGAGACCCTCTACCGCGCGTTCAGCGAGAACAATCCCGACCTCGTCGACAGCGTGCTGGCTGCCGACTGGGATGACATCCCCCTGGCACCCGGGCAAGGCCCAGGCCCCGAGGGCATCAAACCGATTATCCGCAGCCTCGCCGACGCGTTTCCGGATGTGCGCATCGTCATCCACGACATGGTTCAGGCCCCTGGTCAGGTCGCCGTACGGGCTGAAATAACCGGCACCCACCTCGGCGAGCTATTTGGCATCGCCGCCACGGGCAAACAGGTGAGCTTCCGTTTGCATGAGTTTCACGCACTGGAGAACGGGCGGGTCGTTACCACGTGGCACATGGAGGACTGGTTCGGTCTGTTCCTGCAACTCGGTCAATTCCCTCAAGCCTGAACAACGAAGAGAAAGCCATCATGAAAACAGCGTCCATTTCTGTATTCGGCGGCCCTGAGGTCGTCACGCTGCACCACCGCGATCTGAGCAAGCCAGGCGTTGACGAGGTTCTGGTGGGCGTCGAGGCCGCCAGCGTCAACCCGCTCGATCTGAAGATCATCGCCGGGTACATGCAGCCGGTCTTTCCCGTTGAGATGCCATACACCCCGGGCACCGATTTCAGCGGCATCGTCAGCAGCGTCGGTGAGCAGGTGACCCACCTGAAACCCGGTGATCGCGTGTTCGGCCGCAGCACGCCCACTGCGGGTGGCGCCTTTGCCCGGCAGCTGATAATCGCTGCCACCGAGCTTTGTCTGATTCCGGCTTCCATGAGTTTCGAGCAGGCGGCGGCGTTGCCGACGACCTTCGGCACCGCGCAGCAGGCGTTGTTTGAGGTAGGGCAATTGAAGCCCGGCCAACGCGTCTTGATACATGGGGCAGCGGGCGGTGTGGGCACCATGGCGGTGCAGCTGGCGCATCTGGCGGGCGCGTATGTCATCGCCACGGCTTCGGCGCGCAACATCGAGCGGGTGAAAAGCCTCGGTGCGGACGAGGCGATTGATTACCGCACCGAGGATTTCACCACGCTGCGTGACATCGACCTGGTGCTCGACACGGTCGGCGGCCCGACCCTGGAAAGCTCCTGGTCGGTACTCGGCAAGGGTGGACGGATTGCGACCCTCGTGGAGTTCGACATCGAACCCCGCGAAGACCATGCCGGCGAAGCCGTGTTCTTTGCCAGCGCCACGCCGTATCTCCCGGAGGCGGTGCGGCAGTTCAGTGCAGGGCAATTGCAGGTTGTGACCGACTCGATCTTCACCCTGGAAGAGACCCGCGCCGCACTGGAGAAAGTCGCCACCGGGCATGCGTGCGGTAAGGTCATTATTCGTACGGCCCATTGATTCAGTGGCGTCATCCATGTCACGACACGCCGATGGCTCATAGGTTTGGTGTTCGCGGGCACGCGCAGCCGAAGCATGGGGTCATGAAATCGAAGGCTGTAGACGGGAGTGGCGGCTGGATGGTTGCAGCTACACCGATGCGGATCTTGAAGTCCTATAACGAGTGGGTTGATGCGGGTCACCGCCTCTAAGCGTTGAACGAGGGGAACGCGCATGAGCCGTTCCCCTCGTCGCACCCCGCCTGTTAGCCGAGGGCAGCCTCGCTGGCCATGCCCACAAGGGTCACTTCCTGCGCCTGCGCAAAGATCATGTCGGAGTTGCGCAGGTCCAGGGTCCAGTCGCCGGTGAGGGCGATTTCGAAGCGATGGCCCTGAGCGTCCGCTTCCACGTCCTTGAGGTAGGTGCGGTCCAGGTCGTCGTTATAGATCATTTTCAGTGTGGTCCCGGTACCGTCACCGAAACCCGTGTAACCCAGCGCCGACACGTCGATCTTGTCGTTGTTGTTGGCGAACCGGACAATCAGGTCCACGAAGCTCTGGCTGTCGGTACGATAGCTGTCGCTGGCTGCCGTGTAGCGGAACACGTCAGTGTCATTGATGCCATCTCGGCCATTGACTGAAAGGTTCGGGTCGTCGCCGCCGCTCAGCAGGTCGGCACCCGCGCCCCCGATGATCACATCCGAGCCTCTGCCGCCATCGATGCGGTCGTTACCGGCCAGGCCGTAGATGACCTCCGACATGGCACTCCCCGTGATCACGTCTTTGCCAGCCGTTCCTTCGACGGTGGGGGCCGTGAACACTAGATTGTTGCTGTTCAACTGCCCCGTCAGGTTGCCTTCGAGCGCCAGTTCAAAGCGCTGCCCGTCGGCATTGGCATCGAAACTTTTCAGGTAAGTGCGGGTGCCGTCAGCGTTGGCCTGGATGGCCAGCGTGCCATTGTGGCCGTCGCCAATGCCGGTGAAACCCAACGCAATCAGGTCTACGCGGTCCTGGGAGGCGTCGAAGTCCAGAATCCGGTCGCTGCCGGTTTCCGTAGCGGTGCGGTAGCTGTCGCCGATCTGGCCGAAGCGGAAAATGTCTGCGCCGGTTCCGCCTGTCAGTACGTCACGGCCACCGGCGCCTTGCAGCACGTCGTCACCGCCCAGGCCGCGAATGATCTCGGCCGTGTCGTTGCCAATCAGGTGATTGGCCTCGCTGGAGCCGTCCACGTGGTATTGGCCGTCCTGGCTGCCAAAGGTGGTGTCCAGGCTGCCATCGGCGTTCAGTCGAGTGATCACGTCGCCGGCGATAAGGATCTTGCCATCGGGCTGAACGATGGCCGAGTGGGCATAGGCGGAGTCGCCTTGGGGCACCTGAAGGGTGAGCTTGCCATCACCGCTGAAGGAGGTGTCGAAGGAGCCGTCCGCATTGAGCCGCAGTACGTTGAAGACGGTACTGTCATGACTCTCGCCGGCAATGATGATCTTGCCGTCGGCTTGCACGGTCATCGCGGCGCGGTAGTCCAGCCCCAGCGCGGTATCGAAGTACACCACGCCGTCCACGCCAAACGTGGTATCCAGGTTGCCGTCGGCTGCAAGTCGCTGAACGGCATACACCGGATCGCCCGGGTCGTGTGGCCCCTCGGAGCCCACGTACAGCCAGCTGCCGAGCAAGACGCTGCCGTCGGGCTGCACAACGGTGGCGATATTGCCGGTGCCGTAATAGCCGGTCGGGTTGAGGACGAGTGTGCCGTCGACACCGAAGTTTTCCGCCGGCGTACCGCTGCTGTCCAGCTTGAACACCACGGCTTGCGAGGTGCCGCGAGCGCTGACGTACACCGAACCATCGGCTGTGGCGTAAATCGCCATTCCATCGGTGCTGATCGGTACATCAAGGGCTGCGGCGCCGCCTTTGCCGAACGTGGTGTCCAGGGTGCCATCGACGTTGAAGCGTTCGACTTTCAAACCGCCAAGCCCAGGCTGCGCCGACAGGACTTTACCGTCGGCCTGCACGGCCATGACGTAGTAAGCCTCATCTTCCGGATCCAGGCTGGCGGGCACGAGGGCAATCCCGTCCTGGCTGAAACTGCTGTCCAGGCTGCCGTCGCTGTTCAGGCGCACCGACGTGAAGCTGCCGCGTGTTCCGTAGCTTTCATCGCCCGGCGAGCCTGGGTAACCAATGGCGGTCTGGAAGCTTTCGCCGCCGACGAGGATCTTGCCGTCCGGCTGAAGAATGATGCTCCAGGTTTGATCGGCCCCCGTGGAGGGGTCCACTTGCACGGTACCTGGACCGGTTCGTACGGTGTAATCGATGGTGGGCTTGCTGTCGGTTGAAGCCATGACATTGTCCTTTTGACATGGAGCTTGATGGGATTTGAAGGCGCCGAGGGAATGACGCTCAGGGGTTGACCGTGTGAGTGTCAATAAATGCGAACGAGGTTCCTTGTCGGCAAAAAACCGTCAGGCTGCGCGAGAGCGGGCGGCTCAACAGCTTTGGGCTTCGCTCGGTCCACGTCTCGAGCGCATCACGCGATGGGCCACTCACCCTGTTCACATTGCTTAAATATTGCTGTGACAAAGTTTCATGTCGCTTGATCAAGCATCCAGCAGAAACGGACAGCTGACCCAGGGATTTCGGGCGGTTGGCCGGTTCTGTCAAAGGACTCATGAAATGAATGTCACTGTCTTAAGCGCAGGATACGCAGGACTTACCCAGGCTCGATGCCGCCGCTGGGCGATAGCGCAATGACGGTGCTGATCACCGGGGTTGCGGGGTTCATCGGCTTTCACATGGCCAGAACGTTGTGCAGCCAGGGCGTTCAAGTGGTGGGCATCGACAACCTGAACGATTACTACAGCGTCGATCTCAAGCGTGCCCGACTGGCGCAGCTTGAACACTTCCCCTCTTTTCAGTTTCAGCCCATCGACATCGTCGACCCACAGGCTTTGCTCCGGCTGTTCAGCGCGTCCGGCTTCAGCGAGGTCATTCATCTGGCGGCCCAGGCCGGGGTCCGGTATTCCATCGATAACCCGAGTGTGTACGCCGATGCCAACATGGTCGGCTTTCTCAACGTCCTGGAAGCCTGCCGGGCATACCCCGTGAAGCACCTAGTTTATGCGTCGAGCAGTTCGGTGTACGGCGCCAACACCAAGATGCCGTTTGCCGTGGGAGACGCCGTTGAGCAGCCCGTTTCCCTGTACGCCGCGACCAAGCGCGCCAACGAGCTCATGGCCTACAGCTACTCGCATCTGTACCGGATTCCGGCGACGGGCCTGCGGTTTTTTACCGTCTACGGCCCATGGGGGCGGCCGGACATGGCGCTGTTCAAATTTACCCGGGCCATCCTCAAAGGCGAGCCCATCGATATCTACAACGACGGCGAGATGGCGCGGGATTTCACCTACGTCGACGACATCATCGAGTCGATGAGTCGGCTGTTGCCCAAACCACCGCCGCTCATGGACGGGGTCGCGCCGTGTCAGCTGTTCAATATCGGGCGAGGGGCGCCGGTGAAGCTGCTCGACTTCGTGCAGTGCCTGGAATCGGCGCTGGGGATTCGTGCCAGGCGCAACTATCTGCCGCTTCAACCGGGGGACGTGCTGCAGACCTGGGCCGATGTCTCCGGGCTGGCGAAATGGATCGACTTCAGTCCGCAGGTCGGGCTTGAGCAGGGCGTGGCTGAATTCGTGCGCTGGTACGGCGACTTCTATTCCTGCGACCAGAACAAACAGGCCAGACAATCAAAACAAGAGGCGCGGTGGGCGTGATGAGTGAATCGGTGTTTGTGTCGGTATTGATCCCGGCAAAAAACGAAGCGCAAAACCTGCCTTCGTTGCTCAATGAAGTACGCACCGCGCTGGCCGGGGAGCGCTACGAGGTGTTGGTGGTCGACGACGGCAGCACCGACGACACGCTGCGTGTCCTTCAGCAGATCAAGGCCGAAGGGTATGAGCCCCTGCGAATCCTGCACCACGGGGTTTCCCTCGGACAGAGCACCTCGATCTGGCATGCCGCCCAGGCCGCGCGCGGTGAGTGGCTGGCGACGCTGGACGGCGATGGCCAGAACGACCCCGCCGACTTGCCCTGCATGCTGGTGCTGGTGCGCAATGCCGGGCAGGGCAATGACCGGAACCAGGGCCAGCCGGTGAGGTTGGTGGCGGGGCATCGGGTCAACCGGCGAGACACCGCAAGCAAGCGCTGGGCGTCCCGCTTCGCCAATGCCTTGCGCAGCCGCCTGCTCAAGGACGCGACGCCCGATACCGGTTGCGGGCTAAAACTGATCCATCGAGCGGCGTTTCTGCAGCTGCCTTACTTCGACCACATGCACCGCTTCATTCCCGCGTTGATCCAGCGCCATCACGGCCGAATGATCGTTCATCCGGTTCACCACCGTCATCGTCAGGCCGGCGTTTCCAACTACGGCAATCTGGACCGTGCGCTTGTGGGCATCCTCGACCTGTTCGGGGTCTGGTGGCTGGTGCGCCGCACGCGACTCAATACGCAGCCCGAGGAGATGAACGGATGAATTTCACCCGCGAAACGCTCTGGCTCACGGTGGGATTTCTCGGTCAGGCGGTCTTCACCGGCCGTTTCGTCTTGCAATGGCTGTACAGCGAAATCAAGAAACGCAGCGTGATTCCGGTGGGCTTCTGGTACCTGAGCATGCTCGGCAGCGCGTTGTTGCTGCTCTACGCCATCTACCGCGAAGACCCGGTGTTCATCATCGGTCAGTCATTTGGCTTTGTGGTTTACCTGCGCAACCTGCAGCTGATTGCCAAACACAAAGACCTTAAGGAATAGCCGGTGGGACGTGTTCATTCTCCCGCGTTGCAGTGCCTGGCGCTGGTGGCGCTTGCGCTGATTCTGGTCGGCGCCGGCTTTGGCATCCGGCAGCCGCTGAATGTCGACGAAGAACGGTTTCTGGGCGTCGCGCTGGAAATGCTGCACAGCGGCAGTTGGCTGATCCCCCATCGGGCCGGTGAAATCTACGGCGACAAACCACCCTTGTTCATGTGGACGGTCGCGTTTTTCACCTGGCTGACCGGTTCGCCGTCGCTGGCACTCTTCATTCCGGGCCTGCTCTCGGCGGCCACCGCCACGGCGGTGTTGTACGACCTGGGCCGACGCCTCTGGTGCCGCAGAGTGGGTCGCATCGCCGCGCTGTTGTTTCTGGCGACGTACCAGACCTACAGCATCCTGCGTACCGGCCAGATCGACAGCTTCCTGTGCCTGTGGGTCGCGCTCGGCTTCTACGGCATGGTCCGTCATCTGCTGCTGGGACCGGCGTGGGGCTGGTTCTACGTCGCGTGTCTGGCCATGGGCCTGGGCATCATTAGCAAAGGGGTGGGTTTTCTGCCGGCATTGATGCTGGTGCCCTACGTCTATGCCGTGCGAAAGGGCTGGTCGGGTGTAGCCGTCATGCCGGGGCAAGGGCTTCGTTGGGCGACCGGTTTTCTGGCGGTGCTGGCGGGATGTGCAGTCTGGCTTGTGCCGCTGCTCGCCACGGTCTGGCTCAAGGGTGGCGCTGACGAAGTGGCCTACCTGAAGGAAATCCTGTTTCACCAGACCGGTGGCCGCTACGCGTCGGCCTGGGATCACCGCGAACCGTTCTGGTATTTCCTCACTGTCATTCCGCAGTACTGGCTGCCGCTGGTGCTGGCGTTGCCGTGGCTGGTACCCGCCTGGCGTCGCCAATTGCGAAAGCACGACGCACGGATCTTGTTGTTGCTGGGCTGGGTGGTCCTGGTGGTGCTGTTTTTCTGCCTGAGCACCGGCAAGCGCAAAATCTATATCTTCCCTGCGCTACCCGGCCTGGTGCTGGCAGCCGCGCCGCTGATTCCGTGGCTGCTTCGCCGCTGGTTTGGCAATCGTCCGAAGGCCCGCGCTGTGTTTGGCGTGGCGGTGGTGGCATGGTTTTGCCTGTGGTTCGGCCGGGGCTTCGTCGAACCGTTCACCGACGGGCCCAACCCCCACAAGGTGCTGATGGGCGAAGCGGCCCGGCTGACCGACGGCGCTGAACTGGTGCTGGTCGGCTGGCGGGAAGGGCACTGGCTGTTCGCCCGCCAGCCGGTGGTGCACTTCGGCTTTGCCGATCAATCCGCCGTCGAGCACGCCGCCCTCTGGCTGCGCACCCACCCATCCGCCTTTGCCCTGGTGCCCGCCGCTGAGCTGGAGCGCTGTTTCATGGCCGACAAGGCTCGCCAGCTGGGATCAACGTCGAGGGCGGAGTGGTTGATCGTCGGCGCCGACGCGGACAATGGTCGTTGCCATCCGCCGGCGCCCGTGCGCGCTTATCGCTTCTCGTGGGGTTCTGACGCGCTGTAGGCCCGTTGCGCGCACGGGCCCTTGGTTAGAATCGGCAGCTCGGCGTCTCTACGGATCATTCACCGCCGTTCAAAACACCTCTTGAGATCCTCAATCAAACCCGGCCCGGTCGGCACCCAGCCCAATCGCGCCCGGGTTTTGCTGCTGTTGCTCGACATATCCCGTCCCACAAAGCTCGACAGCCAGCCGAACCTCGCCATCGCCTCGTCGGCTGGCACTGAAACAACGGGCAGCCCCAGGCCTTCACCCAGGGCTTCAGCGATGAGGTGGAAGGGGATGTGGGTTTCGGCGGTTGCGTGATAGCGAGCGCCGGGTTGGTGTTTTTCCAGCGCGAGTCGGTACAGCTGGGCTGTGTCTGAAATGTGCGCGGCGGACCAGTGATTCATGCCTGCGTCGACATATGCCGCGACGCCGGTCTCCCGCGCGTGCTTGATGAGTTCGGTGACCAGTCCCTGTTTGACCGTGTCGTGGATTTGCGAAAGGCGCATGACCACCACGTTGAGGCCGCGTTGCAACAGCGCCTCTGCTGCCCGTTCCGAGGCGGCGCGGGGATTGGGATGCTCGGCATTGAAATGATCTTCATCGGCAGGCTCGCCCGGTGCCGACGAGCCCATCGGTGTGGCCGAAGTGATCAGCAACGGGCGCTGCGAATCGGCCAGCGCTTCGCCCAGTGCGGCGATGGCCCGCGCCTCTTTCTGGCAGTTGTCGACGAAGTGGGCGAAGTCGTGATCGAACGCGGTGTGAATGACCGCGTCGCACTGCTCGGCGCCGAGTCTGAGGCTGGCGAGGTCTTCGAGGGTGCCGTGATGGGGCTCGGCGCCGATGGCCCGCAATGCTTCTGCTCCCGCTTGAGAACGGGTCATGCCCAGCACTTGGTGACCCGCAGCGAGTAAGTCCCGGGCGACGTGGGAGCCGATAAAGCCTGTGGAGCCGGTAAGAAATACGCGCATTGCTGAAAACTCCTTTTGCTGAAGCCGGCAGGATGCGCGTAACGTTTATCCGCTTAAAAGACGTGACGTCATCAGGGTATAAAAACCAACAGGATCACCATGGCCAACCCCTCTGTTCATTTGCTGGGCACGTATCTGAAGGATTGCCGTGCGCGCCTTGATCCGGCCAGTTTCGGCTTTTCCGGCCGGCGACGCACACCGGGTCTGCGCCGGGAAGAAGTCGCGCAGCGCGCCAATATCAGCGCGACCTGGTACACGTGGCTGGAGCAGGGGCGCGGCGGGGCACCCTCGGCGCAGGTGCTGAACCGGATTGCGGAAAGTCTGTTGATGACCGAACCCGAGCGCGAGCACCTGTTCATGCTCGCTTTCGGCCATCCGCCGGAAGTGGTCTACAGCGCGCCCGACGGGGTGACGCCGCGACTGCAACGGGTCCTCGACACCCTTGCGTTCAGCCCGGCGTTTATCAAAACGGCAACATGGGACGTGCTGGCGTGGAACACCGCAGCGGCGGCGGTCTTCACCGATTACAGCCTGCTGCCAGTGGGGCAACGCAACATCTTGCGCCTGATGTTCTGCAACCCGCGCGCCCAGGCCCGCCAGGCTGACTGGAACGCGGTGGCGCGGTTCATCGTTGCGGCCTTTCGGGCGGACGCGACCCGCGCCGGCGCGGCGTCCGAGGTCACCCGGCTGGCGGAAGAACTGTGCACCCTGAGCCCGGAATTCGCGGTGCTGTGGCGAGACAACGACGTGCGGCTACAGGGCGAGGGCACCAAACGCCTGCGCCACGACCCCCATGGCATCATCGAGCTGGAATACTCGAACTTTGCGGTGGACGGGCGACTGGATCTGTCGATGATCGTCTATAACCCGGTCACCGCCGCCGATGCCGATCGCGTACGGGCGGTGATCGAAGACCATTCCCGGCTGAAACCGGAGCTTTCTGTGGGACTGGCTTTAGCCGGGAAGGCGTCGGCAATCACACCGAAAAATTGATGGCGTACGCACTGGCCTCTTCCCGGCTGAAGCCGGTCCCACTGACACCCCGCGCGTCCCGTAGGACTGGCTTTAGCCGGGAAGGCGTCGGCAATCACACTGAAAAATTGATGGCGTACACACTGGTCTCTTCCCGGCTGAAGCCGGTCCCACTGACACCGCGCGCGCCCTGTGGGACCGGCTTTAGCCGGGAAGGCGCCGGCAATCACACTGCAAAATTGATGGCGTACGCGCTGGCGTCTTCCCGGCTGAAGCCGGTCCTACCAGGGGTAGGCGGCGCATCGCAAATGGAGGGTGTTCAAACCGCCTCGGAAGGGCGGACCGCTTCAGGGGTGGATTCGGTCGTGGCTTCAGCATTGGCCTCAGCCAGCTTCAACCGGTCGGCCTTGCTGACGTAGGTGTCTTTGTTCTTCGGCGCCAGTTTGGCACTCGCCTTTTTTGCGTTGGCTCTGAGGATCTGGTTAAGTTTCTTGCGACGGTTCATGCCTGGTTACCCGGTGTGCAGATGCTGGACGGTGAAAAGGCAGGCAGTGAATCAGATCGCCGCTCAATCTGCCACACGCGTCTGCCACTATTGCCCCAATCGGGGACAAGGCGTAAGTGCATACCGACCCTTTCCTTTAAAGAAGAAACCGCAGAGAACCACGATGGATCTTGAAGACAGCTCATACCTGACAACCGTAGCGGCACTGGAAGCGGTGTATGGCCCGATCGCGCCGCCGTCTCTGGTCAAAGAAGTTGACCACATTCACCCGGTTTACCGGCCGTTCATCGAAGCGGCGTCCTTTGTGATCCTCGCCTCGTCGGGCGCAGGCGGCCTGGATGCCTCGCCGCGGGGAGATCAGCCAGGCTTCGTGCACATCGAAGACAGCCAGACGCTGTATCTGCCGGACCGACGCGGTAACAACCGCATCGACACCCTGCGCAACATCGTCGAAGACCCGCGAGTCGCGCTGCTGTTTCTCGTACCGGGCGTGGGCGAAACCCTGCGCGTCAACGGCACGGCGCAGATCTCCATCGCGCCCGACCTGCTGGAGCGTTTTGCCGTGGACGGGAAGCCGCCGAAGTCGGTGCTGAAAATCACCGTCACCAGCGTGTATTTCCAGTGCAGCCGGGCGGTGATCAGGGCAGGGCTGTGGGGTGCGTCCAAACAGGTGCCGCGCAGCGCGCTGCCGACAGCGGGTCAGATTCTCAAGGAGGTTTCGAAGGCAGCCATCGACGGCGAGGCCTACGACAAGGCGCTGCCAGGCCGGATCGCCGACACGCTTTATTAGGCCATTCGTTCCGTGCAAGGGGCAGCCGTGGGACTCGCCCGGGGATGGCTCGCCGACGCGTTGCGCCTTACCATTGATGCCCGTCTACGATCAAAGCGACGACATGCCGTGAACATCAACTTCGACCTCAATGACCTTCAGGCTTTTCGTGCGGTGGTTGAAAAGCAGGGCTTTCGCCGGGCGGCCGAGTCCATCCGCATCACCCAGTCGGCGCTGAGCCGTCGCATCGAAAAGCTTGAGTCCGCCCTGGGGGTCAAGCTGTTTGAGCGGACCACGCGAAAGGTATCGTTGACCAACGTTGGGCGAGCGTTTCTGCCCCAGGTCGAACGTCTCCTGGATGACCTGGATCTGGCGCTGCTCAGCATCGGCGACGGTGGCGCCAACCGCAGGGGCACGCTGACCGTGGCCTGCGTACCGTCTGCGGCCTACTATTTCCTGCCCCATGCGATCCGCAGCTTTCACGGGCAATACCCGTTGATCAACATCAGGCTGATCGACGTCTCGGCCAACGAAGTCAGTGCAGCGGTGGCGTCAGGGGAAGCCGATTTCGGGGTGAGTTTCACCGGCAACCTGGCGCCGGAAATCGAGTTCAGTCCGCTGCTCGAAGAGCACTACGTGATTGCCTGCCGCCGCGACCATCCGCTGGCCGTCCTCGACACCGTCACCTGGGCTCAGGCGTGCGAACACGACTGCATCACGCTGGATAAATCTTCGGGCAATCGTCTGGTGCTGGATCGCGCGCTTTCAGGTTTTCAGCCGGGCAGGAACAGCGTCTGCGAAGCACGCCACGTGACGACGGTGCTTGGCCTGGTCGAGGCGGGGCTGGGCATTGCGGTGGTGCCGTCCATTGCGATGCCGATCTCTGCCCACCCGATCCTGGCCAAAGTGCGGCTGGTGGAGCCGGAGGTGATCAGGCAGATGGGCGTGCTGAAACGCCGCGGACGCACATTGACGCCCGCGGCACTGGAGCTGGAGCAGCGGATTCGCGCGCTGCCCGGGACGTTACCGCGGGACTGAGTCCAGGCCGGTCTCGCGAATGCTCGCCTGGGCGTCGGGGGATGACAAAAACTTCAGCAGCTCCTTCGCTTCAACGGGGTGATCGGCATTTTTCGGAATCCCGGCGGCATAGCGGGTCACCGATTGCACGTCTTCCGGAATCTTGCCGACGAAGGTCACGCCGGGGATCGGCAACAATTCGGCGACCTGCTGGAAGCCCAGCTGGTAGTCACCCTTGGCCACGACGGAGGCCACCGGAATGCGCTCGATCATCTTGCTTTTGGGCGCCAGCTGCGGCTGAACGCCGAGCTTCTTGAACAGCTCTTTCTCGATGTAGACGCCGCTTGCGCTGTCTGAATAGGCCACTGACTTGGCCGCCAGCAGGGTGTCTTTCAGTTCAGCATCGGTGCCGATGGCAGGTTTGTCGGCGCCGGCCTTCACTACCATGCCGATGCGCGAGTCCGCCAGTTCCACACGCGAGGCGGCGTCGACCTTGCCCTGCTTGATCAAATCATCCAGTGCGTAACCCACCATGATCACCACGTCGGCGTGCTCGCCGCGACTCAACCGGTTGGGGATGGCTTCCGCCGCTTTACCCATCGACGGGCCGAGCACCGTTTTCAGCGTGTTGCCGCTGTGCTCTGCGTATTGCGGCCCCAGGTGTTGATAGGCGGCAGTGAAGCCGCCCGAGGTCATGACGGTCAGCGCTTCGGCGTACGCGAAGTTGCCGTAGGCGCAGCTGGTCAGCGCCATGACGCAGAGGGGTTTTAGTAAAGAGTTCATGACAGGGTCCTTCAAGCAGTGGCAAGTGACTGAGTGGCGAGACGGCGGTACAGCACCAGCGTCGCGGTAAAGGCGCACAGGGCGGCGAAGATCATCCAGTAGGCCGGCGCGGCCTTGTCTCCGGTCAGGTGAATGAGCCAGGTCGAAACAGCCGGCGTGAAGCCTCCGAAAATTGCTGTCGCCAGGCTGTAGGCGAGGGAGAAACCGGCCACGCGCACCTCGACGGGCATCATTTCCGTGAGCGCGGGAATGATCGCGCCGTTGTAAATGCCGTAGAGAAACGAGAACCACAGCAGCACTTCGAGCATGTGGGCAAAGGTCGGCGCCTGGGCCAGGAATGCCAGCGCGGGATAGGCCGTCAGCAGCGTCAGCAATGACATCGCCAGCAGCAGCGGCTTGCGCCCCAGTCGGTCACTCAGGGCGCCGCCGATGGGCAGCCAGAAGAAGTTCGACACCCCCACCAGCAGCGTCACGATCAGCGCATCACTGGTACTGAGCTGCAGCACCGAGCGGCCGAAGGTCGGTGCGTAAACGGTGATCATGTAAAAGGCGGTGGTGGTCATCGCCACCATCAGCATCCCGAGGATGACAACACTGGCGTTGCCGAGGAGGGTTGCGAACACTTCCTTCATCGTCGGGCGGTGTTTGCGCGTGGTGAATTCTGCGGTTTCTTCAAGGCTGCGGCGCAGCAGGAAAATGAACGGGATGATCAGGCAGCCGACGGCAAACGGAATGCGCCAGCCCCATGCCGACAGCTCGGTCGGGGCAAGCCATTGATTGAGGCCGTAACCTAGGGCGGCGGCGACAACGATGGCCACTTGCTGACTGGCCGATTGCCAACTGGCGTAAAAACCTTTGCGCCCCGGCGTTGCCATTTCGGCGAGGTAGACGGACACGCCGCCCATCTCTGCACCTGCGGAGAATCCCTGCAGCAGCCGCCCGAGCAAGACCAGCGCCGGTGCCCACAGGCCGATCGTCGCGTAACCCGGCACCAGGACGATCAGCAAGGTGCCACTGGCCATGATTGCCAGGGTCACGATCAGACCGCGACGGCGGCCGACGTCGTCGATGTACGCCCCCAGCAGCACGGCGCCCAGCGGCCGCATCAAGAACCCTGCACCGAAGACAGCGAAGGTCATCATCAACGAGGCGAACTCGTTGCTGGCGGGAAAGAAAGCGGAGGCGAGCTGGGTGGCGTAGAAGCCGAAGAGGAAGAAGTCGAACTGTTCAAGAAAGTTTCCGGAGGTGACCCGGAAGACCATTCCTGCCCTGGACTTCCCGGAGGAGGTCTGGCTTGGCGGTTGATGCATGTTGTTCTCCAGCGTTTTTTTTGAGTTTGTAAGCGCTTGTAACTGGAGATTCTGTGGCAATTTTCAGACGACGATAATCGTTATTTTTTCATCCTTTGATGCATAGATCGGATCAATTGCGAGGCCGTGGCGGGTGCTCACAGGCTGGAAAGGCGTCGGCAGCCGTGGTCTACGGCCGCCGACCGGAATTGTCAGCGGGACTGCGTGCCTTTGAGCATCAGCTCTTGAACATCCGGTTGAACTTGATTCACCGCGCCCAGGTGTTCAATCAGCTCGGCTGCCCGACTGCCGCGCAATCCTGCGGTGGTCAGGGACTTGTCGCGCACGTAGGTGTAGAGCCCGGAGACGGCGAACGTCTTGAGCTGGGCGATGTGCTTCGATTGTTCAGGCAGGGTGTTCTGGAACACCTCGCTCTGGAAAAACCGCCGACGTGCCAGCGGCGACTTGAACGCGATTTCCAGCACAGCCAGTTCGGCGCGGGCCGGGTTGGCAAAGTGCGCGACGTTGGGCGCAGGTGGGTGCTGGCCATCGTTCTCGAAAGGTTCGCAGAGGTGCAGACAGACTTTCACCACTTCATCGGACGCTGCCAGCAGCGGTCCCAGATCTGACTTCAGGTACGCGTGCAGCTGCGCCAGGGTTTCCCGCGGGCTGAAGTGGATGTGAATACGGTCGAAGGTGTCGGTGCCGTTGAACCGCTCATCCGCCAGCGAATTGGTTAGGGTCAGCGAGCCTTGGGGCAGGGCGTAGGCCAGGGTTTCGTCGAACATGTTTTGCTCGTCCGAAAACAAAATCGGGCTGGCCTCCTGAAACTGCTTCTGGTCCGCAGCAGATTCGAAGCCGATCTCCACGCCACCGTCCAGTTCGTAATCCTGAATCTCGCTGATGCCATCGGCGAGTGGCCAGAGGTGCGCGTCCTGCTGCCGGGAAAAGTGGTGCTGAATGTACAAGCCAAGGCCCGGAAGCCGCGAGCACAGCGGGCCGTGGACGTCGCGCCAGTAATGGGCAAATACGTCATGGGGCACGCGCTCCCGTCGTTTGACGGTCGTGTAGCTGTTGATCTCGATCATGGGGCACCTGTCAGTCGGGAAATGTTCAGTCGTAGTGATCGGATGCAGGTGCCGCTGCAGGGTTCAACGTTTTTACCGGACGTCGTCGGCAGGCCTACTCGGAAGCGACCTGCGTGACGCGAATGTCCGTCAGCCCGAGGTGGCCGGCCTGTTCGATGATTTCATCCGGTTCGGCATCGGCGTTGGGCATGATCAGGCTGTTTTCGCTGTCGCCGAAATGCAGCTCAAGCAGGTGCATCGCGGCGTCGCTCGCTGACAGTTTCGGCTGATTCAGGTCGAAGCGATGATTGCGGGGTTCAGCGTTGAAGCGGTAGTCGACTGAATAGATGGGCATGCATGGCTCCATAGATGAGAAACGCTGGTCGGGTTACTTGCCGTTTTGTTTGTGCCTGACGTACATCACCGCCGTGCCACTGGACGCGGGTCTGGCTTGCAGCTCGAACGCCTGCGGGTAGCCCTTGATCAGGTCGCTGAGCTTTTTGTAGCCGTGGGTGCGCGGGTCGAATTCCGGCCGCAGCTTGGTGATGTTGGTGCCGAGGGCGCCGAGCTGCACCCAGCCATCTTCGTCGGCGATGTCGTCGAGAATTTTTGCGATGAAGCTGATGGGCGCTTTGGGCCGTTTTGCCGTCTCGGTCGCTGCGGGTTTGGCCAGTTCTGACTGCGCGGGAGCGTCGAGCGTCTGCTCTGCGCTGGCGGCGGCAATCACTTCCTCGCGGAGCAATTCGATGTAAATGAATTTATCGCAGGCCGCCACGAATGGCCGGGGCGTTTTTTCTTCACCGAAGCCAATCACGGTCAGGCCCTCCTCGCGCAATCGCGAGGCTAGGCGGGTGAAATCGCTGTCACTGGAGACCAGGCAAAAGCCATCGAAGCGGCGGGTGTACAGCAGGTCCATGGCGTCGATGATCAGTGAGCTGTCGGTGGCGTTCTTGCCTTTGGTGTAGGCGAACTGCTGAATGGGCTGGATCGAGTGGTCGAGCAGGACCTTCTTCCAGCCGCCGAGCTGCGGCCCGGTCCAGTCGCCGTAGATGCGCTTGACGCTGGCGACGCCGTATTTGGCGATTTCTTCGAACAGGCCTTCGACGATGGCGGCGGGGGCGTTGTCCGCATCGATCAGAACGGCGAGGTGTTTTTGAGCGTGGCTGGAGGGGTTCGTGGCCATGGATCTTCCTTGGCAGGGGAAAGCCACACCATACCTGCAAATACTCATCGCAAACAGGCAACCCATTCTGTCTGCTGCGGCTCGGTTGTTCATTCATCGAGCCGCTGGCGACGTCGGACTAGTCCGGCACGGGCGTGGGCAAGTCTGTGCCGCGGTGCCAGGCGTGGAGGTTGGCCATGACCAGATCGGACATCGCCTGCCGGGTGTCCCACGTGGCGCTGGCCATGTGCGGGGTGAGCAGGACGTTGTCCAGATCAAGCAGCGCAGCGGCGGGGTGCGGCTCGTTTTCGTAGACGTCCAGCGCCGCGCCGGCCAGACGACCTTCGGCCAAGGCCCGGGCGAGGGCGGTTTCATCGACCACGCTGCCACGGCCGACGTTGATCAGATAGCCCTTCGGTCCCAGCGCCTCCAGCACCTGCGCGTCCACCAGATGATGGGTGCTGGCGCCGCCACCGACGGCGACGACGAGAAAATCCACCGCCGCAGCGAGTTCAAGCGCCGACGCGTAATAGGTGAACGCGACGTCCTGTGGCCGGCGCCCGGTGTAGGCGATCGACATGTCGAAGCCTTGGGCGCGACGGGCGATGGCAGCACCGATGCGGCCCAGACCAATGATGCCCAGTCGCGCCCGGCTGACCTTGCGGCTGAAGGCGATGGGGCCATTTGCCCAGGCGCCCGAGCGGGTGAAACGGTCGGCGACCCGCAGGTTGCGCGCGATGCCCAGCATCAAGGCCATGGCGAAATCCGCCACGTCTTCGGTGAGCACATCGGGGGTGTGGGTGACGCGGATGCCACGTTCCCGCGCCGCTGCCACATCGACGCCGTCGTAGCCCAGGCCGAACACGGCAATGACTTCCAGAGCAGGGAGGCTGTCGATCAACTGGCGGCTGACGGTGGATTCGCCATTGGCGACCATGGCGCGGATGTCGGCGGTCGATTCGTCGACGCCGGTGCCGTCCTGATCGGCTTCCACTACCTCGTAGGTCGCGTTCAGCGCGTCATCGAGCATGGCCGGTAAACGGGCAATTTTAAGGAGCCTTGGCTTCATCTAAACCTCTTGGGACAGGCGCAGCAGCGGGAGCAGTTGCGCGGGCGGTGACCGGTGCGGCACGGGGCGCGCGGGCCAGGAACAGTCCCAGCACACCGCCAGCGACCAAAGCTGCGGAGACCAGCAGCAGCGCGTAGTCGTAGCTCTGGGTGGCGTCCTTGATCCAGCCCATGACCGGCGGCAGGCCAAGGCCGGCGATGTTGGCGATGGAGTTGATCAGCGCGATGGACGCCGCAGCGGCAGCACCGGACAGGTATTCGGTGATGGTCGCCCAGAACACCGGCGTCGCGGCCCAGTTCAGACCGACCGCCACCACCAGCAAGCCGTAGGCCAGCCACGGGTTGCTGGTCCACACCGCCAGCGCCAGCAGCACACCGGCGGCCATGAGTGGCAGCGCCAGGTGCCAGCCGCGTTCGCCCTTGCGGTCGGAATGGGTGCCGTTGAAATACATGAACACGCACGCAAACAGGAAGGGCAGCGCCGACATGACGCTGACGGTGAACGATTCCTGGCCGGACACCGACTTGACGATCAGCGGCAGGAACAGCGTGATGCCGATGGTGCCGAACGCCTGCAACAGCCAGAAGAGACTCAACAGCCAGACCTGACGGCTGCGAAATGCGGTCTGCCAAGCGGCATGGTGGGAGATCGGCGAGCTCGCTTGCTCAGCCGCAATGGTGCGGCTCAGCCATTCCTTCTGATCGGCGTGCAGCCAGTGGCTGGTCTGCGGCGAATCCGGCAGGTAGCGCAACACAACGATCCCGAGGATCACCGCCGGCAGGCCTTCCAGCAGAAACAGCCAGCGCCAGCCGCTGACGCCGAAATACCCGTCCAGGTGCAGAAATGCGCCCGACAGCGGCAGGCCGATCACCGACGCCAGGGCGGCGCCGATGTAGAAGAACGACATGGCCCTCGCTCGATCGGTCTTCGGGTACCACTGCGACAGGTAGTAAATGATCCCCGGCGTAAAACCGGCCTCGGCGGCGCCCAGCAGCAGGCGCATGCCGTACAGCTGGTTGGCGCTCTGCACGAAGGCCATGCCCGCCGCGACGATGCCCCAGGTGATCATGATCCGCGCAATCCAGCGCCGCGCGCCGACCCGCGTGAGGATGACGCTGGTCGGGACTTCAAGAAGGATGTACGTCAGAAAGAACAGGCCCACGCCGATGCCATACATGCGAGCGGTCAGGCCCAGCTCGGCATTCATCTGCAACGCGGCGACGGAGATGTTCGACTTGTCGATATACGCGACCATGTACAGCAGCATCAGGAAGGGGATCAACTTGAGGTTGAGGCGCTTCATGGTGCTGGCGTGCAGGCCCGAATCCATTAATGGCTGGGGCATGGGATTTCCTGTTGTTTTTATATAAGGAGCTGCGGGAAGCGAAGACGTCCCACGATAGACGACATATCCTGATACCTCAATATGTGATTATCCGTCCCATATAGTGGGATTTCTCTAGGTGAGCTGACTCGAGATCTCGAGCCATGCTCTAAACGTGTTGGAGTCAGCTTGCTCACGAACGGGCCGGTACATTGGGCCACTTTCTCCGCGGACTGAAGATAGCTTTCGCGAGCAACCTCGCTCCCACAAGATCGCGGAACGGCTTGAGATTTCGAGTGATGGGCAAGGCGTGTGGGAGTGCTCCCACGGGATCGCGGAACGGCTTGGGATTTCGAGTCATGCGCAGGACGTGTGGGAGTGCTCCCACGGGATCGCGGATCGGCTTGAGATTTCGGGCCATGCGCAGGACGTGTGGGAGTGAGCTTGCTCACGAAGACGGCATTTCAGCCGCTGAAGATTTAGCGGTGGTTGAGGGCGTTCTTGCTCAGGAAGCGGCCCGGATGGTCCGCCGCAGGCAAGCGACACGCGTCATAACGGCCAAACAGCTTGTAGCGGTTCAGCGCGATCTTGTCGTACAGCCAGTCGCGCAACACCCTCGGGAAAATCCGCGCCATGAGCAACCAGTGCCACCGCGCGGGCAGGTGGGCCAAGATCTTGAACATCGCGTCCGAGCGCACATAAAAGCGGTCGTTTTCCACCAGCACGATGGTGTTGAACTGGTCCTGGGGCAACCCGGCCCATTTCAGCAGGGCCTGACCCTCGGGCGACTGCACGGCCGCCAGGGTCAGGCGGTGCTCGCGGTCCTGGCTGATGATGAAGGTCGCCCAGCCATTGCACAGTTTGCAGGTGCCGTCGAACAACACGACGGCCCGGCCGGTGGCAAGCCCGGAGTTACCGTTGGGCTTCACGCGAAGCCCGTGACAGCATGGGGAACGTAAGGCGCTTCAAGGCGTTTCACTTCATCATCGCTGAGCACCAGTTCCAGCGCCGCGATCGCATCGTCCAGATGGTGCGGCTTGGAGGCACCGACAATCGGCGCCGACACGCCCCGCTGGGCCAGCACCCAGGCCAGCGCGACCTGCGCCATGGGCACGCCGCGCTCGCCGGCAATGTGCTCGACCACATCAATGACGCGGCCGTCCTCGACTTCCGTTGCCTCGTAAAACGACTGGCCAGAGATGTCGGTTTTCGTGCGTTCGGTTTGCTGACCGTGGGGCCGGGTGAGTCTGCCACGGGCCATCGGGCTCCAGGGCATCAGGCCGACGCCCTGATCCAAGCACAGCGGAATCATCTCGCGCTGCTCTTCGCGGTACACCAGATTGAGGTAGTTCTGCATGGACACAAAGCGGCTCCAGCCATGGGCTGTCGCGACCTGCTGAGCCTTGGCGAACTGCCAGGCGAACATCGACGACGCGCCGATGTAGCGCGCCTTGCCGGCCCGCACCACGTCGTTCAGCGCTTCCATGGTTTCTTCGATGGGGGTGTGATAATCCCAGCGATGAATCTGGTACAGGTCGACGTAATCGGTGCCGAGCCGCGTCAGGCTGGCGTCGATGTTGGCCATGATGGCTTTTCTCGACAGGCCCTGTTCGTTGGGTCGCTTGGAGCCTTCCCACATGTTGGCCGGAAAAAACACCTTGGTCGCGATGACGGTTTCTTCGCGACGGGTGAACTCCTTGAGCAGCTTGCCGACGATGACTTCCGAGGTGCCCGCCGAATAGCTGTTGGCCGTGTCGAAGAAGTTGATGCCTTGCTCGACAGCATGCTTGATGATCGGCCGGCTGGCGTTTTCATCCAGCGTCCACGGGTGCGTGCCGGCATCCGGGTCGCCAAACGTCATGCACCCCAGGCACAGCCTCGACACGTCCAGACCCGTGGAACCCAGCTTTACAAACTTCATGCTTTACCTCCGAAATCATCTGATGCCGCCAACAGGCGGCTCAGTGTTGCGATTCCGCGGGTGCCATTAAGTTCTGAATTGCATCACCAGACCGTTCAGGCCCACCGCCAGTTGCGACAGTTCATTGCTCGCCGCCGAGGTCTGATGGGCGCCGGCAGAGGTCTGCAGTGACAGGTCGCGGATGCTAGTCAGGTTGCGATCGACTTCCCGCGCGACCTGGGCCTGTTGTTCAGTGGCGGTGGCGATGCTGACGTTGCGCTCGTTGATCAACACGATGGCAGTTTTGATTTCGGCGAGGGCACGACCGGCGGCACCGGCCACGTCCAGGCTGACCCGGGCGCGCTCGCTGCTCTGGCCCATGGCCGTGACCGCCTTGTGTGTGCCGCCCTGGATCGAGTCGATCATCTTTTCGATCTCGGCCGTGGACTGCTGGGTGCGGTGGGCCAGGGCGCGGACTTCGTCGGCCACCACCGCGAAACCACGTCCGGCTTCGCCTGCGCGGGCCGCTTCGATGGCCGCGTTGAGGGCGAGGAGGTTGGTCTGATCGGCGATGCCGCGGATCACGTCCAGCACGCCGCTGATGTTCTGCACCTGGCCGGCCAGGCCATTGATCTCATCCGCTGTGCTGCCGACCGAGTCATGCAGCTCGTTGATCGCCGAAATGGTTTCGTTGACCCGCAGGCGGCCCTGTTCCGCCGAGTCGCTGGAATCCCGTGCCGCCGTCGAAGCCAGGGAGGCGTTGTGGGCGACTTCTTCCACCGCTGCGCTCATCTGATTGATGGCCGTGGCGGCCTGATTGATTTCGTCATTCTGACGCTGAACCCCGCGCAGGGATTCTTCAGTCACGGCGGTCATCTCTTCGGAAGTCGAGGCCAGCTGATTAGACGAGTGGCCGAGCTCCGAGAGGGTGTGGCGCAGGTTCTGTTGCATCACCGACAGCGCTTGCAGCAGGCGGCCCGGCTCATCGGAACCGTCCACTTGAATCGGCTTACTCAGGTCATTAGCAGCGATGTTCTCCGCGACGGCCAGGGCCTTGGCGATGGGCGCCACCAGGCTGCGGGTAAACAGCGCAGCCAGGGCGAGGGTGGCAGCGAGGGCGATCACGATGGCGCCAATGATGACATCGCGGGACTGAGCGTAACTTTCATCTGCCGCGACATCCGAGTCCTGCATTTTCTGGTTGCCCAGGTCGGCGATGGTCGCGATGTCCTTGGCGAGGGCGTCGGCCGCGCGGGTCTGTTCCCCGGACGGTTCGGTCAGCGAAACGATAATGTCATCCCGTTTCTGCGCCACGGCGTCGAGAAAGCGCGTGTGCACGGCGAGGTAGGCCTGCATGTCGCGCTCCATCTCGCGGTAGGCGTTCAGGCCACGCTCGGTGATCAGCAATGACCTCAGGCCCTGCACGTCTTTCTCCAGTTCGGCACGGCCCTGACTGACGCGCTTCATGGCGGCGTCGGTGCTGGCGGGGCTTTGTGCGGCGCGCAGGCTGGTGTTGCCGAGGCGGATGGTCAGCAGGTCATTTTTGATGTCGGCGATGGCGAGGAGGGTGGGCAGCACGTTGTCCTGCAGGGCGTCGCGGGCGTCTTTCAGCCTGGACGATTGCATCAGTGAGAACAGTCCGACGGCGGCGATCAATACGGCGAAAAAGCCGAAGCAGATCAGCGAGCGGGGAGCAATGTTGAGGCGTCTGAGGTTCATCTGGGAGCTGTCCGTAGAAAGAGGAATCCCCCTGTTATCGACCTGAATCGGTTCAGCTTGATGGCGGATTATCCTCTTTTTGGCAGAAATGCAGTGTCTGGGCAATCCTTTTGGATGGATGCGGTTGCCGTCGGAGACTCGGACGGCAACCCCGTTATGTCAGCCTCGTGTCGGGAAGGCGTCATTTGTCTCGACGTAAATGGATGGCGCACACGCTGGCATATTCCCGGCTAAAGCCGGTCCCACTAGCACAGCGCGTATCGATAGTGGGACCGGCTTTAGCCGGGAAGGCGTCGGATGGCACGCCGCGAAATTGATCGTGCTCGCCCTGGCCGATTCCCGGCTGAAGCCGGTCTCACCAAGCAGCAGCGCGTGTATGCTTTCGGCCGCGCCCTGATCGAGTACGTCCCATGCTCCATAAAAACCTCATCCGCCGACTCGACCTGATTACCCTCAGGCTGTTCGTTGCGGTGTACGAAGAAGGCACCCTGACCCGGGCGGCGGCGCGGGAGGCGATTGCGGTCTCGGCTGCGAGCAAGCGGCTGCTGGAGCTGGAAGAAGTGCTCGGCATTGGCCTGTTCCTGCGCAATGCCAAGGGCATGCTGTTGACGGCAGCAGGCGAGACGATGCTGCACCATGCCCGGCGGATGCTCTCCGATCTGGAAAAAATGGGACTTGAACTCGACGAGCACCTGCAGGGCATGCGCGGTTATGTGCGGATGCTGGCCAACCTCTCGGCCATCATTCAGTTCTTGCCGGAAGACCTGCACGCCTTCGTGGCCACTCATGAGTTGGTCAAAGTCGATCTCGAAGAGCGGCCCAGCAACGGCGTCGTGCAGGGCTTGGTCGATGGTGTCGCGGACATCGGCATCTGCTCTGAAGACACCGACACTCAGGGCCTTCACAGCGCACCGTATCGCCGCGACGAACTGGTCGTCGTGATGCGTGACGATCACCCGCTGGCCGGGGAGCAACAGGTGGCGTTCGAGGACACCCTCGGCAGTGACTACATCGGCTTGCACGCCGCCAGCTCCATCAACATGCGTACCCAGAACGCCGCTCGCGCCCACGGCAGGCCGCTGCGGGTGCGCATCCACGTGCCGGGTTTCGACGCCATGTGCCGGATGGTCCAGGCCGACATGGGCATCGGCGTACTGCCGCGCAAGGCGTTCGACCTGCTCGGTCCGTCGCTGGGCCTCAGGGCCGTAGGCTTGAGCGATGCATGGGCCCGGCGCACGCTGATTCTGGTGGTGCGCGACACCGCGGCACTGTCGCCGGTCAGCCAGTTGCTGTTCGAGCATCTGCAGCGCCACGGAGGCTGAGCCTTCGCGTTTCGCGAACGGTCGTTGCCAACTGACGGTTGGATTTGCAGAACCCTGTTCCTCTAGTCTTGGCGACAAATTCCAAGAAAGACTCGAGGTCACCGCTATGACAGGCCCCCTTCAAGGCGTGCGCGTCATTGAAATCGGCACACTGATCGCTGCACCCTTTGCCGCCCGCCTGCTGGGCGAGTTCGGCGCCGAGGTGATCAAAATCGAATCCATGGGGCAGGGCGATCCGCTTCGTAAATGGCGAAAGCTGCACGAAGGCACTTCGCTGTGGTGGTACCTGCAGTCGCGCAACAAAAAATCCCTTTCCCTGAACCTCAAATCCCCCGAAGGCATCGACATCGTCAAGCGGCTGGCTGAAAGCGCTGACGTGTTGATCGAAAACCTGCGGCCCGGTGCGCTGGAAAAACTGGGTCTGGGTTGGGACGTGCTCCACGCGCTGAACCCCAAACTCACCCTCGTGCGCATTTCCGGCTACGGCCAGTCCGGTCCTTACCGCGACCGTCCCGGGTTCGGCGCCATTGGCGAAGCCATGGGTGGCATCCGCTACACCACCGGCACGCCGGGCTCGCCCCCGGCGCGAGTCGGGGTCAGCCTGGGGGATTCGCTGGCGTCGATGCACGCGGTGATGGGCGCGCTGATGTCGCTGTTGCGGGTCAAGACCGGCCAGGGCGATGGTCAGGTGGTCGATGTGTCCCTGGCCGAAAGCGTGTTCAACGTCATGGAAAGCCTGGTGCCGGAATACGACATGCTTGGCCACGTCCGTGAGCGCAGTGGCGGCGCACTGCCGGGCATTGCGCCGTCCAACACTTACCCGACCGCCGATGGTGCCTACGTGGTCATCGCCGGCAACAGCGACCCGATCTTCAAGCGCCTGATGCAGACCATTGGCCGCGCCGATCTGGCCGAGGATCCCGAGTTCGCCCACAACGACGGCCGCGCCGCCCAGAGCGACATGCTCGACGGGGCGATCAGCGCGTGGTCGTCGGCCTTGCCCATCGACAACGTGCTCAAGGCGCTTGAGGCGGCCGAGGTGCCGGCGGGGCGGATCTACAACGTCGCGGACATCGTCGCCGATCCTCACTACCAGGCGCGCGGGATGATTCTCGACGCCGATCTGCCGGGCGGGGCCACGGTGAAGATGCCGGGCATCGTGCCGAAACTCTCGGAAACCCCAGGCTCGGTGAACTGGCAAGGCCCTGCGCTGGGGCAGCACACTGACAGTGTGCTCGGCGAGCTGGGCATGAGCGCCGATGACATTGCGCAGCTCAAGCACAGTGGGGTGGTGCAATGATCACCGACTTTTCCCAGCGCCTGATCGTGCAGGAAGTGTCGCCGCGCGACGGCTTGCAGATCGAGCCGACCTGGGTGGACACCGCTGACAAGATCGCCTTGATCGACCAACTTTCTCTCGCCGGTTTCAGCCGAATCGAAGCCGGTTCTTTTGTTTCTCCCAAAGCCATTCCGGCCTTGCGTGACGGGCATGAGGTGTTTCGCGGCATCCGGCGCCAGCCCGGTGTGATCTACGTCGCCCTGATTCCCAACCTGCGCGGTGCCCAGCGGGCCATCGAGGCGGGTGCCGATGAGCTGAATCTGGTGATGTCCGCCAGCCAGACCCACAACCTGGCGAACATGCGCATGGGTTGCGAGCAGTCGCTGGCGGGCTTCGCCGAGGTGGTCTCGCTGGCCTCGGGCACTGGGCTTAGCCTGAACGGCTCCATTGCCACCACGTTCGGTTGCCCGTTCGAGGGCCGCATCGATGAAGACCGTGTGCTGCGGATCGTCGATGACTATCTGGCGTTGGGCATGCACGGCATTTCCCTGGCCGACACCACTGGCATGGCCAACCCCCGTCAGGTGTTTTCGCTGGTGCAGGGCGTGCTTGCGCGCGTTCCGGCATCGGCGCTGACGCTGCATTTTCACAACACCCGCGGCCTGGGGCTGAGCAATGTGCTCGCCGCTTACGAAGCGGGGGCGCGGCGCTTTGATGCCTCGCTGGGCGGGCTCGGTGGCTGCCCGTTTGCGCCGGGTGCATCGGGCAATATCTGCACCGAGGACCTGGTGAATATGTGCGATGAGATGGGCATCGAGACAGGCGTTGACCTGGCGCATCTGCTCGTCCTGTCGCGCGGTTTACCGGAGCTGCTGGGCCATGAAATGCCGGGGCAGGTGGCCAAGGCAGGGCGCAACCGTGATCTTCACCCGGCGCCGGAAAATCTGCCCGGCTGACGCGGCGCCCGTCCCGGTTTTCCCCCACAAACGCGCGCACTCCGCTGCGTACGCGTCCAGACAACAAAAACAATAGGGCTCTCTCAGGGAGTCCATCTGGAGTATTGCAATGACCGTCTCTGTTCTGACCCCGAACAGCAGCCTCGCCGAGGTTGTAAGCGCCGAAAAGGCACTGATCCGCAAGGTCGCCTGGCGTTTGATGCCGTTGATCATGGTCTGCTACCTGTTCGCGTTTTTTGATCGCATCAACATCAGCTTCGCCAAGTTCCAGCTGCAGACGGATCTGAGCCTGAGCGACACCGCGTACGGGCTGGGGGCGAGCCTGTTCGTCATCGGCTACGTGCTGTTCGAAGTGCCGAGCAACATCATGCTGTACAAGGTGGGGGCGCGGCGCTGGATTGCCCGCATCATGATGTCGTGGGGCGTCGCCACGGCGCTCATGGTCTTCGTCACCGCCGAATGGCAGTTCTATGTGCTGCGTTTCATCATCGGCGCCATGGAAGCGGGGTTCGCACCGGGCGTGCTGTTTTACCTGACGCTCTGGTTCCCGCAGACCTACCGGGGTCGCATCACGTCGATTCTATTCCTGGCGTCGGCCTTCGCCGGGTTGCTTGGCGCGCCGGTCTCGGGGCTGGTGCTCGGTCATATGGACGGCGTGATGCAATTGCGTGGCTGGCACTGGCTGTTCCTCCTCGGTGGCCTGCCTTGCATTGCCCTCGGTTTCGCTGTGCTGAAGCTGCTCAAGGACCGTGTCGCGGATGCCCACTGGCTGACCGACGACGAGAAGACCTACCTCTCCAGCCGCATCGCCGAGCATGAGCCGAACAAGCAGGGCGGTTCGCTGCTGACCGCGCTGAAAATGCCGGGCTTCCTGATGCTCGGGCTGATTTATTTCCTGATTCAGGTGGCGTCCTACGGCCTTAACTTCTGGGCGCCGCAGCTGATTCGCAGCGCCGGCGTCGAAAGCCCTGTGATCATCGGGCTGCTCACGGCCATTCCGTATATCTTCGGCGCCGTCAGCATGATCGTTGTCGGACGTCTCTCGGATGCCAGCGGCGAACGCCGCAAATTCGTCTGCGGGCTGATGGTGCTTGGGGCCATCGGCTTCTTCAGCGCGGGATTTTTTGCCCAGCACACCAGCCTGCTGATCGTCTCCCTGGCCATGCTCGGTGGCGGGATCGTCGCCGCCATTCCGGCATTCTGGACCCTCCCGCCCAAGCTGTTGGCGGGCGCAGGTGCCGGCGCTGCGGGCGGTATCGCGCTGATCAACACCCTGGGGCAGTTTGGCGGCATCGTCAGCCCGGTGATGGTCGGCGGGATCAAAGACCTCACCGGCACCACGACGCCCGCGCTTTACGTCATCGGCGTGAGCAGCCTGATCGCGGCTGGCCTGTTAATGTGGGCATTGCCGCAGAAGCTGAGAATGCTGGACAAGAACGAACACTGAGGTCGGTGCCGAAGGACTGCCTCACGGTCTACCCATTTAGCCCACGGAGCGCACGCAATGATTGAGCACCTTGACCATCTGGTCCTGACCACCGTGGACGTGGGGGCCTGCAAGGATTTCTACGTTCGCGTCATGGGCATGCAGCTGGAAACCTTCGGCAGCGGCCGCCTGGCGTTTCGCTTTGGCAACCAGAAGATCAACGTTCACGAGCGCGGTCACGAGTTCGAACCCAAGGCTCACCTGCCGGTGCCCGGCGCGCTGGACCTGTGCTTTATCGCCAGCCACAGCCTCGACGCGGTGATCGCGCACTTGCAGGCGCAGGCGTGGCCGATCGTGGAAGGGCCGGTCCAGCGCACCGGCGCGACGGGGCCGATTCGGTCGGTTTATGTGCGTGACCCGGACCTGAATCTGATCGAGATTTCCGAACTGATGGGCTGACAGGCTGACAGCGCTGGTCGTGCCCACAGGATCTTCGCCCACCTGTAACGGTTGCGGCGGCGTCATTTTTGATGAGCGTTCGGTTGCCCGTCTGGGTTTCGTGTCAGCCCTTCGGCTCTTTCGTCCCCAGCACATCACGAATGCTGTCGACCACGTTGCTGTCCTTGATGACGTCGTTGAGCCAGCCTTCCAGCGGCATGTTGCCCCATTTGATCGCGCGTTCGATCAGGTACGGCACCGGGCTTTGTGGCTCGGTCTGTTTGAAGAACTGGGCGACGCCGGCGAGCATGGTGAAGGCTTCGTCGCGGGTCAGCGGCGTGGTGCGCAGTGGCGCCGACGCGGTGTCTTTCACGGTGATGGTCATGGCAGGCCCCGCAGCAGGTTGATCGGCCGGTTCGGCGACAGGTTCGGCGGTCGGCTGGGCAGGGGCGGGATTGATTTCCACGCCACGGTCCTTGAGCAGTTTTTCAGCCAGTTGCGCGGCGCGTGAGAGGATCTCGCTCAAACCGGCAAAGCTTGGCGCCTCAACACCGAACAGGCGATCCGCCGTGGCTTGCAACTGCCGGCAGGCCTGCAGGCTGTCGGTGATTTCCGATGCCTTGCGCAGGAAGTGCTCGGTGTCGGTCAGCACCACCGAACGCTGGAAGATTTCCGCGTTGATCTTGCCTTCGTCCAGTGCGACGCGCATCGCCTGCGGATTCTGCAGGGCCAGGTTTTCGATGTGCCGGGACTCGTCATAACGCAGCAGGCCGAACTGATCGCCCTGGGTGATCGGCAGTCCGCCGACCACATCGGCCAGGGTGGTTTTCAGCCAGGCCAGGCGTGCCGCGCGCTCTTCCAGGCCTTCGTCCAGCGCCGGGTACAGGTCATCCCAGAAGCGCTCAAGAATCCGCTCGGCCAGGGTCAGGCCGAAGGTGATGCCGAGAAAGTGGTATTTGTGCGCCAGGGCTTCACTGAGCCAGGCGACCAGCATCAAATCCTTGCTCTGTTGAGCAAGGCCTTGTGCAGCCAGGGTGATCGTCAGGTCCCAATCCGAGGATTTCAGATCGGTCTGCCAGTCACCCTGGGTCAAGTAATCAGGGTCCGCTCGACGAGCTTCCTTGACGTTGTCGAACAGCGTGGAAAAGCTCAGGTCTTCGCCGCTTCCTCCATCGATCGGCGCTGTCAGTTCGGTCAGTGAAAGGTCGTTGAGAAATTCAGACATGGTCAACTCGGGATAAGAAAAAAGAACACCGCGCCGATCCAGCCGACGCGGTGTTGAATACGGCCCGCTGCGCCAGGCAACGGACCGCTGTGACTACTCGATCAAGCGAAAACCTTGTTCGCAGTACGGTCCCAACCGCCAGTGACGTTACCGCCACCCTGGCCATCGGCACGGCTCTGCTGGGTGTACGTGGTTTTGATGCGAGCGAAGTTGAAGCTGATTTCTTCGATCGGCAGGTCGCTGACGGCTTTGTCTTCGCCATCCTGACTGCCACCGGCAACGGCCTTGACCGACGACACCACAACCTCTTCCAGGTTGATGGTCAGGTAGGTCAGCTTGTCGCCGCCCGCACGGTTGACGTTCAGCTGGATCTTGGCGATGTGAGTGCCTTTGCAGCACGCTTCGAACAACTTTGCAGACGCTTTGTCGACTGCTTTGCGGATGCTGAAATCGCTCAGTGCAACACGCTCGGAGGACGCACCGCCCGAAGAGCTGGCAGTCGCCGACGTCGCTTGGGTGGCGCCGTACTCGTAGCCGAGTACTTCGATCCAGTCCTTGTGCTTGTCATCCAGAACTTCGCCTGGAATGCCGTCGATCTGAATATATGCGTCAAATGCCATTTCTTGATTCTCCTTACTTACAGGTTGGGGCTAGCCGCCCAGCGGCCAGGTCACGCCCCTTGATTTGACCCCTCTGAAGCGTCAGAGGAATCGGTTGCCGCTGCCCGGGCCTTCATGCAACAGGGCCCTGGCGTCGGGTTCTTCAGATGCCTGCGCCCAATCAGTTGAGCGCACGCACTTCGATTTCTACGCGCCGGTTCGGCTCAAGGCACTGGATCAACTGCGCGCGCGGCTGCTGCATGTCGCACTTGACCAGCGGCTTCTCGCTGCCTTCGCCAACGGCTTCCACCAGCTCGGCGGGCACGCCCTTGCCGACCAGATAGGTCTTGATGGTTTGCGCCCGCTGCCTGGACACCTGCAGGTTGCCCTGACGGTCGCCGAGCTGGTCGGCGTGACCGGCGATGACGATCTTGCCGATATTCGGCGTGCTCAGCAGCTTGCCGGCGATGGCGCTCAACTGGCTCTGGCCCTCGGTTTTCAGGCTCTGGAAATCGGCACGGCCGAAGGCGAACAGGGTGTCCGATTCCAGGGTGATGGTCTCGATGGAGCGCAGTGACTGCGAGAGCAGGCTGTTGATGTAATTGCGCGAACTGGAGGTCAGGAACGCGTTGTCGAGAATCCTCGGCACGTCCGGTTCGTGGATCTGGTCGCTGTAGAAATTGACCTGGCGACTGGCAAGCTCGTAGTCCGTGCCCGAGTTGGTCGCAGCGCCGGTCGCGCCGATGGTTTTGCCGGTCTGCTTGGCGATGGCCGGGTACCAATAGTCAGGGATCTTCGCCTTGAGAAAAGCCGGATCGGCTTTTTCCCGTTGGGAGCGCGAGAGCTGAACGTAGGTCTCCAGGGTGGCCTTGCCAAAGTCGGCGATCGACTGCGCGCGGTTGTCGTTGGGCAGGGCGCGCGGCTCGACGCTGTCGACACCGGTGACCGGCATCAAGTCCTTGGCGTTGCGCTGGTAGACCTTGATCGTGGTCAGCAGGTACAGCGAGCGCGTGAGGTTGTCGGCAGTCGGCTTGAGCATGACCGTTTCCAGCCGGCTGAAGTAACGCGCCCGCACCAGCGGCTCGACGTTGTAGCCCTGATAAAGGCCCAGACGCAGGCGCAGCGGCACGCCCTGATCATGGTGGCGGACGTAGTAATCGGCGGTCCGGACACGCAAGCGGTCAAGGGTTTGCCAGTCGGTGTACTGCCCCGGCGTCGCGTTATCCTGGGCTGCCGCAGCGGTCAGCTCGGAAGACAGCGTCTGGATCTCGGTCTTGTTGTTCCAGAACGACCAGCCCCACGCGCCGCACAGCAGCAGGGCGATAAGGCTGGCGCCGCCGACCCACGCGGCCTTGCGACGGCGTTCGCGAGCGTTGCTGGTGTACAGCGCCACCAGATGCTGGTCGGGGATGATCACTTTGCGGAACAGGCTGTTGATGAACAGCGGCTGAGGCTGGGCCTGGCCGTGGGCGGTTGCCTGCTCGGCTTCGAGGGAGAACCGTTCGCTGACCTGACGGGTGTGGCCCCCCAGTTCCGGCGCGTCGGCATCCAGTGCGCTGGTGAAGTAGAAACCGCGCAGCAGCTCGGCGTTCTGATACGGATTGGCGCGCAGCAGGGCGTCGACGAACAGTTGCAGCCGGGGCTTGAGCGCCGCGAGTTCCAGCGGGAAACGGTAGACCGCCGAGTCGCGACGGGTGATCTGGATGTCCTGCAACACCAGTTGCTGGCTGGCCACTTCCTTCCAGTAGTTGACCAGCTCGTCCATGGCCACGCCGAAACGCTGGGCCCAGTCGGCTTTTTCATAGTCCTTGTGGGGGAAGGTCTTGCCCATCACTTCGCCACGGCCCACCTCGTCGAGCTGGCGATAAAACGGCGCGAAACCGGGGACCAGGTCGCACTTGGTGAAGACCAGATAAATCGGCAGGCGCACTTCCAGCAGCGAGTAGGTTTCCTGGATGCGCTCACGCAGGCGCTTGGCCAGACGTTCCTGATCTTCCAGCGAGGCCTGCAGGATGTCGTGGATGCTCACCGTCACGATCAGCCCGTTGAGCGGGCGACGCTGACGGTGCTGGCGCAGCAGTTGAAGGAAGCCGCGCCATTTACCGGCTTCCTCCTGATCGGTCATGTAGCGGCCGGCGGTGTCCAGCAGCACCGCTTCGGAGCTGAAGAACCAGTCGCAATTGCGGGTGCCGCCCAAGCCGGCGACGCGCACGCCTTCACGCTCGGCGTAGGGGAAATTCAGGCCGGATTGATAGAGCATGGTGCTCTTGCCGGCGGCTGGTTGACCGACCACCAGGTACCACGGCAGGGCGTACAGCGCGTCTTTGGCACGGGTGCCGCGCGGGGTGTTGCTGCGCAGGCGATCGATGCTTTGCAACAGGCGTTCGCGCAGCAGGCTGACCTCTTCGCGGTCCGCGGGGCTGGCGTTCAACACCGCCTGATCGGCGTCGTCGCGCAGCAGCCCTTCGAGGTTGTGCTGCCGCGAAGTGCTCCGGTAGAGATACAGCACGTAGCCGATCGACAGCAGCAAAAACACGCCGATGCCGGTCAGCAGGCTGCCCAGGGAACTGAAGTCCAGCGCGCGGCCCAGCCCCCAGACGATGAAGATCGTCAGGAAGAAGCACACCCCCAAAATGTAGGGTTGGTAACGCAGCAGGTAATACTTGAGCTTGTTCATACAGACTTCACATCCAGCGCGTCGACAAAACGGTCGATGACGTCATAAAGGGGGCGTTCGGTGTCGGGAAACTGAGGCGGGCGGTGGTGTTCGTCGAATGCCGCGAAATCCGCCAGCACGTCGTAATGCTCCGGCCGTTCGGCCGGGTCGGTCAGGGCCGTGTACAGGCCGGTGTTGCTGCGCGACGGGAAGCACAGCAGCTTGGGCCGCATGAAGTCATCGGCCAGCACGCTGACCTGGGGCGACACACGGCCGGTTTTCATCCGCGTCAGCCAGTCGACCCACAGGTCCGCGGTCGGGTTCTTCAAGCCGCGTTCTGCAGGCAGCGGCAGGCTGATGCCCGGCGCCTGTGCCTGATTCAGCGGGCGGCGCAGCGCATGCAGGCGGGTCAGCACGGCATTGGTGACGAACTCCGGCCAGGAATGACCCAGCGCCGTGGCGATGTCCCGCAGGTTGAAGTTGCGCAGGAATTTCTCGTGCACCTGGCGGAACAGGGCGAAGTCCTGCCCCTGCAACGGGCGCAGGGCCTTGATCCGCTCGAACAGCACTGCCGATCGCTCGCCCTGGGCACCGAGGTGCAGCAGCGGCTTGATCTGCGCGCAGAACAATTCGCTCAGGGTGAACGGGTTGACCAGCGGCCCGCCATCCCCCGCCTTCACGGACTGGAAGATGAACAGCGGGTAACGGCGCTGGCTGGAATCCATCGAACTGACCAGCCCGCCCAACAACCAGTTGCCCGAGCGCGCGCGGTACGAGAAGAAGCACAGCGGCAGGCGATCGAATCGCGCCTGCCAGTCTTCCTGCGAATGAATCGCCGCCAGCGACCCCTGCAGCCAGCCATCGAACTCGCAGACGTCATCCGCCGCGCCGTGCAGGCTGACGAAGTCCGCGCTCGACGGCAGCTTGCCGAAGCAGCCGATCATTGACGGCGCTCCCGGCGGTTCACACCGCAGCGTGCAAAGAACAGCGCGCCGCTCATCACTTCGCCGATCCTTGCGCCACGTCCTTGGACGGCGTGTTCAGCGCGCTCAGGGATTTGACGTTGGCCAGGTCAGTCAGCTTGACCCCGCCATAGTTGCGCACCGCGAGGCTGACCTGACCGTTGGCAGTGTTCCAGCTGAAGCGCTGCTGGATGCCGTCGAGGTCATCAACCCGCGCGCTGTCGTTCATGCGCAACAGGCCCCAGCGACCGGGGTAGTCGAACACGGTGATGCGCTCGCCCGTCAGCGTCACGACGTCCAGACGTGCGCCCGGCGCTGTGGTGGTGCCCGGCCAGGAGAAGCGGCTCCAGCTGGTCTTGCCGTTGCGGTAATGCTGAACCTGACCGTCGAGGGTGAAGATGATGTCGGTGAAGAACGCCGACGGTTCCAGCATGATTTCGAAGCCGTTTTCCTTGTCCGACAGGCTGGCGATGACCTGGCCCAGGGAGCTGGCTTTGTCGATGCTGGTGACCATGTTCGGGTTGACCAGCGGCGCGGTCTTGGCGCCGCTGCTCATGCCCAGGCCTTCACCGCCGGACAGGTTGCCGATCTCGTTGCGCTTGAAGTTCGGCAGCAGGCCGGACTCGGGATCGACAAAACGCTGCAGGTCCTTGACCGAAGCTTCGTTGCGACTGCCGGCGGCGATCGGGTAACGGTGCGCCATGACCTGTTCCCACGGCTTGGCAATCTGCTGCGCCCACGCCTTGGCGATCTGCTGGCCGGCCGGGTCACGCAGGGTTTCCCAGGCGAACTGGATCGGCAGGCTGAACAGACCCTGCAACGATTCGGACAAGCCGCCCTGGCTGGTATCGACCGTGGTCTCGACGTAGTTGCGCACGTTGGTGACTTCGCTCGGCTGACCTTCGAGGGTTTCGCTGATCAGCTGTTTGCTGCTCTTGCCGACATCCTGGGAGCGCTGGATGTTGTTCATCCGCACCTTCAGTTTGCGCAGCGCCGCCAGGTAACGATCCATGATCGTGCTGTCCGCACCCTCGGCGTTCTGCGTCGCGAAGACCCGCGACACCGGTTCGAAGCGCTGGGCCAGGCTGCCGTCATCCACTGCTGGCAGTGGGGAAAGCATGGCTGCGGTCGGCACTTGCGGGCCGCTGACCAGTCCGGTGACCTTGCTCCAGAAATCATCAGCCTTCGGCGTGCCGGGCTGTTGATTGACCTGGGGCGCAGGCACGTCCCACTGGGTGTTGTCGTTGACCCCGGACAGCAGGATTTTCACCGGCGAATTCTGCACGTCGCTCAGCAGCGACAACTGTTGCGTGGCGTTGGCCATGTCGGTGAAGTGGCGCACGCCGACGCTGCTCAGCAAGGTGTACCAGGACTGGGCGTAGTCACGCTTGTAGCGCGCCATGAACTCGCGCATGAAGTTGGCTTTCTGGATGATGCTGTCGCCGCCGTCACCGTCGAGCACCCAGTCGGACTCGTTGCGCAGGTTGCTCGACATCAGCTTGATCAGCTCGGGTTTGACGAAACCGTCCCAACCCTGGCGGGTGAAGATCGCCGGCACCGCTTCGCTGCCATAGAGCAACTGGCGACCGGGCAGCGGCACCAGCTCGTTGAGGCCCACGGCCGGGAATTGCCGACTGGCTTCCAGTTGCAGGCGCAGGTATTCACGGTCCACCAGCGAGCTGGAAATCATGAAAGACTTGAGGCTCTTGCGGGTTTCTTCGACCAGTTGATCGTTGCGGGGCAGGGCAGGGGCCTGACCGGTTTTGAGCAACTGCACGTACATCGGCACGTTGTCGGCGATCACCTCGTCGCTGACCGGGCTGTTCGCCGACGCCGTGTTGCTCCAGGCGACGGGCAAGGCAGCGCTGACGAATTCCGGGTCCGAATGGGCGTTGGGTTGCGTCAGCATCAGGTACAGCTTGAGCGAATTGTAGGACTCGATGATCGACGCGACTTGCTGCTCATCCAGACGGCCGAGCATTTCTTCGGACAACGACAGCCCGCCGGTGGTGGCCGACAGTTCCGCCGCGTCACTGGCCGTGGCCGGGTTGCGCAGGTCGGCGAGGGCCGCTTCGCGGGTTTTGGTCACGTTGCTGCGCACGGCGCCTTTAACGCGGCTGCCGACATCGCCGACGCTGCGCGGAATGCTGCTCAGGCTTGGCTTGCCGGTGTTGGCGGCAAAACTGCGCACGCCGCGATCGGCCAGCTTCTGGCCCTTGTCGTTTTTACCGCCAGCCTTGCCGCTTGATTTACCAGCAGTGGCACCGAGTTCGTTCTGCGGGTCCACGGATTTGGTGAACTCGTTGAACGCACGCATCTGCATTTGCAGCTTCAGGGCGACTGGCTCAAGGGCCTGGCTGCGCAGTTGCTGCAGATACGCCGATTGCGCGGCAGCAAAGATTTCGTCACCGCGATACAGGCCGGCACTCAGTTGCAGCGGCACGCCCTTGGCGCGGTGCTTCTCGATTTGCGCCAGTTCATGGCGCAGCAGTTCCAGGCCTTCGCCTGCCGCCATGCGCTGGGCGCGGTCGGGCGCATCCTGCAGCTCGGTCAGCTTGTCCTGCAGGGCGGCGATCCACTCGCGGTTGTGCTGAAACGACAGCGCCTGCCAGCCAATGAAACCGAGACCGGCGAGCAGCGCGGCGGCAATGACCACCGGAGTCATCGACCTGTCGCGGCCGTCGCGGGACTGATACGAGATCAAGTCGCGATCGGGAAAAATCACCCGGCGGAACGTGTCAGTGATGAAGTAGCTGCGGTCGCCAGTCTTCCGGCCATTGGCCTGCGCGGCATTCGCGCTGTCGCTGGCCGGCTGCAGGGCAAAGTCTTCGGCCAGATCGTCGTCGAACACCTGGCTCAGTTGCTCGGCGGTCTGCAGCGCGCTGGTGAAATACAGGCCGCGCAGCAACAGCGGGCTGCCGTGGCTGGCGGGCTGGGTGAAGTGCTCGAGGAAGGGCACCAGCACGCCTGACAGATCGGCAAAGTAGTTCGGGAAGTTGAGCAGCGCGCTGTTGGCGTCGGAACCGAGCCTGATCATCTGCGCGTCGACGTGACGCTGAACGCCGTTGTGCAGGTTCTTCAGTTTGCTGTCGAGGACTGTCTTCAAACCCTGTGTGCGGATTTCCGACAGCGCGAAGGTCATGCCCAACGGCTGCTGGCGCTCGTTCAGGTCCAGACCGTCGAAGGCCTGATTGAAGCCCGGCAACTGGTCGGTCTTGCTCAGCATCAGGTAGATCGGCGGATGGGCGTCGAGGCTGCGGCTGTACTCCTCGATGCGTGCGACCAGCTGGATCGCCATTTCCGCACGTTCATGGGCGGTGGCTGCCAGCAGCTCCGGCAGGCTGACCACCAGCACCAGACCATTGATCGCGGTTTTCTTGCGCTGCTTTTTCAGCAGTTGCAGGAAAGCGGTGAATTCGCTGGCGGCCGAGTCCTCGGCCAGGTAACGCCCGGCCGTATCGATGAGCACAGCCTCAGGGCTGAAATACCAGTCGCAGTGGCGGGTGCCGCTTTCGCCGCTGCTCTGGCCACTGGCGGTGGTGGCCGAGAGCCCCGAGCGGGTGAGCAGCGAAGTCTTGCCGGCCGCCGACTGCCCGATGACCAGGTACCACGGCAACTCGTACAGAGCCGATGAACCGCCCCCACCTGCCGAGCGATCGGCGCGGAGCATGGTGATCGCGTGCTTGAGGCGGTCGCGCAGCACTTGCTGGTCGCGGAAGTCGCCGTCGGCCGGCAGTGAGCGGTCAACTTCGTGATGCACCAGTTTTTCGAGATTGCGCTCTTTCTGAATGCGTCGTATCTGACGGATAAAGCCGACGAAGATGTAAAACCCGCTCACGATGAGCAGGGTTTGCAGCAGGTATTCCCGCGACCATTGGCTGCGTGCCGCCATGACCACGCAGGCGACGAGGCTTATCAGCCACAGCGTGATGACGAGGAACCAGAAACTTTTTAGAGCGCGAAGTAGTGTTTTCATGTCTTCCTGACTCGCTTACCCGAGCAGTGCTCAGGCACTGAACAATTGGCTGATGTGTTCGGACAATAAGGCAACGTCCTTGCCCAGCAGCCAGTCCAGCGTCAGGTAAACCGCCAGACAGACCAGCGCGATCAGCGCCAGGTAAACCCACACCGGCACCTCGTGACGCAGCATCTGCGAAACCTGATCGGGCAGCGCCCAGTCCGGCGACAGCGCTTTGGGGGTCTTGCGATAGCGGGCGATGTCCTGACCGAGTGTGTTGGCCAGATAGCGCAATTGATCCTTGCCTTCACCGACGCTGAATTTGCCCTCGAAGCCTAGGGCCAGGCACAGGTGATACACCTCGAGCACGTCGAGGTTGCGTTTGACGTCGGCGCGCAGGGTTTCGATCTTGTCGAAGAAACCTTCGCCCGCCAGGTGCACGCCGAAGTGACGGAACTGCAGCGGCGACACTTCGATGTGCCGGCGCAGCTCGTTGACTTTCTCCGCCGGCGCCGCCAGTGCGGCGGTGGCTGAAGCGGGCGACTCCTCGGCTTTTGCCACGATCGGTTCCACAGGCATTTTGGCCCGCAGCACGCTTTCGTCGAGAAACGCGCACAACGCGTATTGCGTGTCCTTGACCTGCTCGACGCTGTAATTCGAGGCGCGGGCTTCTCGCTCCAGGTTGGCGAAGAAGGTGTCGACGCTCTCCTCGAACGCGCTGACCGAGGTCACTTGACGGCCACGACGCAGGATCAGCGCCATGCTGATGAAATCCTGCACCAGGTCTTTGAGGGTCGGTTTTGGCTGGTCGGCGGCCATGGCGCCTTGCATTACGGCTTCGCTCATTTGAGTACTGCCATCAGTTCAAGCTTGAGGTTGGTGAAAGCGCTGGGTGCGTAGAACGAGATCGCCTGGGCGCTCATCATGCGTTCGTAGACCCGGCCATGGGGTTCGATGGAGAAGTAGTGGTTGTCCAGACGCACCGGAATGGCGTTGGGCAATCGCGTCGAATGGTTGAGCGTGGCGCCGGGCATCGCGCTGTTGACCACCACTTCGATGTCTTCCGGGGAGCCGACCTTGACCGCGCGCGGCACCAGTTCCAGTAGGCTGGAGCCGGGCATGTCGGCGTGCACGGAAATATAGAAATCGGCATCGACCAGTCGCGGATCGTGCAGCTGACCCTGCCAGTACGACGGTTTGGTCTGGGTCAGGTTGATGACGATGCACTGGTTCGGGATGACGTTGTCCAGCAGCGTGCGGATCATCTGGTCCAGCGTGACCAGCGACGCCGCCGGGTCGTGGTGGTTGTACTCGGGGATGTCGTTGAGCTCGACCTCCAGCGAGAAGGTCAGCAAACCACCGGCCAGCTCTGCGAGGAACAGGTACAGACGCTCCGGGTGCAGACGCGGGTGGGCCAGCAGGTGCGCCAGATTCGGGTACGCGCGGTTGACCGTGTTGAGCAGCCAGAACAGCGTGACGTCGCTGGAGCCGAATTCGGCGATCTGGTCGGCACGTTCGCGGCGGCGGCCCGACAGCGCCTTGCTCTTCGAATGCAGGGCGCCGAGCAGACGTTTGCCCAGGCCGATCAGGGTTTCGTGGGTGCCCAGGTGCAGGGTCGGGTGCACGAAATGGGTGTCGAGGCTGAAGCCGCCGATGTTGTTGCGCGACAGCCGCGCGATCGGGCAGTAGCTGTAGCCGTCCAGCGAGTCGCCGTCGATCAGCATGACCACGTTCAGGCGCAGGCTGGTGATCTCGTTTTCCAGATCGCCCTCGTTGAGGTCGGGCAGGGTGTCGAACTGCTTGCGGAAACGCCGCGCGCTTTTCTGCTCCTGGCCGTCTTCGACGTAATTGAGGCCGAACGGCTCCGGCAGTTTCAGTGCTGCGTAGACCTTGAAGTCATTGCCTTTGAGCAACTCGCGCAGATCCCGCGCCGCCGGCAGAGGATCGTGTGACGGCGCGTCGAACAGGCTGCCGTCGGGAAATACCAGTTTCAGCCGCTTGAATTGCAGGGATCCGCCGGCCAGCGCTTCTTCGTCGATCTGCATGGCCTGCACGCCCCAATGGAAGGGCGTGCTGCGCAGCGTCGATTCGGCCAGCTGGTGCTGATGGAATTCATCCTGATACTGGAAGTGCTGCGGCAGAAGAAACATGCCTTCGGACCACATCACGCGGCTCTGCTTACTCATGAACGCCTTCCACTAATGAATCGAACTTTGACTGCACGCCTTTCTGTGCGCTCTGTTGCGCAGAGTCCACGGCGGTGTCCTTGGCCTTTTGCACCATCGCGTCCTGCACCTGTTGGCTCAGGGGCGGATTGCCCGCATTGGCGGCGGGCTCGGCCGTGGGCATGACGTTGCTTTTGGCGAACTGCGCCTCGGTCTGCGGCTTGTTCAGCACGTCGTTGCCACGCACCGCCAGCACATGGTTGTTGTCGACCAGCACACGCAGGCCGTCGGAGGAAAACCAGATACCGTCCTTGCGCAGCGAGTTGGCATCGAAGGCGACTTTCCAGTGGCTCTTCTCGTCGGAGCGGAAGAACGCAGCGATGCCGACATAGCCGGTGGCCTTGTTCAGCGGCCACTGGTCGATCTGGCCCATGCCCGGCAGCAACGTGATTTCCTGGCTGTCGATGAGCGTGTTACCGAGGGCCTGCTGCGGGTTGTCCCACAGCGAATCGGCGTCGATGGACGCAAACCGCTCCAGCGCGGTGAGCTGATAGACCCGCAGCACAACCGACAGCGGCCGGCCGCTTTCATCGGGATTCAACTGGTTGCCGCCGTCGGCCGTCAGGATGACTTTTTCCTTGTCGCCGAACAGCATGTCGCCGGCCCACGTGTCATCGACGCGCTTGCTGGCCCGGTCGGTGATGCCGCAGGCGGTGAGCGCCATCACGACCGTCAAAAGGGTCACACGGGTGGCCCAGCCGGCCCCGGCGCAAAGACGTTCCCTGTTTCGCATGTTCATGACTGCTACCTATGAATGCTCAATCAAATCAAGCCGGATCACGTGAGGCTGTAGGCGAAATCGCCGTCGCTGCTCAGTTCGATGTTCAGGCGCTGAATCGGTTTGTCCTGGGCCATGCGTTCCAGCACGTGCTGGGACAGTTCCGGCATGAGGGTCTTGGACAGAATGTTGTCGATGTTGCGTGCGCCGCTGTCGACCTCGGTGCAGCGCGCGGCGATGGCCTTGACCAGCGCCTCGTCGTAGCCGAGCACCGCCTGATGGTTGCGCTCGAAGCGCTTGCGAATGCGCTCCAGCTTCAGGGCAACGATGCGCTCCAGAATCTCGTCCTGAACCGGGTAGTACGGCACGATGGTCAGGCGCCCCAGAAAGGCGGGCTTGAACACCTGGTTCAGCTCGTCGCGCAGGTCTTCGACGATCTCGTCCGGCGTCGGCTGCTCGGTGGTGTTCAGGCAGCGTTGCATGATGCGATCGGTGCCGGTGTTGGAGGTAAGGATGATCACCGTGTTGCGGAAGTTGATCTCGCGACCTTCGCCGTCATCCAGCACGCCCTTGTCGAACACCTGGAAGAACAGCTCAAGCACGTCCGGGTGGGCTTTTTCCACTTCGTCCAGCAGCACCACGCTGTAGGGTTTGCGCCGGACCGCTTCGGTCAGCACCCCGCCTTCGCCGTAACCGACGTAGCCGGGTGGCGAGCCCTTGAGGCTGGAAACGGTGTGGGCTTCCTGGTACTCGGACATGTTGATGGTGATGACGTTACGTTCGCCGCCGTATAGGGTGTCGGCCAGCGCCAGGGCGGTTTCGGTCTTGCCGACGCCGCTCGGTCCCAGCAGCAGGAACACGCCGATGGGCTTGTTCGGGTCTTCCATGCGCGCCCGGGAAATCTTGATGCGTTTGCCGATCTCCGCCAGGGCGTGATCCTGCCCCAGCACGCGCTCGCCCAGCAGTGCCGGCAGGCGCTGCACGGTGTCGATTTCGTTGCGCAGCATCTTGCCCAGCGGGATGCCGGTCCAGCCGGAAATCACCTCGCCGATGGTGCTGCCGTCGACCAGTGCGTGGACCAGCGGCTGCTCGCCCTGAACGGCTGACAGCTCGGCGCGCACGGCGGAAATCTCGCTGACATCGGGTGTCTCGACGCTGCCCAGTTCAGCGAGTTTCTTGACCAAATCCAGCTCGCGCTGCCATTGCTGCTCCAGGGTCTCGCGGGTGTTCTGGACGCTCTGCAATTCTTCGTTCAGCGCGGCCAGACGGCGGGAGTGGTCGCTGCCTTTGGCGGCTTCTTGCTGCAGCACGGCGATCTCGGCCTGGACGTTGTCGATCTGGCGCTTGCAGTCTTCCAGCGGGCCGGGCTGCGCCGACTGCGCCAGGGCCACGCGGGCGCAGGCGGTATCGAGCACGCTGACGGCTTTGTCCGGCAACTGACGCCCGGTGATGTAGCGGTTGGACAGGCGCACGGCCTGCACCAGCGCTTCGTCCATGACCGTGACTTTGTGGTGCTCCTGCATTTTGCCGAGCAGGCCACGGAGCATGTAAATGGCTTTGTCTTCGTCCGGCTCCTCCACCTTGACCACCTGGAAGCGGCGGGCGAGGGCGGCGTCTTTCTCGAAGTACTTTTTGTATTCAGCCCAGGTAGTCGCGGCGATGGTGCGCAGCTCGCCCCGGGCCAGTGCCGGTTTCAGCAGGTTGGCGGCATCGTTCTGCCCGGCCTGACCACCGGAGCCGATCAGCGTGTGGGCTTCGTCGATAAACAGAATGATCGGGTGCAGGCTGCGTTTGGTTTCTTCGATGACCGACTTCAGGCGGTTTTCGAACTCGCCCTTGACCCCGGCGCCGGCTTGCAGCAGGCCCAGATCGAGGGTGTGAATCGCCACGTCCTTGAGCACCGACGGCACGTCGCCCTGAACGATGCGCAACGCCAGGCCTTCGACGACGGCGGTTTTACCCACGCCGGCTTCACCGGTGAGGATCGGGTTGTTCTGCCGGCGGCGGGTCAGAATGTCGACCATCTGCCGCACTTCGAACTCGCGGCCCAGCACCGGATCGACGCGACCGTCGCGGGCGCTCTGGGTCAGGTTGATGGTGTACTGATCCAGCCCCGGCGTTTTGCCGTTGCCCTGAACGGTGCGGCCATTGGCGGCTTTCGGGCTTTCCAGCGGACTGGCCAGACCCGATTCCGGGCTGCCTTCCACCAGTGCCGCAAGATTCACCCGCAGGTCGTCGGCGTTGATTTTTTCCAGCTCAGGCGCGGAGGCCACGACCACGCGGTGCAGCTCGTCATCGTCCAGCAACGCTTGAATCAGGTAGCCGGTGCGGATCTGGCTCTGGCCGAATTCGATGGATGCCAAGACCCAGGCCTGCTCGATCATCCGGGTGATGTGCGGCGACAGGGCCGGCGTGCGCGTGTTGCCTTTTTTGAAGGTGCCGAGGGCGGTGACCAACTGCGCCTGCAGGCGCTCGGGGACCACGTCGTAATGACGGAGGATCGCCGGCAGATCGTTGTCGTTGTTTTCCAGCAATTGCAGCAGCAAGTGCTCGACTTCAACGTCGTAATGATTTTCTGACAAGCACAGGGCGGCAGCGCCTTCTGTGGCTGTGCGACTGGTTTCGTTCAGTTTGGCGAACAGCGACTTCAGGTTCACAGTGAGACCCCATCAAAAGGAATATGGAAAAGAGCACAACGGGCCGGCTCGACATCGGCGCCCGGACGTTTCAACCAGCCCAGCCAGCCCAGCGCGACGTTGCCCTGCCGGCCGATCTTCGCCAGCGGCACCGCTTCGCGCTTGAGGGTCGGCGCGATCTGGAAATCCAGGTGCGCGCCAACGTAAAAACGCACCAGCTCCACCAGCTTCTGGTAGTCCTCGGTGCCGGGCTGAAAACGCTGATAGTCGGCCAGCGTCAACGGGCCGATGTCGATGCGCACGGTGGACTGGTAATCCCAGACCCGGTTGCCGACCACGGCGCTCTGCCCGAGGGCAGCATTCTTGCGGCCCAGCTGCGTGCACTGGCTGACGTCGAGCTTCAGCCAGCGCCCGGCGAACTGACGCGCCTTGAACGGCAGCGAGAAGTAAAAGCTCAGCATCACTTGCAGGTTCAGCGCGTTGCGCGGCTTCTGCGCAAACATTCCCGAGAAATAGCTGAACAGTTCCCGACGCAGCGGCGAGCCCTCAGGGCCGAATTTCTGCTTCTGCGCCTGCGGCCCAAGGCCCACCAGATGCAGCAGGTAGCGATCGAAGTTCGACGTGCCGTTGCGCTCGTACTCGATGTAAAACTTGTACTTCTGCCAGGCCTCGTAGAACAGCGTGGTCATGCGGTGCGAGAACACGTCGAGAAACGCGTGGGCAGCGTCATCGCGGTACTGAATGTGGCGTTCCAGCAACAGCTCGGTGTACGGGCGTGGCAATACGCCGGACGGCCCGACCAGCCCCATGAACGTCACCTGCACTTCGGTCAGCGGCAGCCCGGCCGCAGACACCTTGCCCTCACGCTCGAATTTCAGATCGCTGACTTCGCTCGCCGGGAAATTCAGCGACAGCTGCGAACGAAAGCGCAACGGGTCTTCATGGGGCCGCGTCTGCAGGTCCATTTGCCCGTTCCTGCTGTAATGCAGGCGGAGCAAACGCACCAACTGAAAGAATTCGAATCGGTGCGGCTCAGCCCGTGCCTGGTCGATCAGACCAGGGGTTGATCGCCGGTTCGCGGGGGCCATTGGACCACTCTCTTTTCGCGCTGCAAGGTGCGCAGGGTTAATTGGGTAAAGCTGTTGATCGAGCAGTACTGGCCGAAGAAATGGTCGAGGACCATGCCGAACAGAAACACGCCGCTGCCGGTGTACTGGCTTTCATCGAACTTGAGGGTGATGCCCACGCCGCGCACGAAGTTCGGACGCGGGTGGCCGATCCGCGCGACCACCGGCTCGCTGCTCACCGAGACAATGCCGTTGATCTGCTTACGGATCGCCGAAGTGTTGCGGTAGTTGTAGAGCGACAGCAATTCCAGCAGCACGTCGCGGCCTTTGCTGACCAGCGACATGTGGTTCAGCGACAGGTGCGAAACCAGGCGCCAGATCACGCCGTTGCCCAGTGGCACGCGCACCGACGCGGTGGGTTTGCGCAGGCAGCGGATGTCGTCGATGACCGAGCCTGCCGGGACGCTGAAATCCCCGCGCGCGCCACCGAAGGGCAGCAGCGAAGGCAGGTCCCGGTTGCTGCAGGTCAGGCGGATGCTCAAGGTATCGCTGGCCGAGTTGATCAGCTCCAGATCTCGGTCAACCACACGAATGAACATGTCGGTGCCGTCCCGTTGTCGGCTCTGAGAGGGGCGTCGGCGGGCGATCCAGAAGCTGTTGCCCGGACCCTGATCGGCGCGCGGCTCGAAGAACGGATGACAGCTGCTGACCTGCTCCAGGCCGCCGACTTTCTTGACCCGGCGCACGCGGTCAATGGACACCACCTCGGCTGTGTTTTGCATGCGCACGTCCGGGATGATGGCGTATTCATGCTGAGCATGGGTCAGGGTGATCGGCTCGGCCTGCTGGCGGAACAGGTTGATGATCGGCGTGCAGTTGAGCTTGAAGTTGGCGCGGCCGATGTTCTGGGTCAGACGGGCCAGGCGGTCGTGCAGGTCGTAGTCGGAAAAGTAGAAATTGATCTCGACCTTGCCCAGCTTCTTGCCCGCCAGAATGCGGCGGAAACCGGACAGGTCGAAGAACATGAACTTGTCCGGGAAGGTGAAGTATTCGTGCAGCAGCCGGTAGCCGAGGAACGAGCGCTCCGAATAATCCACCAGCCCTTCATCCAGACCGTAACCAACCGCTTTCAGCGCGTCGGCCGGCAGGGCCACTTCGCGTATGCGGCCTTCGTCCTCGAAGGTCAGCGTGGCTTTGGCCAGGTTGTTGAAGAGCAATTCGTACAGCTGCAGCATCAGCGTGCTTTCGCCGTCGAGGAAGAAGCGCAACGAGTCCAGCTCCATCTGACCGAACAGCACGTCGGAGGTCGCCGTCAGGCCGATGCGCAAGCGCGCCACCAGGTCCGCGCTATGGCCGTTGAACGCCGAGCGTTCCATTTCAACGAACGAAGCCTGCTGCACGCTGATCGGCCACAGGTCGACCGGGTAGCAGGTGCGGAACTTGCACACCACGCTGTCGATGGGGGTGGCGTGGATCTCGGTGTGACGGGCGACACGATAGGCGTCGGTGACTTTCTCGTTCTTGCCCAGGGTGAACTCGACGATGGACATCGACGGGGTAGGGCGCAGGTAGTGCGGGTACAGCACCTCAAGGAACGACTCGACGATTTCCGGAAACTCGTCATCGAGCTTCTTGTGCACCCGTGCCGCGAGAAACGAAAACGCCTCGATCAACCGCTCGGTATGAGGGTCCTCGCAGTTATCGCCCTCGATGAGCAACCGCGAGGCGATTTTCGGGTACTGGCTCGCGAACTCCTGGCCCAGAAAGCGCAGGTGCGACAGTTCCTTTTCGTAATAGGGGAGCAGGTCGTCGAGCATCAGTTGAGGTTCTGTACTGTGTATTCCTGGGTATTGACCTGCAACACCGCGTCAAAGGAAACCTGACGGGAGATGTCTTGCAGGCGCAGTACGGCGTCAACGCGAAAGGTCAGCATGCGTTGGCCGGTTTGTTGTGCGAGCAGTTGTACCTTGACGCTGCGAAAGCGCCGGTCGCCGTCGGAAATCGCTTTCTCCAGCTGCTGCTGAATCAGGTAGCGGTCCTGCGGGTCGAGCACGCTTTTGCTGGTGAAATCGGGCATGCCGTAGTCGAGGATCGTCCCGGGCAGTTGCGGGAAACCGGCGAGCTCGCCAGCCACCAGGGACTGACGGGTGTTCACCAGGATTTCCAGGTCCCGCACGATGCTGGCCTTGTAATCGGCCAGCGAACACAAGCGTTGCGCCGAGGCTTCAACGGACTGGTGCGGACGGTCGTCCAGCAACCGGTCCAGCAGTGACGGCAACAGCTTGTGTTGGCTACTCATGTTGCCTCCCTGGCAGACCCGATTCGGTTAACCGCGTGTGGATTGCGGCAGTTCGGCGACCAGTCGCAGCGACGCCGTCAGTTCATCCAGTTGGTAGTGCGGACGCAGGTACGTCACGGCCTTGTACACACCCGGCTTGCCCGGTACTTCGAAGACTTCAGCACGGGCTTCACGCAGCGGGAACTTGGCCTTGGCCTCCTGACTGGCGGTGTCGTCGAGCAGCACGTAGCTGGACAGCCACTTGTTGAGGAACATCTCGACGTCTTTGCGCGAAGCGAAGCTACCGACCTTGTCGCGCATGATCGCCTTCATGTAGTGAGCGATGCGCGAGGTGGCGAAGATGTACTGCAACTGCGCCGAGAGACGGGCGTTGGCATTGGCGATGTCGGTGTTGTACTGCTTTTGCTTCTGCGTCGACTGGGTGCCGAAGAACGCCGCGTAGTCGGTGCCCTTGCAGTGCACCAGCGGAATGAAACCGAGGTCGGAGAGCTCTTTCTCGCGGCGGTCGGTGATGGCGATTTCGGTCGGGCACTTGAGGGCAATTTCGCCGTCATCGGTCTTGAACGTGTGGGTCGGCAGACCTTCCACCAGACCGCCGCCTTCCACGCCACGAATCGCCACGCACCAGCCGTAGCGCGAGAACGCATCGGTGACCCGAGTGCCCAGCGCATAGGCAGCGTTCATCCACAGGTATTTGTTGTGGTCGCGGCCATCGACGCTTTCGACGAAGTTGAATTCTTCGACCGGCGTGGTATCCGGGCCATACGGCAGGCGACCCAGCACGTGGGGCAGGGTCAGGCCGACATAACGGGAGTCTTCGGAATTACGGAAGGACTTCCACTTAGCGTATTCGACGGTGTCGAAGATCTTCGCCAGGTCGCGCGGGCCGGACATGTCGGTGAACGAGTCCCAGCCAAACAGCTCGGGCGACGCCGCCGAAATGAATGGCGCGTGGGCCGCGGCGGCGACGTGGGAGATCTCTTCGAGCAGGTACATGTCTTCCGGGTTACGGTTGAACTCGTAATCACCCAGCAGCATGCCGAATGGTGCGCCACCAAAGGTGCCGTACTCTTCTTCGTAAATCTTCTTGAAGAGCGCGCTCTGGTCGAATTCGGACGAGGCCTTGAGGTCACGGACCAGGTCTTTCTTCGACGCATTGAGCAGGTGAATCTTCAGCGTGGTGCTGGTCTCGGTCTGGTCGACCTGGTATTTCAGACCACGCCAGGACGCTTCCAGCTGCTGGAATTCACGGGCGTGCATGATCTCGTTCATCTGCTCGGAGAGCATCGAATCGATCTCGGCGATGCGCGCATCGAGCACGGCGATCAGGTCTTTGCTTGGCGTCATTTCGCCTTCGAGCACCTGGCCCACCAGCTCGCCGATCAGATCACGGGTACGGGTGCGTTCGGTTTCGGAGCGGGCAACACGGCTTTCGGAAATGATGCTGTCGAGCAGCGAAGACTGCGGGGCGAAGTTTTCCACTTCAACCAGATCAGTGTCCTGCTGGGCCACGGTTTGTTTGTCGTTCATGGTCGTGCTCCTGCTTACTCTTTGGCGTCGGTGGCGGGAACGGCGGCTTCACGACCGAATTCCTTGCCCAGCGTTTTCAGCTTCTCGGTGTTCTGCAACACGTCCATCAACAGCTCTTCAAGCTTGTCGTTGCCGCCCATCTTGTTGCGCAGATCGGCAAGCTTGTTGCGCACTTCCAGCAGCTTGCGCAGCGGCTCGACTTGCTTGACCACGTTCTGCGGTTCGAAGTCTTCGAGGGCGTTGAAGTTGAGCTCGACGCCCAGCTGCGTGCCGTTCTTGGCCAGCGTGTTGTCGACGCGATAGGCCAGGCGCGGCTTGATGCCTTTGAGCACGCCATTGAAGTTGTCGCGGTCGATGAAGATGAATTTGCGATCCTTGAGCTTGGGCAGTGGCTCAAGGGGGTTGCCGGAAAAATCGCCCAGCACGCCGACGACAAAGGGCAGCTCTTTCTTTTCCTGAGCATCGCCGATGTCGACGTCGTAGGTGATGTGGACCCGAGGGGCGCGAACGCGGTCGAGTTTGTGCTGGGTACTTTCCTTCTTCGCCATCGTGTTCTCCTGTGCGAGCAACTCGCTGCAAGTCATTTTGCGTGTCGGCTCGACGTTGAGCCGAGTGCTTTACAGTCCTTCGATCGTCATCAGCAGGCGCTGACGAATCTCATCTTTCATGTCCATGATGCTGTCCTGGCCCACCAGTTCTTCAAAACTGGCGTTCCCGGCAATCTGCGTGCTGCTGCGAATGACCGAGTCGTCCGGCAGCGTCGAGCGCACCGGGGAGCTGATCACGCAGAACGGCAGGTCGCCAAAATCCTTCAGTCGCTCAAAACTCACCGGAAACCGCAGGCCGTCAAACAAACGCCCAAGGCCCGGTGATTTGCTGACGCAGTAAAACAGCACCAGGTAGTGCACGACGAAACGGTACAACTCGGCGCTGCTGCGGTTGGGGTCTTTGATGACGCTGCGAAAGCGCGCCAGGTCAAAGGAGTTGAACCCGATCACCCAGCGCGTCGGGCTGGTGATGCGGATGGTCTGACCGCTGTCGGCCAGGACCTTGTCGTATTCCAGCGGAAACAGCTCGGGTGTGGTGCTGATCAGGTTCAGCGGCACTTCCATCTCATTGACCAACTGGAACGGAGACGCCGAACCAATCCTGTCGTACAGCTCTTTGAGTTCCTTGAAGTGATGCTGGGTCTCCCGACCACTGCTGCGCTGGGCACCCTGGAGGTACTCACCAAACAGATTCTGCGGACGAATCAGCAGCGCCAGCGTGGCCAGGTAATCGGACGCCTGTGCTTTAAGCACGTCGGAAATAGCCCGGGTCTGGCTGCGCAGCTTTATGAGTGCTTCTACGTCAAACGTTTGAGTCATTGGTACATCGTCCCTGAACCCTTCTCAACAATGCGGCGAATGCGGCGAAACATAGTGAAGAGATCGCGTCGCCCGGCTGGCACACCTTCTCGAAAAGCTGATTCGGATGAAAGTCATCCCGAAAACTCAATGCGAAGGTTAGGCACATGAAACGTGGCCGAACACCGATAGCTAGTAGCCAGCAGTGTCAGCTCAGGCAGTTAATTGTGTGGGAAAGTTCCTACAGACGCGAAGTTTTTCTCACATTTGATACAGCTCGCAATGATGTCTCAAGGCTACTAGGGGACTTTATGGGGTGGTCGGAATGGCTCTAGCCCTTGTGGATCAAGGGCTGCAGGGTTTTATTGGATCCCTTCGGCAGGTGTAAAGAAAAGCGCGGAAAGGTGAACCGGTTCACCTACTGATCTGAACTAAGCGGGCAACTAAGGAAAATGAGTGGAAACGAGTGGGGCGGAGGGGGTGGCAAGTCTCGGGATTTTTTTGCGGAAATTGGATTTTTTCGGGGGAGGGGTGATGTAGTTTGCGCAGGTTCGGCTTGAGTCTTTGGCTTGGGTCGAACGTGTTTTTGGGGACGGTATTTATCAAGGAGCGTGGCTATGCAAATGCGAGGTTGGTTGAGGGCGATTCTGGGGCGCGAGGGACGGGTGGAGGAGGTTGTGCCAGGGTCGAAATTGCGTCTGGCCCATAGCTCAAGCCGGGCGCTGAGTGAAGGGCTGACTGGACCCTTTGGGCTAGACCGCTTCGCGAGCAAGGCCCGACTGGTCTCATGTGGGCCACAGATCTGGGACACACTGCAGATTCTGTGGGAGTGAGCTTGCTCACGAAGAGGCCGGTGCACTCAGCAGATATCCGTCGGCTGGAATACCATTCGCGAGCAAGCTCGCTCCCACGGCATGGTGGGCTGACCCGATATGTTGGCCAGTTTCGGAAAACTTGTGGGAGTGACCGGAGTGGCGCTTCACCTTGCTCACGTAGAGGTCTTCAGATGTCCCGCTGCTCATCGACGTACCAGGATTTGTAGCGCGCCATGGCATCGGTGAGTCGGCGCTTCAAATAGTCATTGGTATGCCCAAGCGCTGCCAGGATCTGCGCAGATTCCTCGTGATAGGACGCGCGCTTTTCCAGCGACCACGTCGATGGCGCGGATTGGAGATTGGTGATCCGGTCGCATAACTTGATCGCTGCCGCTTCCCGGGAATGCGCGGCGATCGCCTGGAAATAGCGCTCGTCCGAGAACGGCACGATCAGGTTCTTGCTCAGGCAGGCGACAGTCGATGCGACAACGGCGCCGAACACTTCAGCCAATGCCTCCTCCGAGATCGCGGTGTCCTCGATCACGTCGTGCAGCAGCGCGGCGGGCATCGCGATGGACAGATCCCCGATGTCACTTTCGCGGTCCGCGAAAATCAACTCGTTGGCGACCATGGCGACATGGGTGCTGTAGGGCAGATTTGACCCCTTCATCATCTGCCCGACGTGGGCGTGGGAGGCGAACAGCCAGGCTTTGTTGTAGAGGTGCTGCAGGTCGGTGGACGGCAAACGTTTTACTCCTGAAGTGGGGGGGCTGGGCGGTGCAGGCTTTCGAGGGGCTGGCCGTCTGGGAGTCGAATTTTCAATCCGCGACCGATCTGGCTGCCGATGTAGTAAGCGATGCCGAGTGCATCAGCAAGGTCCGGATCCGTCTCTCCGAACTCCTTCCCGGCCAACGCGCCAATGGTCAGTCTGTGCAGGCGGCTCTTGTCTTTTTCGGTGCCCAGCAAGACGTTTCTGATGAAGTCGAGCTGGATCAGCGCGCTTGCGTAAAGTGGGAACGCTGGACACGATGCCTCCCTCTGGCGCGTGATCGCAATGGCTTCATCGATGTAGTCGATGGCTTTTTTCAACGGGTCGTTTCCCTGTCGTACGGAGCCGTTTGCTAGATCGCGGTGCCTCTGTTCAAACCTGGCTTTTGCATCAGTAATTCGTCCAGCTCTTGTCGGCGGCAGCGGTTGACGAATTGAACCGCTGAGGCGAGATCGTGGTGGAAGCGTTCGAACATTTGTTGGTCTATTGCGTAATATTCTTCGTAGTCCACAAAGCCGCTGCTTACCGGAAATGATACGTAGAACTGGCCTGAGGTTTCTTCGACTCCCAGGGAGAACATTTCTTCTCGGTTTACGTGGATCCGGGTGAATTTCATGCTGAGGTACCTAACGATGGTCTTTGGATTCGCCGCAATGCTAGCAAGCGAAGCCTCGTTTCGAGCCTGGCTTTTGCATCAGCAACTCGTCCATCTCTCGCCGACGGCAACGGTTGACGAATTCAAGCGCTGAGGCGAGATCGTGGTGGAAGCGTTCGGACATCTGTTGGTCTATTGCGTAATATTCTTCGTACTCGATCAAGCCGTTGAAAACAGGGAAAGCCACAAAGAACTGGCCTGAGGTTTCTTCGATGCCAAGACAGAACCTTTCTTCTCGGTTTACGTAAGTGTCGCTGAATGTCATCGTTCGTAGGGCTCCAGTTTGCTTGCTAAAGCAGCTTTAGCGCTGCCTCATTATGCAATATCTGATAAAGCTCGCTGCGCAAAGCTTTACACAGGTTGGTTGTCGTTGAGCAAGGCGGTGCGAATGAGGTCGAGTTTTTGTCTGGTCAACCGTCAGTGATCGACGATGAATGTATGTGCTTATGGGCTAGGGAACGGTAATGATTGATGCGCATAATCTCAAGAAGGTCAGTTGGACATTGCTAACATTCCTTTTATCCATGATGGCCCTAGGTCCATCAAATCTTGAATTTTTCTGGCATCTGTACCTCGTGGTGGCGCTGCTGGCGATTCTGTGGACTCTCTACCTGGTTTATTTTTGTGAGAGATTTACCGTTTATATGATCTCGCTGGTCGTGGCGTTTTTAGGCGCGTTTTGTTCACCAGTCTGCTCGGTCGCGTATCTCGCAGCAGGAAGCATCTGGGGCAAAGAGGGTCTTCTGCCGTTATTGCTAGGGTGCGCCCCGGTTGGTATCACGCTGCTGACCTACTATGCACTGGCCAGAGGTAGATCATCCTTTCATCCGTTCGAATATGACGGGCTAAAAGTTCAGCCGAGGTATGAGAATAGACAGCGATCAGTTGCCTCGTATAATCCCGTGTTAGTTGCCGGGGCTACAACCTTGGCGGCAAGTATTACTATAAATTCACTCGGCCATTTAACTGCTGCAATGGTCGCTATGGTTGGACTGCAGGCGTTTTGCATCGCCGCGTTGTTTCACGCTCGGCACATCATCAGGGGGCTACGCGCGCTCCGCCTTCAAGAACAATCAATGCCTACGCCCTACACGTTCATGCAAATTGACCAAATTCGCGAAGCGCGGAGGCGCTGGTATTTGAGCAGATGGTTCACGTCGATCGCGGCTTGGAGGGTGTCGCAGGATGACTGATTGCTCGATGATTCGTCTCGACTTGGTTTGGTGGGTATCTCGCATCGCTGATTTGTGAACGGTTATAGCGACGGAAACGGCGCGGTGTGGGTTGACGTCATCCGATAGCCAGGCGGGATGGAACCGGAAGGCAGTTGCAGGGCAGAAGCCAGTGCCCATTCGCCGATGCGTGCGCGTCTAACACATTTCGACAATCCAGAGACCGTTTGGCTGCGCAGTCTTCCTGCAACGAGGCGGACTGCTGGAACTCCCAAGCACGATACTCAACGCTGCGCAAAATCGACTCACCGGGTTGACAGGGAGATGCTCAAAAGTGTCTCCTTTCTCGCGGTGACGCCTGTAACGATTCTGAGACTGTGACCTCCTTCGTAATTTATGCGCTGCGAAGATATGAGAGGTCCGACTTCCTGAATACTTTTCGCAGCCGGTTGCAAGGCTTGGAATTCAACTACGGGGACAGTTGCCGCCGATTGCAATTTTTTTGCTCGAAAAGCTATCGCTCGCTACAAGCGTTGATAGTGCGACCGGGAATTCATCATTAATGTGCAGATTGGAGTTATCTGGTTCAATGAATACGATGTATGATCCAGACCCGCGTACAATCAAACGAGGTCCCCTATTGACCTTTCTGTTTGTCGTGGGCGCAGGTGCGTTTGGGCCTGCTAACTTTCCTGAATGCACTTGGCTATATTTCGGTTTCGTGGCCTTATTCTTTTTATATATTCTCTATATGATTTACTGGTGTGAAAGTTTCACATCTTTCACGCTCGGCATGTTTTCGTCATTTGTATTCTCATTTGGCGTCGCTGCGGCGGGTCTAGCCCATGTCGCGCTTGTCGTAGATTTGCACGCTTCGAGATCCCAGGCTGCCGTTGCAAATATAGGGCTCGTGGCGTTGATGGGATTGATCTACGCATTTGTCTATTTTTCTCCTCGTAAGAGTTTTCCTTTTCAAACCGATGGGAACAAGGTTTCACGTGTCGCTATGCGAAGCAGTCATTACAGTCCCGGCCTCATTGCAGGTGTTGGTACTGTGGTATCAGCTCTTTTGATCAACTCTGTGTCATCACTGACGTCTAGCGCCGTCGCTGTGTTGGGCGTCTTTTTTTGCTGCGTTGCCCTCATGCTTTATGAACGTGATGCGATTAGCGGCCTGCGCACCCTCCGTTCTCGGGAGAAGTCCATGCCTGCTCCATTCACCTTCAAGCGAATCGACGAGATCCGTAAAGCCCGCAGCCGTTGGTGGATCAGTAGATTGTTCAAGTGGATTAGTTCCCGGCACCAGTGACCAGGTGCATGATTAAAGGTAATTCTGCGCACGCTGAATTGTCTCTTCGCGTATTCACCCAAGGGGTAAAGGAGATTTACATGATCATGCACCTCGCATCGTTTCTCGCGCCGCAGAACGTACAGCTGATCGCGTCCAGGCTCTGCCAATCCGAAACCGCCGAGTTGCGCGCTGTCGACAGACGCAGGATCTCTAGCCAATCAAAGTCTGTGCTTGAGGGTATGGGTTGGGTTGGAATATTTATTGATCCATGGGTTGAGGCAAACCGATAAAGAATGCGTTGAAGCGTTGAAAGGGATACTGGCTGATGATTTTGGACTCCGATTATCTCAAGCACGGTGCTTGGGTCTCGTTTATCGCACTTGTCTTTTCCATGGCTATCGGGCTCTCTGCGGTTCCGCTCTTCTGGCCAGCCTATATTCTGGTTTTTCTCTTGAAACTTAGCTGGTTTCTCTACCTGATCTATTTTTGTGAGAGGTTTACATTTTATTTGTGGTCAGTCCTAGCCAGTGTGCTGAGCTTCTTGATCATACTAGCAGGCAGTGCCGCTTACGCTTCCGCTGCCGACGTGTGGGGCCCGGCAAGTGCCGAGGCATTCATTGCAGGATTGTTACCCGTGGCTTTAGTATTTTTTACTTATTTTATAATTGCGCGCACAAAACCGTCGTTTCATCCGTTTGAATACAGTGGAAACAAGGTAAAGGTAGTGCCGAGAATTAGTCAGAGTAAGTCAGCAAGGTATCCGGCTGCGTTGTTGGCTGGTGCCTCCACATTAGTCGCGAGTATCTTCGTCAAAATCTTTGGGGTACCCGCAGCGGGAGTTGTTGGTGCGGTCGTCCTGACGACCTGCGCTTTAGTGATTCTTTACCACCTGCGTCATTCAGTTAGAGCGCTGCGCACGTTGAGCATAAAAGAAAAAACCACATCAGGGCGCTACACGTTTATGGAAATCGACGGCATCCGCGAAGCGCGCGGTAGGTGGTGGATCAGTAGATTTTTCACCTGGGTTGGCTCTAGGTGCGCCTCGACGGACGCCTAGGCCATTCGGGGTATGGTAGCCCGTATTTCCCAGTACTTTCGGCAGGTACCCGGTACAAACGGGATTCCGGCAATCGGCTCTACAAGAATGCTGGAGTAACTATAGTTGATTTTGTTTCCCACTTGACGTAGCTAGTAGGCCGTCTGGCTCTGTAGTGCCCTCTGGATCTAGTGAATCCTCATGAAGACCTTGACCCTGAACCTGCGGCGCCGCCGCGGTAGGGTAGATCACTAAATGTGTACCTGATGTCGGGCCAAGTTCACGAGTGGCCATGGCTATGTCACCTTTAGGGATGATTTACACATGAGCCTCGACCACCTTTGTCGTTGGCATCGTAAATGACTTGGGAGAGAGTAGCCTTGCTGCTAAGCGTTTCCGGTCCTCAAGACGCTGCCATATTCGTGAATTGATTCGGCGAGTTATATAGCTTCCCCTCGTCTAGTTCCGGGCTTCTGTATGAGCAACTCGTCCAGCTGTCTGTTGCGGCATTTGGTAACGAACGTCAGTGCGGCATTCAGATCACTTTGGAATAGATCAAGCTGCGCGATCAATTTCGTAATATTCTTCATACTCAATCATGTCATTTCTCACCGGAAATGAAGCATAGAACTTTCCTGAAAATTCTTCTATTCCTAGTGAGAAGCGCTTTTCGCGATTGAAGTGAATATCTGTAAATTTCATAAGGTCCTCTGCGATAGATCAGTCTTTAAAATTCGATCCGCGGATACCTCTTATTGATGCCGGCAGGTGTCCTCGATCACGTTGTGCAGAAGCGCGGCAGGTATCGCGATGGACAGATCACCGATTTCACTTTCCCGGTCCGCGAAAAATCAGTTCGTTCACGCTCACCATGCCACCTGGGCGAGCCGCCCTAAAGAGTGATATCTCAGAAGGACAAATCGATGCTGACGATCTGATTACTCTTTTCCAACGCTTCGCTATCGCTTGTCTCGTTTGGCGTTAACCTGTTCAGGAAGTCTTCCAGACTGGAAGAAATCAAGACATATCCCCGGTCGACACCCGCCGCGTCATGTGCCCAGTAATGAACGGCCCCAGTTGCTTTAGCAATGCAAAACTGGTCGCCCGCGGGCGATTCGCCGAAGGTGTAGGTCTTGTCGGGGATTCGGCCGGAATACATGTTGTTCCTCTGGAAGATGTTGTATCCGTCGGGTGATAGGCCATAGATGATGTCCAGGTCGTAGGTCCCGGTCTGGCTCACGAACTGGGCACCTCGGGTGAAGACTACTGCTCCGCCTAGATCGGAGGAGAGATCCACCAATAGATCCTCAATCTCAATGACACATCCCTCCTGCAGAGGTTCGTCAATCTGGCGAGAGGTTGGGCTTGCGCAATGAGCACCGAGTACCTCAGACATTCTTTTGCTGATTGCTCTCATGTTACCGCTCCTGACCCGATGACCCAGTGCCAATCCTTCAAATGATTATGCTCCATCAGGAACGGAGTCAGGGCAGTTAAGCTTGTCCCGGACGTGGTGTGCTGTGCGCACCAAGGGATCCCACAAGCCTGCCTCGCTGTTCCAGGCAGCGCCTGCCCAACGTTGGTCGGCGGTCAACTCAGCCCTGCGTTCGACCAAGCGTCGTTTGAGGATATCTGAGACGGCACTCAAATCAATCTTGGGCAGCGCTGCATATGGCCCGTCTGGCTGCGCTTCTTTATTCGCGAGGCAGTAGCAGTAGCACCAGATCCAGCTTTGAGCCATATAGATCGCCCGATTTTGATCTAAATAATGGTTGAGCAGTTTCAGCAAAGCCTGAACAAAACTCGCTGAGAATGAAGCGTTACGGGCGTTAAATTGCGGCATGAACAGCCGATCGAAAGCGACGACAACATTCTGAGGGTCGGCGTTGTCGTCTTTGGTCTCGAGAAAATAAAAGGGCTCGCCTGCGAGGAATCTGTCGAATTCATCGTGATGCAATGCAAGCTCAAGTACGTTGGCAGGTTCCTTGTTCATTCAATTCTCCATCGTGAGCGTGTGGCGCGTAAACGAGGGTGATTTACGGCGTGGTCTGCGCGGGCTGCTTAATTGGAGGGAGACTACATCAGTTAGGTCGCTTCGAAGGCGTGTTCGGCTTCGATAATGATAAGACCTAGTGACAGGTTGTAAGGCTACTGATCAGTAATGACTCTAGCCATCCCTAGCGTACGATGGCTGATCAGTTCTGGAATTTCGCCTCGCAAAATCAGGTGCAAAGCCTTCAGTAATTCTGCTTTGAAACGATTGAGCTGATCTACGGTGGTGATCTCAACAATCGCCTGCGGCCGCTCAGTCAGGGTGCAGTCAATGGCACAAATGGCCGCTTCTATTTTTTGTTTGGCAGTTTCTCTGCGGTTCATCGTGGTGGCGTCCTGCATGACTTTTCTTCCGTTTTCAAGATTCAGAAGCTCCCCGGCCCACGTGACCAAAACTGCCGGCAGCATACCGGTGACGTGCGCCGGTTGGGGAGAGCGGGCGTTGCTCAAGCCAACCGAACGCCATCAGCGCCTAGTCGTTTTGAGACATGAATTCACGCATCCATTTCAGGGCCGGCGTTTCTCCTCCCGTGAGCTCAATGCAAAAAGTAGCAAACGCCTGCTCAAGCGCTTCGTACGCCTGGAGGCCTCGCTCGCTGAACCTGTATCGCCCCGGAATCTGGCCCCACTCCCAAGGCGTCGTAATCGCCCCTTCCATGACGAGCTTTAGCAGAGGCTTCAGTTCAGCGTATAGCTCCGCTGCCTCAGCATCGAGATCGGCATACGCCTTGAGATGGGTTTCCAGGTTGAGTGCTGCAGCGTGAAGCTTGTTGTTACTCATGGTGAGTTCCTTCGCATGCAGCTGTGCGTGCAAATCTTTTGTAGATAGTGAGCTCGAACGTGTTACTTGCCGCGTCTCGCTTTGAAGGCTTTGAGAGCGTCGGATTCGCCGCCGGTAAGCTCAATGTAGAACGCAGCGTATGCTTCGGACAAATCACTGTAGCCTTGGAGATGGGTCTCCGAGAGCAGCCTGTAGCCTGGGATATCTCCGATTTCCACCGCCTGAAGAATGCTGCATCGCTCGGCCCGCTCGATAAGGTCCTGAAGCGAACCCGATAGTAACGCTGCGGCAGGGTCAACGACTGCGCATTTATCTAGCGTGCGCTGCAGCTCACGCGCCGATGCCTGGAGTTTGTTTTTATTCATCGCGGCCCTCTTCAAAACTGCCTTCCTGCGCATTACAAAAGCTGACCCTGCTGGTCAGCGCTCCGCGGCAAGTTGCCGGTCTAAACGGGATTTCAGTCATCCTCTAGCCCTCGCTGCTCAAGTGGTGTTGAAGCGAGCCGCCACGGCTCTGCTGATGGTTGGGTAACCGCACCTTCGTGGCGTTCGGGCCGCAGTCCGCAGGCTGTGATCTGAGGGTGATGCGGATTCATGGAAACACGCTTCGAATCGGCGCAAATGCCAATAGACGAACGTCCCGCTAGAGATTATCAGGCACGAAGTCGGGACCTTCAAACTTGTCCCGAACGCCTAACGCCATGCGCATCAATGGCTCCCAGAGACCTTGCTTACTGTTCCACGACTCGCCTGCCCACCGCGTGTCGTTAATCAATTCAGCTTTGTTGGCCTCAAGTTCATGCTTGAGCGCTCTTGCGATGCCAGCTGTATCCATTTCAAAAAGGTCACCATACTTGCCGTTTGGATTTGACTTCTTTTGGATGAGGCAATATTGGTAATACTGGATCCAGTAAGATACAGCATAAATCGCTCGATTTTTGTCTGGGTAGGTGTCCAGAGCCTTTAACATTGCTGTTGCAAATTTGACCGCAAAGGTTTGATTCTTGGTTTTTATCCAATAGTCGAGCACTAACAAGTCGAAGGCAGCCTGCACGTTTTGTGGTTCTTTGGTGTCTACCTTGGCTTCTTGAAAATAGAAGGGCTCTCCGACTATAAATTTGTCGAGTGCGCCGTCCGCTAGCGCGATAAGCAACACATTGTCCAGGTTATCTGTCATTGGATTTGACCCCTTGCGCAGTCAATTGCATGAATGGCCGTCGCTATTTTTTGTTTTGGTGGTCTCGCTGCTGCTCATAGTGAGGGTCGCATCCATCATGATTATCCTTGGGTTTCCAACGGCCAGAGCCTACACGGCCAACGTTACCAAGCTGCTCGGTAGCATACCGGCGATGCGCGCCGGCCGGGTAGGATGAGCGCCACAGCGTGAAGCCCGGTACTGTTCGTATGGAATTGCTGCGCACGTAGCTATGGTGCAAAAGCCAGCCGCGTGTTCGCTAAGTCAAAGCCCTCGACCCATGTGACCCACAAGGAAGAACTTCTGATGAACAACGATCGCACCCCCGACTTCACCAAAGTCCCCGCCGGCCTGACGCCGTTCCCTCCGATTGAAAACGTGTTTGTCGCCGATCAACTGGAGCTGGCCAACCATCTGCACCCTTTGTTCAGCGTTGATATCAGCACCGTAAATCCCGAGTGGTCGGGCGTGCTGCACATGCTCAGCCCGCTGGAGCCCTACGAGAGCCTTGTTGGCGAGCTGACCGAGTGGGACGGGTACCACGGTGATTTGCTGAAAACCAACTGGATCGGCTTCGCGGTTGAGCACGGGCGTTACCGCTTGTGCGGCGACCCGCGCTATTTTTTTCTGCATGAGGGTAACGCGCACCTGACGGACCCTCATCCAGGCGCGAGAGCAGATTTGGAGCAGCACTACGCTGAACAGCACAGTGCGTTTATCAGTACCGTCGAGCGCTTTAACACCAGCGGGGTGCTGGCGCGCGAGCAGGGGGACCCGCTTTATCCGGTCGAGTTCGTCTCGCAGTTGGGCGGTGAAGTCGATGGGGTCGCGAACTGGGTGGAAACGGTCGAGTTTCCGATGCAGATCGTTGAGATCGATGCAGACCGCGGCGACACGAATGTCTATCCGCTGAGTCCTGCGGGCAACCGGTTTTTCCACGTGGCGAGCGTTCCGGGCTGGCATTACCGAACGGCCGGCGCAGACCTGATCGTCATGTTCTACGAGCCAATTGAGCGCTTGGTTTTGTTTACTTTCGATTACAGCTGAATCCATGAATACGGCGAACGCCGTCGGGGTGAAGCTCTCGACTCAAGACAAAGCCCAGCACAACGTGGAGACAGAAAGGGGCGCCGCTGAGGCGTACACGCATTGGCCCAAGCGAAACAGAAGCAAACCTGCTTTCCTTAGTGTCCCTCTGCAGCCGTTGATACCGGGTAGGGCATTAAGGCCCTAGCTTCGATTATGGCTATGTATTGACCTAGTGGGGCTGATCGATGTGGTTACCACGCGCGCTCGCATTATGGCGAGAGCAGTCTAGATAGCATTTACTCACCGTTCTGCCCATTATTCCTAGATTCGATCCATAGGCTCAGCGACAGTGGTTCGCCGCCCGTCACCTCGATCGAAAAATCAGCGTACGCGTCTTCAAGCTCGCCGTACCGTTGAAGATTTTTCTCGGTAAACCGATAGTGGCCAGGTACTGCTCCTATCTGAATGGGTTCGGATAGGTGGCCCGCTTTTGCCAGCTCCAATAACGGCTTTAAATCGGAACAGAGGGCAGCAGCTTCGGGATCTATTTTTGAGTATTCATCGAGCTAATGTTGGAGCTCTAAGGCAGTGTTTATTACTTTTTCGATATTCATCGCTAATTTCCTGCGATCTCTGGTGCCCGCCCGGGGGCAGAGCACGTTTACGTTCATGCGCGTCGTTTTAAGCGAGACAAGGGAAGGGTGCAGCTGAAGCTAGCACGTATCGGTGGAATGCGGGTTGTCACTTCATCTGTTCTCGAAGCCACTTCAAAGCTGGCGTCTCTCCCCCTGTTGCCTCAATCGAAAACTCCGCGAATGCATTTTCCAAGTCGCGATACTGCTGGAGGTTTCTCTCTGTAAAGCGATAACGTCCCGGCACGTCTCGCACTTCAAGCGGGTTCGTGAGCGTGCCAGCTTTTGCATGTATCAATAATGGCTTCAAGTCAGCATGAAGAGCCACGGCTTCAGGATCTATCTTGGAATGTATCAACAGCTGGTATTCAAGGGCAATGGCTAGCTCTTTGAGTCTTGGAATGTTCATGGTTAATTCCCGATTGAGCCTATAGGTTTGACGGATGACCAATCTCCGCGATTAGGAATAAGGTACCACGCCGCGCCGTGCTGCTGGGTACCGGATGTTATCCATTTCCAGCAGCTGCTGCCATCACTATGTTTGGCTTGGGAGTGTCATTCAGGCGAACCTCTCACATCTCCAGGCTTTTCGATAAGCAACTCGTCTAGTTGTCTGTTTCGACATTTCGTGACAAACGCTAATGCAGCGTTAAGGTCCTTTTTAAATAGTTCCAGCTGTGCATGACTAATCTCGTAATATTCTTCATAGTCAGTCATGCCGTTAGTTACCGGAATTGAAGCATAAAACTTCCCCGAGGACTCCTCAATACCTAGGGAAAAGCGCTCCTCGCGATTAAAGTAAGTGTCTGTAAATTTCATAAGGTTCTTTTCGGTAGTAGAGTGGTCATAAATTGATCCGCGGATAATTTGCCAGCATCAATAATGGCGTGAAAGATTTCAACTAAGCTTACAGCTCGTGAAGTTAAAATCAGCTTCCACGAAACCTGCGTGCTTTCGTGAAAGCTTTTAGCGAAAGTACCACGAGCGAAGGTCCCGCTAAAGATTATCAGGCACGAAGTCCGGACCTTCAAACTTATCCCGCACGCCTAGCGCCTCGCGCATCAACGGCTCCCACAGACCTTGCCTACTGTTCCAGGACTCGCCTGCCCACCTCGTATCGGTAATCAAGTCAGCTTTATTGACCTCAAGTTCGTGCTTGAGCGCACCGGCGACGCCAGCTGTATCCAGTTCAAAAAGCTCACCATACTTGCCATTTGGATTTGCCTTTTTTTGGGTTATGCAATAGTAGTAATGCTGGATCCAGTCGGATACAGCATAAATCGCTCGATTTTTGTCTGGATAGGATTCCAGCGCTTTGAACATTGCTGCTGCAAATTCGCCGGGAAACGTTTCATCTTTAGTCCTCATCCAATAGTCGAGTACCAAGTTGAAGGCAGCCATCACGTTTTGTGGTTCTTGGGTATCTACCTTGGCTTCTTGAAAATAGAAAGGCTCGCCGACGATAAATTTGTCGAGTGCGCCGTCCGCTAGCGCGATCAGCAACACATTGTCCAGGTTATCTGTCATTGGGTTCACGTCCTTGCGCAGTCAATTGCACGGATGGCCACCTCTTTTTTTGTTGGCGGTTTCCCTGCGGTTCATAGCGGGGGTGGCATCTGGCATGATTAATCCTTTCGTTTCCAGGGCCCAAGGCCTACCCGGGGCACGTGACCATACTCCCGCTAGCATACCGGTGATGCGTACCGGCCGGGTAGGATGAGCTCCTCAGCTTGAAGCTAGATATTAGCTATGGTGAATTTGCTCCTCACGCAGGTGTGCTTCCAAGCCAAGCGCGTGTTCGCTGATCGCCATGGAGATGTGCCGATTTATGGTCACCTGGATGAGCAATCCGCCATTTTTTTGCTCGATTCAATTAGCGTGTAAGAATGCGATTAAGCAATCACCAAGGATGCGTTTATGACACTGCCCCGCTTTATCTACCATCCCGATCCCGTCGGTACCGGTTCGGTGCAACCTTCTTCCGTCACGTGCGTGAGTTGCAATCAGGCCCGCGGCTACATATACGCAGGGCCGGTATACGCCATTGAGGAATACGAAAACTGCATCTGCCCTTGGTGCATTGCCGACGGGAGTGCGCACCAGCGCCTGGGCGTGACGTTTGTCGATGACGAGAGCGTTGGCCTGGATGGCGATGACACGCTGAGCGAGGCGCAGATCGCCGAAGTCTGTCAGCGCACGCCTGGTTTCAGCGGGTGGCAGCAAGAATGCTGGTTCACTCACTGCGACGACGCGGCCGAATTCATCGGTAAGGCCGGCCACAAAGAGTTGATTGAAATGGGCCCGGCAGCCATCGCCGCCGTTCAGGACTCAACGGGATTGGAGGAGGGGCCGCAGTGGCAAGCGTTTTTAAATGCTCTGGATAAGGATCATGGCCCTACCGCCTACCTGTTCAAATGTCGTCACTGCGCCACGCTGGGCGCTTATCAAGACAACCATTGACGCCAAATGTTGAAGTCTATGAATAAAACAGAATGGCAAGCTCTCAAGCTCAGGCTTAAAAAGTACTTCGCGATTTTCTTCCTGGTCTGCCTCGGAGGGGCACTTATCTATGGCTACATCCACAAACCTGAGCTTCCTCCTCAAATAGTCCTGAAGCAAAACTTCATACCAGGGGAGTGGCTTTATATCGTGGAGGAGGGGAGGGACCCTTCAGATCCCAAGTGGCTAAAGTTCTACATGGATCATCGTGAATCGACTGACGAAACCATGAAGGTGTATTTGGGCAAGACCCCGCCCTTCCTGGTCTCGGACACCGACTTGAAAGACGTGGAAATCCAACCTGTCCCCAACGGCCTGCATATCAAGCTGAAAGGAGCCATCTCGGATTACAGCAGCGACCTTTACCTGAAAGACGGGGACACTTACACCACTTACCGTGTAAGCCTTGAACAGGTCGAAACCCGACCGCCCTTGCCGAGCGGTCGGTGAGCTTATTTCAACAAGGCGATCACTGCGCAGGCCAGCATGATCAACAGCGCCGGCCATTGCATCGGTATAAAAAAGAAGTGGTGGCGAACGCCATCGGGGTGAAGCTCGCGATTCAACACAAAACCCAGCACAACGTTGATGGCTGAACCAATACCCAAGCCCATCAAGAGTTGCATGAGCGATGTATTTCCGGGCTTAACGCTGGAATCCGGCCATAACCACATCATTAACATCAACATCGCTAATGGTGTGAACAACGTCATCCAGCCTGCGCCCCGATAGATCATCATCGGACGTTCATCTCAAAAACATTAGCGGCTGGTTTGCGTGCCTGCTCTTCAACTGCCAACACGACATCAAGCGTGTTGAGGAACAGGTCATGGCTCAGGATGCCGGTGGCGATGGTTGACAATACGGGTTTGCCGTTCTCATCCTTGATCACTACATTTTCGGTCCAGGCGCTGAGGTCTACCGTGCGCAGCGACGACACCGGCACTTTCTTGCCTTGGTACTCGAAGAAGTCCCGGCTCACAAGAATTGGCGCCGTTGTCACTTTAAGGAAGTTGCCGGTTACTCGCTTGCCCCAGACTTGCTTTGAACTGATGCAGTTGAAGGTGACCGACTGGCCCGCCTCCAGCGCTTCGGCCACAGCCGGCAGGCGTGCGCGGACGTGTAAGTCACGGACCAGTTCCTGAAATGCCTGGAAGCCTTTCAATGTATCAACCACTCGATGAAAGGGCTCTGAGGCATTACGACGATAGGCCAGGTTTGTGATCAGGCCGGTCAATACAGTTTGCCCGGAGCTGAATAGGTACAGGTCCTCTATCTCGGCAAACGCCGTGTAGTCGCGCTGGTCTTTAGTAATGCGCACGATGCCGTTTTCAAAAACTTCGTAGTCGGTACTGCGCAGCTTCTTGTGCCAAGCGGTGGTACCCAATAGGCATAGACCGATAAGGGCCAACAAGCCTATGGTGAAACTAAACACTACGTGTTCGCCTGAGAAATTGAGGGTCATGCCGCGGGACGTCTGGAGAGTTACCGGGCCGTTATGGGCCATTGGCACAATCGTGCTCAGATAGAACACGAATGCGGCGAGGCCAAAAAGCACAGCGGCCAATATCAGGCCGAAAATCAAAAAGGCCTTGCCTTGGCGGAAGTTTGCGATCAGCTCGCCGGTGTCGGAAGAAGTGTAGGAGTTGTTTGGTTGCATGAGTGTTGGCGTCCTTGTCATTGGGATGGATGCGCGGCCTTAGGCGCGGGGCAGGGTAGATGGTGCTTTTTCTGGAGAGTGGAGGGGTGTAGCTGAATTCATGGCATACCCGGCTTGATTACTGTCAACGCTCTCTTTGCCCGGCCTGCTTGTTCGAGCAGTCCCATCACGGCGAAGCCTTCAGGACCGTTGGTGTGTGGCATCTATCCTGCCTGGAAGTGGGCACCGGCTTATGCTTCTTCGCTTCTTCCCTGTGAAGGTTCTGAGAGCTTCGGGCTAGAGCTTACCCTCATCTCAATCTGACCAGCCCGGCACACGACGGTGCCGGCCATCTCCGCGATGCGCGATTCGTTGAGGGTATTTCGTGATAGCGCGAGTGTTATAGCCATATTCTCGTGGGGCCAGCAGAGCAACTCTGGCCGAATTGCAAGGTGTCGGAACTGCCATTCTGCATAAGCCTACCGAGCAGTTGCGACCCGGACGCAAAGGTTACGAACTAACTTCATTCATAAAATCGATCTTTATCAGGTGCTTGCTCATGCAGCTGAAATGCTAGGTTTTGGATATGCTCTGACCATGCAACTTTTGTTACCCACTCTTCTGGTATCCCGGACGCGCCATAAAGGGCTCCAGCCAGTTGTCCGGCAACTGCAGCGACACTGTCAGCGTCATCTGCGAGATTAGCAGCTAACAGCACTGCATCTTTAAAGTTGTCAGTGTTCCACACCGCCCACAGTGCTGCCTCCAACGTATCAATCGCGTAGCCACTAGAGCGGATCTGATCACGGGTTTTTTGTTTGTATTCACCTGCATTGATGATGGTTGCTCGCGCTAGAAGGGGACGAACCATAGGCTGGCACATCTCTATCCTATCTGCGCCATTGAGTGCCAAGTGCAATTGTGCGCTCATGAGCTCACAGCAGTTCACTGCTTCCAAAGCTCTGTGGGTGGTGCGACTTTGAGTTTGAGCTTCTCGCCACGTGGATGACAGCATATGCCGCCGAAAGATGGCAACGGGTGCCAGTCTGATTATAGAGCCATTCCCTGCGGTGTTAGGTTCGGTATTCCCAATCCATTTCAGCCTCAGACTTAGCCAGCCCTCGAGTGCATTGCGAGTTGCGTTTCCGATGTCGAAGCAAACTCCATTTACGCTGTTCTTTCCCTGTTTGTACCACTGGCAGAGCCTGTCTAGATAATCTATATAATCAAATCTGCCCTCTGCCAAATAGGTTTCTGCTAAGCACAATGCCATGCTTGTATCATCGGTCCACTCCCCTGGCTTTAAATTAAATGGTCCGCCGCCCACCATATCCTTCACATGTTTTGCATCGCGTGGCAGGAACTCAAGGGTGGTGCCTACGGCATCTCCTATAGCCAGCCCCAACAAAGCTCCTTTCGCTCTGTCTATGGATTGGCTGTGGGTCAGAGTGGAGGGTCTAGACCTCTCCCATTCAGCCTCGACATACCCTCTGCTGCCTGCATCACGAGGGTAGGAGGGCGGCTGCAAATGATCGTATCTATGAGCGTATTCGGTTACGATCAGCGTCGTGCTATGAAGGTCGATCATGGGACTTCTTCTAGTAGTAAATGGGTAGTTGAGCCTGATTCAATCCGGTTTAAAACCTTAAAAGATGTTCCTGGCGGATACAGTATTTCGGCCTCGTTCCACTCAGCAAGAAAGCTGATATCTTTGCCCGACACGCCGCGTACCAGCATTTGTGTATTCCCACTGAATGGTATCTTCGCTGATGAGCTAAAAAATCCCTTGTCTGTCTCGGTCGCTCCCATCTGCATCCGATCCAATACTGCCTTAGGCAGATCCGTTCCCCTCCGCGACTCACCACCAGCATACTGAGGCAGGCGTGCCAGTCCTTCAGTGGCATGATGAGCAAATGCCTCCACTTCAGGTGTTGCTGTACCGGAACGCAACGCTGCGTTGAATTCTTTGTATACGTCATTTGTAGAGTACCCATAAAGAGCACCTATTTGATCGTCCGAAAGCAGGGCTGACAGCGCAGGATCTCGTACATTAGCTTGTTCTCTCCCCTTCTTAATCCAACTATCTGCCAAATCTTGACCGACGGCCTCGCGGAGACTCATTACTTTGGGGGCCAGCACTGTGGGTCTGTCTGGAGTCCGTTCGCGGGGCGGTTGCTCCGGCTCGACCTTTACCACCGGAACTGCTTCCTTCGCCTGCAATTCCGGCTGAGCCAAAATCTTCTGTTCATTGCGCGCTAACCACGCCGCGAATTCCTTGTTCGAAATGTCGGCTTGTAGCTTGGCGCTGCGGGTAGCGATACTCTCCAGACTGTTCATCACGCCGGCCTTCATCTGCCCGCGCGTCAGATAAGTCACGATCGCCGTTAGCAGCAGCATCACCAGTTGCTCTTGCCCGCGAGCCAATTGCCGAGCGGCGCGTTCAGTGCGTTCTTGTACCTGCGCAGCCGAACCGCCAGTTGGGTCAAGACCTGCGGGCTTTAAGCCGTCTTCGGCGTGCCACGCGGTGGCGAGCCCTTCCTGCAGCGTCGCGAGACATGCCGGCAAGCCTTGGTAGAAGTATTCCGCAATGGCCGCCAAGCCCAGAGCCATCAGAATCAAGTTGCCAACCTGCAGACCGATTCCGGAGCCAACCATGGCGCCAGGCAGGGCGCCTACGCCGAACGCCAATGAACCCACCGCGCCCCCGACAGCGCCGCCGACTGCGACGCTCCCCCCAAGAATCATCACGACGTCCTGCACCAGCTTGATCAGCACCGGCATGATTTCATTGATGTTGATCGAGGCCCACTTGCGGGTGAGCTCGGACTGCATGATCGGGTAGGAGAGGGCCATGGCCTGCCGGACGTGATCAATCCGATCGCCGCCCATATAGCCGTAAGCCTGGCTGAGCCCGTTACTGACCCGGCGGCTCATGCCGTCCCAACCGTCGTTGGCGCTCTGCAGACCCTGATCGATGCTCTGATTGATCGCGCCGAACTTATGGTCGAGATTCCGCTCGATGTCGTCCCAGCTAGGTATGTTGGCTAAAAAGTCCATTTACACATCACAGTCCTGGAGAGAGGCGCCATGGAGCGCCTTGAGTGAGCGTGGGTGTTGCGGTTGGCGATTACAGCTAGCACGTTGCCAGCAGGAGCCGTCAAGTCCGCTATCGACCGCTAAAGTACGATTTAATTTCCAGCGGCTGGCATTTTTCTCATGTTTTTTACACTCGGCAATGATGGCAGAACATCGTCACTCAACCAGCTGACGCCTATTGCCCCCGGCAAGCGCCTGTGATTACGGGCACTTCGAGACATTCACCCGCCGGTAAGAAATTTCAAATGGGATCCACCGTGCTGCGCGACCGTTCGCAAAATCGATTCACCGGGTTGACAGCGGGAGGCGCATAAGTGTCTCCTTTGCCGCTGTGAACCATCTGTAACGATTCTGAGACTGTGATGTCGTTCGCGATTTACTGTGCCTGGTGGCACTTTCGCATTGCGGCGCGGTCGCAGTGTCCAGCAATAGAATGCTTACCCGGAATCAGATGGCGTTGCTAACCGCTTGTGCACTCAAGCACGGACGCAACCGTCGATTTCGAGACTGTTGTTTTAAAGAAGCGTCTGTAGCTCGGGTCCTACGTGATTGTAGGAATGCCCTCACGGCCGATGGCGAACCCGCCCGGTGGCGCGTCATCAACCCGTTAGCGACGATGCAACAAGGGCTCCGGCCCCCTTGTCGGCTCGTAACCTGTTGTTGCTGAGCATGGCGGTAGCGTTCTACCCCGTGCCATCCAGGAGATTTTCATGATGATGGACCTTGCCGCGTTGCTCTCGCCCCAGAACCGGCGCCTGTTCAAGTTCAATAACCTCGCCAACCCGGAACAGCAACTGCTGCTCGAAACCTTCAAAGGTCGGGAAGCGCTGTCCCAAGCGTACAGCTTCGAGCTGCTGCTGATCTGCGAAGACTCCGGGGTCGAGCTCAAATCGATGATGGGGCAACTGGTCACCATCGAAATCGAATTGGCCGACAGCACGCCGCGCTATATCGCTGGCTACCTCACGCGCTTTGCCAGCACCGGCAGCGACGGCGGCATGGCCCGCTATACCGCGACGCTCAACCCCTGGTTCTCGATGCTGAAAAACCGCTTCGACACGCGGATCTTTCAGGGCAATACCGTCGAGGAAGTGGTGACCCAGGTGTTCGCCCTCTGCCCGGCATTCTCCCGCCATGAATTCCGCCTGACCAAGCCGCAAAAGCGCTACACCTACATCACCCAATATCGCGAAACCGACTTCAACTTCGTCCAGCGTCTGCTCGAAGAAGAAGGGATGTTTTACTACTTCGAGCACACCGCCGAAGGCCACACCATGATCATCTGCGACGACTCCAGCATGCTAGAGCCGTTGCCGGAACAACCGCAGATCCGCTTCCACACCGCGTCCGTCACCGAGACCGCAGACTCCATCACCCAGTGGAGCGGCAACCGCCAGTTGCAGGCGGGCAAGATGGCCGTGCAGACCTTCGACTACCGTCAGCCCAACAACCGTCTGCCCGTCGGTATGAACAGCCTCAACAAGCAGGGCGACGTCGAGACGTTCGAGATCTATGACTTCCCCGGCCAGTACACCCACGGCACGTACGACGAGGGCGAAACGCTGTTGCGTCTGCGCATGGAAGCCCTGGAAATCCGCGGCAAAAAGTTCGAAGGCGCGAGCAACTGCCGCGCGATGAAGCCTGGCTACACCTTCGAGCTGGTGCAGCACTACGACCACGATCAAGGCTCGGCCGACGATCGCCAGTTCCTGCTGATGGGCATCGAAAGCGAAGGCCACAACAACTACCTCAACGGCCATCAGGCCAGCTACTACAACACCTTCTCCTGCGTGCGCAAAAAGATTCCTTTCCGCCCGCAACTGTCCACGCCGCGGCCGACCATCTCTGGGCCACAGACCGCCATCATCGTCGGCCCGCCAGGCGAAGAAATCTTCACCGACGAACTCGGCCGCGTGAAAGTCCAGTTCCACTGGGACCGCAACGGCAAGTACAACGACCACAGTTCCTGCTGGGTCCGCGTCGCCCAGTCCGGCGCCAGTGGTGGCTTCGGCAGCATCCAGATTCCGCGTGTGGGTGATGAAGTTGTCGTGGTTTTCCTGGATGGCAACCCCGACCGCCCGCTGATCATGGGCAGCGTCTACAACAGCAAGAACACCCCGCCGTGGTCGTTGCCGGCGAACAAGACGCAGAGTGGTTTTCTGACGCGCTCGATCAAGGGTAAAAGCTCGAACGCCAACTCCTTCATGTTTGAAGATAAGTCTGGCGCTGAGAAGGTCAGCCTGCACGCCGAACGGGATATGGAAACCGAGATCGAGGCGAATGAGATCCACAAAGTTGGAGGCAATCGTGAAGTTAAGGTCGGGGGCACCCACACCGAAACGATCCAGCTGCAGACAGCCATTAATGTTGAGGATGGGGCGTACAAGCTCTCCGTCAAGAAGGGTGAAGTGAAGATCACCGCCACCACATCTATCACGCTGCAAGTGGGCGCGAGCTCCCTGACCATGAAGTCCGACGGCACCATCACGTTGTCCGGCAACGTCGTGGACATCGAAGGCAAATCGATCATCAACCTGAACAAGTAGCAGACGGACAAGGAACGCCCCATGCGCACCAGTATGTATGACCGGATTTCCGAGAAACGCATTGCGGAAGAACAACGCCTGGAAGCTGAACGCCTGGAACAAGAGCGTGTAGCTAACCTGATTCCGAAACCCCACGAGCGTTTTCAGACCAACGAATTGAGCTTCGTGCGGCCGGAGAGCTTCAAGGACAAGACCTTTCATGTCTTCACCTTGACGGATCTTGGGCCTAGCCCGTTTTCACTCGTCATTGGCCGCTCGGTCGTCGCAGCGGATACCGATTTAGAAACGGTTGCGCAGCAATTGCTGGCTGAACTGAATAAAACCCTCGCCCACCTGGAGTGGGTCGAGCCACTGTTTCCCACGACGACCGCAGGCGTTGATGCTAGACAAGTTGAATTCAGATGGCGTCAGCAGGGACAACCTGTTCACCAATTGCAACTGATCTTCCTGCACCGTGATGAGCATGAACAACCGTTGCTGATGCAGATCACCGGGACAAGCAATAACCCAGCTGGGATGACGCCAGCCGAGCGTGAGGCATTTGCTTCCATCGTCGAAACACTTGAATTACGAACACCGCCAGGCCCCGATGATGCGCACAGTGGAGAGGCCGCCTCGGTATGAGTGCGGCCGCCCGGGTCGGGGATCCGATTGAACACACGTCAGCGCTGGAAGGCTTGCTCCTGGGGTTAGCCGTTGGCGCTGCGGCGGTAGTGGTTGCGGCGGCAGCGGGTGTCACCATTGTCGCAACAGGCGGATTGGCCGCAGTGGCTGCGGTTGGCGCGGTCATGGCGTTGTCGGCGGGATTTGGAGAGCTGATTGGCAGTCTGTCTTGGTGCACCAACAAAGCCGGGCAGATATTCAAAGGATCAGGAAACGTCTTCACCAATGGAAAGCCCGCAGCACGGGCTCATGTTGATACTGCAACGTGTGACAAACATGGCTCGGTGCCGCAAGTCATTGCCCAAGGAAGTCGCACGGTTCACATCAATGGCCAGCCTGCCGCCCGCGTGGGAGATCGCACCGTCTGTGACGGGAAGATTAGCGCTGGGTCTGGCAACGTTAATATTGGCGGCGCAACTGAACAGACGGACGATATTAACCCTGAAGTCGAGCCATGGCTTCATTGGCTTGTGGGCGGCATCGGGTTCGGTAGCGCTGTAGTCCTGACGTCACCCCTCATAGCGATCACTGCATTTATAGACGGTGCAATAGGCGGTGTTATTGGCAGCGTCTTAGGTGGCCGATTGTTCGGGGAGGACTCGGATGAGCAGAAGGTCATGGCGTTCAGTGGGGCGCTTATAGGCGGCTGGTTTGGCGCGCGGTATGAGGTCAAAACTCAGGGTTTTGGGTCGAACTTAGCTAACGTAAAAATCCAACGTCGAGGAGCATCTGTTGGAGAACCAGAAAAAGTTCCGACCTATAAAGTTCCGCACTCTCCCGTTACCAAGGCACAAAGAGCAGATCTCAAGGCTAAGCTGGAAAATAGGACTTTGACCAGAGAGGAGTATAAGCGTCTTGATTGGGATCGAAGGTTCGCCAATAAACGGGCAAAAGGAGTGTCAAGGTTTTGGGCAGATGAGCGCGCTAAGCTTAAACTAGATGAGCCAGGCACTCGAAATTGGTCTGCAGACCAGCAAGCTGACATTCTAGCGAATAAAACGCCAAAATTTAATGGTGAGTCAATTCAAGGGCATCATAAATATAATGCACTCGATCACCCTCAACTTGCCAGTGATCCCAAAAATATCTATCCTGCTACTCGCACTGAGCACTTTGAGCGGTGGCATGGTGGAAGCTGGAGGAACGATTCTTTTGGCGAGCCGCTTAACTATTCATATCCTGAGGAGTTCTAATGTCAGTTATTGCAATCGTACTTAATGAAGCATCTGCCAGTGCTAAAGGGCTGCTAGAGCTTCATCGGATCTTGGGGGTGTCTTTGCAAGACATAAAAGAAAAGGCATCTAGTCGCGAGCCGATCGTAGAGGTTGAGATATTTGAAGGTGAATATCAGGCCCATGCTGAGTTAATACGAGCAGTAATTATCGCGCTTAAGAAACACAATATCAGTGCCAATTATTATGAAATTCCCTATGGTGAGCATTATTCGGGCAATTCCCGCCTCAGTACTTGGCGTATTGATTCGGACAATGTTGAGGGCATTTTGACTGCCGCTGACGCTGAGATTGAGCGCCAGTTGAACGGCTAACATATTTATCTGAATTCGCTTGAGTGATTTGGGTATAGTGCCAAGGTTAGCCGCGCCTGCGCCTAAGTAATTTACGCAAGGTTTCCGGTGAATACAATAATTCCACTATCATTCAGTCATGCAGCAAACTCAGGTGTTAGCTAAAAAAGCATGCTGCAAGTAGGGCGCATCAGCTAGATAGTTGGTGCCAGATCGTTCTCTACACAGGATGAGAAGTGTTCAGGGTTTCGCTCCATTACAATACGGAACAGTGCAGCAGTCCCCATGGAGTAGCTGCGTGTGTTCAAATTAATGATTGTTAAAGAAAGGTGGCTGGGCCGCAGAATTCACCATCGAAAAGTTGGATTAAAATCAAACAGCTCTCAGTTTCTTCTGGGCTGTTTACCAAGCGTAGGCAAGTTAGTCACGACCAAGAAGTGGAGCCGATAACCTGATCGGCATCACGCTATCCGATGGCAATAAGCTGGCATTCAAGTACGACGACTTCTCCCGCCTGATCGAAGAGACCCATCCGCTGGGGCGCAAGATCCGCTACAAGCACCACCTCGGCACCACGCTGGTGACCGAAACCACGTTCCCCGACGGCAGTGTCTGGAAGGCCCGCTACGAGGATAAAGGCAACCTGATCGCTGAAGTCGATGCACTCGGCCACAAAACCGAGTACCTCAACAGCGACGACGGCCTGCCGCACACCATCATCGACGCCACACACGAATACGAAGCCAACGGGCAGCTGCACAGCCGCGACACTGGCCGTCTCGTAGGCAGCGAAGCGTTCAGATACGACGCTACAGCGCTGATGGAGCAAGAATGGCTGCCGAAGGAATTAGGTATCGCCAGGATGTAGGTCCTGACTTTGAATAGGGGTTCGTGATATGTTTTCTAAGCAGGATTTGCTAGAGTCTTTCCCAGTAGTTGAGGAAAGAGGCTCGGGATATTACTTCTTTCAACATAAGCTGCCTAAGCTCGTGTATGAATATTGCCTAAAAAGCGCTGAGGACAAAGATCTCTTAACTGTTACGGAGGACACAGCCGATCGTGATTTCGCAATTAAGGTAGTGGATCAAGCGCCGCTTGATTTGTCACGTGAGAAGCCAACTTTATATAAGTTGAGTGGAAATGACTACGGGTTTACCCATGCTTTGGCTGTTCCAAGTTCTTATCATTCGAGTCTGAAAGGAAGACTTGAGCCCAAACGTGGTAATCTATTTCTCTGTATTCCTATCTTTAGATGTGAGTTTGCTGGGGATGAGTCTGAAGCGGAATTCAGGGATATGATATCTCGAATGATTCCGGTTTTTAGATGGCAAAGACACGTGTTCCCTAAGCTTAGGGTGTATTTTGATAACCCGGCGACGGCGAGTGGCTCTGCCGAGGATGGAGTACTGATGAAAGTGCCAACATTGGTGTCGGAAATCGAAAATCTAAATGGCGTTGTTAACGGTTTCATTGAGATAACCAACTACGAAGCTAAGGTGGTCGAAATTCTGTTTCTGGAAGTTGATGTGTATACGTTAATTCGTGACCGGTCTACTGAGGTGACGCTCTCCGTTGATGAATTGAAGAAGGAGATCTTGGAATTTTCACAAGTGTGAAGGCAGCGGGCGAAAATCCTTGGAGTCAGTGGAAGTCCGCCTGAGAATGGTTTGAAAATATGTATAAATTGAACACATGGCCGAGACAAGCAGGGGTGGATGCATTCCGCTTCTGCGCGGCTTTTTATAAACTAACCTGATTTCCATCCCTGATCGACAGTTAGAGGATTAAATGCTTTGCAGATTAGCGATACTTGAGTAGAACTTCCTATTCTTATTCTTGCGTGAGACGGTAGTTCCGGTTTTCTTATTACGGATTGATCTCATACGGTCTCGCAAGCGCTACACCTACATCACCCAATACCGTGAAACCGACTTCAACTTCGTCCAGCGTCTGCTCGGAGAAGAAGGGATGTTTTACTACTTCGAGCACACCGCCGAAGGCCACACCATGATCATCTGCGACGACTCCAGCATGCTGGAGCCGTTGCCGGAACAACCGCAGATCCGCTTCCACACCGCGTCCGTCACCGAGACCGCAGACTCCATCACTAAGTGGAGCGGCAACCGCCAGTTGCAGGCGGGCAAGATGGCCGTGCAGACGTTCGACTACCGTCAGCCCAACAACCGTCTGCCCGTCGGGATGAATAGCCTGAACAAACAGGGCGACGTCGAGACGTTCGAGATCTACGACTTCCCCGGCCAGTACACCCACGGCACTTACGACGAGGGCGAAACGCTGTTGCGCCTGCGCATGGAAGCCCTGGAAATCCGCGGCAAAAAGTTCGAAGGCGCGAGCAACTGCCGTGCGATGAAGCCCGGTTACACCTTCGAGCTGGTGCAGCACTACGACCACGATCAAGGCTCGGCTGACGATCGCCAGTTCCTGCTGATGGGCGTTGAAAGCGAAGGCCACAACAACTACCTCAACGGCAATCAGGCGAGCTACTACAACACCTTCTCCTGCGTGCGCAAAAAGATTCCCTTCCTCCCGCAACTGTCCACGCCACGCCCGACCATCGCCGGGCCACAGACCGCCATCATCGTCGGCCCGCCGGGCGAAGAAATCTTCACCGACGAACTCGGCCGCGTGAAAGTCCAATTCCCCTGGGACCGCAACGGCAAGTACAACGACCACAGTTTCTGCTGGGTTCGCGTCGCCCAATCCGGCGCCAGCGGCGGTTTCGGCAGCATCCAGATCCCGCGTGTGGGCGATGAGGTAGTCGTGGTTTTCCTGGACGGCAACCCGGACCGCCCGTTGATCATGGGCAGCGTCTACAACAGCAAGAACACGCCGCCGTGGTCGTTGCCGGCGAACAAGACGCAGAGTGGTTTTCTCACGCGCTCGACCAAGGGCCATGGCGGTACGGCGAACTTCTTCCGTTTCGAGGACAAGTCTGGCGCCGAGCAGATCATCATGCACGCCGAACGCAACATGGACACCGAGATTGAGCTGGATGAAAAGCACGACGTCGGGAATAACAGGACCATTACCGTAGGCGGCACCCACACCGAAACGATCAAGAAAGACACGGTGATGACCATCCAGGACGGTTCGCTGACGATTCAGGTAGACAAGCAGTTTATTCAGATCGGTGCCCAGACCCACATCATTCTTCAAGTTGGAGAAAGCTCCATCACGATCACGCCGGACGGCATTGAAATTAAAGGTAAAACCATTTCCACCGTCAGCACCGGGACGACGCAGATCAAGGGTTCTCAAGTGCGGGTCAACGATTAAGGATGCGAATCATGGCCAGAACCAGCATGTACGATCGGATATCGGAGAAGCGTCTGGCTGCGGAAGCTGCTGCGCGCGAGGAAGAGTTGCTCAAGGCCCAGGCAGTCAAGCCGGAACCCGAACCAGAGCCAGTGACTCCGTTGAAGAACGTACCCAGCAGCTTCAGCTTCGGCGGGTTCGAACTGCTTTTCCCCCAGGGCTTTAGCTTCCGTGACATCCAGACGACGATCGAGCATGAAGGCGACCCTGTGGTGCTGACGATCAAGCGTCGGGATGTGCCTGAAGGCGCGACGCTGGACAACCTTCTGGCAGAGTCGATGCAAACCTTCCGCAAGCTTTACCCGGAACTTCGCGTCATCCGCGAGCGCGACTGCACCGTTGCAGGGAGTGCCGCAAAAGCAGTGGATTTTTACTTTGCGATCGGACACGCGGAACGCCATGGTCGTCTCGTCGGTAGCATCGTTCCCGTCGCGGATCAGCGTGAATCGCAGTGGCTGACCCTGTCCTGCGTCATTGATCCGGTCAAACCGAACTTGAGCCTCTGGCTGGTCGACTTCGACAATATGCTCTCCGGCATGGCTGCCGTCTGAGCGACGTTATTTTAGATTTCAGGAAGTGAGTTCAAATGGACTATGAGTTGCAAGAGGGCAGCATCGCGCTGCCACAAGGATTCCAGGACCGCACCGTCAATATGTTCGTGCTGGGCGCGAGCATCCCGGCTCCGCTGAGTATCACCATTTCCAGAGATACATTGCTGCCGTCCGAGGCGCTCAAGGCTTATGTCGATCGGCAAGTAAAGATGCTGGCGTCCAAATTGCGCGGCTACACGCTGCTGGGCAAAAAAAATGCAGAGCTGTCTTCTGCTACGCCGATTGATGGCCTTCAGATTGACGCTTACTACATGAATGAAGGCCGGCCTTTCTATCAGCGCCAGGCAGCCTTCTTGATTGAACCAGACCGCGCGTTGATTTTCTCCACGACTGCCCAGGCCGACTTCAGCGCCGAGCAAAATCGGAACTGGCTCGATTTGCTCGCCAGTTTCAAGGTAAGGCAAAACGGTCAGACCGTGCCCGACGCCAGCGAACAGGAGTAGCCCTCATGTTCGAAGCCGCTCGGTTTGGTGATGAGATATCGCACACCAGCGCCTTGGGGGGATTTCTCCTCGGTGCTGCGTTGGGTATCGCACTCGTGGCCACAGTTGCTATTGCAACCTTCACTTGTGGTTTTGGTGTCGCGCTTTTAGCAGGTATGGCCGCAGGCATCGGAGGTAGCCTGCTCACTGCGGCGGGAGAAGCGTGGGGCCGCTCGTTTTCATCCCCTTCCGGCACGATTGTGACCGCTTCCCCCAACGTCTTCGTGAATAGCCGTCAGGCGGCGCATGTCGCTCAAAGTCTGGGCGCATGCAGCAAACATCCCGGTGCGCCAGCCCAAGTAGCCGAAGGGTCCACTAACGTCTTCATCAACGGTACAGCCGCAGCGCGCAAAGACGACAAGCTCACCTGCGGCAGTACGATTTCCAGTGGCTCAGATAATGTCCTCATCGGCGGCGGCACCCATCGTTATTTGCCCGTCGACGATGAGGTCCCCGCCTGGCTGCGCACAACCGTCGATGTATTGATGGCGGTGGCCGGTGCTGCCGGAGGCATCGCCCAACTGTTGAAACAGGGCGCACAAGCCGGCATGAAAGCGGTGATGCCCTGCGTGATGAAATTCACCGCAGGCTTTGTGGCGGGTGAGGTCGCCAGCCGCTATGTGGTGGGTCCGGCCATCGAGCGTGCGGTCGGTGGTCATGCAGGCAACCCTGTTGATCTCACCACAGGCCGTAAATTCATTCCCGACGAGGTCGATTTCAGCCTGCCGGGTTTGATGCCGATCGAGTGGTCGCGGTTTTATGCCAGCGATCTGACCGTGGACAGTATTTTGGGGCGTGGCTGGATTCTGCCGTGGGAACAAAGCCTGCGCCGCAGTGGCCGTTTTGTTTACCTCACCGACAACCAGGGTCGCAGCGTTCCTTTCGTGGACGTGCAACCTGGCGAGCGGATCTACAACCCTCACGAGCAGGTTTATCTGGTCTGCACCGAGGGCGGGCATTACCTGCTGCAAACCCTCGACAACATCTTCTTCTACTTCGGCGAAGTCCCGGAAGACGACACGCCCACGCCGGTCCAGCGGATCGAAAACGCCCTTGGGCATTTTCTGCATTTCACCTACACCGTCGCCGGCACGCTCACTGACATCAGTGCCACTGGCGGTGTACGTGTCCACCTGGATTACGACCATCCATTGGGGCGCCTGACTGACGTCAAACGCGTGGTCGATAATCTTGCCGTTGAAACCCTCGTCCAGTATCGCTACGACGACAACGGCCAGCTCGCTGAGGTCATCAACCGCAACGACGACTCAACGCGCCGTTTCAGCTACACCGACGGTGTGATGGCCAGCCATAGCAACGCGCTGGGCCTTAGCTGCAACTACCGCTGGGAAATCATCCAAGGCCAGCCGCGCGTGGTCGAGCACTGGACCAGCGACGGCGAACACTTTCATTTCCGTTACGACTTCAAAAATCGGACTTCCTGGGCGGTCGATGTATTGGGCCGCGAGCTGGAAGTGCACCACAACGCGGATCATCGCGTCGTCGCCAGCCGTGACTATGGGGGCGAGCGGTACGCGATTGAGATCGACGACAACGGCAACATGACCGGACTGACGATGCCAGATGGCAATCGTCTGACGTTCAAGTACGACGAATACGCACGGCTTGTTGAAGAGACCGATCCGCTTGGTCGGACCATTTCCTATAGCTATCACCAGCTGACTACGCTAGTAGCGTCGGTGTCTTATCCAGACGGTAGCACCTGGAAAGCGCGCTACGACAACAAGGGCAACCTCATTGCAGAAACAGATGCGCTCGGTCACAAGACGGAGTACCTCAACAGCGACGACGGTTTGCCGCACACCATCATTGATGCGACTTCAAAATCGAAATATCTCTGGTGGAATGGCTTGGCGCAGGTTGAGCGGTTTCAGGACTGTTCAGGGAAAAGCACCTTTTATAGCTATGACGATCGGTCCCATTTGATCGCCGTCACCGACGCGTTGAATCAGACGACACGGCTAGAGCGTAAGCCTGACGGCGAAGTGGTGCGAATCGAACACCCGGATGGCACGGCTGAGTCGTTTACCTACAACACACTTGGTCAGGTGCTGACGCATACAGATGGCAAGGGGCAGACCACGCGTCTGCTCCGTACGGCACGCGGGCTCCCTTCTAGCCGACAGGATGCGAAGGGACAGCGCATTCGCTACGAGTACGACAAAGCGATTCGGCTGACAGCGTTGGTCAACGAAAACAACGCGGCTTATGAGTTTGCCTACGATGCTTCTGATCGTCTGATTGAAGAAAAGCGCATCGACAACCTGACGCGCCGTTTCAGCTATAGCCAAGGCGGACATCTGACACGGTTGGATGAAATCGGCTACGGGGATAGGGCTGAGCGGCCGCAGCGCAGTACGGAGTTTGAGCGTGATGTGATTGGCCGGTTGTTGGCCAAGGTCAATCAGGATGCGCGGGAGGATTACATATATGACGACGCGGATCGGCTGCTCAGCATTCACCGGCTGCCTTTAAGCATTGGCAAAAAGCTGGGCGTGGCGGAAGAAACGCTCGACTTCAGCTACGACCTCTTAGGTCGTTTGGTAAAAGAAATCACACCGCAAGGCGCGCTTTCCTACGAATACGATCCGCTCAGTAATCTGACCACGCTGACATTGCCGACGGGCCAGCATCTGAACCATCTGTATTACGGCAGCGGTCATCTGCATCAGCTTAACCTCGACGGGCTGCTCATCAGCGACATGGAGCGCGATGACCTGCATCGTGAGGTCTATCGCTCCCAGGGCAAATTGACCAGTTGTTTTGGTTACGATGCGATGGGGCGCAAGAGCTGGCAGTTCGCTTCGACTATACCGGCTGAAAAGCTGTCGCAGATCCAGAACCCAGGTATCAACACTTCGCTGCTGGTCGATCATGCTTGCAACCCGATTCACCGGCGCTATCAGTACGACCCGGCCGGAGAGCTGTCCCGCACGCTCGACAAACTGCGCGGTGAGATCAAGTACGAGTATGAAGCGAACGGTCAGCTGCACAGTCGCGATACTGGGCGCTTGGTAGATAGCGAAGAGTTTCGATACGACGCTGCGGCCAACCGCCTGAACTTCAACACCAGCCAGTTCGATCAGGTGAAAGATAACCGCATCAAGCGCTGGCGCGATCAGGAATATGCCTACGACGCTTGGGGCAACCTGATTGAGAAGCGGGTAGGGCTGAGCAAGCTTCAGACGTTCAGCTACGACTGCGAAAACCGGCTTGTGCGTGCGGAAACTGTGGTTAATAGCCAAGTGCACAGCGTCGGGACATATCTGTATGACAGCTTGGGGCGGCGGGTCGGAAAGACGTCTGAGATCGCGGGACAAGCCGAGCACAAGCATTTCCTGTGGCAAGGCTTGCGGATGCTGCGTGAGGAAACGCCTTGGCAGAGCTGCCTCTATATCTACGAGCCTGGCAGCTATGCGCCACTTGCCCGGGTTGACCAGAGCGAAGGTGAGGAAGAGCGGAAGCTTTACTACTTCCATACCGATCAGATCGGCACGCCGCTTGAGATGACTAATGTCGATGGCCAGATTGTTTGGCAGGCGAAGTACAAGGCGTGGGGTGAGATCGAAACACTGGGTGTGAATGAGGTTGAGCAGAATTTGCGGTTTCAGGGTCAGTACCTCGACGAGGAGACCGGACTGCACTACAACACATTCAGGTATTACGACCCGGAGGTGGGGCGGTATGTCACGCAGGATCCGATTGGGTTAGATGGGGGGACCAATTGCTATGGGTACTGTAATAATCCTGTTGCATGGATTGACCCTCTAGGGCTGGATTGGAACTACTTTCTGTCAGATGCCAAAGGCGATGTTTTTTATCACGGCCGGGCATCCGACAATGCTTCGCTCACCGATGTGATGCGCCGCCACGAAGGCACGATAGGTGCAGACGGTCCACGGTTGGCGAATGGGGATAGCATTACGCAAGTTACCGCTAAAGGGACACCATATGACACTGTCCGAGGTATCGAAAGCTCAGGTATCAGGGAGCGTCAGGTGCTGGGGCGTGGCAATGCTAATCTTAGAGGTAACAAAATTCATGGCATATCCGACGCCAAGCTTTCAACAACTGTTGGCGCGGATAGAATGAGTGCAGCGAGTACCTACCTCGAGGCGAAAGGTGCTAGTAAGGTTAGTGAGTTGCCCGGACTCGAAACCAGAAAATCTTCTAATATTGCTGGAAAGCCTTCTAACGTTAAAGGCACTACTTGTTAAGGTGTTTTATGATTGATACGAAACTAAATAAGGCATTAAAGGATTTTTTGCGAAGCGGATCTGTTGATAACATGCAGGAATCATCTTCTGTTGAGGTGTTGAAAGAATATGGGATGATTTTCCCGGTCGTCGAAATGGAGCATGACGATCTGCTTGAGAAGCTTCACATTGAGATGGCTAAGGCTGACAAAAGCAAAGTCGTGCAAGAGTTTCTTTCGGGCTTGGAGAATAATGAGCCTCAAAAAAGAGCTGCGCTTTCGGCTTATGCAATAATGCAAAAGTTCCCATCTCATAAGTTTAAGTCGCACGCTGGTATTCAGTGTGATATCTGCAGTGGTTTCAAAAAACGAAAAGTCGACTTTACACTAGTTAATGCGATGCGTTATCTCAGAGGCTCAACTAATAATGGAGCTCCGGAGCAGCTGTATTTTTTCTTGGCTGAGCGCAATAGGGAACATGAACTCTCTGTTTCTTCTGGGGAAAAAATGAGAGCTGTGTTGTCAGTGCTGAGATCGGCGAGCGCTGACGATACACCAGTTATCTTGGAGAAAAAAATTCGAGGAATCAAGGAACTCAAGTTTTCTCAAGATGAGTCTAGAGGATTACTTGACTTGCTTGGTCATCTAGGAATACTTGAGACGCCTGAACACAAAGGATTCCTAAACGGATATAAAAATATTGGCTTGGTTCCAAGGAAATCTAGATCCACCGACTGGAGTTATCCTGTTGATTTCTGGCTGGGTGAGTATGGAGTTAATGAGGATGCGGTGAATTTTTGGTTTGGAGATTATCTTAAAAGTTAATTCTTTTTATGTCCGGCTCTTAGTTGCGATTTAAAACTTATCCTAATAAGTGGCTGCCAACCTTTTCTCAGTCACTTCAAGGATGTTGTCATGTCTTTAGGGAGTTACGTCCGAGGGTTCGTGTCAACGAATATTATTAAATATTCGTTAGCGAAAGAAGAGGCTACTCAATTGCTTGGGTATATATAAGAATCTAAGATGCCTAAGGCGAACATACGTTAATCAAGTTATAAGCTTCATTGACTAAAAGGTTTTACTCACGTATTTCAGATTAAGCATGTGGCCGCGTGATAGCTATATCGGCAGGCATTGGCGACATGCTCCTAGTGATCCGGCGATAGTTGATTCGTTTACCTGCAACGCACCCAGAGTTAGAACCTAGGTATTGACACCTCGTCGCTCATCGATTGTGCCCATAACTTGATTCACCGCCGCTACGAGTACGATCCAACGGTGGCCAACCGGTTCGAACGCTTGACAAACTGCGCGGGGAGATAAAAGTAAGACTATTAAGCCAGCGGTAAACTGCACGGCCGCGACAACGGTCGCTTAGTCGATAGCGGAGACTTCGAGTGCGCCGCCGCCGCCAAACGGCTCAATTTCGACACCAAGCTAATTGCTGGTGACTGATGAGTAATCAATGAAAAGCTTTATTGCGTCTAATATAAAGAATTATGAAGAGGATGGAGTTAGGGTCATTGGCTTAGGCAATCATCACGAAGGCCCTTCGAGCTTCATTATCATTACACGTTTGGACGACGATGATAATACTACAGTAATCCGACCCGGTGGGCTTAGTTTGCATGCGTGAATAATAGCGCAATGAGATTGCGTACGAATATGCACCCAACGACCAAACGACCTACACGATCACCCGCCGGGTAGCTGCACCACACTAGAGCGCCTCGAGCAAAATGTAGGTAAGGACGAAAGAAGCTTTCTTTTCATACCGATCAAACCGGCATCCAGCTCGAGATGATAGATTTGGAACGCTAGATCGTTTGGCAAACGACGTATTATGCGTCGTAACTAATAAGCATGGCAATCCATCGCCTGTAGTTTAAATGAGGAGCGTGCTAAGTGGGTGAGTATGATATTGCGCGGTACGACAAAGTGCATCTATGGATCGGTACTAATTTTGAGCCGGAGTCGGAGTATCAGAAGTACTTTGAGTTGGACTATAACTCCGAGCTGGATGAGCCGTCGTACAAAGTTTGCGGATTTTGTAAGGATATAGGGCAAAGGCGGTATGACGAAGATTTTATTGGTATCATTCCTAGGAAAGATAAAGAGGTCGAGTTGGATGCTCTACTCCAGGAGTCTGCCATTGACCCGTCGCAGCTAGAAAACGTGAAGGCCGAATGCTTTAACTTGGGAGTGCATAAAGCCAATGCCGTGTTTTGGTATTCGGACGGTGGAATAGCTGTGCCTACTCCGTACAAGCAGAATTACAATGGCCTCAAGTATATAGGTTTGTACGAGGGCAATTGAATTTAGGTCGTTGCCTGCTGTTCTATTAGAAAGCAAGCTGGTGAAAGTATCCGCGTGATCACCGAAACTGCCTCCGGATGGCAGAGGCTGGTATACCCGGTACAACGAGAACGCTACCTCATCGTTTTATACGACGCGCTCGGCCATAAGGCCGAGCAGCTCAACTGCGATGACAGTTTTCCCCACACCATCATTGATGAGATCTACAAATCAAAATACCTGTGGTGGAGTAACTTCGCTCAGGTCGAGCGCTTTCAGGATTGTTCAGGTAAAAGCACCGTTTACGCCTACGACGATCGGTCTCATCTGATTGCCGTCACCGATGCGCTGAATCAGAAGACACGACTTGAGCGCAAACCTGATGGCGAAGTTGTGCGCATCGAGCACCCGGATGGCACCGCTGAGTCGTTTACCTACAACACACTTGGCCAAGTGCTGACGTCTACCGATGGCAAGGGTCAGACCACGCGCTTGCTTCGTACTGCGAGGGGGCTCCCTTCCAGCCGACAGGATGCGAAGGGACAGCGCATTCGCTATGAGTACGACAAGGCGATTCGGCTGACCGCGTTGGTCAACGAAAACAATGCGGCTTATGAGTTTGCTTACGATGTGTCGGATCGACTGATCGAAGAGAAACGCATCGACAACCTGACGCGCCGCTTCAGCTATAACTTGGGCGGGCATCTAACGCGGGTTGATGAAGTCGGCTACGGCGATAGGGCAGAGCGGCCATAACGCAGCACGGTATTTGAGCGTGATGTAATTGGGCGGCTGCTGGCCAAGGTCAATCAGGATGCGCGGCAGGATTACGCCTACGACGAAGGCGATCGGCTGCTGTCGATTGAGCGTTTACCCACAGCTATTGGTAAAAGACTCGGCATCGGCGCAGAAAAGCTGAAATTCGCTTACGACCTGCTTGGCCGATTGATTAAGGAGACCACCCCGCAAGGCGCGCTGGCCTACGAATACGATCCGCTCAGCAACCTGACCACGCTGACGTTGCCGACTGGCCAACACCTCAATCATCTGTACTACGGCAGCGGCCACCTGCATCAGCTCAACCTCGATGGAATGCTGATCAGCGACATGGAGCGCGATGATCTGCACCGGGAGGTGTATCGAACTCAAGGCAAACTCACCAGTTGCTTTGGCTATGACGCGATGGGCCGCAAGAGCTGGCAGTTTGCTTCGACTATTCCGGCGGAAAAACTGTCGCAGATCCAGAACCCAGGCATCAACACTTCGTTGCTGGTCGATCACGCCTACAACCCTATCCACCGCCGCTACCAATACGATCCGGCTGGCGAACTGACCCGCACCCTCGACAAACTACGCGGCGAGATCAAATACGAATATGAAGCGAACGGCCAACTGCACAGTCGTGACACCGGTCGCTTGGTTGATAGCGAAGAGTTCCGGTACGACTCTGCCGCCAACCGCCTGAACTTCAATACCAGCCAGTTTGATCAGGTGAAAGACAACCGAATCAAGCGCTGGCGTGATCAGGAATATACCTATGACGCTTGGGGCAATCTGATTGAGAAGCGGGTAGTGCTGGGCAAGCTGCAGACGTTTACCTACGACTGTGAAAACCGTCTGGTGCGCGCGGAAACGATGGTTAATAGCCAAGTGCACAGCGTCGGCAAGTATCGGTATGACAGCCTGGGCCGTCGGGTTGGAAAGACGTCTGAGATTCAAGGGCGAACCGAGCACAAGCACTTTCTCTGGCAAGGCCTGCGGATGCTTCGTGAGGAAACGCCTTGGCAAAGCAGCCTCTACATCTACGAGCCAGGAAGCTATGCGCCGCTAGCACGGGTCGACCAGAGTGAAGGAGAGGATCACCGAAAGCTTTACTACTTCCACACCGACCAGATCGGCACGCCGCTGGAGATGACGGATGTCGACGGCCAGATTGTTTGGCAAGCGACGTATAAAGCGTGGGGTGAGATCGAATCGCTTGCGGTGGATGAAGTTGAGCAGAACCTGCGTTTCCAAGGTCAGTACTTTGACGAAGAAACCCACCTGCACTACAACACGTTCAGGTACTACGATCCGGAGGTGGGGCGGTTTATTACGCAGGATCCAATAAGTATTCTTGGCGGGATCAATCTATATCAGTACGCTCTGAATCCGTTAAGCTGGCTCGATCCACTTGGCTGGGCAGGTAATCCGGCAAATGCTACCCATATTACTTACGAAGGTCTCAAGAATGGTAAGCCGTATGTAGGCTATGCGAGCAAGCCAGGGTTAGGACATTCTGGTGCAGATGTGTTGAACTATAGATACTCTAACCTTGACCACTTTGATGTTAGACCTGAGCCATTTTTTGTCGGTGATGGGCAAGAGGGTAAGGATATCGCACGGGGCTTGGAACAACGGAGGTTTGAAGCGCATCGCGGGTTAGATGGCACTTCATACAAACAAAATCCAGTGGGTAAGAATAATCCGAACCGAGATAGGTATCTGGCGGCTGCTGATGACCATTTAGATGGAGGTCACAAAGCCGCTGGGGTAAAAGGAGTAGCATGTTGAAAAGTTTGAAGTGGGAAGAAGGGCGAATGCTAAGCATTCAGGTGGGCGCAGATTTATACACTTTGGCTCAAATGAGGGCTAACTATCTATTAGAAGTTTTCGATGTGTTTCGGACTACGGATGAGTGGGAGGGTATAGATCTCAATACTGCCAAGATAATTTTTTGTATCTTTGTCTCGCCGAAGAATATCAAAGGCATTTTTTCAGATCGGCCGGTCGAGGGTTCTGTCGTAAAAAATAGTCGCCCGATTAGGACGCGCATGTTATCGGCTATTCTTGGTGCTCCTGGTCAGATGGGCGCTAAGCTAATCGAGCTTACTGAGTCTTATTCGAATATCGGTGCAGAGGTTATAAAGTCGTCGCTGTCGGCAGATGAGGATGCGGATCTGATTTACGAATACGATCTATGTGGTATGGAGGGTAATCCTGATCGGCTCTTAAAACGAATTAAGGTTTATCATCAAACAGGTGTTAACTGGGACGATACGAAAAAAATTCTTTTCCCGACCATTCAGCCTCCGCCACCTTCTAGATAATTCAATAGAGGTTTTTGCTATGCGCAGAATTGATACCGACGTTTTGTATCAGCAACTAGATTTCCTCGAAGGGGATGAGAGGTTTTTAGAAAAAGTAAAACCTGTCTTTCAAGAACTTATCAAGAATTTGTCAGGTCTTCCTGTACCGAGTGCTGGTGTAAGCGTGCTGCCTGTTTTCAAGAGCTGCATACTTAAAATCAATGATCTTGAAGAAGAAATTGAAACAGTAGAGCGTGATTCTTTGTTGGATGTGATTTATCGGCTAGGGGAGCTTGTGGGATTGCCTCGGGAAAGTGAGTTTGCGGAGGAGTGGCGCGGCGACTGGTAATCACAATGATGTAATCGTTTATGGAGGTCGGACGTCGTTTATTACGTATGCTTGATAGGCACTCGGCCAGGTATTGACGACGGATGGAAAGGGGCAGAGCACTCGTTTGCTGGGTAAGGCGCGCGGTCTGCCCCCAGCCGGCAAGATGCGAAAGGCCAGCGCATCAGTCATGAGTACGACAAAGCGATTCGGCTCACCGCGCTGGTCAACGAACCCAATGCGTCTTATGAATTTGCTTATGACGCTTCGGATCGCCTGGTTGAGGACAAACGCATCGACCATCTGACGCGTCGGTTCAACTGGAACATGGGTGGGCATCTGACGCTACGGCGAACGGGCGGAGCGTGCGCAACGCAGCATCGAGTTTTGAGCGCGACAGCATTGGGCGTTGGCTAGAAAAAAACTGAACAGCGACACCCGTTAGTATTATCAATACGACGACTCAGAGCGCTTGTTGGTCATGGAGCGTCTGCCAACGTCCAGGGGTAAGAAACTTGGCGTCAGCGAAGAAAAGCTGCGTGTCGCCTACGACCTACTGGGCCGTTTGATCATGGAAACAACGCTGCAAAGTGTGCTGGCGTACGAGTACGATCCGCTCAGCAATCTGACGACGCTGACTTTGCCGACGGGTCAGCATCTGAATCATCTGTACTACGGCAGCGGCCACCGGCATCAGCTCAACCTTGCTGGTCTGCTCATCAGCGGCATGGAGCACGATGACCTGCATCGAGAGGTTTATCGGTCTTAAGGCAAACTCACCACTGCTTTGGTTACAACGCGATGGGCCGCAAGAGCTGGCAGTTTGCGTCGACTATTCCGGCGGAAAAGCTTTCGCTGATCCAGAACCCAGGCATCAACCCTTCATTGTTGGTGGACCACGCGTACAACCCGATTTACCGACGTTATCAACACGACGCAGCAGGAGAACTGACCCGCACCCTCGACAAACTACGCGGCGAGATCAAATACGAATACGAAGCGAACGGCCAACTTCACAGTCGTGACACAGGGCGCTTGGTGGATAGCGAAGACTTCCGATACGACGCAGCAGCCAACCGGCTGAATTTCAACACCAGCCAGTTTGATCAGGTCAAAGACAACGGCATCAAGCAATGGCGCGATCAGGAATATACCTACGACGCTTGGGGCAACCTGATTGAGAAGCGCTCAGGGCTGAGCAAGCTGCAGACGTTTACGTATGACCGCGAAAACCGGCTCGTCTGTGCGGAGACAATGGTCAACATTCAGGTGCACAGCTTCGGCACGTATAGGTATGACAGCCTCGGGCGGCGCGTCGGGAGGACGTCCGAGATCGAGGGGCGAACTGAGCACAGGCATTTCCTCTGGCAAGGCCTGCGGATGCTACGTGAGGAAACCCCGGCGCAGAGTAGCCTCTATATTTACGAGCCAGGCAGCTACGCGCCGCTAGCACGAGTCGACCAAAACGAAGGTGAGACGGAGCAGAAGCTTTACTACTTCCATACCGACCAGATCGGCACGCCGCTTGAGATGACCGACGTTGAAGGCCAGATCGTTTGGCAAGCTACATACAAGGCGTGGGGCGAGGTCGAAACGCTTGCCGTGAGCGAGGCTGAGCAGAATCTGCGATTTCAGGGTCAGTATTTCGACGATGAGACGGGTCTGCACTACAACACGTTCAGGTATTACGATCCAGAGGTCGGACGGTTTATTACGCAGGATCCGATTGGGCTGTTGGGCGGAGAAAATCTTTACCGATATGTGCCGAATCCTAAGTCTTGGATCGACCCACTAGGGTTGGCATGTGATAAGTGGGATGTAAACTCTCATCAAGCCAACAAAAGTGCGGTTAAAGGCAAGAACCTAGGACTTGACTCTCATCACGTGGGCCAAAAAAACCTCATGAAGGACCTAGTGGAGGGATATGACCCCGCGACCGGGCCAGCCATGTTGGTACCCCGAGTCGGCCATACGGTTTCGAAAGAGGGGGTGGGGATCGTTTCAAGATCCGGTGTGAACGCTAAGACTGGGATGCCGTTCACAAGCGCGCGTGATGTCATTGCAAGAGATATCAAGGAGCTGAGACGTGTTTATCCCGATGTCCCGAATGCTAAGCTACAAGAACTCATAGATCTTAACAAATCTATGTACCCGGAAATTAGATGATAGGAAAACCCAAATGAGTCGTGATAATGAATTTGTTAATGCAATATTTGACGAGCTTTTCAATAAAAACTTCGAACAATATGCTCGGTCTTTGAATAAAGCCATTAACAGCGATACAGATTCGTACGCGAAGGCTAGGAATGCGCTGAGCAAGCTCAATGAATCCGAACGTGCAGATGTGTTGAGTTTTTTTAAGGTCGTCATCGCCGACAGTGCTTCGGTCATACTAGGAACCTTGGACGGTGTGCATTTTCCTGATAATGTGTCAGGTGACTTTTCCCTATCCTATGAAGGCGAAGAGATTCAAGGAGATCTACAAGATCTTTTCATTGAAAAAGCACAGGATTTAAATGTTTACGGGTAGTTCTTGATTCGATTCGTGTTTTGAGCTGATAGCGTGGTGCTGGCTTTAAGCTGCATATGAAGTTGGGTAATCATTGAAGATCAGCGCCGCGTGGTTTAGTACTGACCAGCGATGGCAAGCACTTCCATTGTCGCTACGACTTCAAGAACAGAACTTCTTGGGCGGTAGACGTCCTCGGCCGTGAGCTTGAAGTGCATTACAACGAGGATCGCCTTGTCATCGCCAGCCGCGATTATGGCGGTGAACGTTACGCCATGGACCTGGACGAAGCCGGCGACCTGATCGGCATCACGCTACCCGATGGTAATAAGCTGGCGTTCAAGTACGACGACTTCTCCCGCCTGATCGAAGAGACCGATCCGCTGGGTCGCAAGATCGGCTACAAACACCACCTTGGTACGAGGTTGGTGACCGAAGCGACTTATCCTGATGTCAGCGTCTGGAAAGCCCGATACGACGATAAAGGCAACCTTATCGCTGAAGTTGATGCACTCGGCCACAAGACGGAGTACCTCAACAGCGACGACGGCTTGCCGCACACCATCATCGACGCCACCCACAAATCCAACTACCTGTGGTGGAACGAGCTGGCGCAGGTGGAGCGCTTTCAGGATTGCTCTGGCAAGAACACCTTCTATACCTACGATGATCGGTCCCATCTGGTTGCCGTCACCGACGCGTTGAATCAGACGACAAGGCTTGAGCGCAAGCCTGACGGTGAAGTGGTTCGCATCGAGCACCCGGACGGCACCGCTGAGTCGTTTACCTACAACGCTCTTGGCCAGGTCCTGACGCACACCGACGGCAAGGGCCAGATTACGCGTCTGCTGCGCACGGCGCGGACTGCCTGACAGCCGCCAGGACGCCAAGGGCCAGCGCATCAGTTACGAGTACGACAAGGCGATTCGGCTCACTGCGCTGGTCAACGAGAACAATGCGAGTTACGAGTTTGCCTACGATGCGTCAGATTGTCTGATCGAAGAAAAGCGCATCGACAACCTTACGCGTCGGTTCAGCTACAACCATGGCGGGCATCTGACGCGGGTTGATGAAGTCGGCTACGGGGACAGGGCAGAGCGGCCGCAACGCACTACGGAGTTTGAGCGTGATGTGATTGGCCGCTTGCTGGCAAAGGTCAACCAGGATGCGCGGCAGGATTACGGTTATGACGAAGCAGACCGGTTGCTCAGCATCCACCGTCAGCCTTCAAGTATTGGCAAGAAACTGGGCGTTGAGGAAGAGACACTCGACTTCAGTTATGACCTGTTGGGTCGCCTGATCAAAGAGACCACGCCACAAGGCGCGCTGGCCTACGAATACGATCCGCTCAGCAACCTGACCACGCTGACGTTGCCGACTGGTCAGCACCTGAATCATCTGTACTACGGCAGCGGCCACTTGCATCAGCTCAACCTTGATGGAATGCTGATCAGCGACATGGAGCGCGATGATCTGCATCGCGAGGTCTATCGGTCCCAAGGCAAGCTCACCAGTTGCTTTGGCTACGACGCGATGGGCCGCAAGAGCTGGCAGTTCGCATCCACCATTCCGGCTGAAAAGCTGTCGCAGATCCAGAACCCAGGCATCAACACGTCTTTGCTGGTCGATCACGCATATAACCCGATTCATCGGCGCTATGAGTACGACCCGGCGGGCGAACTAGTCCGAACGCTGGACAAACTTCGGGGTGAGATCAAATACGAATATGAAGCGAATGGCCAATTGCACAGTCGTGATACTGGCCGCTTGGTTGATAGCGAAGAGTTCAGATACGACGCTGCGGCCAACCGCCTGAACTTCAACACCAGCCAGTTTGATCAGGTCAAAGACAACCGAATCAAGCAATGGCGCGACCAGGAATATACCTACGACGCGTGGGGCAACCTGATTGAAAAACGGTCAGGGTTAACCAAGCTGCAGACGTTTACCTACGACTGCGAAAACCGGCTTGTTCGGGCGGAAACGATGATTAATAGCCAACTGCACAGCGTTGGCACCTATCGATACGACAGCCTGGGGCGTCGGATTGGCAAAACCGCCGAGATAAACGGCGAGACAGAACACAAGCAGTTCCTCTGGCAAGGCTTGCGGATGCTGCGTGAGGAAACGCCTTCGCAGAGCAGCCTCTATATTTATGAGCCCGGCAGCTACGCGCCGCTTGCGCGTCTTGACCAAAGCGAAGGTGAGTCAGAGCAGAAGCTTTACTACTTCCATACCGACCAGATAGGCACGCCGCTTGAGATGACTGATGTCGAAGGCCAGATCGTTTGGCAGGCGACGTACAAGGCGTGGGGTGAAGTCGAAACGCTTGCGGTGAGCGAGGTTGAGCAGAACCTGCGGTTCCAGGGTCAGTACTTTGACGATGAAACGGGGCTGCACTACAACACATTCAGGTATTACGACCCGGAGGTTGGGCGGTTCATTACGCAGGATCCGATTGGATTGGTGGGGGGAAATAACCTCTATCAGTACGCTGAAAATACAATGCGCTGGGTAAATCCTTGGGGGCTATCTGAGCTACTCGGCCTCGTCACTGAAGCCCATGGCCTTCTAGATCCGACTGCCCAGAAATTTAGAACCACTGCATTGGGAATCAGTGAAGACGGGAAAATGTTTATCGCTTCGAGTGAGAAAAAAGTTCCCAAGATCCAGCGGGAGTGGGCACAAGCGAAAGGTATCTCCATAGTCAACGGGCAAGGGCATGCGGAAGAAACGATTATAAAGGCAGGTAAAGGTGCCACTAGCATTGATGCGTCACGAGGTGTATGTCTTGATTGTGAGCAACTAATGGAGGAACATGGAATAAAAACGGACACCCATACAACAGGAAAGAAAAGTCGGAAGGGGCTTGGAGGTGTGACATGCAATGGAGTTTGATATTTGAGGATGCTCGAATCAGGCCATCCTTTGATGGGTTGGATCGGAATCAGAAAGTATTAGTCGTGGCGAGCTACCTTTATCGGCAGATACGCCTCATACGGGCTTTTGATCAGTGTTACTGTGAGAATTTGTCAGAGCTGTTTATTCATGCGCTTGATGTCGCCTTGAGCACCTCGGGAGAGGCAAGAGTCACTCAAGGGGAAGTCTACAAAAACATACCGGACACAGATGAGTATTCCGAAGAGGAAGGCAGCTATGCACAAAACTTGATGATTGCGCTGAACTATCTATTGTTGTTTGTGTTGAACGGTGATCAGATTGATCTCAGCAGGTGTGTGGATATGTCCCTGCAAAATATTGACCTCATCAACTATGAGGTCAATGAGAATTACGATGAAAAGCTGGTTACATCAAAGGAAGTTGATGTTCTGACCAATTTAGTGGCTAATGCTTTGAGAACTTCGCGAGGTCAACTGTTTATTGTAAAGGACGCAGAGAGGCTCGCAAGTAATCATCATCTATAATTCCATTCTAACTAAATCTTCCGCATACTTTTTCCTATCTATTAGAAGAGGAGAAGAAGGGGGAAAACTAAATTCGGGAAAACAATACATTCGTGCATGAATGATGCCCAGTTTCTACTTGCAGTGTCACAAGGTACCGGTCGCGAGCTCAATGCGATAAATCTCCATTAAAGGACGCTTCGTCCAGAGTAAACTTGAGTATGATTAAGCGTCTTAAGTCTGCCGTAAGAGCAGAGTTAAAAAATTATACAGTCTATTTTTCATCAGCCGATTTGCCTGATGCGGTGGTAATACCTTCAAGTTGGTCAGGGTTTGGACTGCATCATGCCTCCTCTGTATGGGTGCCTAAAGAGTGGGATAAATTTTCTTCACTCCTTCCAACAGTCGACAAATGGCTCAGGCAGTGCGTAGTCGGAACAGCTGTCGCGGTTAGCGACAAAGTGTATTTGGTATATATTTATCGTGAAGATAATGAGCTTGGCCTTTATCTTGGTGAGAGCCCGGTCTCTGGTGAAGTAGCAACGCTGGATGTGTTTCGACGCGCCCCCATGTTCGAGAGATTTTATACAAATCTCCACAATGGTTTTTGCTTTTATATAGATTCCTCAATGGGTCCGTCGGCTATCGAAGACTTCGTAAGTATAGACGACTTGATTGATGATGAACCTATCGCCATACCTGACATGACGGGTTTCTTCTCGAATGGAGCTGGCGATTATATTACTGTAGTAAATGGAATTGATTGTCCGGAATTCTATATTTGGTGGCATGAACAGCAGTCTCAACCTGAAAGAGATATTGACGTGTGGGCAGTGATTGACGCATGGATGGGAATCTTCTTGGAAAATGCCGATTCGAACGAAGATGTAATAGGAGTTGATTTGTAATTTTGCTTACCTCAAGGACGCTTTAATTTTACCCACAGCACTTATGACGAGGGCGAAACGCTGTTGCGCCTGCGCATGGAAGCCCTGGAAATCCGCGGCAAAAAGTTCGAAGGCGCGAGCAACTGCCGCGCGATGAAGCCCGGCTACACCTTCGAGCTGGTGCAGCACTACGACCACGATCAGGGCTCGGCCGACGATCGTCAGTTCCTGCTCATGGGCGTTGAAAGCGAAGGCCACAACAACTACCTCAACGGCCATCAGGCGAGCTACTACAACACCTTCTCTTGCGTGCGCAAAAAGATTCCCTTCCGCCCGCAACTGTCCACGCCACGCCCGACGATCTCCGGGCCACAGACCGCCATCATCGTCGGCCCGCCGGGCGAAGAAATCTTCACCGACGAACTCGGCCGCGTAAAAGTCCAGTCCACTGGGACCGCAACGGCAAGTACAACGAACACAGTTCCTGCTGGGTTCGCGTCGCCCAATCCGGCGCCAGCGGCGGTTTCGGCAGCATCCAGATTCCGCGCGTGGGTGATGAAGTCGTGGTGGTTTTCCTGGATGGCAACCCCGACCGCCCGCTGATCATGGGCAGCGTCTACAACAGCAAGAACACCCCACCGTGGTCGTTGCCGGCGAACAAGACGCAGAGTGGTTTTCTGACGCGTTCAATCAAGGGTAAAAGCTCTAACGCCAACTCTTTCATGTTCGAAGATAAATGCTTCGCCTACGAAGCAGCAATTGTTAGATAAGGCAACTGAGATCGATAACATGATTGGCTCTCAATTTGATCCACCAATACGATAAATAGGAATTAATATGTTTTATTTTGTTGAGCCTGAGGTTGCTGGTAGATTGGGTGATGGTACTATCGTCGATACCAATTCTCATCCTCCGGTAGTTAGCAGTCTTGAATACCGCTTTGAAGGATGGCTTGGCGATAATCTGTTAGAAAGCTTCCCCTGCTTCATCATTACCGAGTCCCTTGCTAAAGCACTTTTAGAATCAAAGCTAACAGGCACTACGTTTGCGCCAGTGTCCGTAACTAAATCAGAAGAATTTGTAGAGCTGCATCCACATGTCTCTCTTCCGAAGTTTCTTTGGCTCAAAGTGGAAGGTGGTGCTGGAATCGATGATTTCGGTCTGTCGGTCGACCACCGCCTTGTTGTATCGCAGGCAGCGTTGGATGTTCTAAGGACTGCTCAACTTGATAATGCAGATGTTGAAAAGTATCGATGATTCCGCGGCGTGCGGTCTCAGCAAGACTTACTATTTCTTTTTCAGTAGTGAGGAGAGGTAAATTCAAGTATTGTGACGCGACTTTAGAGTTAGTGGCTATATAGAAGTTACGAGCTATAGAGTTAGTGGCTATGTAGAAGTTACGAACTATAGAGTTATGGTTCTGTGGATCTTGTCTCTTAGTGTAGAACCGCTGGGAAACCATCAACCGTCAGCCGCGTGTGGTCGAGCACTGGACCAGCGATGGCGAGCACTTTCATTTCCGCTACGACTTCAAGAATAGAACTTCTTGGGCGGTAGACGTCCTCGGCCGTGAGCTTGAAGTGCATTACAACGAGGATCGCCTTGTCATCGCCAGCCGCGATTATGGCGGTGAACGTTACGCCATGGACCTGGACGATGCCGGCAACCTGACCGGCATCACGCTACCCGATGGCAATCAGCTGGCGTTCAAGTACGACGACTTCTCCCGCCTGATCGAAGAGACCGATCCGCTGGGCCGCAAGATCCGCTACAAACACCACCTCGGTACGAGGTTGGTGACCGAAGCGAGTTATCCTGACGGCAGCGTCTGGAAAGCCCGCTACGACGATAAAGGCAACCTGATCGCTGAAGTCGATGCACTCGGCCACAAAACCGAGTACCTCAACAGCGACGATGGCCTGCCGCACACCATCATCGACGCCACCCACAAATCCAAATACCTGTGGTGGAACGCGCTGGCGCAGGTGGAGCGCTTTCAGGATTGCTCGGGCAAAAACACCTTCTACACCTACGATGATCGGTCCCATCTGGTCGCAGTCACCGACGCACTGAATCAGACGACAAGGCTTGAGCGCAAGCCTGACGGTGAAGTGGTTCGCATCGAGCACCCGGACGGCACCGCTAAGTCGTTTACCTACAACGCTCTTGGCCAGGTCCTGACGCACACCGACGGCAAGGGCGAGATTACGCGTCTGCTGCGCACGGCGCGCGGACTGCCTGTCAGCCGCCAGGACGCCAAGGGCCAGCGCATCAGTTACGAGTACGACAAGGCGATTCGGCTCACCGCGCTGGTCAATGAGAACAATGCGAGTTACGAGTTTGCCTACGATGCGTCAGATCGTCTGATCGAAGAAAAGCGCATCGACAACCTGACGCGTCGGTTCAGCTACAACCATGGCGGGCATCTGACGCGGGTTGATGAAGTTGGCTACGGCGATCTGGCAGAGCGGCCGCAGCGTAGTACGGAATTTGAGCGTGATGTGATTGGCCGCTTGCTGGCTAAGGTCAACCAGGATGCGCGGCAGGATTACAGTTACGACGAAGCGGATCGCTTGCTCAGCATCCATCGGCTGCCTTCAAGCATTGGCAAGAAACTGGGCGTTGAGGAAGAGACCCTCGACTTCAGTTATGACCTGTTGGGTCGCTTGATCAAAGAGACCACGCCACAAGGCGCGCTGGCCTACGAATACGATCCGCTCAGCAATCTGACCACGCTGACGTTGCCGACTGGTCAGCACCTGAATCATCTGTACTACGGCAGCGGCCACTTGCATCAGCTCAACCTTGATGGAATGCTGATCAGCGACATGGAGCGCGATGATCTGCATCGCGAGGTCTATCGGTCCCAAGGCAAGCTCACCAGTTGCTTTGGCTACGACGCGATGGGCCGCAAGAGCTGGCAGTTCGCATCCACCATTCCGGCTGAAAAGCTGTCGCAGATCCAGAACCCAGGCATCAACACGTCTTTGCTGGTCGATCACGCATATAACCCGATTCATCGGCGCTATGAGTACGACCCGGCGGGCGAACTAGTCCGAACGCTGGACAAACTTCGGGGTGAGATCAAATACGAATATGAAGCGAATGGCCAATTGCACAGTCGTGATACTGGCCGCTTGGTTGATAGCGAAGAGTTCAGATACGACGCTGCGGCCAACCGCCTGAACTTCAACACCAGCCAGTTTGATCAGGTCAAAGACAACCGAATCAAGCAATGGCGCGACCAGGAATATACCTACGACGCGTGGGGCAACCTGATTGAAAAACGGTCAGGGTTAACCAAGCTGCAGACGTTTACCTACGACTGCGAAAACCGGCTTGTTCGGGCGGAAACGATGATTAATAGCCAACTGCACAGCGTTGGCACCTATCGATACGACAGCCTGGGGCGTCGGATTGGCAAAACCGCCGAGATAAACGGCGAGACAGAACACAAGCAGTTCCTCTGGCAAGGCTTGCGGATGCTGCGTGAGGAAACGCCTTCGCAGAGCAGCCTCTATATTTATGAGCCCGGCAGCTACGCGCCGCTTGCGCGTCTTGACCAAAGCGAAGGTGAGTCAGAGCAGAAGCTTTACTACTTCCATACCGACCAGATAGGCACGCCGCTTGAGATGACTGATGTCGACGGCCAGATCGTTTGGCAGGCGACGTACAAAGCATGGGGTGAAATTGAGTCGCTGGCGGTGGGCGAGGTTGAGCAGAACCTGCGGTTCCAGGGTCAATACTTCGACGACGAGACCGGGATGCATTACAACACATTCAGGTATTACGATCCGGAAATTGGACGGTTTATTACGCAGGATCCGATTGGGTTGATCGGCGGCGACAATCTTTATCGTTACGCCCCAAATGCAATCACGTGGGTTGATCCTTTGGGATTGATGCCGTTGGGCAATCCTGTGTTATTGGGGCACCATATGGTTCCGCACGCTGTGGCCACCAAGCTGGGAATCGCTCCTTTCAACTCTCTCCATAACGTGCCCTCAATGTATTGGTTGCAACCGGGGCAACGGAACAAGGTCGAGCACAGTGGTATGCATGGCTACAATAACATGGGAGCTAATACTAGGCCGCTCGTCACCGCAGATGCTGTGAGGGCGAAAGGCTTGACGAACGATGGCTGGCTCAAGTCGCTGGAAACTCATTATAACAATCCAGAAATTGCACACCTTAGAGGTGATGTAAGAATTATCGAAAACGGGCGGCCCGGTAAGATTCTCGCGTCGAATGTATCGCCATCCCAAGCTTGGGAGGCAACAAAACAATGGGCGAGAAGTAAAGGGTTTGCCATGGGGGGTGTAGTTGATGTTAAGCTTTGAAAGTAAGTATCTTACGTTGAACGATTCAAGGGTTGTCGCGAATGCGACTATAAGTTTAGGCACCACTTCAATAGATCTTCGTGATTATGACTTCTCACGATTTTCAGAGGAGCAGCGTAAAGTCATTTTTCGATGGACCAGAAACGTGGATTTCTTCGATTACGGTCCGACATTCAAGTCCACGTTGTTATCAAAAAAACAAGTTGTCATAAATCTGTCGTCTACAACTGAAACTATTTCTATTGAACTTGCCGGCGAGCGAGTTACTCTCGACTCGACACCATTACCCGCTGGCATCTATCACCTGGATTTGGCTATTTACTTGGATAGGCCATTGGAGGCGTTAGGTGAGGTGCCCGATCATATTAAGCCCATGCTTGAATACAGTGAGATCGTCAACGTAACTGCAGTGCTTTCTGAACTAGATAAGGCTCCGCCAGAAATTGAACGTTATCCGGGGCCCGTCTACGATGGGGCTGCGCGGCTTGGTTTTTTTCTCGCTGATATAGATAAAATGGATGCCTTCATTAAACAAAATCTTTCTGGTGAGATAATTGATCTGCAGAGAGAATTTTGTGAGACGGAAATTGCTAATTATTTATTTGAAGCAGGTTTGCTAGTATTGGTATGGGGTATGACTCCGTGGCACTACTATATTCACGGGCTTGCTAGGTGCGAGGATGTTGATCTCGTTCCGAATGTGCCTTTACCTCAGTTCAATGGTAGATATAAGGTCAGGGACGATATCCAGGAGCTTAGCGTTGTGCCCGGCGAGCAATTGCTGAATTGGCCATCATGTCGGACGCAAGAATGGCCAAAAATAGCGCTGCCAGGCAGTGGTGAATCTGTGTCAGTAGATGTTCACTTAAGGGGTTTTGATCCCATCCCTGGCGAATTTGGACCATTACTGGCGGTGATTACAGTTCAGCGAACAGATGCTGATCCAGAGATCGTACCGCTTCTTGCCGTAGATATCGAGAGCGTGGAGGCAGGGCCTGGATATTAAATTGCTACAGCCGTCGTGGACTCTCTCAGATTGAGTGGGTTCGCCTCTAGCGCGACGGCGTCTAGCGACAGCAATGGACAATGCTAGCATCTTGGAACGATCGATACCCTGAAGTCTACGAGTAGACTTGATCGTAATCCCGACAGTTTAGTCTTGCGCATCGTGCATCTGGACAGCGTTGCCTAGCCATTCACCCCCAAAGCAATTGGCCAAGTCCTCACGCGCACCTATGGCAGAGCTCAGACCACGCGGCTGGTGCGGACGGCACGCGGTTTAGCGTCCTGCCGGCAGGGCGCCAAGGGCCAGCGCATCAATTATGGGTACGACAAAGCCATTCGCCTCACCGCCCTAGTCAACGAAAAAATGCCACACCCGCGTCACAGACGTACTGGGTCGTGAGGCGCGGGTTCACTACAACGCCGATCGCCGCGTCACCGCTAGCCGCGACTTCGGCGGAGAACAGTACGCACTTAATCTGGATGACTTCGGTAACATCTTTGGCTTGACGCTGCCCGACGGCAACCAGCTGACACTCAAATACGACGAGTACTCGCGCCTGATCGAGGAGGTCGACCCGCTGGGTCGCAGCACGCGCTATCAGCAGCGTCATCTGACCTCGCTGGTCAAACAGATCAGCTATCCCGACGGGAGTACCTGGAAGGGCCATTACGACAACAAGGGCAACCTGATAGAGGAATACGACGCGCTAGACCAGCGCACCGAGTATTTCCACAGTGATGACGGTTTGGTGCACACCATCATCGATGCCAACCACAAGTCGAAATTCATCTGGTGGAACAACCACGCACAGGTTGAGAAGTTTCAGGACTGCTCTGGAAAGTGCACCACGTACCAATACAACGAGCGCCTGCAACTGGTTGCGGTCACCGACGCGCTTGGCCAGACCACCGAGCTTGAGCTTAAACCCGCGGGTGAAGTGCTGCGCATCAAACATCCGGATGGCACACAAGAAGCGTTTACGTACAACGCTTTTGGACAAGTACTCACTCATACCGACGGCAAGGGCCAGATCATCAGGTTGCAACGCAACGAGCGCGGCCTGCCAAGCTCGCGGCAAGACGCCAAAGGCCAGCGCATCCGTTACGAGTACGACAAGGCGATTCGGTTGACGGCACTGGTCAACGAAAACAATGCGACTTATGAATTTGCTTATGACGCTTCGGATCGCCTGATCGCAGAAAAACGCATCGACAACCTTGACGCGCCGTTTCAGTTACAACCTGGGCGGGCATCTGACCCGGGTTGAGGAAATCGGCTACGGCGAACGGGCAGAGCGGCCACAGCGCAGTACCGAATTTGAGCGTGATGTGATTGGCCGGTTGCTGGCCAAGGTCAATCAGGATGCGCGGCAGGATTATGGCTACGACGAAGCGGATCGGTTGCTCAGCATCCATCGCCTGCCTTCAAGCATCGGCAAGAAGCTGGGCGTTGAGGAAGAGACTCTCGACTTCAGTTATGACGTGCTGGGCCGCTTGATCAAAGAAACCACGCCGCAAGGGGCGCTGGCCTACGAATACGATCCGCTCAGCAACCTGACCACGCTGACGTTGCCGACGGGTCAGCACCTGAATCATCTGTACTACGGCAGCGGCCACCTGCACCAACTCAACCTTGATGGAATGCTGATCAGCGACATGGAGCGAGATGACCTGCATCGCGAGGTCTATCGGTCCCAAGGCAAACTCACCAGTTGTTTTGGTTACGACGCGATGGGCCGCAAGAGCTGGCAGTATGCCTCGACTATTCCGGCTGAAAAGCTGTCGCAGATCCAGAATCCAGGCATCAACACCTCGCTGTTGGTCGATCATGCGTACAACCCGATTCATCGGCGATACGAGTACGATCCAGCAGGCGAGCTGACTCGCACGCTCGATAAGCTGCGCGGTGAGATCAAGTACGAATATGAAGCCAATGGTCAGCTGCATAGTCGAGACACCGGCCGCTTGGTGGGTAGCGAAGAGTTCCGCTACGACGCTGCCGCCAACCGCCTGAACTTCAACACCAGCCAGTTCGATCAGGTGAAAGACAACCGCATCAAGCAATGGCGGGATCAGGAATATACCTACGACTCTTGGGGCAACCTGATTGAAAAGCGGGTAGGGCTGAGCAAGCTGCAGACGTTTACGTATGACTGCGAAAATCGTCTCGTGCGTGCTGAAACGATGGTTAACAGCCAGATGCACAGCGTGGGCACGTATCGGTACGACAGTTTGGGTCGTCGGGTTGGCAAGACGTCCGAGATTGATGGCCAGACTGAGCACAAGCACTTTCTCTGGCAAGGCCTGCAGATGCTGCGCGAAGAAACACCGTGGCAGAGCAGCTTCTATATTTACGAGCCAGGAAGCTACGCGCCACTTGCCCGGGTTGACCAGAGCGAAGGTGAGGCAGAGCAGACGCTTTACTACTTCCATACCGACCAGATTGGCACGCCGCTCGAGATGACGGATGTCGACGGCCAGATCGTGTGGCAGGCGACTTACAAGGCTTGGGGTGAAGTCGAATCGTTGGCCGTGAGTGAAATTGAGCAGAATCTGCGGTTTCAGGGTCAGTACTTTGATGATGAAACGGGGCTGCACTACAACACGTTCAGGTATTACGATCCGGAGGTTGGGCGGTTTATCACTCAGGATCCGATTGGGCTAAGAGGGGGTAATAATCTTTACCAGTACGCGGAAAATCCGATGGGCTGGATCGACCCGTGGGGTTGGAGCGCAAAACCTCCGCATTCTCCAGATGTATCCAAATGGCTAGAAAAGGGTGGATCCGTCCACTCTGAGATAGAAGGTCGCACTTGGGTTTATGACGATTGGGAAGGCAATCGCGTCAGATACCCTAACGGACATCCTGATTTCAATCCTTACGAACGGCAGCGGGTAGATGTTTCTGATCTGAAGGGAAACCATGGCAAAAGTCCAGGAGGTGACTTCGGTAAAGCTGACGCACTAGCTCCGAAAGGCCCAGCTGATTACTCGAAGAATACTTGGCACCACCATGAAAATATGAAAACAATGCAAGAAGTTCCGAAGAAAATTCACAACAGATTCACTCACTCCGGTGGGGTCAAAAATATCAAATTGACGTGTTAGGACTGGTGATAATATGCCTATAGTGTATAGAAAAGGGTTGACAGCGAGTGAGGTGGCCCGTGTTGAGCTAGACCTAAATATGCCACTTCCCTCCGAGTATTCTGATTTCTTGCAAAGAATGAACGGTCTATTTATAGCCGCACCAGATTACGTAGAAATCCCGCTGAACTCTGTCGAGGGGGGATTTATAAGCTTTGATCGGCTATTTGGATGGCACCCACATGAAGAGTGTAACGACGTGGTGGCATTTAACAAAGAATTTATCGAAGAGCTTGCTTTTCTTAATAACGTCATCGCCATCGGAGAAGATGGTGGAGGAAATCCTTATGTGATTGTTTCCGAGTCTGAGAGGGATGGTGTCTACTACTGGGACCGAACTCATTTACATCAAGAGGGCTCAATAAAAAAAGCAGATATTTTAGAAAGGGACGATAGTGGGAGTCTTTACTTTATATCGTCCAACTTAGGAGATTTCTATACGTTAATTTCTAATCAGTTAGGGGGGCATCCAGTCCTCGTAGAGGAGAAGTAGATTCTGAGCATAAGCCTTAGGTCACAAGTTGGCTCAAAGTCTAGCAAAAGCTCGTATTCTGAGGTGGACTACAGCCGAGCTTAAAATCGGCTCCTCAGCGACCTGACCACCTTGACATACGTACGGCGTACGGGCCGACACCTTGAGCACCTGACGACGGCAGCGGCCGCCTTCACCAAATTGGCGTTGACGGTCTGGTTCTCAGGGATAGGAACTCGATGACCTGCACCGACAGGTGTGTCGCACGCAGGTCAGGTCACCCGTTGCACTATCCAGTTCATCCAGGTCAAAGACAACCGTATCAAGCAATGGCGCGATCAGGAATATGCCTACGACGCCTGGGGCAACCTGATCGAGAAGCGGTCGGGCTTATCCAAGCTGCAGACGTTCACCTACGACTGCGAAAACCGGCTCGTGCGTGCGGAGACGATGGTTAATAGCCAGGTGCATAGTGTTGGTACGTACCGATATGGCAGCCTGAGTCGCCGGATTGGCAAAACCTCCGAGATAAACGGCGAGACAGAACACAAGCAGTTCCTCTGGCAAGGCCTGCGGATGCTGCGTGAGGAAACCCCGGCGCAGAGTAGCCTCTATATTTACGAACGTGGAAGCTACGCACCGCTAGCATGGGTCGACCAAAACGAAGGTTAGACAGAGCAGAAGCTTTACTACTTCCATACAGACCAGATTGGCACGCCGCTTGAGATGACGGATATCGAAGGCCTGATCGTTTGGCAGGCGACGTACAAGGCATGGGGGTGAAGTTGAATCGTTGACCGTGAGTGAAGTTGAGCAGAACCTGCGGTTTCAAGGTCAGTACTTCGACGACGAAACGGGTCTGCACTACAACACATTCAGGTATTACGACCCGCAAGTGGGACGGTTTATAACGCAGGATCCGATTGGTCTGTTGAGCGGGATGAATTCATTCAGGTACAACCAGAATCCTATCATTTGGATGGATCCTCTCGGATTGGCACCATGTCAAGTGCGAACCGTAAATGGTACAAAAATACATGGGCGAGGCCAAGTTGACGGTACTCCAGGTCATGATCAGTTTTCTGAAGCTATTGCGAATAAGTTAGCAATGAGCGGAAAATTTTAAGATGTGTATTTAAATCGTAGCTATAACTTTGCACAAGTCCCCGGTGTGTCGGCGCGCCGTCCTGATGTAATGCCTGTCGATTGAATGGTAAGGTGCATGCAATCAAGTTAGCATCCAAATCTGATATGGGCAGAAAGCTTCCCACGCTGACAACTAGGAATACAGACGCAATGAGTGGCTTGCCTGCTCAGAGTCGAGGGAGGGTTCTTACGCTAGAGCATCCTTACAATGCTTCTGAAATGAAAAGCATACTTGATTCTTTTATATCAACTTTATAGGTTAATTATGGCTACAGGGATTGCAATTTACGGGGTGGATCGGATTTCTGTTTTAGGCGTTTTTGATGAGGCTTTTAGGTTTTTTAATGAGCTAGGCTATCCGATTACTGGGGCAGGCTATGATAGAAGAGGACAAGCGGATGGCGTGGATGATATTGAGTTCGTCGAAGTTTCGCCTAAGGAGCTCAAAGTCCTAATCTCTGAAGGTAAGGTTGTTGATTTTAGAGTCTTCAGCGAGATGAAAAATGTCAAGCCTTGGTTTAGTTCGTTTGGCTACACTACCGAAGAATTTGGAAGTTTCTTTTGTATAGATATGCAGACGGACGTGGGACTTGAAGAGTTAAATATTAAAATTAAAAGTTTTTTGATTTCTGCTTCCGTAAAGCTCAAGTATATCTATGCAATAGTTTACGAGCTGGCTAGTGTTTCGGGTGCGATGTCTTATGCTAGAGGCCAAAATTTCAAAACGATATATCAGTATGAAGACCCGGTTGCTTTTATCGACGATGCGTCTCCGCTATATTTAGGAGGGCGTCAGTATAAGCATGCACGTCTTAGAATGGTCTACCCTATTAACTTTTTAAATGATCAGCACTTGTCTATCAAGATCGGTAGTACGTCCCTTTTGGAATGGATTTCAGAAAGTGCAAGCCACGGCGTAATTACAAAAGTTTTAAATGGATGGTGCTGGGAGGTGGGGCGTGAATATATCGATTCGGCAAATGAGATATGTGGTAAAGCGGGAACATTGTTGGCTTGGAAGCCAAAAAAAGCTGAAACGAAAAAAAAGCTGCCAGGATAAAAGTCACGCACAGGTTGAGAAGTGTAAGGACTCCTCTGGAAAGCACCACTTGCCGATAAAACGAGCGCCTGCAGTCGGTTGCCGTCACCGATGCGCTTGGTCAGACCGCCGAGCTTGAGCTTAAACCCGCGGGTGAAGTGCTGCGCATCAAACATCCCGATGGCACACAAGAAGCGTTCACGTACAACGTCTATGGCCAAGTGGTTACCCATACTGACGGCAAGGGCCAGATCATCAGGTTGCAACGCAACGAGCGCGGCCTGCCGAGCTCGCGGCAAGACGCCAAAGGCCAGCGCATCCGTTACGAGTACGACAAGGCGATTCGGCTCACCGCGCTGGTCAACTAAAACAATGCGGCTTACCGATTTGCCTACGATGCTTCGGATCGTCTGATCGAAGAGAAACGCATCGACAACCTGACGCGCAGATTCAACTACAACCTGGGCGGGCATCTGACGCGGGTTGAGGAAATCGGCTACGGGGACAGGGCAGAGCGGCCGCAACGCACTACGGAGTTTGAGCGTGATGTGATTGGCCGCTTGCTGGCAAAGGTCAACCAGGATGCGCGGCAGGATTACGGTTATGACGAAGCAGACCGGTTGCTCAGCATCCACCGCCAGCCTTCGAGTATTGGCAAGAAACTGGGCGTTGAGGAAGAGACCCTCGACTTCAGTTATGACCTGTTAGGTCGTTTGATCAAAGAGACCACGCCGCAAGGTGCGCTTGCCTACGAGTACGATCCGCTAAGCAACCTGACCACGCTGACATTGCCGACTGGCCAGCACCTGAATCACTTGTACTACGGCAGCGGCCACCTGCATCAGCTGAACCTCGATGGAATGCTGATCAGCGACATGGAGCGCGATGACCTGCATCGGGAGGTCTATCGATCCCAGGGCAAGCTCACCAGTTGCTTTGGCTACGACGCGATGGGCCGCAAGAGCTGGCAGTTCGCATCGACGTTGCCGGCTGAAAAGCTGTCGCAGATCCAGAACCCAGGCATCAACACTTCGTTGCTGGTGGATCACGCGTACAACCCGATTCATCGGCGTTACGAATACGATCCAGCAGGCGAGCTGACTCGCACGCTCGATAAGCTGCGCGGTGAGATCAAGTACGAATATGAAGCCAACGGCCAGCTGCACAGCCGCGACACCGGCCGCTTGGTGGATAGCGAAGAGTTCCGATATGACGCTGCGGCCAACCGCCTGAACTTCAACACCAGCCAATTTGATCAGGCGAAAGACAACCGAATCAAGCAATGGCGCGATCAGGAATATACCTACGACGCCTGGGGCAACCTGATTGAAAAGCGGGTAGGGCTGAATAAGCTGCAGACCTTTGCTTACGACTGCGAAAATCGGCTTGTGCATGCGGAGACGATGGTTAATAGCCAAGTGCACAGCGTCGGTACCTACCGGTATGACAGCTTGGGTCGGCGGGTTGGAAAAACGTCTGAGATTGAAGGGCAAACCGAGCATAAGCATTTTCTGTGGCAAGGCCTGCGGATGCTGCGTGAGGAAACGCCTTGGCAGAGCAGCCTCTATATTTACGAGCCAGGAAGCTACGCGCCACTTGCCCGGGTTGACCAGAGCGAAGGTGAGGCAGAGCAGACGCTTTACTACTTCCATGCCGACCAGATTGGCACGCCGCTCGAGATGACGGATGTCGACGGCCAGATCGTCTGGCAGGCAACGTACAAAGCCTGGGGTGAAGTCGAATCATTAGCCGTGAGTGAGGTTGAGCAGAACCTACGGTTTCAGGGTCAGTATTTCGACGATGAGACGGGCCTGCACTACAATACGTTCAGGTATTACGATCCGGAGGTTGGGCGGTTTATCACTCAGGATCCGATTGGATTGGCTGGTGGGCGGAATCTTTATCAGTATGCAAGCAATACGATCGCATGGATTGATCCGCTAGGGCTTACTCCTTGTAAGGGGAAGCCATCAGAGCGCAGCGCAGGCGGTACCGGTGCGAACTACGATAAACTCAACGGCCAAGGGCTTTATGTACTGGTTGACAATGGCAAAGTAAAATACGTTGGTCGTGGTGATGCCACGTCGCGGTTGGCTGTGCATGCGGCTACAGAAGGTAAGTCACATTTAGATCAGCGTATAATTTTCGATAATAATCTGACGAAGGCTGAGGCTAAGTTTCTCGAGCAATCTATCATGGACATTAAGGGTGGGGCTAAATCTACTAATGAAGCAACTAATCTTCTCAATGAGATCAGGTCCTACAGTCCAGCTAACCCTAACTCAGTAACGTATGACATAGCAGGGCACAGCTCCGATTGGGGGGCTAAAATACTAGCTGATGCATTGGCGAAAATGAAGGGTATTGGATTATGAGTTCTAAACAGATAGTGAGTAATGGTGATTACTTCACCGTACCGATGTCTGACGGGAGACAAGCCATATGTCAGGCTATATGGATCGGACGGAATTGTCCAGGGCAAAAATTCAAGAGAGTATTTGCGTTCTGTGTATTATCCGTAGGAGATGAAAAAGGTATTTCTGAAGAAGTAAGCTACTTGAGTTTCCAGGATTACAAAGGGTCTTTTAGAGTGATTTTTACTGCCGTGGATAATCTTCTCTCTGGAGAGTGGCCTGTGGTTGGAAATGGCCCGATAAGAGATGAAAAATTGGTGAGCCTTGAGTTCCATATGGCAGGTACTCTATATCGTTCTGGCGAGCCTGTGAGAGTCCTTGCTATCGAGGAGTATAAAAACTACTTGGAAATGGCTGTTGCTGGGTACGTCTTGGTTGATAGATATTTAAATCAACACTAGTAGTCGGAACGCGTGCAGCCTCAACATAAAATAAGGCCTATTTTTAGCAGGGTAAATGGGCAGTAATCAATGCCCACATATCGTGGTGGCAGGCTGACCTGCGGTACCGTGATTTAATCCGGCTGGGACGATGTGTTTATTGGGTGCGGCAGGGTTCAGTGCCTTGATATTGATGATGAGAGCCCTGGCGGCTCCGCGTCGGTGCTGACGTACTGATGATCGTCGCATCGGTGGGCATAGCGGTGGCATCAGCGGCCAGGCTGGCGTGGACGCAAGGGTTGAAGGCTGCAGGGCCCTTCGCGTTACGCGTCTGCGCGACCTTCGCCACCAGCAGCGTCGCGGGCATCGAGATAATTGGGCCGACAATCGGATGAGTCTTAGTCGATATTATCGGCTATCCGGTCGACGTCACGAACGGCCGCAGCGACATGGAACGCGGTGATCTGCATCGCGAGATTTATCGGTCCAAAGGCAAGCTCACCAGCTGCTTTGGCTACGATGCTATGGATCGCAAGAGTTGGCAGTTAGCGTCGACATTGCCTGCGCAAAAGCTGTCGCATATCCAGAAACCAGGCATCAATACCTCGTTGTTGGTGGATCATGCGTACAACCCGATTCATCGGCGTTATGAATACGATCCGGCAGGTGAACTGCCCCGAATGCTAGATAAGCTAGGCGGGGAAATTAAGTACGAGTATGAGGCCAACGGCCAGTTGCACAGTCGCGATACTGGGCCAACCGGCTGAACTTCAACACCAGCCAGTTCGATCAGGTAAAGGACCACCTCATCAATCAATGGCGCGACCAGGAATATACCTATGACGCTTGGGGCAACCTGATTGAAAAGCGGGTAGGGCTGAGCAAAGCTGCAGACGTTTACGTATGACTGCGAAAATCGTCTCGTGTGTGCTGAAACGATGGTTAACAGCCAGATGCACAGCGTGGGCACGTATCGGTACGACAGTTTGGGTCGTCGGGTTGGCAAGACGTCCGAGATTGATGGCCTGACTGAGCACAAGCACTTTCTCTGGCAAGGCCTGCAGATGCTGCGCGAAGAAACACCGTGGCAGAGCAGCCTCTATATTTACGAGCCAGGAAGCTACGCGCCACTTGCCCGGGTTGACCAGAGCGAAGGTGAGGCAGAGCAGGCGCTTTACTACTTCCATACCGACCAGATTGGCACGCCGCTGGAGATGACGGATGTCGATGGCCAGATCGTTTGGCAGGCGACGCATAAGGCGTGGGGCGAAATTGAATCGCTGGCCGTGAGTGAAGTTGAGCAAAATCTGCGGTTTCAGGGTCAGTATTTCGACGATGAGACGGGCCTGCACTACAACACGTTTAGGTATTACGATCCGGAGGTTGGGCGGTTTATCACCCAAGATCCGATTGGACTATCGGGAAGCAATAACCTGTATGTGTATGCTCCTAACTCTAATACTTGGATCGATCCTTTAGGATGGTGCGCGCGCGCGTTAGGGCGGGCCATGGGCGCGAGAAGTGGAGATGGGATGGGCAACCATCATCTTATCCCACAAGAACTGATGAAAGCGCCCGAGTTCAAACCGATGTTTTCGCGGCTTAACGCAATAGGCTTTAAAAACCATGGTCCCTCAAATGGAATGTTTCTTCCTGATAAGGAAGCCGTGAAGACCATAGATTTGCCCGGCCATTGGACAAACCATCCGATTTATACCTCTGCAGTTAGAGAAAAACTCCAAGGCCTTAGCGCGATCGCACCTTCACTGAGTGATCTACAATTAGGGCTTGGAATGAAGAGCATCCAGGACTGGGCGCGTGCAGGACTTCAAAATGGGGCATTCAAAGTGAATCCTGTTACAGGTGGATTAATGTGAGATGAAAAAATGAACAGTTATTATGTTGTCGACAGTAATCCCGATGGAGAGTCGATCCCGTATTTCTTTGAGTCCGAGTGGTCTCCAGAGCTGCCGAGCTTTGAGCTGCCTCGCTCTAGTCCAGTAGGCGTAATGTTCGCAAGCCGCTATACGCTCAAAGCAAAGGTTGAGAGCTTGAGCGTCGACGTTTTGTTAGGTGACTTCATTGCTAGTGTTAACTTTGTTCGGCTGTGTGAGTCCCTAGAAGCGGAGTTTATCTCAGTACCGACTGAGATAGTCACTGCACGAAATACAAAGGTCGTTAAAGACTATTACTTCTTTTGTGTGACCGGAAGAGTTTCAATGCTGGATAGAGGCGCTTCTAAGTTCGAGTTGATGGATGAGCGCTTACTTAGTCCGAGGGGGGAGCGCGGCGATTTTGATGTATTCAGTAGGATCGACAAATTTGTCATCAAAGAGGGTGTCCGGCTAGACTTTTTCTATTGTGAGGAGATTAAGCGTGTCGTTTGTTCAGCTAAGTTCAAGCTAGAGTTTGAAAGTCTGGGCTTGACCGGTCTGAATTTTACCGAGATTAATGACGCTTTTGTCTACGCACCATTGGAAGGCTTTTGACCCGCTCAATCGTGTTATCAGTATTTAGCATTTTGGTGTCCTTAGTGTGAGGGTAAGAATAACGGTCAATGCGGTAATGCGGGTGATATGAAGATTACCTTAGTCGTCGAATTTCATGCGATCTAGAAAATCGGTTCGGTACCGCTGCGGCGAGGGTCAGCTCACCGAAGTCATCAATCGTAAAACCGATACATGAGCCGGTTCAGCTGTGCCGAAGGCGTAATGGTCAGCCACAACAATGCGCTGGGGCTGAGCTGTGACTGCCGCTGGGGAACCATTGACGGGCAGCCACCCGCGTCATAGATGTACTGGGTCGCGAGGCGCTGGTTTACTACAACGCCGATCGCCGAGTGACCGCTAGTCGCGACTTCGGTGGTGAAGAGTACGCAATTACGCTCGATGACTTCGGCAACATCGTCGGCTTGACGCTGCCCGACGGCAACCAACTGACGCTCAAATACGACGAGTACTCGCGCCTGATTGAGGAAGTCGACCCGCTGGGTCGCAGCACGCGCTATCAGCATCACCATCTGACCTCACTGGTCAAGCAGGTCAGCTATCCCGACGGGAGTACCTGGAAGGGCCATTACGACAACAAGGGCAACCTGATAGAGGAATACGACGCGGTAGGCCAGCGCACCGAGTATTTCCACAACGATGACGGTTTGGTGCACACCATCATCGATGCCAACCACAAATCCAAATTCCTCTGGTGGAACAACCACGCACAGGTTGAGACGTTTCAGGACTGCTCTGGAAAGTGCACCACGTACCAATAAAACGAGCGCCTGCAGCTGGTTTCGGTCACTGACGCACTGGGTCAGACCACCGAGCTGGAGCTGAAACCCGCGGGTGAAGTGCTGCGCATCAAACATCCCGATGGCACACAAGAAGCGTTTACGTACAACGCCTATGGCCAAGTGGTTACCCATACTGACGGCAAGGGCCAGATCATCAGGTTGCAACGCAACGAGCGCGGCCTGCCGAGCTCGCGGCAAGACGCCAAGGGCCAGCGCATCCGTTACGAGTACGACAAGCCGATTCGGCTCACCGCGCTGGTCAACGAAAACAATGCGACTTATGAATTTGCTTATGACGCTTCGGATCGCCTGATCGAAGAAAAACGCATCGACAACCTGACGCGCCGATTCACCTACAACGTGGGTGGGCATCTGACGCGCTTGGATGAAATCGGCTACGGGGACAGGGCTGAGCGGCCGCAACGCAGCACGGAATTTGAGCGTGATGTGATTGGCCGCTTGCTGGCGAAGGTCAATCAGGATGCTCGGCAGGATTACGTCTATGACGACGCGGACCGGTTGCTCAGCATTCATCGGCTGCCTTCAAGTATTGGCAAAAAACTGGGTGTAGAGGAGGAAACCTTCGACTTCAGCTATGACCTGTTAGGTCGGTTGGTAAAAGAAACCACACCGCAAGGTGCGATCACATACGAATACGATCCGCTCAGCAATCTGAACACGCTGACATTGCCGACTGGTCAGCACCTGAATCATCTGTACTACGGCAGCGGCCACCTGCATCAGCTTAACCTCGACGGGCTGCTCATCAGTGACATGGAGCGCGATGACCTGCATCGCGAGGTCTATCGATCCCAAGGCAAGCTCACCAGTTGTTTCGGTTATGACGCGATGGGGCGTAAAAGTTGGCAGTTTGCATCGACGTTGCCCGCTGAAAAGCTGTCGCAGATCCAGAACCCAGGCATCAATACCTCGTTGCTGGTCGATCATGCGTACAACCCGATTCATCGTCGCTACGAGTACGATCCTGCGGGAGAGCTCACCCGTACGCTCGACAAACTGCGTGGCGAGATTAAGTACGAGTATGACGCGAATGGTCAGCTTCACAGTCGCGATACTGGGCGACTGGTGGATAGCGAAGAGTTTCGATACGACGCTGCGGCCAACCGCCTGAACTTCAACACCAGCCAGTTTGATTAGGTGAAAGACAACCGCATCAAACGATGGCGCGATCAGGAATATACCTACGACGCCTGGGGCAACCTGATTGAGAAGCGGTCGGGCTTATACAAGCTGCAGACGTTCACCTACGACTGCGAAAACCGGCTCGTGCGTGCGGAGACGATGGTCAACAGCCAGATGCACAGCGTTGGCACGTACCGGTACGACAGCCTGGGTCGTCGGGTTGGAAAGACGTCCGAGATTGATGGCCAGACCGAGCACAAGCATTTTCTCTGGCAAGGATTGCAGATGCTGCGCGAAGAAACACCGTGGCAGAGCAGCCTTTATATCTACGAGCCTGGTAGCTACGCGCCCTTGGCGCGAGTGGACCAAAACGAAGGCGAAGAGGAGAAAAAGCTTTATTACTTCCACACGGACCAGATCGGCACGCCGCTTGAGATGACGGATGTCGACGGCCAGATCGTTTGGCAAGCGACATACAAGTCGTGGGGCGAGGTCGAAATGCTTGCCGTGAGTGAGATTGAGCAGAACCTGCGGTTCCAAGGGCAGTACTTAGACAGAGAGACGGGCCTGCACTACAATACATTCAGGTATTACGATCCGGAGGTTGGGCGGTTCATTACACAAGATCCAATTGGATTGTCTGGTGGTAAGAATTTATACGCTTACGCTCCAAATGCAAATGGTTGGGTAGATCCGTTAGGTCGGGCTTGCTGGAGTCCGAAAAATGTCGCAGGTAGGAAGGTTTATCAGAGAAACAGTATCTTCGATCCTCATCACGTTGATAAGGTAGGAAGGACGAACGTTCAAAGGATGCAAAAAGGAGATGCACCGATCGGAAAAGACGGAAAGGAAGTAAATCTTCACCATTTAACTCAAGATGAGACCGGTTCTATGGCCGAGGTCTTGAGTAGCTTCCATTCTAAGAATGACAGAGTGCTACACATTTATTCCAACCAATGGGACAAAAGTTGGTTAGGGTCTGACGGTCTGCGGCGAGTTTATAACAGCGCGCCGCAAAGTATGAACCGCGGCCCTTTTAATACTTGGAAAAACACCTATTGGAAAGAGCGGTCTTTAGATTTTTGAGAGGTGATCATGACTTATATTGATGTTATTGAAAACGAAATGAACTTGAGCAGTGACGAGCCTGCATTTGCCGGAGGCGCGAGCGATGAAATTATAGCTGAGTTTGAAAAAGCATTAGGGATTGAGTTTCCTCCCTCCTATAAGCTGTTCCTCAAAAAATTTGGTGCGTTATCTTTTGGTGGTAACACATATTATGGTATTACCAAAAGCGGGCTCACAGCCGCGGAGGTCCCCTGCGTGTTTTTTGCAACAAAGGATGCTCGAGATGCGGGAGATGCGGATTCAAAAATGATCGTAGTCAAGGCATCGGGCTACGGTCCTTTATTCTCTATCGATACTTCTCAGCTTAGCTCCTCTGGCGAGGCGGTAGTAGTATTGACGGAACTGTCTTTTAAGCGAGATGGTGCCAAAGAAGTTATGTACGATAGTTTTGAGTCGTTTTTCTGTGACACTGTTCGCACCTCAATAGCGGAGCTTTAACTATTCGGAATCCGCTCACCGCCGGCATTATCTTTGTGGTACTTGGAATATGTCATCGAAGAACTCTGCTCCGGTAACGACTCTGCAGTCCACATGCTGCAATCAGTGCCGCTCAACGAACCAGAAGAGCAGCAGCAGGAGGATGAGATAACATATTGAAGCATGAGTTTAATATAAGCTATAAGGAGATGCCTGATTGGGAGCGTCCACATCGCAGGCAAGAAAATTATTGGGGATGCCTATAATTATTTCGATGGGCTTCGAACGAAAGGTATGGAAAACCAATTTTTTGATATCTAATTGTTGACTCGCGAATGAGGGCTTTGAATATGGACGCAAGTCAGGTGCGGAAAAAACTCAAAGAGATTGAAGCTACTCTCGGCGGTAAGATTTCTGAAGATTATAAAAAGTTTTCTTCTGAAGTGGTACAGGGAAATGAAGTTTATGAGTTGGAGCTTGTTTCAGAGGGGCAGGTCTACCTTTATCGTTGTGCAGAGTTGCTTGAAAGAAATGCAACGTATGAAGTGCAAGTGTATGAGTCTGACTATCTTCTTATCGGCCAGGATGGAGATTTAGGGTATTTTTTAAGTCTGAAAGGAGAGGATGAGGTCTATAGTTTGGACTTGGGAGCTTTGGGGGCGTTAAGTATGAATAAAGAAGCTGATAGTATTTATGGGCTTTAAATATCAGCGCCGCCAACCTGGCCGGCACGTCACATACCAATTACCGTTCAACGATGCGTTATAAAGTTGGCTGAGCTACACGTTCGACGTTCTTATGTCTGCCGACGGTGCCAAGGGTCTGGTAGGCATCTACTTTGGCATTCAGCTAGGTTTGAAGGCCGCCATTCCCTGCACGCGCTTCGTGATTTAGCCGCCACGACGACAACAGTCAGCTCATCGAAGTCATCAGTCGCAATGGCGATTCCATGCGCCGGTTTACCTACGCCGAGGGCGTGATGGTCAGGCACAGCAACGCATTAGGCTTGAGCTGCAACTAACGCTGGAATCCATCGCCGGCATGCCACGCGCGATCTAGCGGTGCGCGTTGCATTTCTAAGAAAGGCGTCGACTGATCCTCATACGAAATAATCTTGCATTATCATCAGAGGTTGGCGGCTCACTACAGTGGTTAATGGATCAGTCTATAACTCCAGACATTTGAACTTTCATCTGTAATGCGGCCATGGGCAAAGAAAAACGCGGAGCGGTGGTTCATGTTGCAGAAAACAAGGGTGCACTCAAATGAAAGCTTATAGTTCGTTAGGGCAAGTGATCGCCGATCTTTCAGATTTAGATTCGGGTGAGTGGGTATACGCAAATATCGAATCTTGGGGGCGAGAGCCTGAAGATACTGATTTCTATTTTATCCCGTGGGATTATCTACAAAGCCTAGAGGACGATCAGATATACCTAGATGATGAAGATATGGAGATGCCATTACAGGTCCAGAATTTAGGTTTACGCAGCTGGATGCTAGTTAGCTCCTTGTCATATATATTGGGTCATAAGGTGGCGGGAGAGCATGACACGACCTGGCTTATTGATGAAATAAATTATTATCGGGAGAATGACACTTTTAGGACTTAGGTTGATTTGAAATTTTATATCACGGATAAACGACTACTTCAGGGGTGATGAGAACGACTGTCCGGGACAAAGTTTGTCATGTAAAGTGTGCGTATCCATAGCACTACACAATCTGCCATAACGTCAGGTCTACCCGTCGAAACCCTCACTCTATATCGCTACGACGAAGCGACCAGTTGACTGAAGTGATGAATTGGACTGGCGACTCAATGCGCCGTTTTCAGTTTTGCCTCGAGCCAGTAGATACCTCACTTCAATATCTGGCTAAAAAGGCCGCAGATTGATAAGGATGTCGTCATCGGTCTTGATCTGCCGGTTTTTGCGCCACCGTTACTGAATGGGTTGCGCAGCAGCTCAGCCGTCGGCGACTTCCCGATCGCCACTTGGACCAATTGATCAGCGCAGTATTGGCGGATCCACCGTTGTTCGGCCCGCTCTCGACTTTTGATCCTTGCGAACCTGCGGAGCGGTCAGACTCCTCGATAAACGTACTGTCAACCGGTCGAATTATTCCGAAAAAAACTAGCCCTCCCGCGCCGCAATCAACCCCGAACAACCCCCTCTAACCCCTCATGCCCCTGCACAATCAACCCCCTGACGAACTCCTCAAATGCCCCCTCCGTCCCAGCCTCCCGCACCTCAAACCGCGCGCTCCATCGCACCACACACCGATCCGCCAAATCCGCTACCTCATCCACGCTAACCTGCGCCCGATACCCATCCACCGGCAACGGCGACTCTTCAAACACATAAGCCAACGCCCTAACCCCATCATCAAACTCAATCAACCGCTCCCGCAACACCGCACCGTCCGCAAGTTCCAGCCGCCTGACCGCACCCACCCGTAAAATCCCAACTTCACTCTCGATGCCACTCTTCACAATCGCCGGATGCCATGACGCGATCCCGCCAAAGTCCCGAAGCACCTTCCACGCCTGATCCGCACTGCACGGCAAACCGGCGATGTACTCAACTAAAACCATCACGTCTTACTCCAAAAATAACCAACGCTACGACTCAAAAAACGCTCAATACCCAGCCGCTTTAACCCAGCCCGCAAGCCCCGAAGTCAAAACCCCGAAGCCCACGTCCATAACACTCACCGCTTTAAAACCTACCCCTCAAACTGGTGATAAACCTTCGCAATCACCTTCCAGCCCCCATTGATCTTGATCAGCGTCAGGTAGTCGTCGTAATCCGCGCCAATCGCGTCCTTCTCCATATCCACCCGCACCACAGCCGTAGTCGGCGTAATCGCCAACACATCCAGCCGCGTCGTGATCTCGGCCGCCTTACCGTTGCTTTCAACAAAGTCATATAGGTTGCTGATTGGCCCACCCAGCAATTGGCCGTTGGTGAAACCGTACATCACCGCTTCTTCGTGAAAGGCCTGTTTGATCGTCGCAACGCTGCCTTCACGCAGCCCTTCAACGTAGCGGCTGGCGGTGTCGATCACGGCGTTGTAGTCGTGGGTGGCAACGGCTTTGATGTTCTTGCTCATGTTTGTTACTCCAGGGTTTAAGTTAGAAAGGCGAAAGCGTTAATAACCAACAGCTGCGCAATCACCAGTCCTGTCGGGTGGGTGAAATGATCAGGTCGTTGACGGTGACGTTGGCCGGCTGATTCAGCGCGTAGATCACGGCGCGGCTGATGTCTTCCGGTGCGATGGCAATTTCGTTCAGCGCTTGAGCGGCTTTGCGGCCGGCGGGGTCGGTGACTTTGTCCGCCCAGCCGGTGTTGACGCCGCCGGGGCTGACGGTGTTGACGCGGATGCCGTGGTGCACGCCCAGTTCTTTGCGCATGGATTCGGTCATGGCCTGCACAAAGAACTTGGTCGCGCTGTAAACGCCGGCGCCGGGGCCGACCTGGTGGCCGGCCACCGAATCCATGTTGAGGATCTGCCCGGATTTCTGTTCGAGCATGAAGGGCAGGGCGGCGGCAATGGTGTTCAGGTAGCCCTTGATGTTGACGTCGATCATGGCGTTCCAGTCTTGGGTCACGAGATCGACCCAGTGGGAGAACAGCATCAGGCCAGCGTTGTTGACGAGGATGTCGACGGAGCCGTGGGTGTCTTTGGCGAACTGCGCCAGGGCGCGGGTTTGGTCAGCGTCGGTCACGTCGGTGACGAAGCTGGACGCCTCGTAACCGGCCGCGCGGAGTTCGCTGACAAGGGCGGCGAGGCTTTTCTCATCCAGCGCAGCAGCCACGACGTTGACCCCTTGAGCCGACAAAGCGTTGGCCGTCGCGGCGCCGATCCCTGACGACGCGCCGGTGACGATGGCGGTTTTCTTTTCCAGATAATTCATCTTCATGTTTCCTCAAATTCAAGGCGTGCGGGCAGCGTCGGCTTTCCGGGGAAAGCCTTGCCGTTTAGCCTTTATTGAATGCGGTGCTTGAAAGCGGTGCGGTTGCCAGCGCTGTTAGTAAGTGCCCAGCGGCCAGTCGGTGTAGCCCTTGGCGCCGCCGCCGTAATAGCTTTCGCGCGGGGCGATGGTCAGTTCGGCGCCATGGCGCAGACGCGCAACCAGGTCCGGGTTGGAGATGAACAGGCGGCCGAACGCGACGGCGTCGATCTTGCCCTGGGCGCGGCGCTGGACGGCCATGTCCAGGTCGTAGTTGTTGTTGCCAATGAACGGGCCGTTGAACTGGGCGCTCAGGGCGTCCATGTCCACGCCTTCCGGCACGTCGCGGGAGGTGGCGGTCGCGCCTTCGACGAAGTGCAGGTACGCCAGGTCGAAGCGGTTCAACTGCTGAATCAGGTAACCGTGCAACGCCATGACGTTGCTGTCCGGCGGCGTGTTGCCCGCATCCGGCGTCACCGGCGACAGTCGAATCCCCACGCGATCGTTGCCCCAGATGTCGACGATGGCCTGGGTAACTTCCAGCGTCAGCCGGGCACGGTTTTCAATCGAGCCACCGTACTGGTCGGTGCGCTGGTTGGTGGAGTCGCGCAGGAACTGGTCGAGCAGGTAGCTGTTGGCCGAGTGAACCTCAACACCGTCAAATCCTGCGCGCTTGGCGTTCTCGGCAGCGAGTTTGTACTGCTCGATAATGCCGGGGATTTCGTCGGTTTCCAGCGCCCGGGGCATCGACACCGGGACGAAGCCGTTGGCCGTGTACGTGTTGCGCTCGGCCTGAATCGCGGACGGCGCGACCGGGGCTTCGCCGTTGGGCTGCAGGTCGACGCTTGAGAACCGCCCCACATGCCAGAGCTGGCTGACGATCTTGCCGCCGGCCGCGTGCACGGCGTCGGTGACTTTGCGCCAGCCGGCGACCTGCGCTTCGCTCCAGATCCCGGGCGTCGCCGCATAGCCGCGTCCCTGGGCCGAGATGTTGGTGGCTTCGGCCACGATCAATCCGGCGGTGGCACGCTGGGCGTAATAGGTGGCGTGCAGTTCACCGGGCACGCCGTCTTCTTCGTAGCGGCTGCGGGTGACGGGGGCCATGACAATGCGGTTGGCCATTTCGATGGCGCCCATGCGCACTGGGGAAAACAAGTCGGTGCTGTTACTGATATCACTCATTGATAATTACTCGCATATTTGACCGGTCGTCTACCAATCTTTCAAAAAAAAGCGCCTGCTACCGCAGCAGGCGTTGGGTCAGGCTCATGGCCGTGTCGAAGGGCGTGGTGGACTTGTTCACTTTCACCAGAAGGGAAGCGCCCAGCCACAGTTGATAGAGGGTTTCGGCGAAGGCTTCGCTGCCTTCTTCGATGTGCAGGCTGCCGTCTGCCAGGCCCATGTCCACGCAGGCGGTGATGCGCTTGATGATCTTCGCCGTGCCGGCCTCCAGCACCCTGCGCATGTCCTCGGACAAATCGCAGACTTCCGGGCCCAGCTTGACCACCAGGCATTTGCCTTCTGGGTGATCAGTGCCCTGGGTCTCGATCCAGTAATCGAAGTAGGCCAGCAGCTTTTCAGCTCCGGTGCCCGACCGTGTCATGACGGTGTCGACACGGCCGAGGTACTCGGAGAAGTACTCATCGAGCAACGCAGCGCCGAACTCTTCCTTCGATTTGAAGTAATAGTAAAACGAGCCCTTGGGCACGCCCGCCGCGCTCACCACTTCTGCCAGGCCCACGGCAGTGTAGCCCTTGTGGGTCATCAGCGACTTGGCGACGTCGATGATGTGTTGGCGCATTTCCAGGTTGGGTTTCTTCATAATGCGCAGCACCTTAAGACAAAACTGACCGGTCGTCTACAAGGTCTCTGTCAGGTGCGATGAACGGCAGTCACATCAACCGCCTCCCCATTTCATAAGCCCGTGTCTCAAACCCGAGCTCTTCATACAGCCGCCGCGCATGGGTATTGAAGCCCCACACCGACAGGCGAATGTCCTGCGCGCCGCGTTCCAGCGCCCACGCTTGCACGTGCTGGATCAGCCCACGGCCCAAGCCTTTCCCCCAGAAAACCTGGGCCACGCACACCGAGCCAATTCGCGCGAATGCCATCGGCTGCATCAACGGCCCGCCCGCTGAAAACATCCCCGCGCTGACAAACCCCGCCGCTCGATCCCCGACGAACGCCAGGAAAATAACCTGCTCCGGGTTGTTCAGAAAGCTCATCCAGTGAGGGGCATCGCGGATGTGATCCAGGGTTTCAGCCGCGTAGATATCGGGGCGCTCAGCGTGGTGAATGGCGTTGAGCAACTGCCCCAGTTCGCAGATCGCCGCCACATCCTCGGCCGTGGCTTTTCGATAACTGATCACTTCATCCATTGCGCGTCGCTCCTTGTTCAGCCATTGCGGAAGATCGGCTTTTGTACCCGTCGCCCATCAACTCCACAACCCAGTCGATGAACACCCGCAGCTTGATGCTGATGTGCCGGTTGGGCGGGAAGGCCACGTACATCGGCATCGACTCCAGCTGCCAGTCGTCGAACAGCGTAACCAACTCACCGCCGAGCACCGACGCCTGTGCCATGTACTGCGGCAGCCAGAGGGCGCCCATGCCGGCGAGGCCTGCTGCAAGGTACGCGTTGCCGTCGTCCACCGTGAGCAAGTAGCGGCTCTGCACCTGAACCCTTTCGCCGTCCCGCTGCAGCACCATCGGGAATAGCTGCCCGGTGCGCGCCCAGCGGTAACCGACGATGCGGTGCTGCGGGTCTTCGAGGTCACGGGGATGAGCCGGCTTGCCTGCGCGCTGCAGGTAGGTCGGCGCCGCGTAGACGCCCAGCTTCAGGTCGGTGATGTGCCGCGCCATCAGCGATTGGTCGGTCAGCTCGCCGCCGCGCACCACGCAGTCAACGTTCTCGCCGATGAGGTCGATCATCCGGTCGCTCACGCCCAGGTCGATCTGGATGTCGGGGTAGCGCGCGTTGAAGTCTGGCAGTGCCGGGATCAGCACCATGCGTGCGAACGGGCTGGGCACGTCGACACGCAAACGCCCTCGGGGCGAGGCGGAGGCAGCGGACAGACCGGTTTCCGCGTCGTCCAGATCCGCCAGCACGCGCAGTGCGCGTTCGTAGAACACCGCGCCGTCGGCGGTGACGTTGACCTTGCGCGTGGTGCGGTTGAGCAGCTTGACCCGCAACCGCGCTTCGAGCTGTTGCACCAATTGCGTCACCGTGGTCTTGCTCATGTGCAACGTGCCGGCGGCCTTGGTGAAACTGCCGGTTTCCACCACTCGAACGAACGCCTGCATCGCGTCGAAACGGTCCATCGCGCCACCTGATTGTTTGGTTAATCCAAACAGTCTTGATCAAGGCTGCTGGTTTATCCAGCGAATCCGCCGCCCTACAGTCTGCCCATCGAAACGACGGAGCCTCCCGCTCCGCTGAAGGAGAAGACCCATGACTGTTCGTGACGTTGTATTCCCGCCCGGCCGCCACGCATTGTACGAGCGCAATCGCTACTCGCCGGCGATCAAATCCGCCGGCTTGCTGTTTGTCTCGGGACAAGTGGGCAGCCGCGAAGATGGCTCGCCCGAACCCGATCTGCGCGCCCAGGTTCGCCTGGCGTTCACCAATCTCAACGCCATTCTCAATGCCGCCGGCTGCACCTTCGATGACGTGATTGACGTCACCGTGTTCATGGTCGATCCGCAGTCGACCTTCGAAAAGGCCTGGGAAGTGGTGCCGGAGTTCTGGGGCGAAGCGCCGCACCCGACCATCACCGCCGTAGGCGTGACCTGGCTGTATGGCTTTGATTTCGAGATCAAGGTGATTGCCAAGCTGCCTTAGCACCCGATGTTAAAGCCGCCGGCCACAACTCAACGCAGTTGAAATCCGCGCCACAGCCCGACAGACTCACGCCCCGTTTCGGCAGGTCGTGCCAGGCGGTAGCGAGAACAGGGGCGGCAACGTTGAACGAACACACATTGTCCAGGCGCCTGGAGCGGGTGGCGGCGCTGGTGCCGGCCGGCGCGCGACTGGCCGACATCGGCTCCGATCACGCCTACCTGCCGGTGGCGCTGATGCGCCGAGGGCTTATTGCGATGGCCGTGGCGGGGGAGGTGGCGCCGACGCCGTTCAGGGCGGCCGAACGTACCGTGCGCGAGAACGGCTTCGAGGAGCACATCCGCGTGCGTCTGGCCGATGGCCTGGCGGCGATTGAAGCGGATGACGGCATTAGCGCGATCAGCCTCTGCGGCATGGGCGGCGAGACGATTCGCAACATCTTTGAGGCCGGTAAACAGCGTCTCAGTGGAAGGGAACAACTGATTCTGCAGCCCAACGGCGGCGAGCCTGAACTACGTCGGTGGTTGATGGACAACGGTTATCGCATCGTCCATGAGGACGTGCTGCGGGAGAACCGCTTCGACTACGAAATCATCGTCGCCGAACGCAGCGGGCCGGTGGTGTACAGCCCTGAAGCGTTGTACTTCGGCCCGCTGTTGATGGCGGCGCGCAGCCCGGCGTTTCTCGACAAGTGGCGGCGCCTGCTGCGTTACAGGCAGCGCACGTTGGCCAACTTGCAACGTGCGCGGCAGGCGGTGCCGGAAGACAAGCTTCGCGACACCGAGCAGCAAGTGCGCTGGATCACCGAATTGCTTGGCTGAATGTGCGCGGTAGAAGCCCTTCGGTCTTAATGTCCCGGACGCAAGGCCCGGGACTCGAAACCTCGTCTCACAGCTCCTTCTTCATGTGCTTCTCGATCTGCTCCAGGGACTTGCCCTTGGTTTCCGGCAGGCACAGGAAGACGAAGATCAGCGAGCCGATGTTGATGGCCGCAAACACGAAGAAGGTCGGGTTGCCGATCGTGTCCACCGCGATCGGGAACAGGAACGCGACGGTCGCGTTGAACAGCCACTGCATCGACACCGCCGTGCCGGTCAGCAAGCCACGGACCTGCATCGGGAACAGCTCGGACATCAGCAGCCAGTACACCGGTGAGATGCACATCTGCATGAACAGCAGGAACACCAGAATGCACGCCAGCGCGGCATAGCTCTGGGTCAGGTTCTGCGGCATGAACATCAGCACGCAACCCAGCGCCGCCTGCATCATGATCACGATGACCAGACCGGTCATCAGCAGGTGACGACGCCCGTAACGGCCGATGGCCCAGATCCCCAGCAAGGTCGCGATGACCGAGACGATGCCGTTGCCGATGGTCGCGGTCAGTGCAGCGTTGGTGCCCATGCCGGTGTGTTTGAGGATGATGGGCGTGTAGTACATGAACGCGTTGACGCCGGTGAACTGCGCGGTAAAGCCCAGCCCGACACCGATCAGCAACAGCTTCAACACCCACGGCTGACGCAGCAACTCGCGAGCGGCGACGCGCTTGTGGGCTTCCTTCTCCTGGGTTTTCATTTCCTCGACTTCGCGCTTGGCGGCGTCTTTGGTGTCGCGCAGTTGTTCGAGCACCTGCTGCGCTTCATCGAAACGACCTTTCGAGGCCAGCCAGCGCGGCGACGGCGGCACGAAGAACGTACCGATCAGCAGCAAAACGCCCGGGACCATGGCGATGGCCAGCATGTAGCGCCAGATGCCGGGGGTGTGCAGCAAGGCCGCGAGCACCGCGCTCAGCACGTAGGCCAGCAACTGGCCGCTGACGATCATCAGCTCGTTGCGGCTGACCAGTCGCGCGCGGCGCGAGGGACCGGCGATTTCGGCAATGAACACCGGCACTGTGGCCGAACCACCGCCAACGGCGATGCCCAGCAGAAAGCGCGCGGCGACCATGAACGGCACCGACGGCGCGGTAGCTGTACCGAGGGCGCCGACAATGAACAACAGCGACAGCATGCGCAGGGTCACGCGTCGGCCAAAACGGTCGGACAGGTAACCGCTGGCCAGCGAGCCGAAGGCGGCCCCGACGATCAGCGATGCGGTGATCAGCCCTTCGCTGACGGGGTTCAGGCCAAGACCGCCCTGATCGAGCGGCAAGGTCATGAAGGGCAGAGCGCCCGCGATGATGCCCGTGTCGTAACCGAAAGCGAGTGCGCCCATGGTGGCGACAAGGACCGAGATGAAGATCAGACGACGCGGCGAAGTGCGCTGCTCGTCTGGTTGGCCTATGGCGGCGGATGGGGTGCTGGAAGACATGGAAACCTAAACCTCTCGTGGAACTGGCGTTGTGCCGGTTCGCTGACGTCGTGCTTAGGGGCATGCCGGGCCTGTGAGTTCCGTGAGAGGGCGAAAAAACCTGACCGATCAGTCGTGAGCGAGAGCGCCAGCCTGGAGCATCTCGCCGACCTTCTGCGCGAAGACGTTCATGCCAAAGGGCTTGAGCAATACGGCCATACCGGTTTCCAGTTGATCGCCGCCCACCGCCGAGTTTTGCGCGTAACCGGTGACGAACAGCACATCCAGTGAGGGCAGCAGGGCGCGGGCGGCGTCGGCGACCTGTCGGCCATTCATGCCGCCGGGCAGGCCGACGTCGGTCACCAGCAGATCAATCGATGCCATCGAGCGGAGCATTTGCAACCCCGACGGCCCGTCCATGGCTTCGCTGACCTGATAACCGCGTTCGCGCAGGGCGTCGCACATCAGCATGCGCACGTGGGGCTCGTCGTCGATGACCAGCACGCTTTCGCCACGGCTGTGGGGCTGCGACGGGCAGCGGGCAGTCGCTTGTTCGCGGTCACCCAGATGGCGCGGCAAGTACATCGAGATCGTCGTGCCCGCGCCGTGGGCGGAGCGCGCCTGAATGGTGCCGCCGGACTGGTGCACAAAACCGTGAATCATCGACAACCCCAGGCCTGTGCCCTGGCCGATGGGTTTGGTGGTGAAGAACGGGTCGAAAATCCTGTCGAGGATCTCCGGTGCGATGCCGGTACCGCTGTCGCTCACGCTGAGTTCAACGAAGTCACCCGAGGGCAGTTGCGCCGCGATCCCGGCGACGTGGTCAGCGGAGACGTTGCGGGTCTGCACGGTGAGTACGCCGCCGTTGGGCATCGCGTCGCGGGCATTGAGCGTCAGATTGACCAGCGCGCTTTCCAGCTGCGGTGCGTCGATCTTGCTGAGCCACAGGTCGCCGCTGGCAATGGTGCTGATGCTGATGGACGGGCCGATGGTGGACGCGATGAGCTGACCCATGCCCGCCACCAGCCGATTGACGTCGGTGGGCTTGGGGTCGAGGGTCTGGCGACGGGAGAACGCCAGCAGCCGCTGGGTGAGGGTGGCGGCGCGATTGGCCGAATCGTGGGCGGCATTGACGTAGCGATCCAGGCCGTCGACCCGGCCGTTGGCGATGCGCCGCTCGATCATTTCCAGGCTGCCGATGATGCCGGCGAGCAGGTTGTTGAAGTCGTGGGCGATGCCGCCGGTGAGCTGCCCGATGGCTTCCATCTTGTGCGCCTGGCGCAGGGCCGAATGGGCTTCGGACAATTCCTGGGAACGAGCCTGCACCCGCTGTTCAAGGGTTTCGTTGGCGCTCTGCACCTGCTGGAACAGCGTCGCGTTGTCGATCGCAATGGCGGCCTGAGCGGCCAGGGCCGACATCAGGTTTTCGTGGCGCGGGGTAAATTGAGCGGGCTCGGTGTGGCCGTAGAACAGCCCGCCCAGCACGTCACCCGAGCGCGACACCACCGAGACTGCCAGGTAGCTGCGCACCGGCGCATGGCCGGCCGGCAAGCCAAAATGCGGCGTGATGCCGCCATAGCGTGGGTCCGGCAGGATGTCGTCAGAGCGCATCACGCCCTCGGTGAGGAACGCCGGTGCGAACACCGGACAGGCCCGCGGCCCCGGCAAGTACGCCAGTTCGGACGACTGAGCGCCCGACAGCGTGAAGAGGTCAAAATGACCGCTGGTAGCATTGTGGAAATACCCGCCGATCTCCGCGCCCGTCATCTCGCGGCCGGCATCGGTCACGGTCTGCACCAGGCGTTTGAGGTCCAGCTCCAGGGCCAGCTCGGTATTGACCCGGTTCAGCGTTTCCAGGGTCCGGGTTTCCTCGCGCAACGCCGCTTCGCTGGCCTCCAGCGCGGCTCGGGAGATATGCGCCTCGGTCACGTCGTAGCCTTCACAAAAGATACCGGTGACCTGACCGGTTTCATCGAGCAGCGGTTCGTAGATGAAATCCAGATAACGCACTTCGGACGGGGCGTCGGGATGACTGAGCTGGATCGGGGTGCGTTGCTGCACCAGCCGCTCGCCGGTGCTGTAGACCTCATCCAGCCATTCGTAAAACCCTTGGCCCACCAGCTCCGGGAACGCTTCGTAAATGGTCTTGCCCACGTAGTCGCGCTCGCCGAACAGCCGGGTGTAGGACTGGTTGACGAATTCAAAGCGGTGCTCGGGGCCGTTGAGCACGGTGATGAAGCCGGGCGCCTGCTCGAACATCTTGCGCTGGCGGACGAGTTCTTGCGCCCGGCGACGCTCGGCCAGAATACGGTCAGTCACCTCGTGGCCCTGATTGAGGATGCCCGCGATACGGCCGTTTTCGCCGCGAATGGGCGTGAGGCTGTAGTTCCACCAGCTTTCCTGCGCCCGCCCGCCGCGTTCCATCATCAACAGTTGGTCGAACGTCGAAAAACCTTGGGCGTCCCGGTAGGCCGCCTCGAACTGCGGGCCGACGACGTCCCAGATGGCCGACCAGACTTCCCGCGCCGGGCGCCCCAGCACGGCCGGATGGCGATCCGCCGGAATCGGCGCCCAGGCGTCGTTGTACAGCAGGCAGAAATCCTCGCCCCAATAGATAGCCGTCGGGAAACTCGAATGCAGGCAGATGCTGATGGCCGAGCGCAGGGACTGCGGCCAGCCCGCCGGCTCGCCCAACGATGTCGACGCCCAGTCGAAGTCCCGGATCAGCTGCCCCATTTCGCCGCCGCCCAGGAGAAAATCCAGGGGGGCAATTTGTACGGTGTCCGACTTCATGGGTGACGTCTCGACGCAGTGGTTCAGAGAAAGGATGGACTGGGGACGCAGGAAGAGATTTCCGCTTCTGGATGAACGGCAATCAGGCGCCACGCCGTGACCCGTGCTGCACTAATATGGCACTGAGCTATCAGGGTCTGGGCGGGCGCCAGTGTGACATCAATGCGTTCGCCTGTCTGGCCTATCGCGTGTCCGGCGGGCGATGGTGGCATATCCGCCATTGCCGGGTGGGCTGGCAGCGGGCATCATCCCCGTCCATTCGACACATGGAGGCGTCCCGTGCCCGACACCGCGCTGCACAACCGCCCGCAAGGCCGCCTGCTCGTCGGGCTTGGCGCGTCAGCGGGCGGCCTGGAAGTGTTGCAGCGCTTCCTACGATTGATGCCAAGCGACTCCGGGATCAGCTTTCTGGTCATCCAGCATCTTGCTCCGACCACACCCAGCCTGCTCACCGAAATCCTCGCCCGTTCGACCTCCATGACAGTCGTCGAGGCCACCCATGGCGCGACCCTCGACGCCGACACCCTGTACGTGATCCCGCCGCAGTACGCCCTGAGCGTCACGGCCAATGCGCTGGTCCTGACCCGCTACGAGGGCGAGCGCGGCCACCATCTGCCCATCGACGCCTGCTTCGCGTCGATGGCCGAGCATCACGGGGCGAGGGCAGTCGGCGTGATTCTGTCCGGGACCGGTGCAGACGGCACTGCCGGCTGCCGGGCGATTCTCGACCATGGCGGCCGAACCCTGGTGCAATGGCCGGAGGAGGCGACCTACAGCGGCATGCCCAACAGCGCGATTCAGGCGGGCAACGCCAGTCATGTCCTGAGCGTCGAGCAAATGCCTGGGGTACTCACCGGCGCCAGGGACCCGGACGGTCCTGCACCGTCGATCAGGCAGGGGGACGCCATGCAGCAGATTCTTCTGCACCTGCGCAGCATGACCGGCCATGATTTCACGCAGTATAAAAAGAGCACCATCGCCCGGCGGATCGAGCGGCGTCTGCAGATCATGCACCTCGCTGGTGAGGATGATTACCTGCGGCTGCTGAAGGACTCGGCAGAGGAGTGCAAGTCGCTGTTCAACGAGTTGCTGATCAACGTCACTCAGTTCTTTCGTGACCCTGCTGCGTTCACGGTCATGCAACGGCAGATCCTCCAGCCGATGATCGACGCCAAGGCTCCCAATGAGCCGCTGCGAGTGTGGATCGCCGGTTGCGCCAGCGGCGAGGAGGCTTACTCGGTGGCCATTGTTCTGCATGAACTGCTGCACGCGCAGGGGCAGGCCGCCGGTGTGGTGCCGGGCATTCAGGTGTTCGCCACCGACCTGGACGCCGACGCCATCAGTACCGCCCGCGCCGGTTTTTATCCGCAGACCATCGCCAGTGACGTCAGCGCCGAACGCTTGGAGCGTTATTTCAGCCCCGTTGAAGGCGGCTACCGGGTGAAGAAGGAAATCCGCGAGATGATCGTCTTCGCGGTGCAGAACGTGATCAAGGATCCGCCCTTCACCCGCATCGATCTGTTGTGCTGCCGCAACCTGATGATCTACCTGGGGCATGCGCTGCAGAACCGCCTGATTCCGACCTTTCACTACGCGCTCAAGCCTGACGGCGTGCTGTTTCTGTCACCCTCCGAGAGCATCGGCGGGCATGCCACACTGTTCACGCCGTTGCAGCGCAAATGGAAATTCTACCGGGCCGTGAAGACCCGAACCCCCAAATCCATGCCGATGGACAGCACGCTGTCGTGGCTGCCCAAACCCATCAGCCGACCTGCGGACCGCCCTGCGACCATGACCAAGGAAACCAACATTGCCGAACTGACCCGCCGGGCGCTGCTGCAGGACTTCGGCCCTGCCTCGGTGGTCACCGATCTGACCGGCAACATTCTGTACGTCCACGGCGACACGGGACGCTACTTGCGTCCGGCGCCGGGGCAGGCCAGCCTCAACGTGGTCGAAATGGCCCGCGAAGGCCTGCAGCTGGACCTGCGCGGTGCGGTGCAATGTGCCGCCCTCAGCGCCGAACCGACCTCGACCCAGCCGCTGCCGGTCAGCAGCGATGGCACGACGCGCTGGGTCAGCCTCAGCGTGCGCCGGATGGGCAACACGGCTCAGGGCGAGCAATTGCTGCTGATCACGTTCCAGGAACCGGCCCGCGGCCTAGATATCCCGCCGGACGCATTGCCCGCCACGGCCGCACATCTGGCGCCCGAACGGGTCAGGCTGCTGGAGCACGACCTGGCTTACACGCGGGAGAATCTGCAGGCGACCATCGATGAATTGCAGCACCTGAACGAGGAGCTGGGCGCGGCCAACGAAGAGATGCAATCGACCAATGAGGAGCTGCAGTCATCCAACGAGGAGCTGGAAACCTCCCGTGAAGAACTGCAATCGGTCAATGAGGAACTGGTCACCGTGAACGCAGAGCTGCAAGCGAAAATCGAGCAGCTCGGCGACATGCAAAATGACATGAAGAACCTCCTCGACAGCATCAATATCGGGACTATATTTCTTGACACAAAGCTGATTATTCGCCGCTTCACGCGCGATGCCGTGAAGATCTACCGCCTGATTCCCAAGGATGTGGGGCGGCCACTGGCCGATATCTCTTCGTACATTCACTCCCTGGACCTGCTGGTCCCCGCACAGGAGGTGCTCGACATGCTGATCCCGCAAGAGATCGAGCTGTGCACTGTCTCGGGCAACTGGTTCCTGGCGCGGCTGGCACCGTACCGCACGCTGGACAACGTCATCGACGGCGTGGTGATGACCTTCCACGACATCAACAGCCGCATCGCTAACCAGAAGGCTGTGCAGGCTGCGCGGGAACTGGCGGAGGCCATCGTCGACACGGTGATCGAGCCGTTGCTGGTGCTGGATGAAAACCTCTGCGTCGTGTCCGCCAGTCGTTCCTATTACCGCACCTTCCCGACGACTGAGCCGTTGACCACCGGCCGCAAGCTCTTCGAACTCAACAACCGACAGTGGGATATCCCGGCGCTGCGGCAAAAGCTCGGCACGATTCTGGAAAGTGACACCAGCTTCGACGGTTTCGTCGTGGAGCATGAGCTGACCGGCTCAGGGCCGCGGGCGATCACCCTGAATGCCCGTCGGGTGGTAGGGGACGGCACGCGTCCGCACCTGATTCTGCTGGCGATGCAGCCTGAACGTTCGCAGACCTGAGGCGCGGGAGGACCATGAAGACGCCGCCCTCTGCGCCCCATATCGCCCAATCCGCCGACCCGCTCGACGACCTGGATGACAACGCCCGGCTGCTGCTTGACCTGCAATTGCATCAGGTTGAATTGCAGACTCAGAACGAGGAACTGCGCGCTGCGCAATCCGCATTGGAAGCCTCGCGCGATCTCTATCTGGATTTGTATGAGAACGCGCCGGTGGGCTACCTGACGCTGACCCCGCAAGGGGTCATTGAAGCCGTCAACCGCACCGGCGAGACACTGTTGACCTACCCGCGTCATCGCCTGCTGCAGCGCCGTTTTGCCGGCCGTGTCGTCAGCCGGGACCGCGACCATTGGCAGCAAGTATTCGCCCGGGTCTGTCGCACGGGCCAGGCGCAAGAGTGCGATCTGAGCCTGGAGCGCACCGACGGTACGCACTGGCAGGCGCGGCTGAACTGCGCGCGCCCCGGCGGCGAGTCAAGTGGCATTCGGGTGACCCTCACCGACCTCACCGCGCGCCGCCAGATCGAGCAGCGACTCAACCTCGCCGCCAGCGTGTTCACCCACGCGCGGGAAGGCATCATGATCACCGACCCGGCCGGTGCGATCATCGAAGTCAACGACGCTTTCACTACCATCACCGGCTATGGACGCGAGGAGTCGATGGGCGAGAATCCGCGCTTCCTCGCCTCCGGCAGGACCCCGCGTGCGCAGTACGTCAGCCTCTGGCACAGCCTGCTCTCGGAGCGTTACTGGCAGGGCGACTTGTGGAACCGTCGACGTGACGGATCGGAGTACGCCGCGCGGCAGACCATTACCGCCATCGTCGATGCCCGTGGCGTCACTCAGCATTATGTGTCGCTGTTCACCGACGTCACCGAACTGCACAGCTATCAGCGTCAGCTGGAATACGTGGCCCATTACGACCCGCTGACCCATTTGCCGAACCGCGTCCTGCTGGCCTCGCGCATGCAGCAGGCGATGGCCGATGCTTTGAGCAACGGCACCCGGCTGGCGCTGGGCTACCTGGACCTTGACGGCTTCAAGGCGATCAACGATCTGCACGGGCATGACGTGGGTGATCGGGTGCTGTCCAGCGTGTCGCGACGCATGCAGCAGGCGCTAAGCGATGCCTGCACGCTGGCACGCCTGGGCGGAGATGAGTTTGTGGCGCTGGTTGTCGATCTCGATCAAGTCTGCGACAGCGCGCCGATGCTTGAGCGACTGCTGGCGGCCGCCAGCGAAATGGTGCAGGTGGGCGCGCTGAACCTGACGCTCTCGGCGAGCATCGGCGTCAGTTACTACCCGCAGGACAACGAGATCAGCGCCGATCAGTTGCTGCGCCAGGCCGATCAGGCGATGTATCAGGCGAAACTCGAGGGCAAGAATCGCTTCCGCGTGTTTGATGCGCAGCATGACCAGGAGATGCGTGGGCACAACGCGCGACTGGACCGTATCGATCAGGCCATTCGCGAGAAGGAACTGCGCCTGTATTTTCAGCCCAAGGTCAACCTGCGCACGGGCGCGGTCGTCGGTGCGGAAGCCCTGCTGCGTTGGGAGCATCCGGAGCGCGGACTGCTGTTGCCGGGCAGTTTTCTGCCGCTGTTCGAAAGCAGCTCACTGGCGGAAGTGGTCGGGGAGTGGGTGCTCGAAAGTGCCTTGAGCCAGATCGAGTGCTGGCAACGGGAGGGGCTGCGTCTGGCCGTGAGCATCAACGTTGGGGCACGGCAACTTCAACACCCTGATTTCGTGGCCAACCTGACCGAACGGCTTGCGGCTCACCCTGATGTCGGGCCGGAAATGCTGATGATCGAGATCCTCGAAACCAGCGCGCTGGAAGACGTCGAAGGGGTCTCGCGCACCCTGCGTGCCTGCGAACAACTGGGCGTGAGATTTGCCCTGGACGATTTCGGCACAGGGTATTCATCCCTTAGCTACTTGAAGCGCTTGCCGGTGGCGCAACTGAAGATCGACCAGACGTTCATTCACGGCATGCTCGACGCCCCCGGTGATATCTCGATCCTGCAGGCGATACTGGGCCTGGCCAGTGCGTTCGGTCGCGAAGTCATCGCCGAGGGCGTCAACAGCCCCGCCCAGGCCTCACGCCTTTTGCAGCTTGGTTGTGAGGTCGTCCAGGGGTTCGGAATCGCCGAGCCAATGCCGGCGACGCAGATGCGCGGCTGGATTCACGCCTGGCTGGCTGACGCGCTCATGCCACACTTACAGATCAGTGACCTGATTGGGGCCGGGCACCGACCGCCTCCGTAGCGCGGGCCTGACCTCGTCGACGGGCGCAGGGGCGAGCCGTCGCCAGCCATAGAAGGCAAGGGCGGTGAGCAGCGCACCGATCCACACAATCACCCCGGCCCAGAACGTGTGCGACATGAAGTGCCAGCCCTGCAGGACGCGCGTGGTGCCGTAGATCGCGCCCAGAACCATCGACGCGTAAAGGATCGCCCGGGCGTGGCGCCACTGATGACGCCGCGCGACGAAGTACAGCGCGACCATGGTGAAGCCGCCGGAAGCATGCCCACCCGGCCAGCAGCGACCGGCGCCAGCTTCATGGAACAGGCTGAAATTCTCGAACCACTCCCTTTTCTCCATCGTCCCGCCGTACAGCGTGGTTTCCACGGGGCAGTAGATGCTGGTGTGGCTTTTGAAGAAATGGATCATCCCGGTGATGATTGCAAACGACACGACGATGTACAGGAAGTCCCGCCGGTGGCGAGCCGTGAAGCGCAGCACCGGGGCGATGCGCAATGTCTCCAGCGACTTGATCAGCCGGTCGTGCCGCCCGGGTTTGAACAGTGGCCAGATAAACGACAGGATTGAACCAATGATCGCGGCTTCCCCGGTGAGGTCCGGAATGATCCGCGGCCAGCGGTGGGTCAGGTTTTCGAACAGGCGGTTGTGGCCGTAGGGAAACTCGTGATTGGGGTAGTACAGCCAGTTGCTGATCATCTCGTCCAGGGACGTGAGGTCGAAGACCACGAATATCGCCAGCGCAATGGCGATCGGTAAACCCAGGTTCCAGGCATAAAATCGTGATCGTTCGCTTCGCACGTTGAAATGTCCCGATAAGCGTGATTATTAACTTTGCCCGGCTATTGCCGGCCGCTGGTGGAACATAAACACATGCAGGTCAAGCGGCAGTGAAGGGAATGTGAAAACTCTATTCAGATTTGAGGAATGTGTAATTCGTTAGTTGAAGCGCGCGTGTAAGCGTGAAGATTTAACCATGTGCCCGGAATGAATGACTTCTTAATGCCACTGTTTTTTTCACCTGCCGTTAACCAAACAATCATGCATCGCTGTTTACGCTTGTTCCCATTCAAGAACACAGACTTCCATCTGCCGATGGGCTCATAGTCGGAGTAACACGATGCGCGATCATTCCAATGTCCCGCTTGCACTCAGGGCGGGCAAGTTACCTCGAAACCGTCACACAGTTAGAGTGCTGCTGACCGCTGCGGCCATCGGCGTGTCGCTCCTGCTGTTGACGGGTTACACCTATTGGCCGCGTTCGCCGATTGCCCTCGCCAGCGGTGAGAACATGAACAGGGCGGGGCTTTATGCGAGCTGGAAGAAAGGCGAGGTGGTTGTGCTGGTGCGCCACGGCGAGCGCTGCGACCGCTCTGACAAGGAATGCTTCGGGCCAGAAGACGGGATCACCCGCAACGGCAACCAGGTGTCTGCCGAGGTGGGACGATCATTAAGCCAACTGGGGCTGGGCCGGACCGATGTCATCGCCAGCCCGTCCACGCGCACGGAGCAAACCGCCGCAGCCTTGTTCGGTCATCCGGTTGCGTCCCAGGACTGGCTGTTTGACTGCGAGAAGATGAACCTTGGCCAGGTCATGGCGCACAAGGCAAACGACCGTAATCTGGTGGTGGTGACCCACAGCGGTTGTATCGGCCAGATCGAAAAAGAGCAGGGTTATCCCCATGCCGATAACAGCGGATATGACAGTGCGGTATTTATATCGCTGGATAAGCGCAGTCGGCCGGTTATCCGGGGTGTGCTTAATCCCGAGGACTGGAAGCAATTGGCGATGAAGGAGGGTACGTAAGCCGACGTGTGCGGCTATTTACAAAGTTGATAGCCGACGCCATACACCGTATGGACCAGCGGGAAGGCAAAACCGTCGTCGACTACTTTTCTGATTTGATGCACGCGAGTGCCGAGGCCGGTGCTCTTGTGAGTGCCTTGTTCGCCCCAGAGCATTTTGGCGATCTCTTCCTTGCTGACAATGGCGGGACTTCTCAGCATCAGCAGCGCCAGTATGTCGATGTTGGTCGGGTTGAGTTTCAGGTGTTTGTCCGCGCGGAATGCCCGGTACTTCCCGGTATCCAGCACCAGATCTTCAACAACCAGCATATAAATGATCCCACCCTCGCGACAGTGGCGGGATAGTAGGGCCGCGATTGTCAAAAATTGGTTTGAGGGGTGTGAAGAACTCGTGGGACTGACGCCGGGCCCTAGTGTGGGACCGGCTTTAGCCGGGAAGGCGTCGACCGCTACACCATCGCTCCACCCGCGAGGTTTTTGTATGGCAGCCACTGCTTCTGCGGGATCGGCAATTCACAGGAGTCCCCGCGCCCGATCGGGTAGTAGTGAAACCCGCTGCGCGCCAGCCGCTCGGTGTCGTACAGGTTGCGGCCGTCGAAGATCACCGGTGCGGCGAGGCGTTGCTGGATCAGTTCGAAATCCGGGGCCTTGAACTGTTGCCATTCGGTGCAGATGATCAGCGCGTCGGCATCGTTCAGCGTTGACTCCGGCGTGCCCATCAGAATCAAATCCTTGCGGTTGCCGTAGAGTCGCTGCGTCTCTTGCATGGCCTCGGGGTCAAATGCCCTCACTGTGGCGCCGGCATCCCACAGCGCTTCCATCAGCACCCGGCTCGGCGCGTCGCGCATGTCATCGGTGTTCGGCTTGAACGCCAGGCCCCACAACGCAAACGTCTTGCCGCGCAGATCCCCTTCGTAAAACGCTTTTACCCGCTCGAACAGTTTGTTCTTCTGCCGCTCGTTGATGGCTTCGACCACCGCCAGCAGGTCGTTGGAGCAATGAGCTTCCCGGGCGCTGTGGATCAAGGCACGGATGTCCTTGCCGAAGCACGAGCCACCGTAACCGCAGCCGGGGTAGATGAAGTCGTAGCCGATCCGTGAATCCGCGCCGATGCCCAGCCGCACCGATTCAACGTCCGCGCCCAGGTGTTCGGCCAGTTCGGCGATCTGGTTGATGAAGCTGATCTTGGTCGCCAGCATGCAGTTGGCCGCGTACTTGGTCAGCTCGGCGCTGCGCAGGTCCATGAACATGATCCGGTCATGGTTGCGGTTGAACGGCGCGTACAGCTCACGCATCACCTTGCGTACGGCATCGCTGTCGCAGCCGATGACGATCCGGTCCGGACGCCGGCAGTCGTTGACCGCCGAACCCTCTTTGAGAAACTCGGGATTGGAGACGATATCGAACTGCAGCAAGCGCCCGGCCTGGCGCAGGGCTTTGTCGATGTGTGCACGCAGGGCATCGCCACTGCCCACTGGCACGGTGGACTTTTCAACGATGATCAGCGGTTCGGAGCGGTAAGTGGCGATGGCCTCGCCAACCGCGAAAAAACCCCTCAGGTCCGCGGAACCATCGTCGCGGGACGGGGTGCCGACGGCGATGAACAGCACCTCGGCGTGCTCGACCGCCAACTGGGTGTCGGTGGTGAACTGCAGGCGTTTGTTTTCCAGATTCTCCCGCACCAGGCTGGCCAGCCCCGGTTCGAAAATATGCACCTGACCCTGCCGCAACTGCTCGACCTTGGCCTGATCGATGTCCATGCAGACCACGTCGTGGCCGACTTCAGCAAGGACGGTGGCTTGCACCAGCCCGACATACCCGCTACCGAAAACGCTGATTTTCATGAAGAAAAGCCCTGTGGAGGAGTGCTGGAAATGCGCCGAAGGTTGATGGTCAGCACGCCCATCACGATCAGCATGACGCCCAAAGTTTTCGATCCCGTGAACGTCTCGTTGAAAAATGGCAGAACCGCGGCGAGCGCATACACCAGCCCGTAGCTGACGCTGAGCAGTGAATAGGCACGACTTAGGGGCAGGTCGCGCAGGGCCAGCAGCCAGGCGAGCATCGACAGGGCGTAAGCGATGATCGCGGCGCCGATCACCAGCACGGCTGCGGGCTCGAATCGCGTCAGACTCCCCGGCTCGAACCAGAGCGCAGGCGAGGGCAGACGACTCATGCCCCAGCGCATCCCCAACTGCGCCGAACTCACCAGCAGTACGCTGCCCATTGCCCAGACGGTCGCACTCGGCCGGCTCATGCCTGGCGTCCGAGCAGCACAACGCCGGCCAGAATCAGCGCGACACCCAGCCAGTGCACGGCGTCGATGGATTCCTTGAACACAAAGCGGCTGGCCAAAGTGATGAGCACCACGTTGAGCCCCAGCATCGGGTAGGCGATGCCGACCTCCAGGCGCTGCAACACCAGCAGCCAGCCCAGCAAACCCAGGCCCAGACACGCCACCGCCAGCCACAGCCAGAACGAGCGCAATGCGGCGAGCACCCCCGGAAATGTGCCGTGCCAACGCTCCACCGCGCACTTCTGCGCGACCTGGCCCAGACACGTCAGCCCGCAGGTGCCCAACAGCAGCAGCCAGGTCATGGCGCCGTCTTCCCGTAAATAAGGATGATCAGGTTGCCTTCGTCGAAGCGCTCGGCGTCCTTGGGCAGCAGTTCGAGTTCGCGCAGCTCCTCGTCGCTTCTGCCGCGCATGACCACACCCACCTGACCCTCTCGCCGGGCCTGGGTCATCCACTCATCAACCCCTTTAAGAGTGACTTCGCGACCCTTCACGCCGGGATAACCCAAGCCGTATTCCAGCTCGTTCCAGGTGTTGAAAAACGACACGTCGGTCCTGTTCAGGCGCCAGGCCAGTGCCGAGGCAGCGCCCAGGTCATTGCTCAACAGGTGGGTGCTGGCCGCCAATTGCGCCTGATGGGCAAGCACGAACTGGTCAGGCGTCTTGTTGTGCACGACGTCATAGGGAAGTGCTACCGGCAACATCGCCACCAGCAGCCAACCGCCCAGTGCCGGCGCCGTCCAATACTTCAGCGGGCGCAGGCCTTGCAGCGCATTGCTCGCACACCAGCCGGTCAGCACGATGAGCGCCAGCAGCAGGTGCAGCGGTTCATGGGCGTACAGCGGCTGTTTGATTTGCAGGTACAGCAGCGCCCCGAATCCGAGCAGACCAACGGCGGCGTTGAGCCATCCGTTGACGCGCAACGCGGTGAGCTGACCTTGCTTGAGGCGCTCGATCAGCCCATCGGCCATCAACAGTGCCACCGGCACAAGGCACGGCAGAATGTAGGTCGGCAGCTTGCCGTTGCTGACGCTGAGAAACGCCAGTGGCACCAGCAGCCACAACAGCAGAAAGCCGATGTCGGGTCGACGCCGGTGCTGCCAGGCCTGGCGGAACGTGACCGGCAACAACCCGGCCCATGGCAGGCAGGACACCACCAGCAGCGGCAGGTAAAACCACCAGGGTTCGGCGTGCTGGGCATCGGCCCCGGCGAATCGCCGCACGTGCTCGTGCCAGAAGAAGAACCGCCAGAAATCGGGTTCCTGAACATGCACCGCGAGCACCCACGGCAGGCTCACGACGATGGCAATCAACACCGCCAGCGGCCCGTACCGAAGCAGCTCGCCGAGCCGCCGCTGCCAGAGCATGTAGGGCAGGGCGATCATCACCGGCAGCGCCCAGGCAAGAAACCCTTTGGTCATAAAGCCGATGCCGCAGGCCAGACCGATCACAGCCCAGGCACCCAGTCGAGCACGCCCGCTGCTGTGAACGGCGCACCAGAATCCCACCAGCGTCAGGTTGGCCCACAGGGTGAACTGAGGATCGAGGTTGGCGTAACCGGCTTGCCCGGCAATGAACGCAAAGCTCATGAACAGCAGCGCACTGGCGAAACTCTTGCGCGGGTCGTTCCACATCCGCGCGGCGAGCCAGTACGCGAGCGCCACGCTCAGACCACTGCTCAACGCCGACACGATGCGCACGCCGAACAGGTTTTCACCAAAAATGGCCTGACCCACGGCAATCAGCCAATAGCCCGCAGCGGGTTTTTCGAAATAGCGCAGGCCCATGAAATGTGGCGCGGCCCAGTGACCGCTGTGCAGCATTTCCTGGCTGATCTGGGCGTAGCGGGTCTCATCGGGGATCCACAAACCGTGGAACCCCAGCGGCAGCAGGTAGAACGCGGCGAAGGCCAGCACCAGCAGGGCGATGTTGCGCTGTTCGGCTTTGATCATCGCTGCACCCCCAGCCAGCCTTCGCGCCCGCGCAAAGCGCCACGCACCAAGTGGCCTGAAGGCAGGTGATCCAGTGAATTCGGCAGCAGCGCGCCGAGGGGCTGAAAGTCGATCTCACGGTTTTTCGCCTCACTCAACAGCGTGCGAAAAGCCGGGGCCATGACGATGCCTTCGACCTCGGCATGAACGGTGTAGACGTTCAGCTTCGATGCCGCGAAGCGCCCGAGGATGTCGTCATTGAACGCCCGCGCGTCCAGCTGGGGCGAAACCAGTTCGTCGTAGGTCGGCAGGTCCACCGGAATCTGCGGCGTACCCAGGGTCCCGTCGGCCAGCATCGGGCGAAAAATCGACGTCCCCCGGCAGTCGCTGTTGTAGCGAAAACCGAATGCCTCTTTCACCTGGACCACGCGTTCATCGGCGCGCCAGCCGGCGGCGGCGGAGCAGCTCACCGGTTGGCCGAGAATATCGCTGAGAACGTCAACGCCGCGCTGGATCTGATCACTCAGTTGAGCCTCGCTCCAGCGACCGGCATCGGCCTGCCAGGCATGGTGATCCCAGGCGTGCAAGCCCACTTCATGACCGGCGTCCCGGGCGCGGCGCATCAGCGGCCCGAGGTCGCGGCCAATCGGCTTGCCCGGCCACGCGGTGCCCGCCAGCAGAATGTCCCAGCCGTACAGACTGGCCGCCCGGGAGCGCAGCATTTTCCAGAGGAATTGCGGACGCGCCAGGCGCCACAGATGGCGGCCCATGTTGTCCGGGCCGACGCTGAAGAAAAACGTCGCCTTGACCTGCGCTTCGTCGAGCAGGTCCAGCAGTCGCGGCACACCGTCGCGAGTGCCGCGCCAAGTGTCGACGTCGATGCGCAGGCCGGCCTTCATCAGCCGCGGGCGCCGGTGGTGACGGTCAGTTCGGCCTTTTCGGCCATGGCTTCCCGCAGGAAGAAGTCCAGGGTCTTGCCGATGGTTTCGCTCAGTTCGATGGTCGGCGTCCAGCCGATCAGCCGCTGGGCGTTGGCGATGCTCGGCTTGCGGTGGCTGACGTCCTGGTAGCCCTTGCCGTAGAACGACTGGCTTTCAACCTCACGGAACCCGGCGAAGGGCGGGAAGTTGTGGCGCAGCGGGTGGGCTTCGAACTGGCGCAGCAACTCGGTTCCCAATTGGCGAATGCTGGCCTCGTTGTCGGGGTTGCCGATGTTGATGATCTGGCCGTTGCACTGGCCGCCCTTGTTTTCGATGATCCGCGCCAGGGCTTCGATGCCGTCGACGACATCGGTGAAGCAGCGCTTTTGCGCACCGCCGTCCACCAGCCGGATCGGCGTGCCCTCGACCAGGTGAAGAATCAGCTGAGTGATGGCCCGCGAACTGCCGATGCGCGCGGAGTCCAGGCGGTCCAGCCGCGGCCCCATCCAGTTGAACGGGCGGAACAGGGTGAACTGCAAACCCTTCTGCCCGTAGGCCCAGATCACCCGGTCGAGTAACTGCTTGGACACCGAGTAAATCCAGCGCTGTTTGTTGATCGGGCCGACCACCAGGTTCGAGGTGTCCTCGTCGAAGCTGGCGTCCTGGCACATGCCGTACACCTCGGACGTCGACGGGAAGATCACCCGCTTGTTGTATTTGACGCAGTAACGGACGATTTTCAGGTTTTCTTCGAAGTCCAGCTCGAACACCCGCAGCGGGTTGCGCGTGTATTCGATGGGCGTGGCGATGGCGACCAGCGGCAGCACCACGTCGCACTTCTTGATGTGGTACTCGATCCACTCGGAGTGGATGCTGATGTCGCCTTCGATGAAGTGGAAATTCGGCCTGGCGCGCAGGCGTTCGATGGCGTCCGAACCAATGTCCATGCCATAGATTTCGTAACGGTCGTCCTGCAGCAAACGCTCGGACAGGTGATTGCCGATGAAGCCGTTGACCCCGAGGATCAGCACGCGGGTGCGCCGGACCGGGCGGCGCGGGTCAATGCCCTGCAAGCGCGAACCCTCCACCAGACCGAACTCGCGAGCCAGTTGCGCGCCGCTCAGGTACAGGCCGTCGTCGCCGCGCTGACCGGCACTGATCACCAGCGAGCCTTCGCCGCACGCAATGCGCAACGGCTCGCAACCGAGCACGGTGCCGGGCGCTTCGCCGGTGTAGCCGGTCTCTGCTCGCGCGGCCCAGACAACCAGTTTGTGCTCGCCCACCGGGCAGAACGCGCCAGGGTAGGGCTGGGTCACTGCCCGCACCAGATTGCCCAGACGGGTTGCCGGCAGCGACCAGTCGATCAAGCCGTCGGCAGCGGTGCGCCGGCCGTAACAGGTGGCGGCGGATTCATCCTGGGGTGTCCCCGACAACTGACCCCGGGCAAGCAATGGCAGGGTTTCCGAGAGCAGGTCCGCCGCGGCTTCACGCAATTTGCCATGCAGGGTCAGCGCCGTTTCTGTCGGGCTGATGGCGATGCGTTGCTGAGCGAAGATGGACCCTGCGTCGGCGCGCTTGACCATCTGATGCAAGGTCACGCCGGTTTCGCTTTCGCCGTTCACCAGCACCCAATTGGCCGGCGCCCGGCCCCGATACCTGGGCAGCAGCGAACCGTGCAGGTTGAACGCACCATCTTTCGCGCAGGCCAGCAGCGGTTCGCTGAGCAACTGGCGGTAGTAGAAGGAGAAGATGAAATCGGGGGCAAGCCGGGCGATGCGCTCAAGCCACAGCGGGTGGTTGGGGTCTTCCGGGGCGTGCACGGCAATCTCGTGTCGAGCGCACAGCTGGGCCACCGAGCCGAAGAAGGTTTTTTCCTTCGGATCATCGGCGTGAGTAAACACGGCAGCGATCTCATACCCGGCGTCGAGCAGGGCCTGCAGGCCAACGCAGCCAATATCGTGGTAAGCGAAAACGACAGCTTTCTTGTTCATGGCGCAACCTTGTGGGCGTAAGCGGGGGCAGAAGCGGGGGCGTCGAGCGCAATCACCGGGGATCCACGGACGACTTTCTCAATGAAGAAACGCGGCCGCGCGCGCACGTCGCTGTACATGCGGCCGAGGTATTCGCCGAGCAGGCCCATGCCGATGAACTGACCGCCGGTGAACACGAACAGCACCGCAAACAGGACGAAAGTGCCGTGCCCGGCCCACGGCGCGCCGAAGATCAGCCGCAGGGCGACCAGCGCCAAAGCGAACAGCACGCCGAGCAAGGCCATGCCAAAACCGACGATGCTCAGCAGGCGTAGGGGCGTGGTGGTCATGCAGGTGATCAGGTCGAACATCAGGTTGATCAGGCGCATGGGGCTGTATTTGGAATCGCCGTACTCGCGTTCGGCGTGCTCGACCAGGATTTCCGTGGTGTGCCGGGCGAAGCTGTTGGCCAGAATCGGGATGAAAGTGCTGCGCTCCCGGCAGGCGAGCATGGCGTCGACGATGTTGCGTCGGTAGGCGCGGAGCATGCAGCCGTAGTCATTCATCGCCACGCCGGTGGAGCGCTGCACGGCCAGGTTGATCAGTTTCGACGGCCAGCGCCGCCAGGCGGAATCCTGCCGCTGGTTGCGCACAGTGCCGACCACGTCGTAGCCCTGTTCGGCGAGTCGCACCAGACGGGGAATCTCTTCGGGCGGGTTCTGCAGGTCGGCGTCCAGGGTGATCACCACGTCGCCCTTGCACTGCTCGAACCCCGCCATGATTGCCGCGTGCTGGCCGTAATTGCGATTGAGAATGACCGCCACCACGTGGCTGCCTTGTCGCTCGGCGGCTTCTTGAAGCAGCTCGGCCGAGGCGTCTCGGCTGCCATCGTCGACCAGGACGATTTCGTAGGCGCAGTTCAACAGGGCGCAAGCGGCCTCGGTGCGGCGCAGCAACTCGGGCAGGCTCTGCTCCTCGTTGTAGACCGGGATCACAACGGACACACAGCGGACGGGATAGGCTTTCAAGGGCGCGCTCCGACGATGGATTCAATGGCACCGACGACGCGCTCGACATCGTCGCGGGTCATGTCCGGGAACAGCGGGATCGAACACAGCCGCGACGAATTCCACTCGGTGTTCGGCAAATGCACGTCCGGGAAGCGCTGGCGGTAGTAGCGGTGCAGGTGGGTGGCGATGAAGTGAATGCCGGTGCCAATGCCGCGCTCTTGCAGGGCCTTCATGAACCCGTCGCGGTCCAGACCGCAGCGCTCGGGGTCGATGCGCAGGATGAACAGATGCCAGGCGTGTTGTTGCGGGTAAACGGGCTGGGAGAGCGGCATGACCGGGCTGTTTCCCAGTCGCTGCAGATAGTGCTCGGCGAGCCGGCGGCGTTGCGCGTTCATGTGATCGAGCCGGTGCAGTTGCACGAGGGCCAGGCTGGCGTTGATGTCCGCCAGGTTGTACTTGAAGCCGGGCTCGATGACTTCGGCCTGGGGTTTGCGGCCCAGCGTCAGACGGTCGTAGGCATCGACGCCGAGGCCGTGGAATTTCAGCTGACGCACCCGATCTGCTAATACGGCCAGATCGGTGACGAACATCGCGCCTTCTGCGCAGGTCATGTTCTTGATCGCATGAAAGGAAAAAATCGCCGTGCCACAGCTGCCCACCGGCCGGCCGTTGTAGGCCGTGCCCGCCGCGTGGGCGGCGTCTTCGATGACGGCGATGCCGTGGCGCTCCGCGAGGGCATAAATCGGGTCGAGGTCACAGGCCGCACCGGCGTAATGCACCGGGACGATGGCTTTGGTGCGTGGGGTGATGGCCTGTTCGATCAGCGCCGCGTCGGTCATCAGCGTGTCGCGGTCGACATCGACAAACACCGGGGTGGCGCCCAGCAGGCAGATCATGTTGGCGGTCGAGACCCAGGTTTGCGAGGGCGTGATCACTTCATCACCGGGGCCGACGCCCAGGGCGAGCAAGGCGATGTGCATGGCGCCTGTCGCCGATGAAACCGCGACGGCATGCCGGGCACCGACCCGTTCGGCGAACTGCGCTTCAAGCTGCTGGGATTCGGCGCCCGTGGTGATCCAGCCGGAGCGCAGCACGCGGGTCACCGCCGCCACTTCTTCATCGCCGATACTGGGGCGGGAAAAAGGAAGAAAAGCCTCATTCATAAAGAGGACGTCCCACTGAAGTTCAAGGTTTGAACACACCCGTCCGCTGGCGCCACTGTGCACCGGCTGGAAAGTCATTTAAATCGCGTGCAGGTATTCATCACAGTGCCGTCGTGGACACCGCGTCATATATGTGACTTATTCATCAGATGACCAGATCTGATCAAGTAGTTCGGGTATTGCGTTATCCGGAGGTTAATCTCGCCAATATGAAAAAACGTGGGCGCTGCGTCAGTTTTCCGTGTGCGTTCTTCAGTACGCCTTAGCCAGTCGCTACGGGGCTATCAGCTGAATGTGACGGTTGTTCGAGTATTGTTTTTGTTTCGGGTGACGTATTAACAAATGGGCTGTTATTTAATGTTCAGACAGCTTGGGTTCAGCATTTCGATAGTTGTCGACAGAGGGCTATAAACAGCCGAATTGGCCACTATTTTTTAACCGCTCCATTCAAGTTATTTGGCACTCGCGGATGCCCGTTCCGCTAAGTTAGCGCCCGGATACTTAATCGGAGCTGAACATGAAGCATGCTCGGGCGAGGTTGCAGGTCACCGCACTGGATGCATGCAGTGTTTTTAGTAGGACCGGCTTCAGCCGGGAAGAGACCCGTGCATTCACCCTCAATTTTGCAGCGCGCCACCTGACGTTTTCCCGGCTGAAGCCGGTCCCACAATTTTGCGGCGCACGCGATACTTCTGAATGCACGCAATGCTTGGTAGGACCGGCTTCAGCCGGGAAGAGGCCAGTGCATTCACTCTCAATCTTGCAGCGCGCCATCCGACGCCTTCCCGGCTGAAGGCGGTCCCACAATTTTGCGGCGCACGCGATACTTCTGGATGCACGCAATGCTTTTTTGTGGGACCGGCTTCAGCCGGGAAGAGGCCCGTGCATTCACCCTCAATCTCGCAGCGCGCCACCCGACGCTTTCCCGGCTAAAGCCGGTCCCACAATTCGCGGCGCACGCGATACTTCTGGATGCACGCAATGCTTTTTAGTGGGACCGGCTTCAGCCGGGAATAGGCCCGTGCATTCACCCTCGATTTCGCAGCGCGCCACCTGACGCTTTCCCGGCTAAAGCCAGTCCTACAACCGGGAAGAGGGCGGTTCAGGCGCCGTCGATTTCTGTGCATCGATTGCTCAGCGCATCAACCGACCTGAGTCCAGTGGGTTTTCAGCGGTTCTGACCCGGGGACGTGTTCGGGCAGGCGCACGAAAATGCTGTAGCGGGTCTTGTTTTCGATGGCCTCGAAGGCCGCCAGTTTGTCGATCAGCGCGGCGTTGACCACCTTGCCCGCGTTCAGCAGCAGCATGCCGTTGTCGGCGTTCAGGTTGCGCACCAGAATCATGCCCGGCACCAGCTCGCGGGTAGTCACGGCCTTGACGGTCGGGTCGTTGAGCACCGCATCGTCCAGGTACGCCGCGCAGGCCTTGGCAAAATCCTCGATCAGGCCGGGGTCGTAGAGCTTGCCGGCGTAGCGGCGGATGAACAGCAAGGCCTCGCCGCTGCTTAGGTGTCTTTCCAGAATCAGCCCGCGCTGCAGTTCGATGAAGTCCACGGCCAGCTTGAGCAGCCGTGCGCCGTAGGGAATCGCTTCACTCTTGAGGTGCGCCGGAAAGCCGCTGCCGTCCCAGCGCTCCTGGTGATGCAGAATCAGACTGGCAGCGTCCTGGATGGGTTCGAGGGTCATCAGCAACGATTCGCTCTGCCGCGGGTAACTGCGCCACGTGTCGCGGTCGGCGTGGCTGACCATGTCCGACGGCGTGTTGATCAGCGCGTCGCTCCAGCCGAGCTTGCCGATGTTGTACAGCGCAGCGGCCATGCACAAGTCGCGGCGGGTGGACTCGTCCAGATTGAGTTGGCTGCTGCACGCGTTGATCAGGTCGATGACGTCGCGATTGGTCTGCTTGTCCACGGGCAGGCGCTGATTGACCAGCATCGAAAACACCTCGGTGCCGGTGGCGTAACTGTGCTTGAGCTCGTCATAGGCCAGATCAAGCATGTCGGCGGTCTGCTGCAATTCGGCGGTGCGCGCCAGCACGCGTTTTTCCAAGGTGGCGTTGAGGCTTTTCAGCTCATCGTTCTGCCGTTGGGTGAGCTGTTCAAGGCGCTGTCTTTCGCGTTCGGAAAACTGGAATGCCAGGGACTGACGCAGGGTCAGCACCAGCTCTTCGTCGGTCCAGGGCTTGGCGATGTACCGATGCACATGGCCCTGGTTGATGGCTTTGACGATGGTTTCGAGGTCGGCGTAGCCGGTCAGCAGGATGCGTGTGGTGTCCGGGTACAGGCTGTAGACCCGCGCCAGCAGCGCCGCGCCGTCCATGTCCGGCATGCGCGCGTCGCTGACGATCAGATCAACCGGCTTTTCGGCCATGATCGCCAGGGCCTGTTCGCCGCTAGTGGCCAGCAGCAGGTCATAGGGCTGCTCGCGGAGCAGGCGGCGCAGGCTGTTCAGAATCGATTCTTCATCGTCCACCAGCAGGACGGTGGGGCGTTGCTGCAACGAAACACTGGTTGAGGCTTCCATGATTGACCCCCGTTCGTACCGACATCGTGCCCGTGCCTTGGCTGCCACCCCGACTGCCATCATCACCGACAAGGGCAGCTGGATGCCGCAAGATTAGTTGAGATATCGCGACTCTTCGCGGCTTTTGCGCAATATAAATCGTCCCCTCAACTTCACCTTCGGCAGGCCGACACAAGGGCATGAGTCCACGGATTGAGGCGCTTGGTCGATCATGTTGCTCCTGCAGATATTCTCGATCATTTCCGTCTGCCTGCTGGTGCTGCTGGGTCGCTGGCTGCTGCACAGTTATCAGGTGATCAACCGGGTCAACGAGGACCTGCGGGCGGCCAACGAAGGACTGGAGCAGCGCGTCGAGGAGCGCACCCGGGAATTCAGGCAGGCCAGTCATGCGTTGCAGGTCGAGATCGACGAGCGCAAGCAGCTGGAGAGCCAGTTGATCGGCGCTGAAAAGCTCGCCTCACTGGGGCAGATGGCCGCCGGCATCGCCCACGAGATCAACAACCCCATCGGTTTCATCTCGTCGAACCTCGGCACCCTGGCGGTCTATTTCGGCAAAATCCAGGAAGTGCTTGAGGCCTACAAAGCGGCCGAGGATCAGCTCGGAGTGGCTGAGGTGCTTGAATCACTCAATGCCCTGAAAACGCGCCTGGACCTGGCCTTTGTCGAGGCGGAAATCCCGTTATTGATTCAGGAGTCGCGGGAGGGGGTGGCCCGCGCCGCGCAGATCATCAAGGACCTCAAGGACTTTTCCCGGGCCGACACCCACCCGCAATGGCAGTGGGCGAGCCTGCAGCGGGGTATCGATTCGACGCTGAACATCGCCGCCTATGCGGTCAAGTGCAAGGCGGACATCGTCAAACACTATGTGCCGTTGCCGGAGATCGAATGCCTGCCGGCGCAGCTCAATCAAGTGATCATGAATCTGGTGGTGAACGCGGCCCAGGCGATTGGCCCGGAGCGCGGCACCATTACCTTGCGCAACGGCGTGCAGGGGGACCGCGTGTGGCTTGAGATCAGCGACACCGGGAGCGGCATTGCGCCGGACGTGCTGCCGAAGATTTTCGACCCGTTCTTCACCACCAAACCGGTGGGCCAGGGCACCGGGCTGGGGCTGTCGCTGTCGTACGGGATAGTGCAAAAGCATCGCGGAACGATCAGCGTGCGCAGCGTGGAAGGGGGCGCCACGACGTTCCGTATCGAGCTGCCGATTCAGCAGCCGCGCCCTGAAGAGGGCGCAGTGAACTGAACGTCAGACGTGCGCCATTCCGGGCACGTCCATGTTGATCCGGCGCCAGGCGGCTTCGGCAAAGCTGTACACCGAAAATGCGATCAGCCCCAACGCCATGACCATCAGCACCACGCCCCCGGCGGGCAGGTTTTGCAGGGCGTTGAGCGCGTCTTTCAGACCGGGCGGGTGCATCGCCTGATAGCTCGAACCGCTGATGGCCAGCAGCACGCCCATTTCGACAAACGCCACGCCGCGCGCGATCAGGCCGAAGCGGGACACCGGGGTCACGTATCTCATGACCTCTTCGTCGGCCTCGAAATACTTCTCGAACGAAGCTTTCCAGCCCTTGAAGAAATGCGCAATGCCGACGCCAAGGGGCACCAGCGCAACGAGGTAGACGACCAGGTTGGAGTGTTTCCACGACAGCAGGGTGGCAAGCAGGTCTTGGGTATGACCGCCGCCGCCACCGCCGGAACTGCGCAGGCCGTCGATCAGCAGGCCCAGGGCAAAGAACGCCAGCGCACCGTTGACCAATCCACCCGCGAGCAGCCCGCCACGGATCACCAGGCCCTTGAATTCGCTGCCGTGATGGTCCACGTCCCGTGTCGCCTGCAACACGCGCCAGGCGGCAAACGCGAGCAGGCCCGCGACCACCAGCCCCACCAGAATGTGACCGAACGGTTGGCTGAACAGAGCTTCGAGGCTGCTGTGGCTGTCTTTGGGGCGTGACGAATCGCGGGCAGCCAGCAAGGCGAAAATGCCGATGATCAGGTACAGAACGCCGCGGGCGGCGTAGCCCGAACGGGCAAGCAGGACAAGGGTGTGATGCGGGGACATCGAAGGTTCTCCGGTTAAGCAATAGATGAGCAGACCCGGGAGCGCGCAAGGGGTTCGATCAGGTTGCTTTTTGCAGGACCGGCATCAGCGGGATCCCGATGGCTGCATGCGATGCTTTTAGTGGGACCGGCTTTAGCCGGGAAGAGGCCAGTGTGCACGCCATCAATTTTGCGGTATGGCCGCAGACGCCTTCCCGGCTAAAGCCAGTCCCACTAAAACCAAAGCGATCAACTCGCCGCAGATTGAATGCGCTGACGAATCCAGGCGCGGCTGTGGTCGAGCACGCGGTCGGCCATCATGGTCGGGAAATGGATGAAACCGTGGGGCGCGTCGGGCAACAGGTGCACTTCGACCCCGGCGGTTTTCGCCCAGCGATCGGCCATTTGCAGGGTATCGTCGCGCAGCGGGTCCAGTTCGCCGACCCACATCAATGCGGCCGGGAAACCGGATAGATCCCCATACAGCGGCGACAGCGGCGGCGCCTGACGCTGGGCATCGCTGATGTCTGGCGTGAGCAAGCGCAGGGCGGCAACCATGCCCGGTCCGTCCAGCACCAGCGTGTCCTTGCCTGCCGCTCGCACGCTCGGCGTGCCGGTCAGGTCATAAACCCCGTAATAGAGCAGGGCGCCGCACACCCGCTTGAACATCTCGGGCCAGGCCTTGAGCTGCAACAGCGTCGTCGCCGCCAGATGCCCGCCTGCCGATTCACCGACGACGATCACCGGCAACCCTGCGAACTCCGGGCAACCGTCACCCAGCAGCCATCGCGCCGCGACCAGGCAGTCTTCCATCAGCCCTTCGACCGACGTTGACACCGCCAGCCGATAATCGACCGAAACAACGGCCACATCGCACGCCCGCACCATGGCCATGTTCAGGTCGTCGTTCATCTGCGCGTTGCCGATCACCCAGCCGCCGCCATGAATGTCCAGCACCACGCCTTTGGCCTTGCCCTTGGGCCGGATGATCCGTACCGGCACGCGATGACCGTCGATAAACGCCGTGGTGCGTTCGGCGTGCAGGCCGTGGCGGGCCAGCTTGGCCGCCCCATTGAGCTGGCCGACGCGCAGCAGCGACTGAATCAAAAGCGGGGTGAAGCGGTTGCGGATACGAAAGCGCGGCAGCCAGGCCAGCTTCTGGTTGAAGCGCCGCGCCTGCGCCAGTTCGTCGTCGGGAAAATGCAGACCGTCGTTGCTGTCCAATTGCGTGCTCTCTCTCGGGCTCATACCCGCCAGTGTTGGGTACTGTCTTGGTGTGCGCGGGCGGCTTAGAGTTTCACGGGCGCGAGTAAAGCAATTTCAGGCCCGCCGTGGCGTAAACCAGGGCGAGAGTGCCTTCGATCCAGCGGCGCGCCCTGCGGTAGGCACGGATCATCGGCGCGGTCGAAAACACCAGCGCGTAGCCACAGAAGATGGTCACGCTGAGCACCGCGCAACCGGCAAGGATGACCGCGACGGTTTGCGGCGTCGCTTGCGCACCCAAACCCAGCGTCATCGTCGCCACCCAGCCCAGCAGCGCCTTGGGATTGGTGAGGTGCATGAGCAGGCCGCGCTGGTAAAGGCGCCAGCCAGAAAGCGCCGGTGCGTCAGCGATCTCGCGTTCGACCTTTTCGGTGGAGGTTAGCGCGGAGCGGGCCGCTTTGAAGGCGAGAAACAGCAGGTAGGCGCCGCCGAGGATTTTCAGCAGCATGAGCGCTTCGGCGTATTGCGTGAGCACGGCGGAAACACCGGTGGCGGCCATCGAACCCCAGAAAAACGAACCGCTGATCACGCCTGCCGCCAGCATCAGCGCCGGGCGTCGGCCCCGGTGCATCGCCACGCCCATGATGCGCATGTTGCTCGGCCCCGGACTCGCCGCGCCGACGATGTAGGCCGTATAGACGAGCAGAAGGTGATGAAGATCGAAGGGCATGGGCCTTGGTCCTTTAAGGTCGCGATAAAAGGGGTCGTTTGAAAACCTGTTTTACCACGGACCGGCGGATTGCCAAGCGCGCAATCACTTCTGTTGATCGCGCCCACGCGCTGCGTGGGTATGCCTCCCGTGACGCTCCGCGTCATCCCGCCCCCAGACCTTAAACAGCTTCCAACGAACGGACGCGGAGCGTCTGGGGCGGCATTCCCACGCGGAGCGTGGGAACGATCAACAAACTACCGGCTACCCATCGGCGGTGTCGGCTTGATCAGCTGCAACTGCTGGCGATAGTCATCGGTCACTTGCCGCGCCTGGCTGTTGCTGGTGATGACCCGTGGGGTGATCAGCACGACCAGTTCGGTGCGCTTCTTGCTCTTGCTGGTGTTGCCGAACAGCCAGCGCAGGCCGGGGATGCGGCCCAGGTACGGCACGGCGGACACGGTGTCGGCGTTGTCCTGTTTGATCAGGCCGCCGAGCAACACGGTCTGACCGCTCTGCACCGCCACCTGGGTCGACACCGAGCGGGTCGAGATCCGCGGGTTGCCGTTGGCGTCAGTCGACGTGTCATTGGCGTCGCTGACCTGCTGCTGGATGTCCATGTACACCAGGCCGCCCGGATTGATCCGCGGCACGACGTCGAGGATGACCCCGGTCTGCACGTATTCGACGCTGCTCAGGGTAGCGGTGGTGGCCGAGGTGTTGACCGTGGTCTGGCTGATCGGGATGTTGTCACCGACCTGAATCTGCGCCTGCTGGTTGTTCATCACCACCAGCGACGGCGCCGACAGCACTTGCGTGCGGCCGCTCTGTTCCAGCGCGTGAAGGGCGATCTGCAGGTTATTGCTGACGAACGAATAAAACAGCGAATCGGTGGCGCCGAGCCCAGCACCGCCGCCGCCCAATGCGCCCTGACTGCCGGCAGTGTTCGCCACGGTGGTGCTGGTGGAATTGCCGGCCAGACGGCCGAGGTACCATTGCACGCCAAGGTCCAGCTCGCCGGTCAGGTTGACTTCAAGAATTCGCGTCTCGATCTGTACCTGCATCGGCGCGTTGTCCAGGCGCTTGATGGCGGATTCGATCTCCGCCCACTGGGCCGGACGCGTGCGGATCAGCAACTGGTTGCTGCTCTGCTGGGCGGTGATGCGGGTGCTGTCGTCCAGACGCTTGCTGGCGCCAGAGCCGCTGGCCGCGGCGTCCGAGGTGTCGCCCTGACCGCTGCTGTCTGCGCTGTCTTCGGACGTCTCGCCGTCCTGCTCTTCATCGCCTTGCTGAGTGCCGGTTTGCAAACCACCATTGGCGCCACTCATCCCTGAACCCATGCCGCCACCGATCCCGGAGGAGCTGCTGTTCAGGCCCTGACCGCTGCCGCTCAGGCCGCCGCTGCTGCCGGTGCCACTGCCGTTGAGCGAGGACAGCGAACGCGTGCGCAGACCCGGTGCAACCTTGGCCGCGCTGTCGTCCTTGATCTGGCCGTTGCCGTAGATCTGCCGCAGGTATTTGGCCAGGTCCGAGGCCTTCATGTTGCGCACGTCGTAGACGTACATCTGCGGCTCGTTGCCGCCGCCTTCGTCGATGGTGTGAATCCAGTCGCCGACTTCGCTCAGGTAGCGCGGCTGGGAAGAAATCGCCACCACCGAGTTGGTCCGCTCGATCGGCAGAAACTTGACCATGCCCGCCAACGGCATACCGCTGTCCGGGCCGAACATCTTCTGCAGCTCGGGCATCAGCTCGCCGACGCTCGCGCGTTGCAGGCCGTAGACGGCGATGGACATGCCCTTGAGCCAGTCGACGTCGAAGGTGTCGATGGTGTCCTGGTAGTTGGCCAGCTCATCCGGCGTACCCGCGAGGCTCAACACGTTGCGCGCCGGATCCACCAGCAAAAACGCGTTGTCACGGGCGAAAGGCTTGAGCAGCTTCTGCATCTCGGTCGCCGAGATGAAGCGCAGCGGGAACAACCGCGCCGACAGCCCGGTGGACGGTCGCGCCACCGGCATCTCCGGCACCAGCTTGCCGGCCACAGCCTGATTGGCCGGCAGGATCACGTAACGATCGCCCTGGCGGATCATTGCGTTGTCGGTCCACGACAGCAGCGTTTCCAGAATCGACAGCGCCTGCTGCTTGTTCACCGGCTGCGAGGTCGAGAAGCTGACGTCGCCTTTTACGCCCTGATTGATGCTGTAGTTCTCGTGCAGCAAATCGCCGAGCACGGTGTTGATCACCGCTTCGATGGGCTGATTGGCGAAGTTGAAGGTGATGTCACCGGCGGCCGCCGACGCGCCTTTTCCACCCGCGCCGGTCTGGGCCGGGCCCGCACCGCGCACGAACGTCTGGTTGCCACGAATGATCTGCTGGCGCGCGGGCGCAGGCTTGGCGCCGGGGTTGTTCGGGCTCGGCGCTTCAACCGGATCGCTGACCGGGCCTCGCTGCGAGCCGGTGCCATTGAGTGCTTCCTGCATCAGGGCCGGATCGTTTTCAAAACGTTCCGGGGTGGACGCGCATCCAGCCAGGGCCACAGCGGTGGCCAGGCACAACAACGGGCTGCGCAGACGGGAAAACTCAGGGGTGCGATTGTTCATGGTGTGGGTACGTTTGGAAGAGTAATAGGGGGGACTTTCGACGGCGGCGGAAGGCGCAGCATGGGCAGACGCAGTTCGCGGGTCTGGCCCTGATGGCTGAAAGTGGCGTGTTGCGGCGTGACCGAATCCAGGGTCCAGCCGTTGTCCAGGGTGCTGCCGACGGCCAGCTTCAGGCGGCGCTTCTGCGGCAACTGCAGCAGCACCCATTGCGAAGCGCCGTCGATGATCACGCCGCTCAGGCTGATGCCGTCCAGGGACGAGACCTGGGATTTGCCGGTGACCAGATCAGGCTTGCGGTCCGGGCTGAACATAGACTGCTGCCACGTCAGCGCGAGGGCCTGGGCCGGCAGCGCAGGCAATGCCGCAGGCCCGGCCGTTGGTGTGGCTTGGCGCGCTTCGCCGGCCGGCAACCAGTCGATGTCCTGACCGGCGCCCATGCTCAGGCTGACGGCGACGGCTGCGAGGGCAACCGTCGCCGCGCCGAGCGCGAGGGTAAGGGAGTCGAACTTCATGCGTCAGGCTCCTCGGACGGTGTCGGTGGTTCAGGTTGCTCATCCAGATCGGCTTGCTCGGCGGGATCAGGCTGCTGCCGGGATTCGGTCGCTGGCTCGGCGGCGGGGGCTTTGGACGGCAGCGCCTTATGCGGCGCGGCCTGCTGCAGATAACCGCGCAACAGCAGATGCACCTGCAAGCGTCCGGCGCCGCCAGTGGCGGGGGCGGTTGTGGCGCGGCGAATGCTCAGGTTGTCGATGAACAGGAACGGCTGGCCGTATTCCAGTTCGTGCAGCAAGCCCACCAGTGGCTCCATGGCGCAGTCCAGGGTCAGGCTGACTTTGACCTGACGATACGGCTCGGCACTGTCGCGCTCGGGGGTGATCGGCATGCGCTGGGTGACCTGGCAGCCGGGGCCCTGATCGGCGTGGGCCTTGACCAGATCGAGGCTGCGCTGCATCAAATCGGCCGCCACGGCGCTCGGGTCTTCGCCGGGCAACAGGCTGCTGCGGCTTGACGGGTCGCGGCGGGCCGCCTGCAATTGCTGCTCAAGGCTGTCGCGCTGGGCGAGGGCGCCGGCGTAGCGTTGTTCCTGTTGGCGCAGAGTGTCGGCCTGGTCCTGCAGGTCGCTCAACGGATCGAGAAACCAGCTTTGCACCAACAGCCACCACGCCGCCCAAAGGACCAGGGCCAGCGCGATGAGCGCGGCGCCGCGACGTTCACGGGGGGTCAGTTCACGGCGCATCGGCGGACTCCTTGCGCAACTGGGCGCGCAGGGAAAAGCGCTCTTTGCCGGTCTGCGCGTCGGGCTGAATGATCCCCTGGAACTGCGCGTCGGTAAGGGTGCGGCAGTCTTTCATGCGGCTGATGAGGGCGCTGGCCTTGGCGCTCTGGCCGGTGATCGAGACGCTGCCGCCGTCAGAGATTTCCAGCTGCTCGACCCAGGTGTCGGCGCCCAGGCAACCGGTGAGGTCGGCGAGCACGCTGGAAGTGGTCGGCTGCGCGGCTTTTTGCTGGGCCAGATAGCGCGCGGCGCCCTGGGTGTTGATCAGCTCGCGGCGCAGGTTTTGCACGGCTTGCACCTGGCTGCGTTGCTCGTCGACGTGCTGTTGCATCGCTTCGACCTGGGCCGTGCGTGCATTCAGCCAGAGCACCATGCAGGTCAGCAGCAAGGCGCCGCAGACCACGGCGAGGAAACGCGGCAAGCGCGCGGAACCTGCAGATGCCGGTTTCAGCTCGGCCGGCAGCAGATCAACGTTGAGCCGTTCGCCCTTCGCGTTGCGCGCGTCCACGGCATAGAGCGACACCCCTTGCTGACGACAGGTGTCGATGATCGGCTGCAAACGCTCGCGCAGCACCGCCACCAGCAGCACCTGCGCCAGGGTTTTGCCCTTGGCGGTGACGCGCGCGACGTACTGCATCTGCTCGCGGGGGTAGGGCGTGTACTTGTCCAGTTCGAAACCGACCACGCTGTGCAGATCCCGCAGCGCTGCCAGCGGCAGTTGCAGCGGCTGCGCCAGGACCATGCCGGCGGGGAGCATCAGGATCAGTCGTTCGCCGCTCTCGTGGGTGATGTGCTCGGGCAGCGGCCAGTCAATCAGCCGCTCGCGCACCTGGGGCATCAGCCGGGCGCGGACGCTGGCGGGCAGCAGCGCCTGCAACTCCTCGAGCCAGGCCTGCCACAGATGCTGCGCCGGGCTGTCACGCCACTGACTGCGCACCCGGGCCTGCAAGGGCGCCAGCTGCTGTAAAAGTGATTGCTTCATTCTTGCCAACGCAGAACGCGATACGGTCGCGCTCCCTCCTTCGATGGGTTCAATAACAACGTGACGTTGAGCGTCGTGGTGTAACCGCCGGGCAATGTCGCCTGGCTTCGAATACTGACGACCGGGCCGGCGTCTTCGGTTGCGGGGCCCGCTTGCGGCAGACCCAACGCTTGCCGCAGCCAGGGCGACGCCATGCGCGGATCCGGCGCGGTCAGGCCGCTCCATAACGTGACGTGCGGGCTGGCGCACTGGTACAGCGGCTGGCCGATGCCCGGCAGTTCGCGCACTTCCTCGATCATCCGCAGCGGCGCCCGGCCGCCGCCGCGACGCTGCTCCAGGGCCTGGGCCACTTGCCGGGCCAGGTCCGGATTTGCCCCGCATGCCACCAGCAGGCGGGCGAAGGATTCCGCCGGTGCCGCGTTGAGGTCGAGCTTGCCGGTCTCGCTGCCCAGACTCACCGCGAGCGCGGCCTCATCGAAGCGCAATCCATGGGGCTGGTTGTCGGCTTTCCAGTGCCGTTGCGGGTCGCGGTCCAGTTGCGCCAGCACCGCCATGCCGATACCGGCTTCTGCGGCGAGTACCGCCTGGGTGTGCTGGCGTTGCCACAGGGCCTGACGGTTCTGCAGGTGCACCCAGCCCAGCAAACCGGCGAGCAGGGTACTGAGCAGCGCCAGCACCCACAACACCAGGAGCAGCGCGACGCCCTTTTGCCGACGGCCTGTCATAACGTGTGCGCCTCGCCGGACAAATCCAGGCGCAGATTGATGCTTTGCAGCGGCCACGGCACGGGACCGGCCAGTTGCGCGTCGATGCGCACGCTAATGGGCAGGCGTCCCGGCCATGGCCAGTGATCCAGCCACGCCGTGGATTCGCCGGTGGGCGACACACCGCGGTAACTCAGTTGCAGCGCGCGCACTTCATGCAACAACACCTGGGGCTCTTCGGCCGGCAGCAAGGCCTGACCGCGCAAGCGCTCCAGGCTGATCTGCAGACGCTGACCGGCCGCCAGCGTCACGCTGTGCCGGTACAAACCCCCGCCTAATGTGGCGGGCAGCGGCGCATAAAAGCTCATGGCCTGGGCGTCGCCCTCGAACACTGGCGCCTGACCGGGCTCGGAGCCGCCAGCGGCAAGAGGCAGCGCCTGACCGATGGCGCTGCGCAGAAAATTTTGTGTCGAACGTATTTCGTCGAGCCGCGTGCTGTAGCGCTCGGCCTTGGCCATGGCGCGGTTGGCCCCGGTGATCGCCGCGCCGACCATGGTCAGCAGCACGCCGAGCAGGCTCAACACCACCAGCACTTCGAGCAAGGTAAAACCCTGAGCGCTGCGCCTCATTGCCCGGCACCTGAGGCAGCACTGCGCACTTGCAGGCTGCTGTAATGGGCGCGCTGTGCTCCGTCGCTCACTTCCAGATCCAGTCGCCAGGCCGTCGCCGGGCCGTTACCCCGGGGCAGCGCGCTGACATCCATCTGCCAGTTCACGCCGCTCCAGCGACCTTCGGTCCGGCCCGGCTGCAAGCGACCGGCGCTGGCCTCATCGATCAGCGAACGCGCGGCCAGACTCAGCCGGTCACTGCGTTGCGCCTGCTGCAAGGCCCGCGCGCTCTGCCCGAACGCCACCACCAGCACGCTGCTGCACACCGCCAGCACAGCCAGGGCGGCGAGCATTTCCAGCAATGTGAAACCGCGCTGACGCCTCAATTGAGCGTGCGCAACTGAACGTTGCCGGTCAGCCAGTTGATGTCGACGCGCCAGTGTTTGTCGCCCCGGGCCAGCAGCAGATGGCCGCCGCTGGAACCGCCGTCCGGGTAGAACTCGAACGCCGGGCCGAGGCCGTCGGCGGTCTGCAGTTGCACGCGCATGTCGGTGGGCAGTTGCACCGGCTTCAGTTGCGGGCCTTGAAGCCGACCGTTGCGCAGATCAAAGCGCGTCTGCGCCGGTTGCCCGGTGACGATCGCCTGCACCCGCGCCGCGCGCAGTGACTGCACCACCTCGCTCAACGCCCGGCGCTCACTGACCGCGTGCAAACCCCGACCCACGCCAAAGCTCACCAGCCCGACGCTGATGCCGATCAGAACGATCACCACCAGCAATTCGAACAGGGTGAAGCCGCGGGCGCGGGGCAGGGCGTGCATGTTATTCCCAGTTACCGATGTCGGCCTTGTAGCCGTCACCGCCAGGCTGGCCGTCCTGACCGAAGAAGATCAGGTCAAAGCTGCCGTGCTCGCCCGGGTAGCGATAGCCGAACGCGTGGCCGAACGGGTCTTTCAGGTCCGAAGGCTTGGCGTACGGGCCGGCCCAACCGGTGGCATTGGCCGGCTTGGTCACCAGTTGCTGCAGATTGGCCGGTGGCGTGCCGACGTCCAGGCCGTAGCTTTCGACCTTCATGCCGAGGCTGGCGAGTTGCGCCTTGCCCGCGCCGTATTTGCCCTTGTCGACGTTGCCGCCGACCTGACGCACGACGATGGTGGCGACGATGCCCAGCAGCACGATCACGGCGAGCATTTCCAGCAGGGTGAAACCGCCCTGGCGACGGCCTTGGGCAGCGTTGAATCGGGACATGTCTATTTCCTCAAATGTTACTGGTAAGGCTCATCAGCGGCAGCATGATGGCGAGCATGATCACCGCCACCATCACCGCCATGACAACAGTCAGGCTCGGCACCAGCGCCGCGAGCAGGCGGTCGATGCCGCGCTTGGCCTCGACGTCGAACACGTCGGCGACCTTGAGCAGCATGCCGTCCAGGTTGCCGGCCTGTTCGCCGACTTCGATCATTTGCAGGGCCAGCTCCGGCAGCAGCGGTTGCTCGCCGAACGCCTGGGCCAGCGTGCCGCCACCCTTGACCCACTCGGTGGCCTGCTCGACCTGGGCGCGCAGGGCGTAGTTGCCGCAGACCTGACGGACGATGGTCATGGCCTGCAACAGCGCAACGCCGTTGCTCAGCAGGGTGCCGAGGGTGCGCGCCAGACGCGCGGCTTCGATCCGCTGCAACAGCGGGCCGATGACTTTGATAAACAGCAGGCGCCGGTCGTGACGCTGACGTCGCTGGGGATCTCGGCGCAGCACGGCGACGGTCCAGATCAGCCCGACGATCGCACCGAGCAGCAGCAATCCATAGGCGCTGAGAAATTCACCCAGCCACAAAATGGCCTGGGTGATGAACGGAATCGGTACGCCCAGATCGCGAAAGATCGGCACGAACTGCGGCACCACGTAGGCCAGCAGCAGGGCCAGCGAACCCAGCACGCCGACCACCAGAAAGATCGGGTAGATCAGCGCATTGATGACTTCGCCGCGCAGCATCTGGCTGCGTTCAAGGTAATCGCTGAGCTGGCGCAGGGTGTTTTCCAGGGACCCGCCGGCTTCGCCCGCGCGCACCATGCTGATGTACAGGCTGGAAAACTGGCCGTGCTCTTCTTCCAGCGCCTGGCTCAAGGGTTTACCGGCCTTGACCTGTTCGCGAATGCGTTCGAGCAGTGCCTGGCGCTTGGGCTCGTGGGTCTGCTTGAGGAGGATGGTCAGGGCGCGTTCCAGCGGCTGGCCGGCACCGAGCAGGGTCGCCAGTTGCTGGGTGAAACTCACCAGCGCCGCGCCGTTCATCGCACCCCGGCGCATGGCCGCGCGCAGGCCGCTGTTGGCACTGGCTTCGAGGCTGAGCAGCAACAGGCCGCGCTTGTGCAAAATCGCGGTGGCTGCGTTTTGATCAGCCGCTTCGAGGGTGCCGTGTTGGGCGACGCCGTCGGCATCCAGTGCGCGGTATTTGAAATGGGCCATGGTCAATCGCCACGCGTAACGCGCAGCACCTCTTCAAGGGAGGTCACGCCGGCCACGGCCTGACGCAGGCCTTCCTCATATAGGGTACGCAGGCCACCGCGACGGGCCGCTTGCTCCAGCGTCGAGGCGTCGGCCTGGCGCATCAGCAGGCCGCGCAACTCTTCATTCATCACCAGCAATTCGGTGATGGCGCTACGGCCGTGATAACCGCCGCCGGGCAATTCGCTGGCGGGACGATAAAGAGTAATCGGGCGCTGATCGGTGAAGCGATCCAGCCCGTGCTCGGCGACCAGTTCCTGCGGTGCTTCAAAGGCGATGCGCGTGAGCGGATCCAGCCTGCGCACCAGCCGCTGGGCCAGAATGCCTTTAACGGTGGACGCGATCAGGTAGCTTTCGACGCCCATGTCCAGCAATCGCGTGATACTCGCGGCGGCACTGTTGGTGTGCAGGGTCGAGAGCACGAGGTGACCGGTCAGCGACGATTGGATGGCGATGCGGCAGGTTTCCAGGTCGCGCATCTCGCCGATCATGATCACGTCCGGGTCTTGCCGGACGATGGAGCGCAGGGCGCCGGCGAAGTCCAGGCCAATGGCCGGCTTGACCTGAATCTGGTTGATGCCCTCTAGCTGATACTCGACCGGGTCTTCAACGGTGATGATCTTGCGCTCGGCGGTGTTGAGCCGTGACAGCGCGGTGTACAGCGTGGTGGTTTTGCCGGAACCGGTGGGGCCGGTGACCAGCAGAATGCCGTGGGGGTTTTCCAGCACGTCGAGGAAGTTCTGCAGGCGTTCGCCGTCCATGCCCAGGCTGGGGAAGTCGAAGCTGACGGTCTGTCGATCCAGCAGTCGCATCACCACCGACTCACCAAAGCTGGTAGGCACCGTGCTCACCCGCAGGTCCAGCTCTTTGCCCTGGATGCGCAACATGATGCGGCCGTCCTGGGGCAGACGACGCTCGGCGATGTCCAGCCGCGCCATGATCTTCAGTCGCGAAATAATGGCGGCTGAAGAGCTGGAGGGCGGTGCTTCGGCTTCGTGGAGCACGCCGTCGATGCGATAGCGCACTTTCAGCTGGCTCTCGAACGGCTCTATATGAATGTCGGAAGCGCGTTGCTCGACGGCTCGCTGCAGGATCAGGTTGACCAGTCGAATGACCGGCGCCTCGGACGCCAGGTCCTTGAGGTGCTCGATGTCTTCTTCGGCGCCGCCGTGTTCGTCGAGGGTTTCGATCAGCGAGCCCATGGCCGAACGGCCCTGGCCGTAATAACGCTCGATCAGCCCGTCGACCTCGCTACCAGCACCCACCGACACATACACCGGCGCCTGGCAGGCGTAGGCCACGGCGTCCAGCCCGTAGGCATTGCCCGGGTTGGCGGCCAACACATGCACGCCATCGGCATAAGCGCCGATGGGCAGCAGGCGATAGTGGCGCAGAAAGCGCTCGCTCAATTCCGGCAGCGGTTCACCCGACAGCGTCACGTTTTCCGCCAGCAGCAAGGGCGCTTGCAGCGTCGAGGCCCACGCCCTGGCCAGGTCCAGTTCCGAGACCAACCCCAGGCGGGTCAGCAATTCGGTGAGCGAGCTGCCTTCGGATTCCTGGGCCAGCCGCTGTGCCCGTTCCAGATCACCTGTCTTCAGCCCGGCATTGGCCAACAGCCACGCACACAGCGCTTCGGCCGTGTGCGCGGTCAGTTGTTGGCTATTGATAGGGGACAGTTTTATGGACACAACGGGGATTCAAATAAGTGAGGCCTCTGACGAGACCTCGGGGTGATGTATAAACAGCCGTAATAAAACAGTAACTAACGGAGTGCGTTAGTTTGTCGCAGGCGACGTATTAGCGGTCGGACGGCCACGCTTGTTTTCATCAGCCTGATTCTGTTTGGTGGCTTTCACGGTGGTGGCATCTTTTTGTGTTTGCGTCATGACAGTGGAATCTGCTGCGCCGGAAACAGTTTCCTGAGTATCGGAGTCAGCGGCCATTGTTGCAGTTGCAAACGACAGGGTCAGTGCAGCGATGGCGCCCAGTACTGGCAGTTTCATGTGATGTTTCTCCAATGTTTGTCATGTGTTTGAAATGATCGCAACGCTGGCTTCAGCGTGGGCCCACCGCTCGTTTCAGGGGTGAAACCCAGTGTTTACGGGGTTTCAGGCATTGAGCGGTGAAAATTGCTAAACCTACAGACCTGTAGGTTTAGCAAGAGTTCAGATGATGTATCAAAAAATGTCGAGTTTGTTGAAGATTGATTTTTTTGTTTGACATCAATTGAAAACAATTGCCTTAATTTAAACGTCTCGGGCAACGCTCGTGCAGTTCGGTGGCTCATCGCCATTAACGTTAGTTACAGAAGATCAAATTGCCCACACTCATCGTCACGTTGTAACGCCACTTTCCCGTTCACCGATGTTCTTTCGAGAACTTCGGTATAGGCCGAGTAATGCCTGAATTAAAGGCTTGTGGCGTGTCAACTGCGACAAATGAGCGCGGGTGATACTTGGAGAGCGTCCCCTATGCGAAACCGTAAAACTTTCGGTGCCCACTCGGCACTGGCTTTGTTGAGCCTGGCTATCTGCCACGCCAACGCAGCCGACACCACGACCCAAGAGCAACTGGCGGCCAAGGAACTGCGCGCTGACAAAGCGGCAGAAAAAACCCTGGCGAAGATGACTCAGGAAGAAAAGCTGGCCTACATCGGCGGCATCGGTGGTTGGGACGTCAAGCCGCTGACCCAGTACGGCGTGCCACAGATCCACGGCGCCGACGGTGGCGCGGGCATCCGTTACACCAGCGAAGGCAACGATCCGGGCGTGGTCTATCCGTCCGGCCCGAACCTGGCGGCCACCTTCAACCCGCGTCGCGCCATTGATTTCGGCCGCGCCCTGGGCTACGACACTGCCAGCGGCGGCTACCAGTTCGTCACCGGTCCAGGCATGAACCTGTACCGCATGCCGTGGAGCGGCCGTGCCTTCGAATACCTCTCCGGTGAAGACCCGTTCCTCGGCGCAAGCCTGGGCCCTGCGGTCATCAACGGTATCCAGCAGCGTCGCGTCTGGGCGGAAGCCAAGCACTACGCCGGTAACGACCAGGAAACCAACCGCTTCATCCTCAACCAGGTCATGCCTGAGCGCGTTCTGCGCGAGATGACGCTGCCGCCGTTCGAGTCCGCGACCAAAAACGGCACCGTGGCGATGATGATGTGCTCGTTCCAGAAAGTGAACGGCGAGTACGCCTGCGAGAACAAGCACCTGATCGCCGACATCCTGAAGAAGGAATGGGGCTTCAAGGGCCTGGTACAGAGTGACTACAACGCCGTCGTCCACGGTCTGCCAGCGGCACAAGCCGGCACCGACCTGGACATGATGGGCGGCCAGATGAACAGTTCGGTGCTCAAGCCGTACCTGGACAGCGGCGAGCTGGACATGGCGACCATCGACGACAAGGTCCGCCGCATCCTGAAGAACATCTACCTGTACCAGTTCGACAAGTTTGCACCGCTGACCACGCACAACATGAACAGCGCCACCAGCAACAAGGTCGCTCTGAACATCGCTCGCGAAGGCATCGTGCTGCTGAAAAACCAGGGCGACGTGCTGCCACTGGACAAGAACAAGGTCAAGCGCATCGCCGTCGTTGGCGACCTGGCCAAGTACGCGCCGCCGACCGGTTTCGGCAGTGCTCACGTTGACGCCACCCGTTACATCAGCGAGCTGAGCGGTCTGCGCCAGATCGCCCCGGGCGCTCAGGTCGAGTTCCTCGACACGCTGTCCCTCGATCCAACGGCCATGCACTGGACCACCACCGACAGCAAAGGCAACAGTGTCGCTGGCATGAAGACCGAGTACTTCAACAACGCCACCTGGTCCGGCGACCCGTCGGCCACCCAGATCGACACCTACGTCAACCTGGACTGGTCCACCGACAGCGTGCCGAGCAACGGCGACACCGCCAACACTTCCATTCGCTGGAGCGGTCAGGTCACCCCGACCATCAGCGGCGACCAGGTCTTCAAAGTCCGTGCCGACGGCGCTGTGCGTCTATGGGTCAACGGCGAGAAGATCATCGACAACGGCGACGGTGAGAACATCACCAACAAGAGCATTCCGCCGACCATCCCTGTTTCCGGCAAGATCAAGCTGGAAGCCGGCAAGGCTTACGACGTGAAGCTTGAGTACTCGCGCCGTGACGGTTACCTGTCGACCATGGGCGGCCTGGTGGGCGTGCAGATGTCGACCGCTTCGCTGACCGCACCTTCCGACCTGTCGCAATACGACGCGGTCGTGGTTGCCGTGGGTAACAGCGCCGAATACGAAGGTGAAGGTTTCGACCACAGCTTCGATCTGCCTGAGTACCAGAACGAGCTGATCCAGAACATCGCCAAGGCCAACCCGAACACCGTGGTGACCATGCACGGCGGTACCGCGCTGAAGATGAGCGACTGGATCGACCAGGTGCCGGCTGCGCTGCACGCGTTCTACCCGGGTCAGAACGGCGGTCAGGCCCTGGCCGAGATCCTGTTCGGCAAGGTCAACCCGTCGGGCAAGCTGCCGATCAGTATCGAGCGCAACATCGAAGACAATCCGCTGTACAAGGATTTCCCGGCCTTCGATAACACACGCACCAAGGTCAAGGAAATCACCTACGCCCACGACCTGACCATGCTCGGCTACCGTGGCTACGACAAGACCAACACCAAACCGCTGTTCGCGTTCGGTCACGGCCTGTCGTACACCCAGTTCACTTACAACAACATCTCGGTCACCCCGGGCGTTGCAGTGGGCAACACGCCGATCAAGGTCTCGTTCGACCTGACCAACAGCGGCAAGCGTGCCGGTTCCGAAGTCGCCGAGCTGTACGTCGGCCAGCAGAACCCGAAAGTCGAGCGCGCCGTCAAGGAGCTGAAAGGCTACAAGAAGGTCTTCCTGCAGCCGGGCGAAACCCGTCACGTCACCATCGAACTGAACGATCGTTCGCTGGCGTACTTCGACGAGGCAAGCAAGCAGTGGGTGATCGATGCCGACACCTTCAACATCAGCCTGGGCGCGGCTTCGGACGACATCCGTCTGAATGCCAAGCTGGTCAACCCGTTCCGTCAGGAACTGTCGACCACCACCAGCAACCCGCTGCCACGTTCGGCGCTGAACTCGGTCAAAGTGACCCTGCCAGCGGTGAAGACCGGCGGTGTGCTTGATCAGACCGAAGACACCGACGCAGCCAATGGCAACACGGACTACGACGGCAACACCGAGTACTGATTGATCGCAACGGGAAAGGGCTGAGCAACAGGTCGGCGCCGGGGACTTGATCCCGGCGCTGGCTGAGGCCTGAACCCGAGTGACAACCTGAGCTTGAGAAACAGAGAATGAGGCGATCCGGCCAGCCCGGATCGCCTCATTTTTTATGCGCGGATATCGCGCTCGACCTGTGCCATGTAACTGTCGAAACGCTGCACCAGATCCACCGTCTCGGGGAAGCGCAGCCATTGCAGCTGCAGCCCGTCCATCATCGCCAGTATCTGGTGAACGATCGCGTCCAGATCCACATCCCCACGCACTTCGCCGGTGGCCACCAGATGGTCGAGCCGTGCGCGCATGCGTCCGTGAATCGTCACGTAGCGGGACTGAAACCATTCCCACCCCGGATGGCTGTCCACCAGGCTTTCGGCGTTCAGCATGCTGAACGCGCGGATCACGCCGGGCGCCGTTGCGTTGGAACGATTGATCTGCCGCAGGCCGCTGACGAAGCCCTGCAGCGTCGGCTCGCTGTGCAGGCTGCTGATCACTTTGTGGTTGACCTCGTCGCGACGGGCGAGCACGCCCATCAGCAGGGCGACCTTGTTAGGAAAGTGATGCAGCACGCCCGCCACCGAGATGCCGACAATGTCGGCGATGCGGGCAATGGAGGCGCCGGTGTAGCCCTCCAGCGAAAACAATTGCAGCGCAGCGTCGAGCAGTTCTTCGCGGCGTTTCTCACCCTTGGGGGCGCGACGGGTGCGGGGGAGCGTGTCTGACGTATTTCCTGTCATCGGGTTTACCTGGCGTCTCCATGATTTGCAGGTGTCTGGGCGTTTCGGCAGGCCTGTCCCGACGCCGGGTTGCGAGGGCGCAACGGGCAGAACGGGCGCGGCAAGTCGTCGCGGGTGCTGAAACGGCACGCTCTGTTTAAGGGTGCGACCGGGTTTTGGCAAGCGAAAACTGATATTCAGGACTGCCGGCAGGCGGGTGCCACCGTTCGGGTGAGCCCTGTCCAGAAAGTGGGAACTCCCGCCGCGCGTGCCTCTCCTTTGAAGTAACTGACATACAAGGAGGATCCACTGTGAACGAACAAGCCAATCCGGGAATTGCCTATCTGATCGAATGTGCCGAGGAGACGACGATTGATTCGCGGCTGTTTGCCATTTACGAAGCCCTGGCCGAAGCGGGCGGGCTGATCCCGCAGGAATACTTGATCAAGGTGGCCCGCGAGACAACCGCAGGCCCCAAGCAGCAGTTGTTGATCAGGCTGATCGGCAGAGCCAGTCGCGCCCAGGTCCACTGATCAGGCGCTGCCCCCCCGTATTGGCCCGCTGACGCCGATTGAACCCTTTCACGACCCGGAGCGCTTGCCCCGTCGGCAACGCTCCGAGCAGTAACGCACCTCGTCCCAGCAGCGCGCCCATTTCTTCCGCCAGGTGAACGGCAGCCCACACACCACGCAGGTCTTTACCGGCAGCTCGCTCTTCTTCAAATCGCCTCTCCGGCGTCGAGCTTGCCCAGCAGGGACTCGCCCCTTTGCCACAGCGCGTCCTGCTTTGCTTCAGTCATCCGGTCGAGGTTCTTGTAAACCATGCCCATCCGTTGATTGGCGCGCAGCAGGTTGCTGTGGCGCATCACGAAATGCCAGTACAGCGAGTTGAAAGGGCAGGCGTCCTCCGTCGTGCTTTCCTTGACCTTGTACGCGCAGCTGCTGCAGTAATCGGACATCCGCTTGATGTACTGGCCGCTGGCGCAATAGGGCTTGGAACCCAGATAACCGCCGTCGGCGTGCATGACCATGCCGAGGGTGTTGGGCAACTCGACCCAGTCGAAGGCGTCCATGTAAATCGCCAGGTACCATTCGCAGATCTCTTTGGGCGCGATGCCGGCCAGCAGGGCGAAGTTGCCGGTGACCATCAGCCGCTGAATGTGATGAGCGTAGGCGTGTTCAAGGCTCTGGCCGATGGCCTGGCTCATGCAGTTCATCTTGGTCTGCCCGGTCCAGTAGAACTCCGGCAGCGCCCGGTTATTGCCGAATGAGTTGCCCTCGGCGTAATCCGGCATCTTCAGCCAGTAAACGCCGCGCACGTATTCCCGCCAGCCGATCAGTTGGCGGATGAAGCCCTCCGCCGCGTTCAACGCGACACCTCCCGACCAGTAGGCCGACTCGACGTCGCTGCACAGCTGGCGCAGATCCAGCAGGCCGATGTTCAGCGCCGCACTGATGCGCGCATGGAAGAGGAAGGGCTCGTCCATGGCCATGGCGTCTTGGTAGTCACCGAAGGCCGCCAGCCCATAATCGAGAAAGTACTGCCACAGCGCCTGGGCGTCGGCGTGGGTTACCGGGTAGTCAAAATTGTCCAGAGAGCCGTAGTGACTGGCGAATCGCTCACGCACCAGTTCCAGCACGTCGCGGGTGATGGCGTCCGGTGCGAAGCGCGCCGGGTAGGGCGCCGAGACCCGCTTCGGCAGCGCCTTGCGGTTTTCCGCGTCGAAGTTCCAGGCACCGCCTACGGGCGTGCCGTCGCTGTTGAGCAGCAGGCGCTGCTTGCGGCGCATCTCGCGGTAGAAGAATTCCATGCGCAGCTGGATCTTGCCGCTGGCCCATTTGGCAAACTCTTCGCGGGAGCACAGAAAGCGTGTGTCGCTGTGCCAGACCAGCGGCAGGCCGCATTCCCTTATGGACTGCTCCAGACGCCAGTCGCCGCATTCGGTGGCGTGGACTTCTTCGGCCTGCAACGACGCGTGCCAGCGCTGCAACTCAGCCGGCACCGAGCCGGTGTTCAGCGGATCGTCCAGCGTCACGTACTGAACGATGATGCCGCGCTCCTGCAGCGCCTGGGCGAAATGGCGCATGGCGCTGAAGATCAGGGCGATCTTTTGCGGGTGATGGGCGACGTGGGTGGCTTCTTCCATGACCTCGACCATCAGCACGGCGTCGCGCTCGGCGTCGAGTTCGGCGAGGCAGGCCAGGTCGAAGGACAGCTGATCACCGAGGACCAGGCACAGGCGGCGGACAGGCATCATCGATTTGTACCGCGTGACGCGTCGGCGCTGCGGGTTGTTGGCATGAATCGACGGAGGACAGATGAGAAAAGGTTGGGCACAGGATTCCTGAAGAGCAGGGAGTAATGGCGCCGAGCATAGCGGTTTGCCCGGCGCGCGGTCATGGGGCTAGCCGGACACGTGGCGCCGAACACACTGCATCAGGCCCTGCAACGGGCCGGATTCCACCGGAGCGGGAACGCAGACCGTGCGCTCCCGGTCGCCTTCGCTGATGGTCAGCGTGTAATGCTGCATGCCGCGCAGCGCACGGGCGGGGTGCCGACCTTCCGGCAACGCGAAGAATTCGGACGCGTCGACCAGTTGCCGCAGCTCCTTTTGTTCGCCCTCCGGCAGGGCGTCCACTTCAATGGTGTTGGGCTTGTTCAAGCCCGGAAAATAGGCGACCCCGCCGCTTTCGCTGAATGAGATACGCATGTGGGTGGCTCCTTCTTTTGCCAGATGGCCATGGCGGATCATTGCGCATTGATGCCCACGGCCGCCCAGCCTTCTTTTACCGCGATTTGGGCTTCCTCGCCTACACCGTACAGCCGACCGGCCACATCGTGGGTGATCCGCGCAAAGCGCACGAAGCCGGCATTGGGGCGCAGACGTGAATCGCGCAGCGCGTCGTACCAGATGCGCCCGGCCTTTTCCCAGGCATGACCGCCAATGCGCGTCGCCACTTGATAAAACGCATGGTTGGGGATGCCCGAGTTGATGTGCACGCCGCCGTTGTCGTCGTAGGTGTGGACGAAGTCGTCCATGTGCCCGGGTTGCGGGTCTTTGCCCAGCACCTTGTCATCGAACGCAGTGCCGGGGGCTTTCATCGAGCGCAGGGCGCTGCCGGTGATCTTGTCGGTGAACAGGCCTTCGCCGATCAGCCAGCTGGCCTGCTTGGCGGTTTGTTTCAGGGCGTACTGCTTGATCAGCGAGCCGAACACGTCGGACATCGATTCGTTCAGCGCGCCGGCCTGGTTGAAGTAGACGAGGCCGGCTTCGTCTTCGGTGACGCCGTGGGCCAGTTCGTGGCCGATGACGTCGAGGGCGATGGTGAAGCGGTTGAACAGTGACTGGTCGCCGTCGCCGAAGACCATCTGCGCGGAGTTCCAGAAGGCGTTGTTGTAGCCCTTGCCGAAGTGCACGGTGGCGTCGAGGGCCATGCCGGCGTCGTCGATGGAGTTGCGGTCGAAGACGTCGAAGAAGAAGTCGAAGGTGGCGCCGAGGCCGTCATAGGCTTCGTCGACGGCGATGTCGCCGCTGACGGGCTGGCCTTCGCCGCGGACGAGGGTGCCGGGCAGGGTTTCGCCGCCGTCGGCGGTGTAGATGGAGCGTCGTTTGCCGGTGGGGGCTACGGCGGCGAGGTGAACGAGGCGTCGATCGGGTTGCGCGCTGAGGCGCAGGGAGCGGAAGGTGTTGTCTTTGGCGCGCGTGCGCAGGGCCGCTTCGCGCTGGGCTTTGTTGCCGTTGCGGGCGATCTGGTCGAGCAGGTACGGGGGGATGAGGCAGAGGATGGGATTACGGGTGTGGTTCCTGCACATGGGCAATGCTCCTGGGTGACATCGTTCGATTAAGCGACGCGTCGCGGTCTTGCTTTAATCGACAAGCCAGGGGGATCTCGCGTTCCCCAAGGTCAAAAGCGTCTGCCTGGGGGCAGACTGTTTCGCCTTCGGCGACTTACTTTTGAAAAGCACCAAAAGTAAGCAAAAGTGCCTGCTCCTAGTTGGGTTCCTCCTTCGTCGGAATACCCTCACTCCGACGACGCTCCGTGGGCCCGCGCCGAACGGACATCCATGTCCTGACGGCGCTCTCGCGGCATCCATGCCGCTCGACCCACTGCGCGTCGTCTGCGTTCGGCCTGCACCCAGGTCGCGATTGGCGGTGACTGACCCTTCTGTGTATGAAGATCAAAAGCAGATCAAGAGCAGATCGAGGACAGAGCAAACGCTAAGGACTTGTGGGAGTGAGCTTGCTCACGAAGGGGGCGGTACATCCGACAGATATCTGGTGTTTGTGATACAGCATTCGCGAGCAAGCTCGCTCCCACAAGGAGGGGGACTGTCAGCAAAAATGTCGGCGCCTGAGCTGGCCTCTTCCCGGCTAAAGCCAGTCCTACAAAGCACCGCGTACACCTGTGGAATCGCCTCGACTGTAGGACTGGCTTTAGCCGGGAAGCCCTTGATCTTGATCTTGATCTTCGTGCGCAAGAATTCCAGACGACACCAATCGCGACTTGGGTGCAGGCCGAACGTAGACGACGCGCAGTGGGCCGAGCCGCATGGATGCGGCGAGAGCGCCGTCAGGACATGGATGTCCGTTCGGCGCGGGCCCACGGAGGGGCGTCGAAGTGAGGGTATCCCGACGAAGGAGGGACCTAGCCAGGAGCAAGCACCCTTGGTTACTTGGGGTGCTTTTCCAAGTAACTCGCCGAAGGCGAAACCAGAGGCCGTTAGGCCGACGCTCTTGATCTCCCCTCAGTCCCCTCCAAACCGATGCCGCGCGGGGTTTTTCAGCCACAGTTGCAGTTCGGCTTCGGCCTGTTCCAGCGCGGTGCGGTTGAGCAGGCGGCGGAGCAGGGCGACGTTGACGGCGCGGGCGCGGAGGTTGAAGGCGGTGCTGCGTTCGCCGGCCGCATCGGGCTGGTAAACGCCGAGCTTTTCGTACAGCTGCTGCAGCCGGTTCTGCACGCTGCGCAGCGACAGGTTGCGGCGGGTGGCGATGGTGCGGTCGGTGAGGCCCAGGGCGATGTCCTGCAGCACTTCGTATTCGCCATCACTCAGCCCGGACAACTGATCGTGGGCCTTGAGCTGCACGCCGCGAATCTCGCGGTCGATCACGCACTGCTGCTCGATGAACAGCCCCCGCAACGCCAGGCGCAAGCGCTCTTCCGAGGCGGTCTTGAGGATGTAACCGTAGGCCGCCCCTTGGGGCACGATCCGCGCGATGCCACGCACGTAGGCCTCGTCCGAGTAATTCGACCAGAACAGAATCGACGTGTCCGGCTGCTGCCGCCAGATCGTCTTGGCCGCTTCGACGCCGGTGCGGCACGGCATCTGCAGGTCCATCACCACGGCATCTACCGGGCTCTCGCTGAACAACCGCTCGCCGATCTGGCCGTCTTCGGCCTCCAGTAAACGCGTGCATTCCGGCAGGGCCACTTCGATGACTTCGCGCAGGAACGCCCGGTGCACCGGGTCGTCTTCGATCAACAGGATTTGCATGGCACCTCCGTTCCAACGGACGGCGCAGGCTCAACGACAAGCGGCAGATCTGCCAGCGGCAGGCACACCCTTACTCGCGTTCCTCGCTCATGGGGCCCGCGTTCGATAAACAACTGCGCCGCCATCAGTTGCGCGCGCACCTGCATGTTCTGAATGCCGCCGCTGTTGAACCGATGGCCGACGTCCAGCCCAATGCCGTCATCGTCGATGGTCAGCTGCAACAGGCCGCCTGTGTGGCTGATGTGGATGACGATGCTGTCCGGCATCGCGTGCTTGATCGCGTTGTTCACCGCTTCCTGAATGATGCGGAACACCGCGACTTTCACGGACTCCGGCAAGCGATCGCCCATGCCGTCGGTGCTGTCCTGCAGACGCGTTTCGATGCTCAGGCCGCTGTCTCGAACGCTGCGCCGCAACAGGTCTTCGACGCCCTCTTCGAAGCCGAACAACTGCAGCACCGTCGGCTTCACTGCATCGATCAGTTGCCGCAACTCCTGCATGCTGTCCTTGAGCGAGCAGGCGATGCCGCGCAAGTCCTCGCCCGGCACGCTGGGCAGGGTTTGCAGGCGGGCGATGCGCCGGTGCAGGCGGGTCATGTCGGCGAGGGTCTGGTCGTGCAAGTCCATGCCGACCCGTTGCCGTTCACGCTCCAGTTCCTCGGTCAGGCGCAGCGCGCCCTGGCGCAGGCCTTCTTCTCGGGCACGCACCTGGGCTTCGGCGATGGCCAGTTGTTTGGCCTGTTCAGTCTGGCGCAGGGCATACACGTACGAGGCCAGCAGATCGGCGACGTGCTGGGTGTGGCGCACGTCATCCAGGGTGTAGAAATGCTCGGTGTGTTTCGAGCAGCTCAGCGCACCGATGATTTCACCCCGGGCGCGCAAGGGCACGTGCAGGCGACTGCGCAGGCGGGCGTCGAAAATAGGGTGGTTGGCGGCGCCGGGGAAGGCGAAACGTGCGTCGTTCATGGCGTCGTGGGTCAGCAGAAACGCCTGCTCCCCTAACAGCACCGCTCGAATGGGGCTGGTGTGCACCGGCATCGGTTGAGCGACATCGCCCCACAGCGTGTGCACGCCGCTTTCATAGGTGATGTGCTCGCGGCCGTCCAGGATAAACAGGCAGACGTCGAGGTGGTCGTGGGGCAGGATCGGGCTGATTTCCCGGGAGACGGCGTCGATCATCGACTGGAAATCCAGCTGGCCGGCGAGGGCGCGGGAAATACCGAGAAAATGATGCAGCACGTCTTCGGCAAGGGTGTGCGGTCGCTGTGCCATGGGCTTCAACCTGTTTTTATTTTTGAAATCTAACGAAAGGGCAGCCGGGACAGTATGGCCCCTGTGCGCTAAAAAGAACGCAGGATCCTGCAGGTCGCTTGCGGGATCCCGCATCAGGTCTGCACGATTGACCACTGACGCTCCGCGCCGGCCAGTGCAGACTCGCCGCGTACTGTTCGTAATAAGGTGCGACCGACGCCGTCGGCCACCCTGCAGCCCCCATAAAAATAACAAGGGTTCAACTATGAAAAGTCGTCGTCATCCGCTACGCCGTTCATTGCTTTGCGCTGCACTGGCCGTGGCGCCCCTGATGGCCCTGCCCGTCGCATCCCACGCCGATACTTCCGACAAGAAGATCGCGCTCTCCAACAATTACGCCGGCAACTCCTGGCGCCAACTGATGCTCGCCAGCTGGCAGCAGACCACCGACAAAGCCGTCAAGGATGGCCTGATCGCGTCGGCTGACAGTTTCACCACGGCGGAAAACCAGGCCACCGAGCAGGCCGCGCAAATCCAGAACCTGATCCTTCAAGGCTATGACGCCATCGTCATCAATGCCTCGTCGCCGACGGCGCTCAACGGCGCGGTAAAACAAGCCTGCGACGCCGGCATCATCGTCGTCTCCTTCGACGGCACCGTCTCCGAGCCTTGCGCCTACCGCATCTCCATGGACTTCAAACAGACCGGCATCGAGCAGATGGATTACCTGTCCGAGCGCTTCCCCAAGGGCGGCAACGTCCTGGAAGTGCGCGGCCTGGCCGGCGTGTCGGTGGACGAGCGCATTCACTCCGGCATCACCGCCGGCGCGCAGAAACACCCGAACCTGAAAGTGGTCGGCGAAGTAAACGGCAACTGGTCCCCGACCGTGGCGCAGAAAGCCGTTTCCGGTGTGTTGCCGAGCCTGCCGAAAGTCGACGCCGTGGTGACCCAGGGCGGTGAAGGCGTCGGCATTGCCCAGGCCTTTGTCGCGGCAGGCCGTCCGTTGCCGGCGATCATCTTCGGCAACCGCGAAGAAGAACTGACCTGGTGGAAAAAGCAAAGCGACGCCCAGGGCTATCAGAGCTTCTCCATCAGCAGCGGGCCGAGCATTTCCAGCCTGGCGTTCTATGTCGCGCAGCAGTTGCTCGACGGCAAGCAGATGCCCCATGACCTGCTGTCGCCAGCGGTCATCGTCACCCAGCAGACCCTCGACGCCAGCCTGAAGGACCTACCCAAAGGCGGAATCGTCAGCGAGACCTACAGCGTCGACGACGTCGCCAAGCTCAAGCCCGCCGCTTCCCTGTGAGCTTTTCCATTTGAGGACCGCGGGCCGCGCTGCCTGCGGCCCGCCAAGGAATTCTGACCATGAACGCAAATGGACCTGTGCGGGTGGCCTTCGTCGGCGCCGGTAAATCGTTCGGCGCCGTGCGTGCCCTGAGTGACGTCGACCTGAGCGTGCGCGCCGGCGAATGCCTGGGCCTGATCGGCCACAACGGCGCGGGCAAATCGACCCTGATGCAAGTGCTCGCCGGCACCTTGGCCGCCGATTGCGGCCAGTTACTGATCGAAGGCCGCGACCTGCGCGAAGGCTATTCGGTACAAGTGGCGCGTCAGCACGGCATTCGCTGCGTGTTCCAGGAACTGTCGCTGTGCCCGAACCTCAACGTGGCAGAGAACACCCGGCTGATGTCGCCGGCTCTGCGCGGCTTCGGCTGGCGGCGTCGGGCCGGTGCGCTGATCGAAGCGATGCTTGAGCAGATTTTCCCCGGCCACGGCATCGACGCCGATGACATCGTCGCTGACCTGTCCATCGGCAAGCGGCAGATGGTGGAAATCGCCCGGGCGTTCATCAACGTCGATGAGCGCCTTGATCTGATCATCCTCGACGAACCCACCTCATCCCTCGACGCGCGGGTCGCCGAGCAGCTGTTGCGCCATGTGCGGCGTTTCGTCGAGGGCGGCGGCAGCATCGTGCTGATCAGCCACATTCTCGGCGAAATGCTCGGCACCTGTGACCGCATCGCGGTGATGCGTGACGGCAGAATTGTTGAAACCCGAGCAGCGCAAGCCTTCACCCACGATTCGCTGGTGGAAGTCATGGGCGGCACGGCACGCGAACAGCAGCAGGCGACACAGGATTTCGCCTCCCGACGTGAGCAGGGCAGCCCGCGGGTGCAACAGCGTCCGGCGCGACAAACCGATGAGCGTTCGGTGCAGGCGTTTGCCGGGGAGATCGTCGGGCTGTCCGGGCTGGCCGGGCACGGCCAGAGCCAGTTGCTGACCCAAGTGCTGCGCGACTGCATCAAGCGCGGCACCGGCGCCAGTTTCGTCGCGGGCGACCGCCAGACCGACGGCGTGTTTGCGCTGTGGTCCATCGGCGAAAACATCACCATCGGCTCCCTCAACCAGCTTAAGCGCGGCCTCTTGCTGAACCCGGACGCTGAACAGGCCATGGCCGACGACTGGATGAAGCGCATGAGCATTCGCACCCCGGACATGGGCAATCCGATCCTGTCGCTGTCCGGCGGCAACCAGCAAAAAGCCTTGTTTGCCCGGGCCCTGGCGTCCGACAGCCAGATCATCCTGATGGACGATCCCATGCGTGGCGTCGACGTCAGCACCAAGCGCGAGGTGTATTCGATTCTGATGGAGGAGGCGGCCCGCGGCCGCACGTTCATCTGGTACACCACCGAGCTTGAAGAGCTGACCTATTGCGATCACGTGTATGTCTTCCGCGACGGCCAGACCGTGCTCGACATGCCGCGCAGTGAATTGAGCGAGGAGCGCATCCTGCGCAGCTCCTTCGCCGAGGAAACCCCATGAATGCCCCGTTGAATTCCGTTGCCCGCGCACCCGTCGCGACGCGCAACAACGCCGCACGCCGCGCCCGCATGCTCCGCGCCGCTTTGCCGGCGGTGTCGCTGGTGGTCTTGCTGGCGACCATTTTCATCATGCAACCCCGGGCCATGAGCTACATGGGCCTGAACCTGATGCTCAACCTGGCGGTGCCGATTGCCCTGGCAACCATCGCGCAGATGCTGATCATCAGCGTCAACGACCTTGACCTGTCCATGGGCAGTTTCATCAGCTTCGTCGCCTGCGTGGCCGTGACGCTGCTTGATCAGCACCCGTTCCTCGGCTGGCTGGCGCTGGCCGGGTGCGTCGGTGTGTATGCGCTGCTCGGTGCCTTGATCCATAGCCGCAACCTGCCGTCGATTGTCGTCACCCTGGGCATGTCGTTCATCTGGGTCGGCGGCGCAATTCTGCTGCTGCCGTCACCCGGCGGGACGGCGCCGCAGTGGCTGCAAACCTTGGTGCGAATCAAGCCACCGCTGATTCCGCTGGCGATCATCGTCTGCATCGTGCTCGGGCTGGCCATGCACTTTTTCCTGATGCGCTCCACCGTCGGTGTGGTGTTGCGCGGCGCTGGCGGCAATCCGCTGGCGATCGCCAAGGCCGGGTGGTCACTGCTGCGCATCAAAGTGGCGATGTACGCCATGGCCGGGGGTTTCGGCGTGTTGTCGGGGTTGTTTCTGGTGGGGCTGACCACTTCGGCCGACGCCAACGTGGCGTTGCGTTACACCCTGTTGTCCATCGCCGGGGTGATTCTCGGTGGCGGCGAATTCATCGGCGGACGGGTGTCACCCATGGGCGCAGTGCTTGGGGCGCTGACCCTGGTGCTGGCCGGTTCGCTGCTGTCGTTCATCCGCATCTCGCCTGACTGGCAGATCGGTGCTCAGGGCGCGATTCTGATTTTCGTGCTGGCGCTGCGTGCGGCGGTCAATCGTCTGGAGGTACGCCCGCTATGAGCACTTCAACTATTGCAGCGCTGCGCGGCAAGCCATGGCTGTGGTCATTCCTCGCCGCCTTATTGATCTGGGTGGCGACCCTGGTGTTCACCGGCGGGCAGGGCGCAGGCGCGCTACTGTCAGGCGCGCTGGCGTTCTCCACCTTCTTCGCGATCGTCGGCATCGGCCAGATGTTCGTCATCAGCACGGGGCCCGGCAACATCGACCTGTCGATCCCGGCCAACATCGCCCTCAGCGGCGCCCTGGGCATGAAGCTCATGAACGGCCAGGACGCAAATATCTGGCTGGGCGTGATCGGCGTGCTGGGCATCGGTGTGCTGGTGGGCTGCGGCAATTTCGCGTTGATCCGCCTGCTGCGCATTCCGCCGATCATCGCGACGCTGTCGGCCAGCTTCATCCTGCAGTCACTGGCCATCGCCTATGGCCGCAGCGTGCGGGTGCCGCCGCCGGACAGTTTCTACACCTTCGCCACCGGCCGCGTCTTCGGCGTGCCGTATCTGGCCCTCGTGGTGATCGCCGTGGCGGTGCTCATGGGCTACGTGCTGACCCGCACCCGCTACGGTCGCTCGGTGCTGGCCATTGGACAAAACGCCCGCGCCGCTGAACTGGCCGGCATTCGTGTCGGGCGCATGCGCTTCGCCACCTACGTGCTCTGTGCGGTATTCGGCAGTCTCTGCGGCTTGACCCTGGCCGGTTTTTCCGGCGGCGCGTCGCTGGGCATGGGCGAGGAATACCTGCTGGCCTCCATCGCCGTCGTGGTGATCGGCGGCACCTCCGTGGCCGGCGGGTTTTCCAACGTGCCCGGCATCTGGGGCGCGTCGCTGTTCCTTTACCTGCTGGTGAGCATGCTCAACACCTTCGGCGCCAGTGCCGGGGTGCGGCTGATCCTCACCGGCCTGATCATCATCGCGGTGATTACCGCTGTCAGCGGCCGCAAACATGCCCGCGCCTGAATTAAGGATCGAACCTGTGTCCGACGACCTCTACGAATGCCATGACAAGCGTTTCCACCGCCTGATCCTGCCCAACACCCAGCTCGAGCGCCTGTACGACCAGTGCCGCTGGGCCGAAGGGCCGGTGTGGTTCAACGACGGCGGGTATCTGTTGTGGAGCGACATCCCCAACCAGCGCATGTTGCGCTGGACCCCGGAGCAAGGCGTGTCGACGTTCCGCAGCCCGTCGAATTTCGCCAACGGCAACACCCGCGATTTATTGGGACGGCTGATCACCTGCGAGCACGGGACCCGCAGCGTCACCCGCACCGAACCGGACGGGTCGATCACTGTGCTGGCCGAGCGCTTTGAAGGTAAACGCCTGAATTCGCCGAATGACGTGGTGGTGCACCGCGACGGCGCGGTGTGGTTCACCGACCCCAGCTACGGCATCCTCACCGATTACGAGGGCTATCAGGCCGACGAAGAGCAGCCGGGGCGCCACGTCTACCGCATCGACCCGGACAGCGGCGAGATCGCCTGCATGGCCAACGACTTCGTGCAGCCCAACGGTCTGGCGTTTTCTCCGGACGGGCAGACCCTGTACATCGCCGATTCCGGTCGCTCCCACGATCCTGACGGCCCCCACCACATCCGCGCGTTCGAGGTCATCAATGGGCGTGAGTTGGGGCAGTCGCGGGTGTTCGCGGTGATTGAGCCGGGCGTGCCGGACGGCATGCGCGTGGATGTGCAGGGTAATATCTGGACCAGCGCCGGCGATGGCGTTCAATGCTTCGCCGCCGACGGCACCTTGCTGGGCAAGATCCGCCTGCCGGAGAAGGTCGCCAACCTGACCTTCGGCGGGCCGCGCCGCAACCGCCTGTTCATCGCCGCGAACACGTCGTTGTACTCGGTGTACGTGGCGGTGGCGGGGGCTCAGGTGCCCTGACTGATGGTTGGATGGCGCGCAGCGTTTTGCGCTGCGCGCCATCCTCAGAGTTTGAAACGACCGACCACGGTGCGCAGTTCGCCGGCCAGCAGCGACAGTTCGTCCGCCGTTACCGCGTTGTCCTCGATGCCTTCCATCAGCATGAACGTGCCGTTGCGGATTTCGGTGACGTTGCGGTTGATGTCCTCGGACACGGCGTGCTGTTGAACGGCAGCGCTGGCAATCTGGGTGTTCATGCCGACGATCGATTCCACGCCTTCGTTGATCGCGTTCAGGCTAGAGGACGTCTGATCGGCCGACGTCAGGCAATCTTGCGCCCGGTCCTTGCCCGCTTTCATCTGCTCCACGGCAGCGCTGGTCGCCAGTTGCAATTGCTGGATGATCCGCTGGATTTCGGCGGTGGAGTTTTGCGTGCGGGAAGCCAGGGTTCTGACTTCATCCGCGACCACGGCAAAGCCACGGCCTTGCTCGCCGGCACGGGCGGCTTCGATGGCGGCGTTGAGGGCCAGCAGGTTGGTCTGGTCGGCGATGTTGCGGATGACTTCGATGACCCCGCCGATTTCCTGGCTGTGCAGCGCGAGCGCCGCGACCTTTTGCGCGCTGAGGTCGACTTCGCCGGCCAGCGCCTCGATGGTCTGTCGGGTCTGCTGCATCACGCCCAGGCCTTTGCCGGACGCCTGACTGGCCTGTTCCGCCGCACGCGCCGCGCCTTCGGTGTTCTGGGCAACGTCGGCGACACTGGCGGTCATTTCGTTGATGGCGGTGGCGACCTGTTCGGTTTCGCCCTGCTGGGCGTTCATCGACACTTTGGCGCGGTCGATGGATGCGCTCAGGCGAGTTGCTGCGTCGGACACCGAACTCGAACTGCGCTCGACCTGAGCGAGGGAGTCACCGAAGGCCTGGACCATGTGGTTCAAACCGGTGCCGATGTCGGCCATTTCGTCTTTGCCGGCGACGTTGACCCGTGCGGTGAGATCGCCTTGGGCGATGCGGCGGGTGGCGCTCAACATGTCTTTCATGGCCCGACGCATGGCGCTGTAGATCCCGCTGAAGGCATAGATCAGCAGCAGGCCGGCAATGGCGAACATGGCCAGCATGGCGGTGCGTTCCGCCGACTTGTCCTTGACCCGTTGCTCCAGCACGGCGGAAAGCGCGGCTTGCAAAGCGTCCTGCGCCTTGTACAGCTCGGCGACCACAGCGTTGCCTTTGGCCGGCAGGCCCTGCATGCCGGTGATGGTGTTTTGCGAGGAGCCGATCAAGGTTTCCAGGTCGGTGCGAAAGCTGTCCAGGCTCGAAAGCCCGCTGCTGACGGGGGACTGGATGCGCTCGGCGAGGGCCGGTTCCTGACGACGCAGCAGAGTGAGGCTTTGCAGCAACTCCTGGCGAATCTGGGCTTCTTGCTTGAGCAGCGATTTAATCGTGCCACGGGTGGCGTCCGTCAGCGGCTGGCCTTCATGCAGGCCGCTGGCCAAACCTCGCAACTGGCCGACCACGTTGATCTGGCGCGGCAGACGCAGGGTGCTTTGGTCGATCAGGAACAGCGAGGCGTAGTCTTCGTCGAGGACCATTCCGGAGGTGGCGGAGATGAAATAGATGAAATTCAGCGTTTGAGTCATCTGATCGCTCCAGGCGTCAAACAAGGTCGCCTGATCGGCCCCGGTTTTGGTCTGGCTGATCAACCCTTCGGCCCCGGAGCGCAAGCGTTGTACGCGATCTCCGGTTTCAAGCCCCGCACCGAGCTGGCGGTCGGTAGTTTCCAGTTTGGAGTACGCATCCAGCAGTTTGGCCTGGTTGGCGGCGAGGTCAGGCTGGGCTGTTTGATCCCCGCTGAGCAGGCGGTTGGTCAATGCTCGTTGCAGCATCGACAGGCGCAGTACCGGGGTGACGTCCATCAGATAGCGCTGGCCGACTTGTTCGGAATGGATGTTATCGATGCTGGTAGTGAGTTGATGCAGCAGGCGCGCGCCCAGCAGGGCCAGGGGAAGCAGAACGATGATGGCCAGCACCGCAAACTTGGCGGGAAAGCGCAGACGGTTGGTCAAGTACACGGCAGGGGCAAGAATATTCATACGGTTCTCACAGCCCCGGAGTGGGGCGATTGGGTTGTCGTCGGTGAGAATGGTCCTTTTCTCAGGCTTGAGTGGAATTGACGGCGTTTTCGGCGCAAGCCCTAATGCTGCCCGGTTCGCTCTTGTCCCTCTGTCGGCCCGGATCGTATTAACTTTATAAATAGTTGTACAACATTATTTATTTGTACAGTTCTGGAACTGAGGCGATTAAGTAGTGTCTTTGTGATATCACTCTATTGCTCTCGGCCGAACTCTCTCTATATGTCCCTGCTCGTTGTTAACGACCTTCCGTCGCGATTCCGTTCTGGCAATAGTGGCCATGAGATATCATTCAACACGTATTTTTGGAACGGAGGGCGCACGCCATGATCGGTTTGCTTGAAATTGAGCAGAAGCGCCTGTCCGCGGTTCACGCTTTGCAATGGCTGGAAACCGCCCATAGTGAGGATTTCGACCGCCTGTGTCGCCTTGCTGCTGCGCACTTTCGCGTGCCGACGGCGCTGGTCTCGCTGGTGGAAAAAGACCGTCAGTGGTTTCCCGGTCGAGTGGGTTTCGAACCCAGCCAGACGCCCATAGAGCAGTCGTTTTGTCGCTACACCATCCAGAACCCCGGGATCATGGTGGTTCAGGACGCCCAACTCGATCCGCGCTTTTCTCACAACCCGCTGGTCACGGCGCCGGGTGGCATCCGTTTCTACGCCGGGGCGCCGTTGTGCAATCAGCACGGCGATGTGCTCGGCAGTTTTTGCCTGATCGACAGCGTCCCCCGCACGCTGCAACCCGACGAAGTGGCTGTCCTCGAAGATTTCGCGCAACTGGTCATGGGGCAGGTCGAACAATGTCAGCTGATGCGCTACCGTCACCCTGTCAGCCGCTTGCCGAATTTGCAGCAGTTCCTGCTCGATACGCAGGGCTTTGCGGTGACCGGGAGCGAGGTGCGATTGATGGTAGTGATCCGCACCCAACCATTGGCGAGCGCTGCGGATGTCAGCGTGAGCAGCAACCTGGATGCGCAGCAGACGCGCCGCGACATGGCGGACTGCCTGCGTCGCCGTCTGGATGGCATCGCCGAGCTTTATCACATCAGCGACCAGGATTTTTGCCTGCAGATGAGCTGTGACCGTTCTCGACGCGACGACCTGGTTCGCATGCTGTTGGTGCTGATTACCGAGCCTTTCACTCACCAGCAGGTTGCCGTGGGACTGGCATGCTGTGACGACGGTCAGAACTCCGCCGCTGCGCTCATGGGCAAAGCGACCCACGCGGCAGGGCGGGCGTTTTATCGACAGGTGCCGTGGGCGGCCTATGACGAAGCGGAGGATTGCGCCCAGCGTCGCGCCTTGACCCTGCTCAGCGAACTCGCCGAGTCGTTGGTCAGTGGCGACATCTATCTGGAGTATCAGCCACGCTTCAGCCTGCAGGATGGCCGCCTGCTCAGCGTCGAGGCGTTGATTCGCTGGACCCATCCGATGCTGGGCAAGATCTGGCCAAGCGAATTCATTCCGTTGGTCGAGAGCGCTGGCAGGATCAGTACGGTGACGCGCTGGGTGATCGACCGCGCGCTGGCCGACCTTAGCGGCTGGATCGACGAAGAGGTGCGCCTGTCCCTCAATCTGTCGCCGCTGGACTTCGCCGACATGGACATCGCTCTGACGCTGCAGAGCGCCTGCGACCGACACGGCGTCCATCCCTCACGGCTGGAAGTCGAGATCACCGAAGGCGAGTGGATCCGCGCCGATAAACGCGTCATCGCGCAGCTCACCCGAATCCGCGAGCTGGGCGTTGACGTGGCCATCGATGATTTCGGCGCAGGCTACAGCAACTTTGCCTACCTGCATGAGATTCCGGCCAACATCCTCAAGCTGGACAAATCCCTGGTCACCGATCTTGAGAGCAACCCGCGCAACCGCATCATCGCTCGATCCGTGCTGCACCTGGCCGGCGAGTTGGGCTATCGCACCGTGGCGGAAGGCGTCGAGACGTTCCGTTGCATGAGCCTGGTGAGGGATTTCGGCTGCGAAGAGGCCCAGGGGTATTTCCTGAGCCGGCCGCTGAAGCTGCAGCAGCTCAAACAGCAGTGCGAGAACATTGCGCTGACGTTCACCCCTGAACCGTCGAACGCTCAGGTTTATGCGGATCTGACTGATGCGGATCAGGTGATAGAAGCGGCGTGACGGCTGACGCCTTCCCGGCTAAAGCCGGTCCTACGGTCGGGGATATTGCCGATATCGCTGGATGCACGCGCTGCTTTTAGTGGGACCGGCTTCAGCCGGGAATAGGCAATTAGATCCTCTGCATCTTCAGCGGCAGAGACGCTGTCTTCGCGAGCACGCTCGCTCCCACCTGTTCATCGTCGACCCGTGATCTCGGCCACTCTGAGGAACGTGTGGGAGTGAGCTTGCTCGCGCATAGGCTTATTCCTGGCTAAAGCCAGTCCGACTCGCTAGACGCGATTACTCGCCCGATACCGGCGTCGGCTGGATGATTTCGACCCAGTAACCATCCGGGTCCTTGATGAAGGCCAGGCTTTTCATGCGGCCATCGGTCAGGCGTTTCTGGAAGTCCACGCCCAGTTCTTCGAAGCGCGCGCAGGCAGCCTTCACGTCCGGCACCGAGATGCAGATGTGACCGAAGCCGCGCGGGTCGGTGTTGCCGTTGTGGTAGGAAAACGCAGGGTCTTTTTCGGTGCCGTGGTTGTGGGTCAGTTCGAGCACGCCGGGGATGCCTTTCATCCAGACGTTGCGCGCAGCATCGTCCTGCGGAATCTGCGCTTTATCCACCAGCGCCAGGAAGTACAGGCTGAATTCCGCTTCCGGGAAGTCGCGCTTCTCTACCAGACTGAAGCCCAGCACGCGGGTGTAGAAATCCAGAGAAGCGGTGGCGTCCTTGACGCGCAACATGGTGTGGTTGAACACGAATTGTGCGGTCGAGGCGTCCGGGGTGGCCGTGACGCCGGGGAAGGTGTTCAGGTCGTGCAGACTCATGGTTGTCTCCGGGTTAACGCTAAAAAGTTGCGTAATGATACGGGCTCATGGCCGACGCGCCAAACCGAAGGCGCATAAAGCGCGGCTTTCGACTTGTGGGCGATGGATGACCGGCTCACACTTCGCGGCTCGACATTCAGGTACCGCCCATGCATCTCTCATTGCGCCCATGCGCCCGCGTTGCTTTCTGTTTCGTGCTAATGATTCCTGGCGTCGCCTCTTCGGCGGACGCCATGATCATCTGGCCCGAGGGCTGGGAAGTGGAAGCGCTGCCCCAACCGCCGGCGAGCGAGGGTCAGCCCGCCGTGCAAATACGACAGCGTGCGGTTAAAAACGATCAGAACGGTGATCCGGCCATGGTGGTCGAGCTGACCCAGACGCAGCTGCAGCCCGGTCACTCGGTCAACGTGCAGAGCGTACTGCTGGAAATGCGCAAGGCGGTGCAGGTCAATTTTGCGCGCGGTGGCTTCCAAAGCGTCTGCACACACATGAAGGACAGCACGCTGAGCGACATCCCCGCCATGGAGACCACGTGCACGATCACCCAGAACGGCAATCACGTCATGACCCAGACGCTGGTGGCGGCGGCCAGTCCGCAGTTGGCGTGGTCGTTGTCGTATGCCGGTTCGGCGGAAGGCTACGCGGCCCTTAAAGACGAAGTGTTGCAGATCAGGAATGGCCTGCGCCTGGGATCGGCGCCTTAGGTCGAGGCGGGGGGTTACACAAATCGCGGGCATAAAGAAGCCCGCCGAAGCGGGCATTGGGGCACTAATCCTTTAGTAGCCTCCATCCTGTACAAGCCGGTGTGAAAAAAATGTGAAGCATGCGAGCCGTTGGGCCGCAGAGGCGTAATTTATCTGTTGATGCGTGAAGGCTCATAGCCAGCTTTGCCGCGCACACTGGCCATACTTAGTGGAATTAACAAGCGGAAAATCATCGGCAATTGAGCATGCTATAAGCCTGCCGCCTATTGAAAGCGATATATCACACTAATACGAATCTGTTCAGCTAATTGTCAGGTTGAATATTCAACGCTGGTGCTACACCAGCACTCATTATCTAAACTGCCTAAGACTTCGCTCGCAATCAGCCGCGTTTAAAGCACTTGTTTCACTGCGATACCCTACACTTTCAGAGAAGCCCTGCGAGCAGAGCTTCTTCTCGACACTGCAAGGGATACAGGACTAGCGGCCGCGCAACCAGGAATCAACGGTTTCGGCACCGTATTGTATTTTCCAGTTTTTCAAACCGCGATGGTTGCCGCCTTTGGTCTCGATGACTTCACCGGTGTGGGGGTTTTGATAGACTTTGACGACCCGCGGGCGGCGGCGTTTCGGGGCCGCTGGCGCAAGGGTGGAAGCGCCGGTGTGAGGGTCGAGGATCGCGATGATGTCGCGCAAGGTCTTGTCATACGTGCTCATCAGGGCCTGCAGCTGCTGCTCGAACTCGATTTCCTTCTTCAGTCCGGCGTCGTTCTTCAGATACTCCAGCTGGGCCAGCTGCTCCTGAAGGGCTTTTTCTGCTGCGCGAAATTCGGCAAGTCTGGACAAAATGATACTCCGGCAATTAATGGCTGTTGTCAGCTCAATGCAAGCAACAATGCGAGTAACAAGGACGCGCATCTGGGTCTGCTGCTGTTGGTTTCACCACTTTCTACCGTGTCCTTGACATCAGGATCAGCCGTCGACACTAACTTCTTGAGGGTGAAGGTTGGTATCAATACGGGGTAGTTCAGTTGCGGCGCGAGTAAATAATGCACGTTTTTTACGCGTTGTAAAATAGGGGATGACTAATTGTTAACTGAAAGATCCCGGCGACGATATGCCGGTCTGACAAAAAAACAATAACAGTCGCAAACCGTTGTAAGTCATTTCTTATACTTTAGCGCTATCGGAAACTATGCCGTTCTAGAGCCCTTGCTGCAGCGCCGGATCGTCGGCGTTGAGCTGCTCCAGTTCAGCCAGCAGCACCTGCACTTTTTGCAGCTGCCCGGCCTCGGTCCAGTAGCGAATCAGCAGAATCCTCGCGCGACGGTCGGCGGGTGCGCGCTGAAGGATGTCCTCCAGCTGACGCTGCGCGGCTTCGAGCTGATCCAGATCGTGAAGCGCGACGGCGAGGTCGTAGCGGTAACCGGTGTTGTCCGGTTCCAGCTCAATGGCTCGGGTCAGCGGGAGCAGGGCGTATTCATTTTGTTTATGACGCAGCAGCCATTGGCCGAGTGCGTGTTGCGCCAGGGACGACTGGGGCTGTTTCTCCAGCCACTGGGCGAGCAACTGGCGCGAACGATCGGCCTGGCCCTGGCGGTCGAGCACCTGCACCAGCGCCAGCCCGGTCTCGAGGTTGTCCGGTTCCAGTTTTGCGGCCAGTTCCAGCGCATCGATCGCCTTTTGCGGGGTGCCGTTGTTGAGGTAGAGCTGCGCGAGCGCCAGCTGACGTTGCCCGCTCGGCGGCTGGGCGCTCAATGCCTGCTCATACTGTTGAGCCGCCTCCTGCAACGCGCCGTAATACAGGCCCAATTCATCCGGGCCCAACGGCAGCAAGGCGCGCACCGCACTGAAGCGCACCTCATCGTCGGCATCGTCCAGCAGCGGGCCGATCAGCGTGCTGCGTTGGTCCTCCGGCAGCATGGCCGACACCGTCTGGATGGCCGCCTGCTGAACCAGCGGCGCGGGGCGCTTGAGATCGCCGCGCAGAATTTTCAGCGCCTGGGGCCCCGGGTAATTGACCAGCTCGGCGAGCAGACCGGCACGGCGGATATCGGACAGGTCGGTTCGACTGAATTGCTGATACAGCACGCGCGCGGCGCCGGGCTTGCCGCCATGGGCCTGCTCCAGTGCTTCGGCGTAGCTGTGATTGACCTGCGGTGCGGCTGGAGGCGCGTGCCAGTTTCGCACCAGCATCGCCATGGCGATGATCAGCAGCAACAGCGCCAGCGCAATTGCCACCTGCCAGCGACGTCGAGCCTTGAGCTGGGCGGGTGTGCGCCGGGAAGACGATTCAGACATATCGGTTTCCGTGTGTGCGTGTGCAGCAGCTTCGGGGAGAGACCGCCGAGTGTCAAACGCTGTGGGGATGGATTCGGCCTCTGGGCGTTCACTCCGGATTCTTCAGTCCAGAAAAAAGCCCCGAACCTTGTGGGTCCGAGGCTGTTTCAGGGCGGCAAATCAGGGCTACAGAACGGCCGCCGGTTGAGCGATCCCGCTGTTCAACCTGTGACGTCAGGCATTCGGCTGCCAGCCACCGCCAAGGGCTTTGTAGATGGCAACGATGCCGCGGTACAGATCGATTTCAGCCAGGGCCTGGCTGTCTTCGGCGGCGAGACGTTCGCGTTCTGCGTCCAGCAGGACGAGGAAGTCCGCCGTGCCTTCGCGGTACTGGATGTTCGCCAGATTCGCTGCCGAACGGCTGGCTTCACTCTGCCGTACCAAGGACACCAGACGCTGCTGACGCTTGTCGTAGTCGCTGAAGGCGTTCTCGGTTTCTTCCAGGGCCAGCAGCACTTGTTGCTCGTAATTGGCCAGCGCGCCTTCGGCATCGGCGTTGGCGCCACGAATCCGCGCCCTCACGCTGCCCAGGTCAAAGGCCGCCCAGGTGATGCTCGGGCCGAGACCCCACGCCTGCGCCGCGCCGGAACCGATCTGCGAACCACGGCTGGCCGTGAAACCCAAGAAACCGCTGAGGCTGACCCGTGGGAACAGGTCGGCGGTCTGCACGCCAATTCGCGCGGTCTGCGCCGCCAGTTGCCGCTCGGCGCTGCGCACGTCCGGACGGTTTTCCAGCAGCTTGGTCGGATCACCGATCGGCAGGGTCTTGGAGATCGCCGGCAGTTTGGCCGGGGCGAGGGTCACGGTCATGGCGTCCGGACGTTCGCCGAGCAGGGTAGCGATGCGGTTGCGTTCGCGCACCTGTTCGGCCTGAAGCTGCGGAATGGTGGCTTCCACCGCCGCCAGACGCGCGTCGGAACGGACCACGTCGAGTTCATTGCCCACGCCTTCGTCACGCAACTGGGCGGTCACCCGGCGAGAGTCCTGCTGGTTTTTCAGGTTGTCCCGGGCAATGTTCTCGCGCAATTGGGCGCCACGCAGCTGACCGTAAGCGTCGACCAGCTCGGCGATCATCGTTACCTGCAACTGATAGAGGTTGGCCTCGGCAGCTTGTTGATCAGCGTCACTGGCTTCCAGCTCGCGCTGGATGCGGCCGAACAGGTCCAGCTCCCAAGCCATGTCCAGGCCCAGGTCGTAACGTTCCTGATTGACCCGGTGCTCGGTTTCACCCGGCACCTGAGCGCGGCCGACCTGGCTGCTGGCGCGGCTGGTCACCACCGGCATGGCGTCGTTGCTGATGTCGTCCCGGATCGCACGGGACGCTTTCAGACGGGCGAAGGCAACGCGCAACTCGCGGTTACCCTGCAGCGATTCGGCGACCAGCTTGTTCAGGGTCGGGTCGTCGAACTGCTGCCACCAGACGGTCTCTATGTGGCTGCGGTCGTAGGCCCGCTGGGTGGCGGCCTGAATGTTGGCCGCCGCGGTTTCCGGCTTCTTGTAGTCCGGGCCGACGGCGCAGGCCGCCAGCGCCAGTACCAGCAGGCTCGGCAGAAAGAGTTTTGCAGCCTTCATCAATGAGCCTCCGCAGCGTTGTTCTGGATGCGTTGCGCCTTGGCGGCCTTGCGAGCCTCTTTGCGTCCAACGTAGTTACGAATCAGTACATAGAACACCGGCGTCAACAGCAGACCGAAGAAGGTCACGCCGAGCATCCCGGAGAACACCGCCACGCCCATGGCATGACGCATTTCGGCACCGGCGCCGCTGGACAGCACCAGCGGAACCACGCCCATGATGAACGCGAAGGAGGTCATCAGGATCGGCCGCAGACGCAGACGGCAGGCTTCAAGCACAGCCTCCAGCGGGGTCTTGCCCTTGTCCTGCTCATCCTTGGCGAACTCGACGATCAGAATGGCGTTCTTGCACGCCAGGCCCACCAGTACGATCAGGCCGATCTGGGTGAAGATGTTGTTGTCGCTCCCGGCAATGATCACACCGGCAATGGCCGACAGCAGGGTCATCGGTACGATCAGGATCACCGCCAGCGGCAGGCTCCAGCTTTCATACAGCGCAGCCAGTACCAGGAACGCCAGCAGCACGCAGAGCGGGAAGACCAGCAGTGCCGTGTTGCCCGACAGGATCTGTTGGTAGGTCAGGTCGGTCCACTCGTAGGTCATGCCGTTGGGCAGTTCTTCCTTGAGCAGTTTTTCCATCGCCACCTGCGCCTGACCCGAGCTGAAACCCGGACCCGCCGCGCCGTTGATCTCGGCGGTGATGAAGCCGTTGTAGTGCATGACGCGGTCCGGTCCCGAGGTGTTGGTGACTTTCAGCAGCGTCGCCAGCGGGATCATCTCGCCGCGGTTGTTGCGCACTTTCAACTGACCGATCTGTTCAGCGTCCTGACGGAACTGCTGCTCGGCCTGCACGTTGACCTGATAGGTCCGGCCGAAACGGTTGAAGTCGTTGGCGTACAGCGAACCGAGGTAAACCTGCAGGGTGTCGAAGATGTCGCTGATCGGCACACCGAGGGTCTTGGCTTTTTCGCGGTCGATGGCGGCATCGACCTGGGGCACGTTCACCGTGTAGCTGGTGAACAGCGCGGCCAGTTCCGGCACGCTGCGGCTCTTGCCGATGATGTTCATCGTCTCTTTGTACAGCTCGTCGTAACCCAGGTTGCTACGGTCTTCGATCTGCAGACGGAAACCGCCGATCGTGCCCAGGCCCTGTACCGGCGGCGGCGGGAAGATCGCCATGTAGGCTTCTTGAATGCCCGCATATTTGCCGTTGAGGGCACCGGCGATGGCACCGGCCGACTGGTCGGCTGCCGTGCGATCTTCGAACGGCTTGAGCGTGACGAAGACGATGCCGGAGTTCGGGCTGTTGGTGAAACCGTTGATCGACAGGCCCGGGAAGGCCACGGCGCTTTCAACGCCCGGTTGCTTCAGCGCGATGTCGGACATGCGTTTGATCACGTCTTCGGTGCGGTCCAGGCTCGCGGCGTCCGGCAATTGCGCGAAGGCCACCAGGTACTGTTTATCCTGGGCCGGCACGAAACCGGTCGGCGTGGTGGAGAAACCCAGCCAGGTCATGACGATCAGGCCCGCGTACACCACCAGTGCCACACCGCTGACGCGAATCACCCGGCCCACCGTGCTCACATAACCGTTACTGGCCTTGACGAAGAACCGGTTGAACGGTCGGAACAGCCAGGCGCCGAACAGTTTGTCGAGGAAGCGCGAGAAGCCGTCCTTCGGCGCATCGTGAGCGCGCAGCAATACGGCAGCCAGGGCAGGCGACAGGGTCAGGGAGTTGAAGGCCGAGATCACCGTCGAGATGGCGATGGTCAACGCAAACTGTTTATAGAATTGCCCGGTCAGTCCGGAGATGAACGCCGCCGGAATGAACACCGCACACAGCACCAGCGCCGTGGCGATGATCGGGCCGGTCACTTCTCGCATCGCGATCTGTGTGGCCTCCATGGGTTCATGGCCCAGCTCGATGTTCCGCTCGACGTTTTCCACCACCACGATGGCGTCGTCCACGACGATACCGATCGCCAGTACCAGCCCGAACAGCGACAGCGCGTTGAGGGAGAAGCCGAACAGGTGCATGACCGCAAAGGTACCGATCAGCGACACCGGCACAGCAGCCAGCGGGATGATCGAAGCGCGCCAGGTCTGCAGGAACAGGATCACCACCAGTACAACGAGGATCAGCGCTTCGAACAGGGTGTGAACCACCGCCTCGATGGAGCCGCGCACGAAGATCGTCGGGTCATAGACGATGCTGTAGTCCATGCCTTCCGGGAAGTTCTTCTTCAGCAGTTCCATCTCGCCGCGCACTTCGTTGGAAATGTCGATGGCGTTGGAGCCTGGGCGCTGGAAGATCGGGATCGCCACCGCCGGCTGGTTGTTCAGCAATGAACGCAGCGCGTACTGGCTGGAGCCCAGTTCGACGCGAGCGATGTCTTTGACCCGGGTGATTTCGCCGTTGTCGCCGGCGCGAACGATGATGTTTTCGAACTCTTCTTCAGAAACCAGACGGCCCTGGGTGTTGATCGACATCTGGAAGCTGGTGGCGCTTGGGGAGGGCGGTGCGCCCAATTGACCGGCGGCGACCTGGCGGTTCTGCTCGCGAATGGCGTTCACCACGTCGGTCGCTGTGATGTTGCGCGAAGCGGTTTTGTTCGGATCGAGCCAGACACGCAGCGAGTAGTCGCCCATGCCGAACAGCTGCACGTCGCCGACACCGTTCAGGCGTGCCAGCTCATCCTTGATGTTGAGGACCGCGTAGTTGGACAGGTACAGCATGTCGTAGCGCTGATCCGGCGAGGTCAAGTGGACCACCATCGTCAGGTCAGGCGACGCCTTGTCCACGGTGATACCGATGCGCGTCACTTCTTCCGGCAGCTTCGGCTCGGTCCGGGTGACCCGGTTCTGCACCTGCACTTGCGCGGTGTCGAGGTTGGTCCCCAGCGCGAAGGTGATGGTCAGGGTCAGCTTGCCGTCGGCCGTGGCCTGGGAGGACATGTAGAGCATGTTCTCGACGCCGGTGATCGCCTGTTCCAGTGGCGCGGCGACGGTTTCGCCGATCACTTTCGGGTTGGCACCGGGGAAGTTGGCGCGCACGACAACGGTCGGCGGCACGACTTCGGGGTATTCGCTGATCGGCAGCTGGAACAGTGAGATCGCGCCGGCGATCAGGATCAGCAGCGAGAGCACCGCCGCGAAGATCGGTCGCGTGATAAAGAACTTGGAGAAATTCATCGTGTGTGTCCCTTAACCGCGTGGCGTGGCGGAAGCAGCCACCTTGGCGTCCAGCTTCGGCTGGGCCTTTGGCTGGTTACTGGCTTCGAGCGCCTGGCGTTGTTGTTGCAGTGCGGTGAGTGTTTCGGCGCTGGCCATCGGCGTGTCTTGCGGGTCAACCGGCGACCCCGGACGCACGCGCTGCAGACCGGTGACGACGATGCGGTCGTCTTTGCCCAGGCCGCTGCGCACGATGCGCAAGCCCTCAAGCTTCGGCCCCAGCTCGACGCTGCGGTAGATCGCCTTGTTGTCCTTGTCGACCACCAGCACGAATTTCTTGCCCAGGTCGGTGCCGACCGCTTCGTCCTTGATCAGCATGGCCGAGTAGGTGCCGCTGCCGACCAGCTTCAGGCGTGCGTACAGGCCCGGGGTGTATTCGCCCTTGCTGTTGTCGAACACGGCGCGGCCACGGATGGTGCCGGTGCGCGGATTGACTTGGTTGTCGACGAAGTTCATCTGACCCAGGTGCGGGTTTTCCGCTTCGTTTGACAGGCCCATGTACACCGGCGTGGTCGCGCCGCGCTTGCCGTCGCGGGCCAGCTGGTTGTACTTGAGGAACACGCGCTCGTCGGCGTCGAAGTAGGCGTAGACCTTGTCGGTTGATACCAGGCTGGTGAGGATGGTCTGGTCGGCGGTGACGATGTTGCCGGCGGTGATTTCGGCGCGGCTGACCCGGCCGGTGATCGGCGCAGTGACGCGGGTGAAGCTCAGGTTCAGGCGCGCCAGATCAAGCTGTGCCTGGATGGCGGCAACGGCCGCTTTGGATTCCTGGGCTGTGGTGGTGCGCGAATCGGCGAGTTCGGCGGAGATCGCGTTGTTGGTGCGCAGGCGTTCGCCACGCTGGGCTTCATTGGTGCTGCGCTGGGCAGCGGCCTTGGACTGCTGCAGTTGCGCTTCCAGACGATGCACTTCCGCTTCGAACGGGCGCGGGTCGATCTGGAACAGCAGGTCGCCTTTTTTCACCAGCTCGCCGTCAGTGAAAGCCACCGAATCGATCTGGCCTGAAACACGCGGGCGCACCTGAACGGTTTCCGGCGACTCGAGGCGGGCGGTGACTTCGTCCCACTCGTTGACCGGTTGCTCGATCACCTTGGCCACGTTGACCTTCGCCGCCGCCGGCGCAACGGTCGCTTCAGGCGTCCGGCCGCACGCGCTGATGACCACAAGGGTCAACGCGGCGAGGGGATAGCGCAAAGGAGTTAAAGACTGAAGCATGGGAGAATCCGCCGATGTTATTGAGATGGGCGGATAATGTTCTCGGGGGTGTTATTGCACGAATCGAATGACGCGAAGGTAACTATCAGTCGTAATGATGTTCGGCGTAATAAAAGGTCTGCAATCGATTTGTCGCACCGTCCTGATGCGCTTTAATATAAATCCATTATCTTGGGCCTTATGTGCGTTAAACGAAGATAAGCCCCATTAAAATGGATTTATGTAGGTTGAGCTTGAGGGTGGTCTGACTCATACTTGCTCGCGTCACAGGCACACAGGCCACTCACGCTCATGTTGGATTTAAGCTTCAGCAAGCCCGATGAAATCGTCGATCGCCTCTGCGCCCGGTTACGCGCCGAGCGCCTTGCGCTGCAGATGACCCAGGCCGACGTCGCCAGCCGCGCCGGCGTAGGCGTCAATACCGTTTCAAATCTCGAAGCCGGGCGCAATGTCAGCTTCGAAAATCTGGTGCGCGTGGCCATGGTCCTCGGCCGAACCAAGGAGCTGGAAGGGCTGTTCATGCCCAGGCTCGACAGCCTGGATGACATTCGCCGCTACGAGGCCGCTGCCGAGCGCCAACGTATAAGGAAGTCGGGCGATGCTTGAGCAGGTCGAGGTGTATTACAACGGCTGGGACGAGCGCTGGCTGTGGGGTACGTTAGTGTCGACGACGGCCATCACCGGGCGTCCGCAGATTGTTTTCGAGTACAGCGACGAGGCCCGGTCCAGGGGCCTGGAACTGTCGGGTTACACGCTGCCGCTGGAGGGTCCGCGCCTGCGCCGTGGCTTCGCCGCCCACCAACTCGGTCTGCCGGGGCCGGTCTATGACGCGTTGCCGGACGGCTGGGGCATGCTGCTGATGGACCGCTTGTTCAGGCGTCGCCAGCTCAATGCGGCGCGCATCGGACCGCTGGAGCGGCTGGCCTACATCGGGAATACGGCAATGGGCGCAATGTCGTTTGAGCCAGTCGCGCCCGAGGGACTGGAGCCCCAGGCCCATGTGCCCATCGAGTTGCTGGCCGCCGAGATTCTGGAAGTGGTCCAGGGTGACGGCGGAGAATTCCTGCACACGCTGATGCGGGTCGGCGGCTCGCCCCAGGGGGCGCGACCCAAGGCGCTGGTCTACCGCGATCCCGAAACAGGCGCCTTCACCACCGCCGCGACACCGGGTTTCGAAGCCTGGCTGATCAAGTTTCCGGCCAAAGGCGAACACGCCGAGGTCTGCGCTATCGAGATGGTCTATGCCCAGTGCCTGCGTCTGTGTGGCATCAATACGCCTGACACTCAGCATTTCATCTTGCCCGATGGCCTGGCGGCGTTCGCCAGCCGACGCTTCGACCGGATCCAGGGCAAGCGAGTGCCGATGCAAAGCCTCGCCGCGTTCACCGGCGCGGACTACACCTCGCCGGGATCGCTGGACTACGTCAACTTCCTGCGCGCGACGCAACTCTGCACCAACGACGTCCGCGAGAAAGCCATCGCCTTCGAGCGTGCCGTGTTCAATGTCGCGTTCAACAACCGCGACGATCATCCGAAGAATTTTGCCTACCTCATGTCGGCGTCCGGCACCTGGACACTGGCGCCGGCCTACGACGTGACCTTTTGCGAGGGGCCGGGGGGATATCACCAGATGGACGTGCTGGGTGAGGCGCTGTCGATTGAGCGTAAAGCGATGCTTCGGCTTGCCGATGAGGCCGAGGTGTCAGCGGAGAAAGCGGGCGGGATGATTGACGGGATTTGTGATGTGGCGACTCAGTTCGCCGCGATCGCCGAACAGACCAGCCCGGGGCTTATCACGCCGGAAACCCTGGCGATGCTTCAGGCACGGATTGATGAAAACGTCGCGTTATTGCGCGGATAAATAGTCCACTCGACATCAGCTGTCCGGTGTGAAGTCTGACGCTTTCCCGGCTGAAGCCGTTCCTGCCGGGACACGCGGTGCTTTTAGTGGGACCGGCTTCAGCCGGGAAGAGGCCGGCATGAACACCCTCACGTTTGCAGCGTGACCAGTGAATTCCCGGCATAAGTCGGTCCTGCCAGGTAGCCCCTTTAAAAGCCGATCACGAGCGCGTGGCCGCCACAATCAGCATCATCGGCCGGTGAATTTCGTCAGCCAGGGCGGGGCGGTCGATGAGGTCCTGGGCCGAAGGTCCCCATTCGTTGACATGGTTGAGGGTAAATCCGCTGGCGATGAGCAGGTTGAGCAGCGTGCCCATTGTGCGGTGTTGTTTGATGACCCCGGGACTCAGCCAGTCGGTGCTTCGCGGGCCTTCCACCTGGTAATGATCCACCGGCCAGACTTTGCGGCCCTGGGAGTCGACGACCCACTGCGGCTGGAAGGACGCCATGAACACCGGGTGCTCGATGGAAAACACCAGACGGCCACCGGGGATCAATGCGTCATGGATGCTGCGCAGCAACGCACCCAGGTCAACGATGTAATGAAACGCCAGCGAGCTGAACGCCAGGCTGAAACGCGCCAATGGGAGCTGCACATGCTCCAGGTCTTCCCGCCGGTAACTGATGCGTTCATGGTGGCCTGCTTCAATGGCCCGCTGCAGCATCATTTCCGAGAGGTCCAGTCCGAGCACGCTGCGTGCACCGTGCTCGGCTGCCCAGCGCGAAAACCAGCCGTAGCCGCAGCCCAGATCCAGCACGTCGTGGCCTTGCAGATCAGGGAGCAGCGCGCGTAATGCCGGCCATTCCGGCGCGCCGGCCAAGCCTTCGATGGAGCGAGACAGCTGGCTATAGCCCTCAAAGAAATGCGGGTTGTCGTAGATGTTCTGCGCCATATTTTCCTCACCTGTCCATTGCCCACATTCAACACGCCGGCAGCCGTCGACGCCATCCCCCTGATACACCGTCACGTCCGGCCGATTTTTCCACTCTAGCCGGGAACGACTATTCAACAGCGGTTAAACAGTCTGTGGCTGGGCAGACAGACTCGCATGTCCGGCGCCGTTATGGCCCGGTATTAAATGACCTTTTTCCAAGGCCTCACCCGCAGATCAGCCGTGGCATGTTCGCTGCATTGCACACAGGGAACACGCGGTATCAAAGGTCCGCAAAACGAGGCAAGCGCCGGATGAGCAGCGTATGAATAAAGGAGTCAGCGCAGTGCCCAAGCAACTGCATGTCAATCTGTTCGAAATGAACTGCGTCAGCCACATCGTCCACGGTTTATGGGTGCACCCGGACAACAACCGGCACCGCTTCAATGATCTGGACTACTGGACGGAGCTCGCCCAGTTGCTGGAATACGGCACCTTCGACGGGGTGTTTCTGGCGGACGTGATCGGCACGTACGATGCGTTTCGTGACGGTCCGGAAACGGCGTTGCGCGAAGCCATGCAGATCCCCAGCAACGACCCGCTGCTGGTGATTCCGGCCATGGCCGCCGTGACCAAAAACCTCGGATTCGGTGCGACGTTTTCCACCACCTACGAGCCGCCATTCGCCTTCGCCCGGCGCATGAGCACCCTCGACCATCTGACCAAGGGGCGGGTGGGCTGGAACATCGTCACCTCCTACCTGCCCAATGCCGCGCGCAACTTCGGCCACGACACGGAAGTGGTTCACGACCACCGCTACGAGATCGCCGACGAGTACCTGGACGTGCTGTACAAACTCTGGGAGGGCTCCTGGGACGACGACTCGGTGATCCAAGACCGTGAGCGGCGGATCTACACCGACCCGAGCAAAGTGCGCTACATCGATCACGTCGGGGAGCATTTCAAAGTCGCCGGCCCGCATCTCTGTCAGCCGTCGCGACAGCGCACACCGGTGCTGTACCAGGCCACCGGTTCGCCAGCAGGCATGGAGTTCGCCGGGCGGCATGCTGAAGTGGTGTTCACCGGCGGCATGGACACGGCGGCGGTGCGCGGGAATATCGAGGCCATGCGCCAAAAAGCCCTTGCTCACGAGCGTGATCCCGCCGGCCTGAAATTCATCGTCATGGCCGGCGTAATCGTGGGCCGCACCGATGCGGAGGTCAGCCAGAAGCTCGACGACTACCGCAAATTAATGAGCGTCGAGGCGTCACTGGCCCATGCACAAATGGCAGTGGACCTCACCGCGTACCCGCGCGACACGCTGATCAGCGAGCTGATCGAACGCGAGGTCAAAGGCTGGCAAAGCCTATCCCGCTTCAAACCCCACCTGCGGGTGGGTGACGTACTCGGTCAGCTGGAAGGTTTCAACCGCGAACGCTTCTTTGTGGCTGGCACACCGACGGTGGTCGCTGACGAAATCGAAAAATGGCTCGACGTCGATGGCATCGACGGCATCAACTTGCGCCAGTACCTGTCCTTTGAAACGGCCCGCGACTTCATCGAACTGGTCATCCCGGAATTGCGCCGCCGGGGTCGTTTCCGTGAGTCCTACACCGAAGGCGAAACCCTGCGCGAACGCCTCTTCGGCGCGGGGCAGTCACGCCTGCCCAACGACCACTTCGGCGCCCGCTACCGCGACCCGGCCGCATTGAGTCACCCGGCGAAGCCGTTGCGGTTTCCGGGGTGACCGTTCCATGCGCGCCCCGAGTGAATCGGATACCGCATTCGCGAGCAAGCTCGCTCCCACAAAAGCAGCGCTGCGTCCCGAAAAATACCGGCGCCTGAACTGGCCTCTTCCTGGCTAAAGCCAGTCCTACAAAAGCACGCGTACAGTCAGTGGGACCGGCTTCAGCCGGGAAGCCGTTGATCTGCTCTTGATCTTGATCTTCAAACACAAAAGGTCCAGACACCGCCAATCGCGACTTGGGTGCAGGCTGAACGCAGGTTTCGCGGATTGGGCCGAGCGGCATGGATGCCGCGAGAGCCGCCCCCCGCCATGGATGGCGGATGGCGGCGGGCCCACGGAGCGAGACCGGAGTGAAGGAACCCTGAGGAACGAAGGGCCCAACCAGGAGCAAGCACCCTTGGTTACTTGGGGTGCTTTTCCAAGTAACTCGCCGAAGGCGAAACGGTCTGCCCCCAGGCAGACGCTTTTGATCTTGATCTCGCGGCGCAGCCAAAAAAAGAGCCGAGCTGTTGCCCCACCAACACCCGCCACACAAATTGCCCCGCCAGCAACCCGAAACCCGCCTGACACACCGCATTTACCGCTGGAAAAACCCGGCATGCCTTGTGCAATGACCCTGATCCCGGACCAAAGGCATCAGGACCCATGCGAGAACGCGCCCCCACATTGCGACTGCCCGACCCTCGGCCCCGGTCGTGGACCCAACCCACCGCCATCCTCGGCGTGGCCACCCTCTGCAGCCTCATGCTCGGCTGCGGACAAAGCACCTCCACCGTCACCCGCAGCGAACAACCCGTCAAAGGCGGCACACTCGTCTATGCCACCGACCGCGAACCGACCTGCCTCGACCCCCACGTCGCCGGCGACATGCCCCAAGTGTTCATCGGCCAACAGTACCTCGACTCACTCGTCTCCATGGACGCCGAAGGCCGCATCGGCCCCTGGCTTGCGAAAAGCTGGGAAATCTCCGACGACGGCCTGACCTACACCTTCCACCTGCGCAACGACGTGCACTTTACCGACGGCACCCCGTTCAACGCAGCCGCGGTCAAAGCCAACCTCGACCACATGGCCAATCCCAAAACCCAGTCCAGTACAGCGGGCGGCTACATTCGCCAATACCGCAGCACCGACGTGATCGACGCCGACACCGCCGTCGTCCACCTCGCGACGCCCTATGCCGCCTTCCTCGAAGTGCTCGCACAGGGCTTCCTCGGCATCGAATCCCCGACGGCCCTTCAGCGCCCCCGTGACACCAACTGCGAAAGCCCGGTCGGCAGCGGCCCCTTCAAAATCGTTCGCTGGGACCGCCAGAGCCAGGTCGAACTGGTGCGCAACCCCGACTACAACTGGGCGCCGCCCACCGCCAAACATCAGGGCCCGGCCTGGCTGGACCGCGTGGTCTGGAAATTCATCCAGGAGCCCTCGGTGCGCTTCGCCTCGCTGCAGGCCGGTGAAGTTGACGTCATCGAGGCGCTGCCCCCGGAATCCCATGAAGCGGCCCGACGCAATCCCGACCTGCAACTGATCATCGCCCAGCGCCCCGGCAACCCCACCAACGGCACGCTGAACATCACCCGCGCGCCGTTCAACGACCTCAAGGTGCGCGAAGCGTTCGTGCGCAGCGCCGACATCGATGGCGCCCTGAAAAGTGTGTACTTCAATGAATTCCCTCGCGCAGGCGGACCCTTGAGCCCGGCCACCCGCTTCTACAGCCCGGACTTCCAGCACGCCCAGGATTACGACCCTGCCAGGGCTGCACAACTGCTCGATCAGGCCGGCTGGACCCAACGGGACAGCGACGGCTATCGGACGAAGGAGGGCAAGCGCCTGCAAGTTCACGTGGTCATGGGCAACCGCACGCCACCCTCCGAATACACCCTATGGGAACAGGTCCAGGCGACCACGCGGCGAGCCGGCTTCGAGCTGATCATCGACCAGATGAGCGACGTGCAGGCGACCAAGCGCCAGGCCGATTGGGACTACGACATTCGCCTCGGCTACTGGAACACCAACACCGCCGACGTACTGCGCATCATCTTCGGCAGCGAGTTCATTCGTCCCGCAGGGGTGGGTGGCTACCACCAGAACACCGCCGGCTTCAGCGACCCGGCGTTCGACTCGCTGGTGCAGCAGGCCCTCGCCACCCAGGACGCCGAGCAGCGGCGGGCGCTGTATTACAAGGCGCAACAGATTGCCTCCCGCCAATACCTGCAACTGACCACGTACCCGCAGAGCACTCGACTGGGCATCTACAAAACCACCCAGGGCGTGCGGCTGGAAACCTCGCTGGCGGTGACTTACCTCTATGACGCATGGGTGAACAAATGACCAATACAGCGTCGAGCAACGGGCTGACCAACGCGCTGGACAACAACCCTGAGGCCGCCCCTCAGACGCCGTCCGCGAACCCGCGTCGCGAGCGATTGCAGCGGCTGGGCAAGCGCGCGTTGTGGCGCCTGGCGGGCGGGATTCTGGTGCTGTGGGCGGTCGCGACATTGACCTTCTTCGCCTTGCGCCTGATGCCCGGCGATCCGGTGCTGGCGATCCTCGGTGGACCGAGTGGCAACCCGACCGCCGAAACCATCGCCGAGGCCACCCGCGAATACGGCCTGGATAAACCGCTGGCCGTGCAATACGCGCTGTACCTCGGGCGGCTGGTGCAAGGTGATCTGGGGATGTCCTATTCCCAGCATCTGCCGGTGACCCGCGTGCTCGCCGAGCAATCCTGGCCGACGCTGGAACTGACCTTCACCTCCCTGGCGCTGGCGTGGCTGCTGGTGCTGGCGTTGACGGTGCTCACCGCCGGGCGCCGCCGCTGGGTTAGCACCCTCGCGTCGCTGGTAGAAACGGTATCCGCCGCGCTGCCGCATTTCTGGCTGGGGATTCTGCTGCTGGCCGTGTTCGCGTTTGGCTTGCGGCTGTTTCCGCCGGCGGGCAGTGACGGCTGGCGGACACTGGTGCTGCCGTCTTTCGCATTGGCGATTCCGCTGGCCGGTTTCATCGCCCAGGTCACCCGCGAATCCCTGGACCTGACCCTTGAACAACCCTTCGTGTTGACCGCCAGAACCCGCGGGCTGAGCGACTTCAACGTGCGCTTCAAACACGCGCTGCGTCATGCCGTGCTGCCGGGCATCTCGCTGTCAGGCTGGGCCATCGGCGCGCTGATCAGCGGCGCCGTGGTGATCGAGGTGATCTTCTCCCGCAAGGGCCTCGGACGTCAGTTGTACCAGGCCGTGCAAGCCCAGGACCTGCCGCTGACCATCGGCATCAGCCTGGTGGTGGCCGCCGGTTATGTGCTGGCCAACATTCTGGTCGACCTGCTTTACCAATGGGTCGACCCTCGCCAACAGGAGAACCCGTGATGAGCGACCTGATTCTCGACACGCCGCTGCCCGCGATTCGGGTCCAGCGCACGCCGCGCACCTGGCGAATCGGCCCGTCGCTGGCCCTGGCCTTTTTGCTGCTGGTCATCCTCGCCGCCCTGGCGCCACAGTGGTTCGCCCACAGCGATCCGCTGGCGATCGTGCCGCGCGATGCGTTTCATCCACCGGGCTGGGCGCACTGGTTCGGCACCGACCAATCGGGGCGGGACATTTTTTCCCGAGTGATCTACGGCACGCGCCAGTCGCTGTTCATCGGCCTGGCAGCGACCGCCATTGCCATTAGCATCGCCATCGTTCTCGGCCTGCTCGGCGGATTGGGTGGCGCACGGGTCGACCGCGCCGTGGGCTGGGTGCTTGAAATGCTGTTTGCCTTTCCCAGTCTGATTCTGGCGCTGCTGTTCGTGGCGATTTTTGGCAGCGGCATCGGCCCGCTCATCGTTGCCACCGGTCTGGGCGGCGCCCCCGGTTATGCGCGCATGGTCCGCGGCCAGGTGCTGGCGGTGCGCAATGCCGGCTACATCGAATCGGCGAAGGCCCTCGGCCATCCACCACTGCGCATCATCACCCGGCAACTATTGCCCAACGCCATGCGGCCGCTGATCGTGACCCTGACCATGGGCGTCGGTCAGGCCATCGTCTGGGCGTCGGCGCTGAGCTTCCTCGGCCTCGGCGCGCGTCCACCGGCGCCGGAATGGGGAACCATGTTGTCGATGGGCCGCGACTTTATCGCCAACGCGTGGTGGCTGACGTTTTTCCCCGGCTTGTTCATCGTCCTCACCACGCTGTCGACCACGGTCGCCGGTCGTTACCTGCAACAACGTCTGGAGGGCCGACTGTCATGAGCGAGCCGAAACGTTTGATCGTCGAAGGCCTGTCCATCGAATTCGCCGGGCAGTCGGTGGTGCGTGATCTGTCGTTCACCCTGGAACCGGGCAAGACTCTCGCGCTGGTCGGCGAATCCGGCTCGGGCAAGAGCGTGACGGCGCGCAGCCTGATCGGCCTGGCGGGCGAGGGCGCGCGGGTCACGGCGCGCCGGCTGAGTTATGCCGGACGTGATCTGCTGGCGCTGTCGGAGCGCGGATGGCGTGACTTGCGCGGCCGGGAAATCGGTTTCGTGCTGCAGGATGCGCTGGTGTCCCTGGACCCGTTGCGCCCGGTGGGCAAGGAGATTCTCGAAGTGCTGCAGACCCATGGCTGGGGCCATCGCGTCAGCCGGGGCGAGCGGGTTATCGAATTGCTGGAGACCGTCGGCGTGCCCGAGCCACGGCTGCGCGCACGGCAGCGGCCTGACCAGCTTTCCGGAGGATTACGTCAGCGCGCGCTGATTGCCAGTGCCTTGGCGATGAATCCCGGACTGGTGATTGCCGACGAGCCGACCACCGCGCTGGACGCCACGGTGCAGGCGCAGATCCTCGACGTCCTGCAACATATCCGCCAACGCGGCGACTCGCTGTTGATCATCAGCCATGACCTGGCCGTGGTTGCGCAGCTGGCCGATGAGGTGCTGGTGCTGCGCCACGGCGAAGTGGTCGAGCAGGGGCCGATGGAGCAAGTGCTGCGCAACCCGCGTCATGCCTACACCCGCTCATTGCTGGATGCCGTGCCCGCCGAACATGCGCGCGGGACGCGGCTTTCATCGGCGCAGGGTGGGTCGGGGCAGGGTGCGTCAGCGCTGCAGGCTCGGGCGGGGGTGGATTCTCCGGTGTTGCTCAAGGCTACCGGGCTGGGCAAGCGCTACGTCGGCCCCGATCAACAGGTGCGGCAGGTCGTCGATGGCGTCAGCTTCGAGCTGCGTGCGGGCCGCACCCTAGGCATCGTCGGCGAGTCCGGTTCCGGCAAGACCACTGTGGCGCGCATTGTGCTGGGCCTGTTGGAGCCCGATGCCGGCGCGGTGCAGTTTCTCAATGTGCCGTGGACGGGGGCGGGCAGCGGGCGCGTCGAGGAGAAAACCCGGCGCCTGCATCGGCGCGACATCAGCGTGATTTATCAAGACCCCCTCAGCTCGTTCGACCCACGCTGGAGCGTCGGCCAGATTCTCGCCGACGCCCTGGATGTGGCCGGCATGCCGTTCGAGCAACAGCGCGCGCGGATTGCCCAGCTGCTTCATGAAGTTCGTCTTCCGGTTGAGCTGTCGAGCCGTCGGCCGTTGCAGTTGTCCGGCGGACAGCGTCAGCGCGTGGCCATCGCCCGGGCCATCGCCAGCAACCCGAAAGTGATCATCTGCGACGAGCCTGTCTCGGCGCTGGACGTGTCCGTCCAGGCCCAGGTGCTCGATCTGCTGGCGGATCTTCAGGCGTCGCTGGGCCTGGCGTATCTATTCATTTCCCATGATCTGGGGGTGATTCGCCACGTCAGCGATGAAGTGCTGGTCATGCGTCACGGCCAGGTGGTGGAGCGCGCGCCGGTCGAGACGCTCTTCGACAGCCCCCGACACGAATACACCCGACGCCTGCTGGGTGCGGTTCCGCGTCTGCCCGGTACCGGCGCCACACTGGTGGTGCCGCCGCTGGAACCGGAAAGCGCGGTGCTGCTGTTTGATGAATCCCGGCTGTGGAAAATCGCCATTTAGGTTCGAATTCAGAACAAGGATCTGCCATGAGTACGTTGTCTGCTGTACCCAAACCTGCGGTCGTCACCGTCGCAGAACTCAACGCGCGACTGGACCGCCTGCTGCCGGACATCGCCGCAGGGGCGGCCCGGCGCGAACGTGATCGGCAATTGCCCTATGAGGCCGTCGCGCAGATTGCCAAGGCTGGTGTGTTCACTGCGCGCATTCCCGTGCGCTTTGGTGGCGCCGAGGCGACGGTCAGGGAAGTCATCGCGCTGCTGATCCGCATCGCGTCCGCTGATTCCAACGTGGCCCAGGCGTTGCGCCCCGGATTCGGCTTCGTCGAAGGCCTGCTGGCCTCCCGGGCTGAAGACGCCGAGGCTGAGCGCGAGCGCTGGTTTGCCCGCTACCTGCAGGGCGCGGTGGTGGGCAATGCCGGCTGGGAAGTGGGCGGCGTCAACGGCGCGATCAGCGCGCGTATCGTCCGCGATGGCGACGATTACCGGGCGAGCGGCAGCAAGTATTACAGCACCGGTTCGCTGTACGCCGACTGGGTCAGCGCGGTGGCGCTGGATGAGAACGATCAGCCGGTGTCATTCATCCTGCCTCGCGACCGTCAGGGCCTGGAGTTGGTCGATGACTTCGACGCCATGGGCCAACGCCTGACGGCCAGTGGCACCACGCATTTGCACGATGTGCAGGTCAAGGCGGAGGAGATTCGCACCCGCACGGTGGAGGAGGGCAAACGCACCATCGTTACGCCGTTTCTGCAGGTGTTCCTGGCGGCGGTCAACGCCGGCATCGCGCGCAATGCCTTGAACGACGCGGTCAGTTTCGCCCGGGACCACGCGCGGCCGATCAAGCACAGCACGGCAACGCGCTCGGTGGATGACCCTTACGTCGAGCTTAGCGTCGGCGACATTGCGGCCCGCGCCTTTACGGCGGAAGCGGTGGTATTGCACGCCGCCGCCTCGATCGACCGGGCGTGGGCCGCCGAGCTGGACGCGGTGGCGGTGGATCAAGCCGCCGTTGATGTGGCTCAGGCGCAGTACATGGCTGCCGAGTCAGCCTTGAAAGCTGCAGAGCTGGTGTTCGATGTAGGCGGTGCTTCGACGACGGGGCGGGCGCACAATCTGGATCGTCACTGGCGCAACGCGCGCACGGTGTCCAATCACAATCCGCGGCAGTGGAAGGCGGCGGCGGTGGGGGCCTGGCAGCTCAAGGGGACACCGCCGCCGACGTCCGGGTTGTTTTAAAGGCGGTAAACGCGAGATCAAGATCAAGATCCAGATCTTTAAGATCAAGAGCGTCTGCCTGGGGGCAGACTGTTTCGCCTTCGGCGAGTTACTTGATAAAGCCCCAAGTAACCAAGGGCTTGTGCTCCTGGTTGGGCCCTTCCTTCGTCAGGGTTCCTTCACTCCGGTCTCGCTCCG